>NZ_JBALPP010000139.1:36787-102274 GCF_036965425.1 Neobacillus drentensis | reverse complement strand
AAATAGTCTGGTAATTATGGCGAGAAGGTCACACCCGTTCCCATACCGAACACGGAAGTTAAGCTTCTCAGCGCCGATGGTAGTTGGGGCACGCGCCCCTGTGAGAGTAGGACGTTGCCAGGCTGTTTTTTCTAAAAAACCATGTATAAAATTTATGACTGAGCATAAACTAATATGGTGGTTAATATTTGAGTCATTTATACCGTCGCGGGGTGGAGCAGTCTGGTAGCTCGTCGGGCTCATAACCCGAAGGTCGCAGGTTCAAATCCTGCCTCCGCAATCTTGGTCTGGTAGTTCAGTTGGTTAGAATGCCTGCCTGTCACGCAGGAGGTCGCGGGTTCGAGTCCCGTCCAGACCGCCATATTTTTAAGTAAGTACGAAACAAGAGTTTCGTCTTTTTTTTATCCAAAAACCATGCTTTTTTGCGTAAAAGGAAAAAATCATGTAAACTACATAAAGAATAGGCATCCTTAGGAGATATCCTAAGGTTTTTTTGCATCTAAAATTAGGTAAAATGAAGATAGAGAGTAAATAGGTGATGGAATGAACCAATTTGAATTAAATACAACGAATTCTGATGAAACTACCCAGTTTGCTGAAAGATTAGCCTCCTTTTTACAACCGGGAGATGTGATTGCTCTTGAAGGTGATTTAGGAGCCGGTAAGACTACTTTTACAAAAGGTCTGGCAAAAGGACTCAACATTAAGAAAACTGTAAATAGTCCGACCTTCACTATCATTAAAGAATATAACGGAAACCTGCCATTATATCACATGGATGTTTATCGGGTAGCAGATGCTTATGAGGACTTAGGGTTTGATGAATACTTTGAAGGTGATGGAGTAACAGTAGTGGAATGGGCTCATTTAATTGAAGAGCAATTGCCATCGGACCTATTAACCATTTACTTGTATCATGAGGAGCAGGATAAGCGGAAAATTGTTCTCAAGCCAAAGGGTAAAAGATATGAGCAATTATGTAAGGAGATTTTTGCATGACAATTTTAGCAATCGATACTTCTAATTATGCATTAGGAGTTTCGCTTTTAGAAGAAAACCAAGTGCTTGGGGAGTATATTACAAATTTAAAAAAGAATCATTCTGTCCGAATCATGCCTGCCATCCAGACGTTAATGAAGGATTGTGAACGAGTGCCGGGAGATTTAACGAAAATAGTGGTGGCAAAGGGCCCAGGGTCTTATACGGGTGTAAGAATTGGGGTTACGATTGCAAAAACACTGGCATGGACTTTAAATATTCCACTGGTGGGCATCTCTAGTCTTGAAATTTTAGCATCTGGAACAGGGCGCTATTTTGATGGCTATGTGTCTCCATTATTTGACGCAAGAAGAGGACAAGTCTATACTGGGCTGTATCAGTTTGAGAACGGACAGCTATCAGTTGTAGAGCAGGATCAGTTAGTTATGGCTGTAGATTGGGCAGCTAAACTAGCCGAAATGACAAAGCCCATATTGTTTGTCGGGAATGATCTGCCGCTTCATCAATCGAAGCTTGAAGAAATCGTAGGGACTAAAGCATTTTTTGCAAGCATCACAGAACATAATCCTCGTCCTTCTGAACTGGCCTTGTTGGGACGCAACAAAGATGGGGAAGATGTACATACTTTTGTACCTAATTATATTCGCTTAGCTGAAGCCGAAGCTAAGTGGTTAGAAGCAAAAGGAAAAAATTCAAATGGATAGGGATAGAAAAATGGTAGATTCTTATGTTTTTCGCTATATGAGGGAAGAGGATATCGACCAGGTTTTAGCTGTTGAACAGGCCTCGTTTACTGTGCCATGGAGCCGTGAAGCTTTTTATAATGAATTGCACAATAACAAGTTTGCCGTTTATATAGTGCTTGAGGAAGACAATAAAATAATCGGATACTGCGGTACGTGGATTGTGATTGATGAAGCGCATGTAACGAATGTAGCCATTTTGCCGGAATCTCGCGGCAGAAAGCTTGGGGAGACGATGATGCGCAAATTGATGTCTGTTTCAAGGGAAATGGGGGCAAAGAGCATGACCCTTGAGGTCCGGGTAACCAATCATGTGGCACAATCTCTATACCGTAAACTAGGCTTTCAAAATGGCGGGATCCGGAAAAATTATTATTCAGATAATCAGGAAGATGCGCTAGTAATGTGGGTGAATTTATGATAAAAGATCAGTATATATTGGGAATCGAAACGAGCTGTGATGAAACGGCAGTTGCGATTATTAAAAATGGCCGGGAAATTGCGGCAAATGTTGTAGCATCTCAAATTGAAAGCCATAAACGGTTTGGCGGCGTGGTACCGGAGATTGCGTCACGACATCATGTAGAACAAATGACTATCGTGATTGAAGAGGCTTTGAATCAAGCGGATTTAACATTTGCAGAAATTGATGCCATTACTGTTACAGAAGGACCGGGTTTAGTCGGGGCTTTATTAATTGGGGTGAATGCAGCGAAAGCCCTTGCCTTTGCTCATAATATTCCGCTTGTGCCTGTTCATCATATTGCCGGGCATATTTACGCAAACCGACTGGTAACAGAAATGAAATTCCCGCTGTTAGCCCTAGTTGTTTCAGGCGGGCATACAGAGCTTGTTTATATGAGGGAGCATGGTTATTTTGAAGTAATCGGCGAAACGCGTGATGATGCTGCTGGGGAAGCCTATGACAAAGTGGCTAGAACGTTGAATATGCCATATCCAGGTGGGCCGCACATTGACCGTTTGGCACACGAGGGAAGCCCAACAATTGATTTACCACGTGCATGGCTTGAGGAAGGGTCTTATGACTTTAGCTTCAGCGGGTTAAAATCGGCAGTTATCAATACTGTCCACAATGCTGAACAGCGCGGCGAGACAATTGCACCAGAGGATCTGGCTGCCAGCTTTCAAGCAAGTGTTATTGAAGTTCTTGTGAAAAAAACAGAAAGAGCAGTAGATGAATATGGAGTGAAACAGCTATTGGTTGCTGGCGGTGTAGCTGCAAATAAAGGTCTTAGAAGTGCATTAGAAAAGACTTTTTCAGAAAAGGCTGAAGTCGAATTGGTGATTCCTCCATTAGCATTATGCACCGATAATGCGGCAATGATTGCTGCTGCTGGAAGCATTATGTTTGAAAAAGGAATAAGAGCCGGTCTTTCGCTTAATGCCAACCCAGGACTAGATATCGAAATCTATAATGATTAACCCTTCCTAAATGGAAGGGTTTTTTTGATCAATAACTATTCAAACGATTGATTAAATAAGGCTGAGGCCAAGGTTATCACTAAGTATATAAAACTAATTAAACGATTGATTAATATGGCAACAAAACTAATCAAACGATTAATTAAATGAGGTTGAGGCCAAGGTATCACTAAGTTAATAAAACTAATCAATCATTTGATTAAAAAGGTTGGGTCCAAGGAAACCTAATCAAACGATTGCTTGAGTAGTATTGAACCCTTGGTATGACTAAGTTCGGAAAACTAATCAAGCATTTGATTAAAAAAGTATGCATTGTAAAAAGGGATTTTGCAACAGGCACCCTTAAATGATTGTTAGAAGTACTTTTGAATAGCATTTGGTGCATCTTGGCGATAAGCCAATTTCCAAACCTTTAAGACATTTTCTTTTGTTACTTTCATCGCCGGTACCACATAGAAAGGAGCCACTTCCTTTCCAAGCAAGGAATATCCCGCAATAATCGCCTGCGCCACACCATTTTCATAAGGCAGCTGTGCTCCAAGGCCTTTTATATTTCCGTCAGAAGCAATGTCAATCGCCACATTACTTCCTAAATCAACGGTTGTAATGACGATATCATTTTTCCCGGCTTTGCGGGCAGCAGCCAGTACTCCCTCCGCCGGCTGATCCCAAATCGCAAAAATTCCATCTAAATCAGGGCTCGTTGCTAACATATCAGAGGCTGCTTTTTCCGCTTCTTTTGGAGTGGTGATTCCAGCTCGTGCCGCAATTTTTATATTTGGATAGTTTTCTTTGATGGTCGTTTCAAATGCTTCGACTCGCTGATTATTGACAAAAAAATCAGCATTGTGAAATATAACCCCAATCTTGCCTGCTCCATTTAGGGCATCCCCCATAATCTCTCCAGCGAAAATACCATTTCCATAGTTATCTGACGTTACAACGCTTACATAATCTTTGCCTGCTTCCAAGCCCTCAGGCATACTGTCCATAAAGATTAGTTTGATGCCTGCTTTCGATGCCTTTTTAAAGACAGGAGCCGTTGTATGTGGATTGACCGGTAAACTAACAATGACATCTGCCTTCAGCTCTATAATGGTTTCGATATCTGAAATTTGTTTATTAGCCTTAAATTCTGCATCCGAAACCGCCACAACTTCGATCCCCATTTTCTCGAACGTATCCTTTAAACCATTGATGGTTGCGGTTGAAAAATCATTTTCCGTATAGTGCATCGCAATCGCCGCTTTATACTTCTTTTCTTTCAGCTTTCTCAGATCTTTCAATGATAATTGGAGTGTTTTGGCCGAAACAGCTTCCTCTCCATGTGGTCCTTGACTTAAAATTTTATCTGCCGGTATATTCTGATTGATCGTATTAAGCAGGGTCTCTTTTATGACGGATAAAAACTCTTGTATATTAAAGGGTTTTGTCACATAATTATCGAACCCCAGGTCAAATGTATATTGAATATCTTGCGGTATAGCATTGGCACTTACTGCGATGATAGCAATGTCTTTCGTTTTTCCACAAGATTTTAAACGCTCAAAAACCTCGTTTCCGTGTATATCCGGGAGATCCAGATCAAGGAGAATCAAGTCAACCTTTTCTTTAGCCGCCATTTCTAAGCCTTCTTTTCCGGTACGGGCAGATAAAAAGGTATAGGAAGGTTGCGATTTCATAATGTTCGTGACAAGATTTAAGTTAGATTCATTATCTTCGATATACAGCAAGCAATATTGCTCGGTCTTATTTTCATTCACCGCATGAGATTCGACATTCTCACCCCATCTCACAGCTGCCTTTAAATCGTGGGAAAGGGGGAGGCTGAAGGAAAAATTACTTCCAATTCGTTTTTGGCTCGTTACATTAATGCTGCCCCCCATTTGATGGACAAGCTGTTTCACCATAGACAATCCAATACCTGTTCCTTCTTCTTGTGTTCCCTCAACCCGATAAAATGGAACAAAGACTTTCTGATACTCGTCAGCAGAAATTCCTGCTCCTGTATCTACAACATGCACGAAAGCCTCGTTTCCTTTCAAATAAGAGTAGATAATGACTTTGCCGCCTATGCGGTTATATTTAATCGCATTATCGAGCAGGTTAAGAAGAATTTGTTTAAGCCGAATGGTATCGGCAAGAACGACTATGCTTTGCGATGGATTCACCCGGTTATGGAGTCTAATTTCTTTCTTTTGGGCCAGCGGCTGAACAATCTTAATACATTCATTGATAATGGCAAGCAGATTAACCTCTTCTAAAGTGACCTTTAATTGACCTGTTTCGATTCTGGAGAGATCTAAAATATCATTAATCAAACTTAATAAATGATTCCCGCCGCTTAAAATCTCCTGGACAAAATCCTGCTGCTCCTCGTTTAAAGTTTCATCTATTTCCAATAGCTGCGCAAAACCCAGGATTCCATTCAAAGGTGTACGGAGTTCGTGACTCATTTTCGATAGAAAGTCCGATTTGGCCATATTGGCTTTTTCCGCCTCTTCTTTTGCTTGAAGTAGCGCGTGTGCCATTTTTCTTCGTTCGGTGATATCGGAAATCGTCACAAGGGCAGCCTGCGCGCCATCCCTTTTAAGCGGTGTTGAATTAATGGAAAGCCATTTCAAGTTGTGATTTAGATCCTTTCCACCCACTATAAAATCTTTAAAAGGAATACCCTGTTCGAGGGTGAGGACATTTGGCAGCCCGGAATAAGGTAAACGGGTGCCGTCTTCTCGAAAAAATTCAAATTGCCTAAGGGTGGATTCTGTTAATAATTCCTCTGAAAATCCCAGTACCTTTTCAACATTATCATTCAGGGCGACCATATTTCCCGATTTTTCATGGATAATCACGCATTCTGACATCGTCCGAAGCACTTCTTTATATAAGTTGAGATCCATTTCTCTCCCTGCCTTTTCAAATGCGGGTTATTAGCTTTATTATAGTCTAGTGGTTCATGTCTGAATCAATTTTTCTAAAAGGCTTCCTATACAGGATAAACTGCCTTATACTGTTTGTAATGAATTTTGCTGATAATTTCAAAATAGTAGGCTTTGGGGGATGACCTATGAGAGTTTTGATTGCAGATGACGATGCACCATCCAGAAAGTTGTTGAAGCATTTTATTAAAACCGTTCCCAACTTTCAGGTTGTTGGAGAAGCAGCAAATGGAGAAGAGTTAATCAGCAAAGTAATGGTGGAACGGCCCGATATCGCCTTAGTCGATATTCATATGCCATTATTGAATGGTATGGAAGCTGTGAAATCCTGTAAAAAAATTGTCCCTTCTTTACAGGTGATTTTCATTACAGGGTATGATGAATATGCTTTGGAAGCTTTTGATGTGAATGCAATCGATTACATTGTCAAGCCGATCGACCGTACCAGACTGTATGCGTCGCTTGATCGAGCAGCGGCATTTTCGAAACCGCCCGCTGACCGGCAGCCGCCATCGATAAAAAAGGATCTAATGATTAAACAATACAATCAGTATTCCTTTATCCCTTTGGATGAGATTATTTTTATTGAAAGAGCGGACCGAAAAGCGGTTATCCATATGATGGAACAAAAAATCGAGGTAAACGAGGCGTTAACAAATCTAGAGGAAATTCTTGATTCACGATTTGTGGCCTCGCACCGATCCTTTATAATCAACTTGCAGCATTTAAAAAGGATTGAAGCATCCGGTCAGTCCTATAAAGCCTATTTTAAAAATTACGACGAGACGGCGAAGGTTTCCAAGAATAAGCTAGCAGAATTGCAAAAAAATAAATCATTATGAGGTCCAGTTTAACTGGATCTCTTTTTTGTTTTTTTGAAATTTATGAATATTTTGTCCGAATGAATAAAAGGTTTATACGATTGGATAGAAAGCGGTTCCCAATGGACAAAACCCTTGTCCGAAGCTCGTTAGACGACAATTTTGTAATCGATTACAATCCGGTTATAGAGATTCAGAAAGGAAACGAAAAAGATGGTTGGGATTGTCGATGTAGCAAAAATGGCCAAGGTTTCAACAGCCACCGTTTCGAGAGTTTTATCAAACAACATGAACGTTTCTTCAAAGACACGTGACAGGGTTTTAAAAGCCGTTAACAAACTGGAATATAAGCCAAACAGACTGGCGAGTAACCTAAGGAAAATGTCTTCAAAAACTGTAATGGCAGTCGTACCCGATATCACCAATCCCTTTTTCTCAAGTATTCTGCAAGGGTTTAAAGATGTCGCCTTAGAATTTGGCTACCATGTTCTGCTGGGCGATACAGGTAATAGTCTTGAACAGGAAAGGGATTATATCAATCTGGTAAAAGAGCGTGTAGTCGACGGTTTGATCTTAGCAACGGCAAGATTGCCAAAAGAAGAAATTCTGGCAGCGAGCCAGGAAATCCCAGTGGTATTAGCATGTGAGTATATTGATGGTTTCGATATACCAACTGTTTCGATTGATAATGTCAGCGCAGGACGAGAAGCGGTAGAGCACTTGATCCGTCTTGGTCATCGGCGGATTGGAATGATTACTGGACCTCTGGACGTCATCCTTAGCAAGGATCGAGTGAAAGGTTATTATCAGGCTTTGAATTTAAATGAAATCCCGATAGAGGGAGTGCTGATTCAAGAAGGAAATTTTTCGGTTACTTCAGGATATGAAACGATGCTGAAGCTCCTGGCTTTAAAGGATCCTCCGACAGCGGTATTCGCGACAAATGATGAAATGGCTGTTGGAGCAATGAAGGCGATTAAACAAAGAGGGCTGCAAGTTCCTAACGATATATCTGTTATCGGATTTGACGATATTCCGCTGTGCGGGTTGGTGGAACCGGAACTGACCTCTGTTTCGCAGCCGAGGTATGACATGGGTTATCAGGCTATGCAAATGCTGCTGTCGATTATTAAAAAAGAAGAGTTGACTCGCAACCAAATTGTATTGCCTCATCGCTTGATGATTCGAAACACATGCCGTACCTATTCCTCATTTCTTGGTGAAAAAAAGTTAAAGGTATATTAAGGAATATACACTTGGTAAGGAGGTGGTTGCAGGGCTTCGAACTATTTTCTCTGCTGCCCTTTTGAAAACGAATGCGAGATTTGGTGTTTATTGTAATCAATTACAATCATATTCAAGGAGGAAATAAAATGAAAAAGAAATTATTGTCACTAGGTCTTGCGGTTGGAGTCACATTCAGTTTAGCAGCTTGTGCTTCTACTACTACTTCAGAAAAGTCCTCTGAAACAAGTGCAAAAGATGCTGCTGCAACAGCGCCGGTTAAAGAAATAAATCTTAATCCAACTGAGGTTCTAGGGGTTGGACCATACGGCGAGAAAGCTGTCTCTCCTTCACAATTAACATTGACAGACGAGGAAAAACAGAAACTAAAAGATGGAAATTTCACCGCTGCCTTTGTTTATCATATGCAAAGTAACGCACCGAACCAAGTAAAATTGGCAGCTGCCAAGTCCCTGCTTGAAGAGCTTGGCGTTAAAGTTGTTTCCGTAACAGATGCAAATTTCAATGCTCAAACGGAAATTGCCAACATTGAAAGCACAATGGCTCTTAAACCGGATGTCATGATTACCATGCCTGTGGATCCGGAAGCAACAGCATCAGCCTATAAAGAGGTTGCAAAAGCTGGAACGAAACTAGTATTTATGGAAAATATCCCGAAAGGATTCAAGCCTGGAAAAGACTATGCCACTCTTGTTAATGCAGACAGCTATGGCAACGGAGTAGCTGCAGCAGATATGCTGGCTAAGCAAATTGGCTACAAGGGTGAAGTTGCGAGTGTTTACTATGATGCCGTATTCTTTGTAACCAATGAACGTGATCGAGGATTCAAGGATGAAATTAAAAAATATCCAAATATCAAATTGGTAGCTGAGTCTCCATTTGCAGACCCGAACAAAGTAGGAGAAGTTGCAGACGGTTTGCTGGTAAATCAGCCAAACTTAAAGGGCGTCTATGCCAGCTGGGATGTACCGGCCGAAGCCATTAGTGCATCAGCTAAGTCAGCGGGTAGAAATGATTTGGTCATTACGACAGTAGACTTAGGAGAAAACACGGCGAGGAATATTGCGGAAGACGGCATGATTCAAGGAACAGCTGCTCCACGTTCTTATGATCAAGGGATTGCAGAAGCAATGGCGGCTGCATATGCACTGATTGGAAAAGAAGTTCCTTCTTATATTTGTCCGCCTGCTCTTCCTGTCATGAAAGAGAATGTAGCGGATGCATTCCAAATTGCCTACCATAAGGACGCTCCAGCGATTGTGAAAAAGGCATTAAAGAAGTAATAAAGGATGCATTTCTTACAGAGTAATAGTTAAGCGCAGGCGTGCTGCTTAACTATTAACCTTTCATATTGAACGATATGAATTCTAATAATGAGGTGGTTATGTATGCAGACTGCAAAAAATCTTGTTGACATTTCAGTAAAAACTAAGCAAACAAAAAAGACAACTATCAATTTTAGTGACTACATGGTCTATATCATTTTTGCTATAGTGCTGGTCGCGTTTACGCTAATGTTTGGCGATAAATTTTTCTCTGTGAACAATATTTTAAATATTACAAAGCAAACAGCGATGATTTCCATTATGGCTGTGGCGTGCACATTTGTAATTGGCGCCAAGGAAATTGACCTTTCGATTGGCTCTACAGTAGCGTTGTCTTCCATCATCGTAGCACTGGTGCTGCAAAGTACCAATAGTATTTTACTTGCCGTATTAGCAGGAATTGCGCTCGGCGCAACTGTTGGTTTAATCAACGGTATGTTTGTCACAAAAGTAGGGATCCCATCTTTCCTCGTGACACTTGGGATGTTAAGTATTATCAAAGGTGCTGCCATGTGGACAACCAACACGGCGGCGGTTCCGATTACAAATGATACTTATAATTTTATCTTCGGTCTTGGTCAAATCGGTCCTGTTCCGATTCTATTAATCTGGACTGTTGTTGCCTTAGTGATTGGATATTTTGTTTTAAATAAACTGCCTTTTGGTAAAAAAGTAATGGCTACTGGCGGTAATGAATTATCTGCCAAATATACAGGTATCAACGTAGACAGAATCAAAATTGCCGTTTTCGTTATGTCAGGTATTGCTGCAAGTTTTGCAGGCATGCTTTACGCAGGAAGAGTACAGACAGCACGCTACACTTTCGGTGAAGGCGATGAGCTTTCTGTTATTGCGGCGGTTATTCTTGGTGGAACAAGCATGGCAGGTGGCGTTGGCACGGTAATCGGTTCTGTCATCGGTTCTTTGCTTATGGGGATCATTAACAATGGTCTGATCATTGGCGGATTAAGCATCAGCCAGCAAATGATGGTTCGCGGCGGTATTATCATCCTGTTTGTAGCACTTAGTACATTAGGAAGCCGCAGAAAAGCCAGAAAGTAATCGTTATAAAATTTGTATCATATTACCGTCTCCTAAAGCGCTAAGGAAGAAGCTGCTGAGAAGGGGACAATCAAGAGGTGATAAGCATTGAGTCAATACATCCTTGAAATGGAAAATATCAACAAGTCATTTAATGAGATACAAGTATTGCACAATATTAATCTAAAAATCAAAAAGGGTGAAGTGCATGCCCTGATAGGTGGAAATGGCGCGGGTAAATCCACCATGATGAAAATCTTAACTGGGGTATATACCTCTGATTCAGGAACGGTCAAAGTCAACGGAGAGACGATTAAGATTTCGTCAACAAAGGATGCCAGTGAGAATGGTATTCGAATGATTTTTCAGGAAATGAGCCTAATACCTACTTTGACTGTGGCTGAGAACATCTTTCTTAACCAGAAGGTAAAAGAAAAAGGCCTTCAAATTATCAATAAAAAGGAAATGGAAAGAAAAGCTGCTGAGCTCTTGGCAACGTTTGAAATCGATGTCGATCCTAGTGCAGTCGTCAATACGCTTGGTGTAGGGTATTGCCAGCTGATTGAAATCGCCAAAGCTCTGTCACGTGAAGCAAAAATTTTGGTCATGGATGAACCGACAGCCTCTCTTACAGAGGCTGAAACACAAATCCTCTTTGGTATCGTGGAGAAATTAAAGAAAAAAGGGGTTACCATCATTTACATTTCTCACCGGATGCATGAAATATTCCAGATCACTGACTCGATTACGGTCATGAGAGATGGACGGCATGTGTTGACAACGGAAACCAAGAACTTAAATATGGAATCCATCATTGAACACCTTCTTGGCAGTACATCTGCCGAGAAAGCATTTAAACGAATCAAGAGAGAAAAGAAAGTTACAGGTTCAAACATTTTAGAGGTAAAAAATCTGACTATTAATGACAAAATCAAGAATATTAACTTTCATTTAAAAAAGGGTGAAATTATTGGGTTTGCCGGATTGATGGGATCTGGAAGAACCGAAATAGGAGAAGCCATTTTTGGACTTAATCCTGCAAAAGCAGGAGAAATTATCCTCGATAATCAAAAGGTCAAAATTAAATCGGTGAAAGATGGGATTAATGCCGGAGTTGCGTTGATTCCTGAAGATAGAAGAAGGCAAGGATTAGTATTAATGCATACGGTCAAGGATAACATGGTCCTGCCAGTAATAAATAAATTTAGAAAAGGCCTTGCAATAGATAAAAAGAACGTGGAAAAAACGGTTAACTCCTATATTGAAGAGCTTTCTATCAAAACTGATTCTATGAATAAAACAATCTCGTTATTATCTGGTGGTAATCAGCAAAAGGTTGTTATCGCAAAATGGCTGGAAACCAACCCAAAGGTATTGATTATGGATGAACCAACAGCAGGTGTGGATATCGGGGCTAAAGGTGAAATCGTTAATGTAATAAGGAATTTGGCCAATCAAGGTCTTGGTGTCATCTTAATCTCCTCCGAATTGGCCGAACTTATGGCCATCTGTGATCGGATTATTGTCTTAAAGGATGGAAGAATCACTGGTGAATTAGATGGGGATCTGATCGAATCCGAGGCGGAATTAGAGCACGCCATCCAACAGTAAACGGATTTTTAAGAGACGGATCTATAAATGTAATCGATTACTTAATCAAGGAAGGATCGGTGGATTCTGTTGGGGAAAAAGAAAGTTAGAGTAGGAATGATCGGATATAAGTTTGTGGCAAAGGCACACAGCCATGCTTTCCGTGATTTGCCCTTTTATTTTGATCCGGAAACTGAGCCGGTATTGCAGGCAATAGCTGGCCGGAACGAGGATGCTTTGAGTGCAGCGGCAGATAAATTTGGTTTTGCTTCTTATGAAACGGATTGGCAGCGTTTGATTGAACGTGATGATATTGATCTGATTGATATTGTCACTCCGAACCACACACATGCGGAAATGGCGATTGCTGCTGCAGAAGCAGGTAAACATGTGTTTTGTGAAAAGCCTCTGGCAATGACATTGGATGAAGCAAGGAGAATGCTGAAGGCGGTTCAGAAGTCCGGAGTTGTACACATGATTGGCCACGCTTACCGTTATGCTCCTGCAGTACAGTACGCCAAGAAACTAATTTCGGAAGGCCGTCTGGGCAGAATTTATCATGTACGAGCCACCTATTTACAGGACTTTATTGTGGATCCTAACTTTCCATTAGTATGGCGCCTGCGCAAGGATGTAACGGGGTCAGGAGCTTTGGGCGATATAGCGGCGCATATTTTGGACCTTGCGCGGTTTTTGGTCGGAGAATTCACAGAAGTAACAAGTATGATGGAAACGATTATTAAGGAAAGGCCGCTTGAGAAAGCGAGCTTTGGCTTAAAAGCAATTGCCGATGAAACTTCTAAGGGAATGGTTGAAGTAGACGATGCCACCGCATTTTTGGCCAGATTTGAAAACGGAGCAATGGGCGTGTTTGAGGCAACCCGTGTAGCAGCTGGCAATCGAAATGGCAACCGCTTTGAAATTAACGGTGAAAAAGGGTCCATCCGCTGGGATTTGGAGAATATGAATAATCTCCAAGTGTATTTTACGGATGATGAACCAGGGCTGCAGGGGTTCCGCACAATCAACTGTACCGAGGAGCATCATCCATTTGCTGCAGCATACTGGCCGCCGGGTCTCATTATCGGCTACGAGCATACGTTTATTAACTTAATGGCTGATCTGATGGATGGGATTACAAATGGATATAGCCCATCCCCGAATTTTGTAGACGGAGTGCGGAACCAGGCTGTTCTGGACGCGGTGGAAAGATCGGCTGCTTCAAGACAGTGGGAAAAGGTTGAAAGTGAATAAATAAAAGGGAGCGTACAAACTCCCTTTTCACATGCATTTATTGAATAGATTGTATTTATTTTCACAAAGAAAGTGGTGCTGTTAATGCAAATTGGATTTATGACAAATGCATGGGGCCATACAGTTGGCCATCCTGTAGGCGTTCCGTCGATAAAAGATTTGTTCTACTTATCTATTGGTCCGATTGAAGAGGCGGTTAAGGTTATTGGCAAAACGGGTTTTGAGAGAATTGAGATCTTCGATGGGAATTTATATAGCTATATTAATAGAAGAAACGAATTCACTCATCTGTTAGAAGAAAACAAAGTTGAACTAGGGGCTGTTTATACAGCTGCGAACTTTATTTTCGATGAAATCCTTGAAGAGGAATTTTACAAAATTGATAGGGCGATTTATGCGGCAAAAGTATTTGGAGCGAAACACCTAATTGTAGGGGGCGGAGCTATAAGACGGGACGGAATCAGGGAAAGTGATTTTACCAAACTGGCAACAGGATTGGATCGAGTAGTTGATTTATGTGAAGAGAATGGGTTAATGGCCAGCTTCCACCACCATCTTGACTCGATGGTAGAAACAGAGGGACAACTCGATCAACTAATGCCACAGACCAAAATCAATCTTTGTGTCGATACAGGCCATATCCATGGTGCCGGGGGAGATGCACTTGCAGTTGTAAAAAGATATATTGATAGAATTCGTTACATGCATCTGAAGGACTTTGGGAATGGTAAATTCCAGCCGCTAGGCAAGGGTGATGTTCAGTTTGAGGAGATTTTTAACGTCATCCAAAATCATGGAAACAACGTTGAATTTACAGTTGAAGCCAATGATATTGGCGAAGATGTGGAATATCTGGCAGAGCACAGCTACCGTTATTTGGAGAATTATTTTAAATAGGCCCGGAGGAGATACAATTGATCGTTTTCACAGCTACTTTACAAGCGAAGTCAGGTAAAGAAAAGGAACTTGAAGATGCCCTCGTCCACATGGTTTCAGAAGTACAAAATGAGGAAGGTGCTCTAATTTATATCCTTCATCGGGTGAAGGATACTCCAGGGAAGTTTACATTCTATGAAAAATATAAGGATCAAGAAGCCTGGGAATATCATGACTCTACTCCTCATATGAAAGCATTGCTAGAAAAGCTCGAATCACTTTTGGCTGACGAAATTAAACTCAACCATTTTGAAGAAATCGCCTCAATCTCCCGCTGACCATTTGCGAGGAACGGAGGCGTAATCTAAAGGAGAGACCTGTAATGAGTAACTTTGATTATTTGTTTACCCCGTTTAAGATCGGGAATGTCACGATTAAAAACCGAATTGTATTTCAGCCTCATTTTGATGCATTGACTTTTGAAGATGGCATGCCGCATGAACGGGAGGCACGCTATTATGCTGAACGGGCGAAAGGCGGAGCTGGCTTAGTTATCATGTATGGCATAGCCGCTACATTATCAGGACAAATGTCCAATCGATTTGTACGTGGATGGGACCCTGCCATTGTGCCTGGGCTGCGCATGTATGCTGACATGGTCCATGAAAATGGGGGGAAAATCTTTGGACAAATTAACCATGCCGGTCATACTACATTAAAGAATCCTCCACAAATTTTATTAGCTCCTACCCAAATGCCGGAACCGTCCAGTTCGTTCAACACGAAGGAAATGGAAATAGAAGATATCCAAGAAACGATTGAAGGATTTGCAAAATCCGCTTATCACTATAAACAAGCAGGGTTTGATGGTGTAGAGATAAAGGTCGCACATGATGGTTTATTACGCTCTTTTGTCTCTGAATTTTTTAATAAGCGTACCGATGAATATGGCGGTTCATTTGAAAATCGACTGCGGCTGCCGATGGAGGTCCTCCGGGCAGTACGCAAAGCAGTAGGGGATGATTACCCAGTAGGCATTCGTCTTTGCCTGGATGAATTTACCCCTTGGGGCTACGATCTGGAATATGGAATCAAACTTGCAAAGGCGTTTGAGGAAACAGGCATGGTAACCTACATCAATACCGACGCCGGATCCTTCTCAAGTTTTTATATGGAAATTCCGCCTATGTCTGTTCCCGCCGGGTTCGCGGTTTATATGGGCGCAACGCTTAAAGAAATTATCAATCTGCCGATTATCTCTTTTGGCCGCATTAATGATCCAGTTCAGGCTGAGAAGATTTTAGCTGATGGACATGCGGATTTTGTAGGAATGGCAAGGGCCTTAATCGCGGATCCAGAACTTCCAAATAAAGCGCAGCGCGGTGAAGAAGAGGATATTCGAAACTGTATCGCTTGTAATGATGGATGTATTTATCAAGTCATGCAGGAAAAGCCAATTCGGTGCATTCATAATCCTGCGGTAGGGCTTGAAAAGGAACTGGGTATCGGCACCTTACAAGAAGCAGACCAGAAAAAACGAATTGTCGTGGTCGGCGGTGGTGTAGCCGGCTTGAAGGTAAGTGAAATAGCCGCATTAAGAGGGCACCAGGTTACTCTGCTTGAGAAAGATGATAAGCTTGGCGGCCAGGTTCTATTAGCAAGTAAGCTGCCGCATCGGGACCAGGTACATGGTGTGATTTCTCATTTAATTAAGCGCGTCAATCGTCTCGGTGTAGACATTCACTATAACGTAGAAGCGGATGAAAAGACCGTACTGGATTTTAACCCGGATGTAGTTGTGATCGCAACGGGTTCCAGCGTTGCACCGCTCGATGTTCCAGGCGGCAGCCAGGATAATGTCTACAGCGTTTATGATGTGATCGACGGAAAAGCAACAGTTGGAAATCGAGTATTGTTTATTGATGAAAATGGACATTACAAGGGTGCAGGAGTAGCAGAATTATTAGCTTCACAAGGCGTACATGTAAATATGGTCACACATCTAAACTTTGTTGGAGAAAATTTGGAACCAAGTAATCAGGTTATGTTCTATCAACGCTTTATGGAAATGGATGTAGAAATGACACCGCATCATGAAGTTGTATCGATTAATGGAAATAGTGCAGTGCTAAAAAATGTATACACGGAAAAGGAAACCGAAATTGGCGGTTATGATTCCTTTGTCTATGCCACCCAAAACCGCTCTATCACCGATTTATACTTCTCCTTAAAAGGCAAGTGTAAAGAAATCTATCGTATTGGTGATAGTGCTGCACCAAGGATGATCGAGCAGGCAGTTTGGGATGGAGAGGAAATTGGGCGCAAACTATAGATCGGAATGGTTAGAGGGGAGCATCCTGGTATGAATAATGTCCTTGTTTTTATTGAAGGGGAAGAAGGAAAAATCACGGAGGATAGTAAGAATATCGTGAAGGACAGCAAAAAGCTGGCCGATCTTTTGGGAGGGAGTCTCATAGGGGCGGCCTACAGCGAAGCCATCTCCCAGGAGGAACTAACACAAGCGGCCATCGATGTATTTTGGGAATTGCCTTTTACACTAGACGATGATCCATGCGGGCAGTTAGCAGGCAGTGAAATAGGATGTTTAGTAGGCGAAGCAAAGCTGGGTTTACTGCTTTCTGCCAATAATTTGTTGGGAGAAACCATATTAGCCATTGCGGCAGCTTCATCGGACGGCGTATTTTTCCATTCCTGCCGGCAAATTTCTATTGATGCCGGTGACTTTAAAATCCATCAATCAACGTATAACGGTAAAGTCGATGAAGTTCGCATCCTGCCGAAACATTCAAACGTTGCTTTTGCAACCATCATCCCAAGCGGCACAGGCAGAAATCCTTATTTTGAGAAAAAAAATCCGGTTACCGTTCAGAAAGTGAATCCGCTTGTTAATGGAATGGTACCGAAAATTATGGAAACGTTTAAAGCCAAAGCGGAAAATATTGACTTAACAGAAGCCGAAGTGGTTGTGGCAATGGGTGACGGCATTGCCAATGAGAAAGGATTAAAGCTAGTTTCCCAGTTTGCCAATTTAATAGGAGCGACTTTGGGAGGAAGCCGGATTGTCGTAGATAATGGGTTTCTCCCGCACAATAAGCTCATTGGTCTGACAGGAAACGTGGTTGCACCAAGATTATATATAGGCGTCGGCGTGTCAGGCGCTCCCCACCATCTCATCGGCATCAAAGAATCGGATGTTATTGTGGGAATTAATTCAGATCCAAACGCGCCCTTATTAAAGGTTGCGGACCTTGCTATCATAGGCGATGCGTTTGAAATTTTACCTGCTCTTATTGAAGGATTAGGAGGTGACCAAGTTGTCTAGCAAATTTGATGTAATCGTGGTTGGTGCGGGTTTGGCCGGCAGTGCGGCAGCTCTTGAAATGGCGAGGGCCGGATTGAATGTTTGTATTATTGAACGGGCAATTGTGCCAGGGGAAAAGAATGTAACTGGCGGAGTCATGTTTAAAGGGATCTTGGATGAATTTATCCCAAACTGGAAGAATGAGGCCCCGATTGAGCGCTGGATTTCGAAAAAAGGGATTGGAATGGTTACCGCCGAGTCATTATCCTTAATGCAATATGAGACAGAAAGAAATGATGGCTATAATGCCTGCACATTGAACCGAGTTCATTTTGACAGCTGGCTGGCCAATAAAGCGGAAGAAGCTGGTGCGACCCTTTTAACCAATACATTAGTGGAAGATGTGATTTTGGAGGATGGGTTTGTAAAGGGTGTCAAAACGCATCATGCCGATGGCTTCATTTACGCTGATATCGTAATTTGTGCAGATGGAGTGAATTCCTTGGTGGCTCAAAAAGCAGGCTTGCGCAAGCAGGATATAAAGCCAAAGGATATCGGGCTGGGTATTAAGGAAATTCTGTCACTGCCTGAGGAAACAATTAACGAGCGTTTTGGACTTAAGGGAAGTGAAGGCTGCGCGTATGAGTTTGTGGGTGAGTTTTTAAATGGAGTTTATGGCGGTGCCTTCCTTTATACAAATCGTAATACTCTATCCATTGGAATTGTTGTGAATTTAGGATCCATAGCAGAAACTTCTGTTAACTCCAGGGCGATTTTAGAGCATTTTAAAAATCAGCCGCAAATTAAAAAGTTTCTTGAAGGCGGAAGTTTAGTGGAATATAGTGCTCATTTAGTTCCCGAAGTGGGACTTGACATGGTTCCACAATTATATGGAAATGGGATCTTGGTCACTGGGGATGCTGCGGGGCTGGTCATCAATAACGGCTTTTCGATTCAGGGCATGAACTATGCCATTGCTTCAGGAAGAGAGGCAGGAAAAACCGCGGTTGACTGTATAAGGAAAGGAAATGCATCGGCGCGAGAATTGGCATCCTATAAAACTCAGCTTGATCAGTCCTTCGTGGGAAAAAACCTTAAAAAGTTTCAGAACACGCATAAGGTTTTAGCAAATCCGCGAATCGGAAGAGAGTATCCTGTTCTAATCGACAATATCGCTAAAAATTTATTTGGCTTTGAGGATACGATTCAACCGAGTTTGTCATCAACACTGAAAAATTCCCTCCGCGGTAACGTTTCACCGTGGCAATTAATTAAGGACGGCTTTGAAATATGGAGGTATATGTAAAATGAATACAACCGAAAAGCTTTTGCGTGTAAATTTTAATCCTGATGATACACCGCATATAAAAGTAGATACCTCGATATGCAATGAATGCTCTACACAAATTTGTCTTAATATATGTCCAGCCGAACGTTTTACATTAGAATCCGGAAAAATGAGATTCGTAGTTGACGGTTGCCTCGAATGTGGTGCCTGCCGCATTTCCTGCGAGACAGATGCGGTAACCTGGAATTTTCCGCATGGTGGCTGCGGGGTTCGTTTTCGATTAGGATAAGAAACGATTCGTGGGAGAGGAGGAGAAAGATTGAAAATTGCAGTACTGATAAAGGAGAAACAAGCTCCAGTTGGAACTCCGTTGTTTTCGCAAAACCATAAAGGGTTAAGTGAATTGAATACGACTTTGTTTATTGATGAATCAGATTCTGCAGCGATGAAGGAAGCGGCGAAACTGAAAGCTAAAATACCAAATTCGGAGATTCATGTCTATTATTTCGGAAACAATCCATATATGCTTCGCAGTTTACTAGGTTTAGGAGCTGATGAGGCAGATTTGATTAAGATAAATGATGAACAAAATCTTTTCGAAATGACCAAAAAGGTAAGTGAAATCCTTGTTGATCAGAAATTTGATCTGATCATGACCGGCCAGCAAGGAGGTGGGGCAAACGGTGTTGGGCCTGCTCTTTCCAATTTGCTCGGGGTCACGTTGATTAATTCACTGCTCGAACTTGAGCAAGTTTCAACTGAAAATTATGTGGCAACTCGAACCCTTGGACGTGGAAGAAGGCAAAAATTAACAGTTCAATTACCTGCATTGATGATGTGTGATCAGACCATGGAGCATGATGGAGAACCATCCCTTTCAAATGTTCTTCAGGCAGCGAAAATAAAGGTAAAAGAACATGTTCTGACGACTCAAATGAAATCGGATCGAATGACGCTGCAAACGCCAAGTCCAAGACCTAAAAAAATCTATATGCCTGACAGCAATATCAGTGCCCATAAAAGATTGAAACAAATCCTCACTGGCGGTGTAAAAGAGCGTACCGCCAATCGTCTGGAAGGGAATCCGAGGGATGTGGCTCAACAATTTATTCATTTTCTTAAAAAACAAGAGGTTGTAAAAAAATAAGGTTTGATAGAAACGGAGTGATCACTATGGACAAAATAAAGGTTGGGATTATTGGAACGGGTTTTATTGGACCAACCCATATTGAGGCAATCAGAAGACTTGGATTCGTGGAAGTAGTCGGTTTGGCGGAAACAAGTCAAAAAGCTGCTGAAAAAAAGGCGGCAGAACTGGGAATTCCAAAAGCCTTTGGTGATTACCGCGAAATGCTGAAAGACAGCGAAATCCAGGTCGTGCACAATTGCACACCAAATTTTCTTCACTATGTCATTAATAAGGATATTATTTTAGCCGGAAAGCATGTCGTCTCTGAAAAACCACTTGCAATGAACAGCGAAGAATCAGCAGAATTGCTGGAGTTAGCGGAAGAACACGGAGTTATCCATGCGGTGAATTTTAACTATAGACAGCATGGTAGTGTGCAAAACTTACAAGCAAAAATAGCAAACGGTGATCTTGGAAAAGTAAATTTGGTACATGGAAGCTATCTTCAGGATTGGTTACTGTATGAAACAGACTTTAACTGGCGCCTTGCTCCGGAAGTGGGCGGCAATTCCCGTGCAGTCGCCGATATCGGTTCACACTGGTGTGACACAGTCCAGTTCGTAACTGGAAAGCGGATTGTCCAAGTTTTCGCAGACTTAGCAACAGTAATTCCGGTAAGAAAGAAAGCAAAAAATACGATTGCTACTTTTAGCACACAAAATCTAGAAGAACAAGAATATGAAGATGTTCCGATCAACACAGAAGATTATGCATCTGTTCTGTTCCGCTTTGAAGATGGATCACGGGGAGCCTTTACGGTATCACAGGTGAGTGCAGGCCGAAAAAATAGACTAAGCTTTGAAATTAACGGAAGTAAAAGTTCTGTTTTCTGGAATCAGGAAGAGCAAGAAAAACTTTGGATTGGTCACAGGGACCGGGCAAATGAAATTTTGCTAGCAGACCCTGCCTTGTTTACAGCAGAAGCAAGGTCTTCCATCCACCATCCAGGCGGACACAATGAAGGCTGGCCGGATGCTTTGAAAAATATGATGTTAAACTTCTATTCGTTTGTTCGCGATGGCAAGAGCCTGAAAACAGACAAGCCTAATTTTGCAACATTTAAAGATGGACATATTTCCATGTGCATTACCGATGCGATCTTGGAAAGCCATCAGCAGCAGAAATGGGTCAAGGTTCAGACTGGCAAGGAGGTTCTGGCTTGAAACTAGGTGTATTTAATCCTTTATATCAGAATCTGCCTTTTGAGGAAATGCTGGATAAATTAGTACGGATGGGTGTCGAAGCAGTGGAATTGGGGACAGGAAATTATCCCGGGAACCATCACTGTAATCCAGATGAATTACTTGAATCTCCCAAGAAAGCAAGCTCCTTCCTGCGCGCGATTGAAAGCAGAGGGTTAACGATCAGCGGTCTAAGCTGCCACGGAAATCCGCTGCATCCGGATAAAAAGTTTGCGAAGGATTCCCATGAGGTTTGGAGAAAAACTGTTTTGTTAGCGGAGCGGCTGGGTGTGCCGGTTGTGAATGGTTTTTCCGGATGCCCTGGTGATCATGCAGAAGCTAAAAATCCGAACTGGGTCACTTGTTCCTGGCCGCCAGAATATTTGGATGTGTTGAACTGGCAGTGGAACGATATGGTCATTCCGTATTGGAAAGAGGAAGCACAATTCGCGAAGGAGCATGGCATTAACGTTGCCTTTGAGATGCACCCGGGGTTTGTGGTCTATAATCCTGAAACACTTTTAAAGTTAAGGGAACATGCCGGAGAAAACATCGGAGCCAACTTTGATCCAAGTCACCTTGTTTGGCAAGGTATCGATCCAGTCCAAGCCATCAAAAAGCTGGGCCGCGAAAATGCTATTTTCCATTTTCATGCGAAAGATACTTATTTAGATCGTGCGAATATTAGTATAAATGGCGTTTTGGATACAAAGCATTACTCTGAAATTTTAGACCGCTCATGGACGTTTAGGTCTGTCGGTTACGGTTCCGATGAAAAGTTCTGGAAAGATATTGTCAGTACATTGCGTGCGGTCGGATATGATTATGTCATTTCTATTGAACATGAGGATATGCTTGCTTCTACGGATGAGGGTTTAAGCAAAGCCATTTCCCTTCTAAAAGGAGCTATGTTCAAGGAGCAGCTGACAGAGATGTGGTGGGCGTAAGCTAGAGACAGATGAAGCGAGGATAGTGGCGTTTTGGGTTACAAAAATTAATTTAAATGGAGGCAGTACTATGACAACAATGAATGCCGTATTTTTTCCGGGAGACAAAAAGGTAGAAATTCGCGAGATTGAAATCCCAACACCAGGACAGGGAGAAGTACTTGTTCAATTAAAGGCGTCTGCTATTTGCCGCAGTGATATGAGCTTGTATTACGGGACATCCGTTTTTGAAGGAACCAAATGCGGATGCACAGTGCCAGGACATGAGCCGGCAGGAGTGATTACAGAAGCAGGGAATGGCGTAAGCAATTTCAAGCCGGGTGACCGCGTAGCTGTTTACCTAGCCCTTGGATGCGGGGAATGTCCTCATTGTAAGAGCGGCTACAAAATGTTCTGTAACGAATTCAAGTGCATCGGCTTTGATTCACATGGCGGAGATGCGGAGTACATGGTGGTTCCAGCCGAAAACTGCATGAGACTTCCGGATAGCATGAGCTTCGTAACCGCAGCTGTTTCTACAGATGCAGTAGGAACTCTCTATCATGCTCAAAAGAGATTAGGCATTTCCGGCCGAGACACACTTGTTATTTTTGGAATGGGGCCAATGGGCGGTGCCGGTGTGATGATTGCCAAAGGATTGGGAGCTACTGTCATTACGGTGGACATGCTTGATGAACGTTTGGAGCTAGCGAAGGAATTAGGTGCAGACTACACCATCAACGGTAAAAATGTGAATGTTCAAGAAGAAATTGCTCGCATTACAAAAGGTGCCGGCGCCGACGCAGCGATTGATTGCTCCGGAAGTCCATTTGCCCAAAATGACGCATTAGATTGCGTAAGAGCTCATGGACGCGTGGCGTTTATTGGTGAAAGCAAAGAATCAACGATTAAGCCAAGCCAGCAATTAATCCGCAAACAAATTTCCGTGATGGGATCCTGGTACTTCCCTATCCAAGAGTTCAATGAAATTGCGGAGTTTATTGTCAGAAAAAATCTGCCTGTAGAAAAATTGGTTACACATCGATTCAAATTGGAAGAAGCAGAAACAGCATTCCGTTTGTTTGACGAAAGAAAGACAGAAAAAGCTGTGTTTGTCTGGGAATAAGAGGGAAGAGTTGTTTACTCTCGGATGAGAGGTCATTATTCTCGTAGGGGATGTAGTTACTCTTGGAAGAGAGGTTATTACTCTCGGATACGATATAGTTTACTCTCGGATAAGCCGATATTACTCTCAAATAACCAATCCGCCGTTATCTTAATTAATATTTTTATTAAAAGGAGCTGTCCACATTGAAAGGTATAGCATTTAATACATGGGTTTATAGTAGTTTTCCAAACTGGCTTTCTTCTTATCCTCTAGAGGAAGTCATTAACCGTCTCTCTTCATTTGGTTATGATGCCATTGAAATTGGCTGCGCTGCGCCACATGCATGGCCGGACTATTTATCACCTGAAAGAAGACAAGAAATCAAAGCATTATTAAAGGAAAAGAATTTAAAGGTTTCATCGATGCTGCCAGCACCAGGCGGCGGTCCAGGAATGAACCCAAGCTCTCCTTTAAAAGAAGAAAGAGAATTTACGATTAATCATTATAAAGAAGTTGTTCGTTTAGCGCATGAATGGGAATGTCCGACAGTTATGTGGATTGCGGGCTGGGTTGTATTTGGAACTTCACAGCAGGAAGCATGGAACTATAGCTTGGAAGGCTTAATTGAAGTAGCTCAATATGCAAAGGATCTTGGTGTGACACTAGTGGTTGAGCCAACTCCTGCAGATAGCAACCTAATTGAAACAGCTGACGATGCCCTTCTTTTAGCAGAGCAATCCGGTATGGATAATGTAAAGGTTATGTTCGATACCTTCCATGCTTTATACCGCAATGAAGTGGCGAGCGACTATGTATACCGCATGAAGGACAAGCTTCATCATGTTCATATCGCTGACAGCGACCGCCTGCCTCCAGGTCATGGACGCTGTGATTTCGCCGCGGTTTTAAGAGCATTAAAGGAAATCAACTACGACGGATATTTATCAATGGAAGTCGGCTTCAATACCAGACAATCCGAGCCGGACTGGTACGCGAAGACCTCTATTGCTTACTTGAAAGATAAATTAAAAGAAATTGGTTGGGAATACAAATAACATTCAACAATAAACGGGCGGTGACAACCTGCCATCGCCCATTCTTCTTTAAAGGGGGTATTCTCCGTGCAAAAATCCTCAATTCTTCTAGAAACTCCTCGATTTATCACTGCATCAGAAATCAATCAAAAAAATCCTAAGGTATTTAAAAAACATAAGGACGAAGACTATACCGAGATAATTTTTATAGAACAAGGGCGTGGTGACTTTAAATTTGAAGAAAAACGTTTTATCGGAAATGCAGGGGACCTGATTATTTTAAATCCATTCATTAGGTTTGAGGGGAAATCTAGTATAGATGAGCCCCTAAAAGGGATATCTATCTGTTTTTCCAATATTTATATCAATGGAAATAAAAAAGGTATTTTGATAGAGTCCACGGATCTTCCAATTATCCCTCTGCAGGAAGAAAAAAAGGAGATTCTTAATTATTTAAATGCCATATTAAATGAATATGATTTAAAACGTACCGGTTATCAGGATATCATATCTTCGATTTTACAAACTGTTGTTATTAAAGTTACACGTCTTTTGGAAAATGGCAATCATCCTATCCTTTCTTCGATTTGCCTTGAAGTAAAAAAATATATTGAAGGGAATTTTCGTCAGGAGCTGACATTAAACGATTTAGCTAACCTCGTTTATGTAAGCCCCTACCATTTAGCTCATGTTTTTAAAGAAGAAGTTGGGATGCCGCCCATTCAATACATGATTCAGTGCCGTATAAATGAAGCCAAAAGGCTGCTGGAGCATTCCAACCTTTCTGTGAGAGAAATAGGATCGTTAATAGGCTACGAAAATGCTAATTATTTCAATTTGCTTTTTAAAAAAATAACAGGGATTCCGCCGGGAAAATATAGAAAGATTAAGGAATAGGCAGGTGGACTTATGTTTCTAGAATTGAAAAATATTGATAAATCTTTTTTCGGAACAAAAGTATTAGATGGAATCAACTTTGAATTAAGAGCAGGTGAAGTCCATTCGATTATCGGGGAAAATGGAGCTGGTAAAAGCACCTTAATTAAAATGATTGCGGGCATTTATACCCCTGATGAGGGTGAAATTTATATTAATAAAGAAAAGGTTAAAATCTCTTGCACTCAAGAGGCACAAAAATTAGGTATTTCGACAATTTACCAGGAACCAATGTTAGTTCGAAGTATGAGTATTGCCGAAAATATATATTTAGGAAACTATCCTAAACTATTAGGATTCATTCCGAATTTTTTAAAGATGAAGAATGAAGCAAGACGCTTGTTAGAGCTCTTAGGATGTCCAATGAACCCCAATTCACTGGTTTCTTCGATAGATCCAGGAGAACGGTATATCGTTTCCATTGCTAGAGCACTAAGTAGAAAGTCAAACATTTTAATAATGGACGAACCAACGGCAAACTTAAATGAAGTTGAACGTAACCGATTGTATCAACTAATCAAAGAATTTAAAAAGCAAGGAATAGGAATCATCTTTATTTCCCATCAATTGGATGAAGTGCTAAAAATAAGTGACCGGGTGACGATTTTAAGAGATGGTCGGCATATCAATACCAGCGATATCAAAGCCTTAAATAAAAGGGAAATGGTTAAACAAATGATAGGAAAGGATATTGGTCATTATTTCCCTCCTATTTTAGCTAGTAAGGGTGAAGAGATGCTGCGGGTGGAAAATTTGTCACGAGCACCTCTCCTAAGAAATATTAACTTTTCGTTATATGAAGGAGAAATACTGGGAATAGCCGGGTTATCTAGATCGGGGCGAACAGAGTTATCAAAAATTATCATAGGGCAAGTGCCAAAAGAGTCAGGCCATATTTATTGGCGAGGTAAAGAAATTAAATTAGAAAATCCCTATGAGGCTGTAGATGAACGTATTGGATACGTTAGCGAAAATCGTCTGGAAGAGGGGCTTTTGACGAATATGGATATATCACAAAATCTAACCATTTCAAGCTTGGACAAATTCAATAAATGGCAAGTTATTAAGCGGAATGAAGAGCAGGATACCGCATTAGAAAAAGTAATGGAACTAGATATCAAATTAAAACATATCCATGATCAAATTAAGTATTTGAGCAGTGGAAATCAGCAAAAAGTTATCCTGGGGAAATGGTTGGTCGCGGATAGTAAATTGCTATTATTAAATGAACCGACTCGGGGCATTGATATCGGATCAAGATGTCAATTATATTTAGCTATACATGATCTTGCGCAGAAAGGGAAGGGGATCATGGTTATTTCCTCAGACATTACCGAACTAATCGGTTTGTGTAACAGAATCTTAGTTTTGCGTGATGGGCAAATTGTAGACGAGATTCATCATACCCATGCATCTGAAGAAAGAATTAGGAGAATTGCAATTCAATAGTTAATAAGTCTTTCCATAATCATGGAGAGGCTTTTTTATTTTGTAAGCGTTAACAATATAGTATATCTTTGTTCGCAATTTTGTTAATTTTTAAACATTTGAAATCCATGTACTATTAAAAGTGTAAAAACGATCATTCACTATCAGGGGGGAAGAGAAAACGATGAAAACAAAAAAATTTGCGTCAATTTTAGGGAGCTCTTTGCTGATAATTGGTTTGTTAGCGGGTTGCGGAGCAAAACAAGAAGCAGCGAAAGATGTACCGGCCGCTCAAAAGGAATCCGCTAATGGGTTAGCTGCACTGCCGCCATTAAAAGAAGAAAGTACATTAGGAAAACCAGCCGGTGTAGAAACTCTGGAATTGACACCACAAGAAATTGAAAAAATTAAAGCCATGAAACCATTTATCGGCTATTCTGTACACTTCGGGGACATTGCCTCAGAGAAGGTTATTGGACAAGCCATAAAAGAAACAGTTGAATCTTTTGGTGGAAAATATGTTCAAACGGACGCACAAAGAAATTTAAATAAGCAAATGAGCGATGTTGAATCGTTAATCCTTCAAAAGGTAAACGGCGTTGTAGCAATCGGAGTAGATACAGCCGCATTTGGACCAGCAGTCAAGAAATTAAATGATGCGAAAATTCCAGTTGTCCTTGGCGGCGGTCCTCCTAATCAAGGTGAATTTACTAGTTTAGTAGATCCAGATGGTTATGGCGGCGGTTTTGCTGCAGGCAAAGCTTTAGTGAAAAAGCTGAAGGACGAAGGAATTAAAAGTAAATCTTTAGCTACGATGGGCTTGAGAGCCTATATTCTCACTTGTGAACAGCGAGTAAGAGGGTTCGAAGATGCTGTCCGCGAAGAAGGATACAAAATTGTTGCCAGGGGGCAGGCTGATACCGCAGACCAGGCACAGCAAGAATTTGAAAATATCTTAACTGCACATCCCGATGTAGTCGGTGGATTTGGAGTATATGAAACGCCGGCATTGGGGATGGAAGCAGCGGTAAGAACTTCGGGCCGAGAAGTTTTCGTTGTAACACATGACTTAAGTGATCATTTAGCCCAAGGTTTAGAAAAAGGAAATAAGATCGTTATTTTCACTTCTTCACAAGATTTATATGCAGAAGGAAAGTATAAGACTTTGGCGTTGTTAAAGAAACTGGCAGGCGGAGAAGTTCCGAAATATGTAACTGTTCCAACATTACCTACTTCATCTGAGAATGTAAAAGAACAATATAAGAAAGTATTTCAAAAGACTTTAGCTGAATAATCTGTTTAAAACATTGTTTCTGGGTTAGATCTTCTATAACCCAGAGACATTTCTAGGGGGGGGAATCATGGTTCAAAATGTCCTTGAAATGAGGCAAATAACGAAAATTTTTTCAGGTTTTAGGGCTGTTGATGGTGTTGACTTTGACCTGAGAAAAGGAGAAGTCCATGCTTTGCTGGGTGGAAATGGGGCGGGAAAAACCACCTTAATGAAGATTCTTGCCGGAGTGTATCGTCCTGAAAACGGGAGTATTTTAATAGATGGGAAGCAAGTACAAATTAATTCAAGAAGTTCCTCCCAGGAACATGGAATTGCCATGATTTTTCAAGAGTTAAGTGTATTGCCGAATCTGACTATTGCTGGAAATTTATTTCTGTCCAGAGAAAAGAAAAAGGGTATCCGGTTAGATGATAAACAAATGGAAAAAGAGGCACAAACGCTTCTTGAAAGTTTGGGAATGAATTTATCCCCATCCCAGATTGTAAAAGATTTAAGTATGGGGGAGAGGCAGTTAATCGAGATTGCAAGAGCCATCTCCAGTAATGCCAAAATCATTGTCATGGATGAACCAACTACGGCGTTAACGCAGGATGAACAGGAAAAGCTTTTTGAAATTATTCGGACGTTAACCTCTAGAGGTACAGCCATTATTTATGTATCGCATCGCATGGATGAAATCTTTGAAATATCCAATCGGCTGACTGTCCTTAGAGATGGGAGAAAAATTCAGACCTTACCGACCAAAGAGGCCAACACAAAACAAATTATCAACATGATGATAGGCGACAATGAGCTGCTTTATGATTTATCGGAAAAAAGGGAAACGATCAATAAAAAGGCAGGTCCAGTTTTACAGGTAAAGAATCTGTCAGGACAGAAATTCAGCAATTTGAGTTTTGATCTTTTTAAGGGGGAAATCTTGGGGATAGCCGGGTTATTAGGCAGCGGCAGGACAGAGATTTTAAGGGCGATTTCGGGAATCGATCCGATCACCTCAGGATCATTCGCCTTAAATGGTGAGATTGTAAGGATAAAGTCCATTCATGATGCCATTGGAAAGGGGATTATTATGGTCCCTGAAGATCGAAGAAAAGAAGGAATCATTCCTGGAATGTCGATCAAAGAAAATGTTACATTAACCAATCTTCCTAGCATATTCCCACAAGGAGTCATTAAATTTAGGGAAGAGGACAGGATTGCCAAACAAAATATTGATCATTTAGACATCCGTCCAGGAGATCCGAAGAAATTGGTAGGGAAGCTAAGTGGAGGAAATGCACAAAAAGTAGTCATTTCCAGGTGTTTAAACTTGAATCCAAAAATTCTATTACTTGATGAACCGACTCAAGGAATTGATATAGTCGCGAAAACGGAACTACAAATGTTATTTCGTCAATTAAGCGATCAAGGGATGTCTATTATCGTTGTTTCTTCCGAATTGCCTGAGCTCGTGGCGCTGGCTGACCGTACGATAGTTCTCTATGACGGAGAGGTAAAGAGGGAATTGGAAGGTTCAGAGATTACGGACAAAAATATTTTATATTATGCGACTGGGGGGGCCTAAATGAGTTTAGGAGTGGAAAGACAATCGATCAATTCAAAAAAGATGAACAAAAACAATTTACAGATTGGGAAAATCTTAACCTCATCTCAGGCCATTATCTTTATAGGGCTTGTCATATTAGTAGTTGTGTTTAGCTATCTTTCACCTTATTTTTTAACCTTTAGTAATTTCATGAATATCATTCGCCAGATGGCGATGATTGCAATTGTGGCTTTTGGAATGACGTATGTCATCATTGCTGGTGAAATTGATTTATCAGTAGGATCCATTATCGGGATTACGGGAATGTTTGCTGCCATCACGATTCAACAAGGCATGAATCCAATCCTGGTCATCTGTTTATCTCTCGCTTTAGGTGCTTTGATAGGGTTATTTAATGGTTTGATGGTAGTAAAGGTTCGAGTTACAGCCTTTTTAGCCACATTAGTGACCATGTCTGTATTAAGGGGGCTGTCATTAGCGTCGAGCCCAGGTTCCGCACCGATCACGATTAACTCGACTACGTATGTTGACTTAACAACCATGAATATTGGACCAATACCGATTGTCTTAATCTATCTTGCCGCAATCTTAATTATGGCCCATTTTACTTTGAACAGAACCGTTTTCGGAAGACATATTTATGCGACGGGCGGCGGTCCGATCGCTGCTTCACTAGCTGGAGTGAATGTTGGCAAAGTTAAAGTGATGGTTTTCGTCATTTGCGGTTTTCTTTCAGCGTTCAGTGGAGTGGTTTTATCCGGGCGTCTATCAGCAGGTCTTCCTGATTCTGGAACAGGTTGGGAACTTGATGCGATCGCCGCTGTTGTATTGGGAGGAACAAAGTTTAGCGGGGGGCAAGGTACTGTTCTTGGTACGATTGGCGGTGCGCTAATTATTGGTGTACTAAGTAATGGATTAACGCTATTAGGGATGACCTATGCTTATCAATTAATGATTAAAGGCGCCATAATTGGATTAGCTGTCATTCTTGATATTTGGGTTCGAAGAGAAGAGGCTTAAAAGCTGACTCCAATGAAAGGCTCGTCATAATTTTTTTGTTTTTTGCATGAAAGAAAGCCGACAGTTACAAATGTCCTGTCGGCTTAATTAAATTAGACCATAAATATAGACTGTTTATTGAGGCTAAACACCTTATTTAAAGCCAAGATAACCCCATCATGATCATTATCCTCCGTAACGACATCGGCTTTCTCTTTGACGTGATCAGGAGCATTCCCCATGGCAATCCCCAGGCCAGCTGCTTCTAACATCCCAATGTCATTTGCTCCGTTACCAATTGTTACGACTTCTTCAGGGGATATCCCAAGGTGGGTGATGATCGGTAAAATCCCCGTCCATTTTGATCCCTTCGGAAATACCTCCAAGCGGTCTCCTTCATCAAAAGGCGCTGCTGCATCCTTTGCTGTTTCCTGCAAAATGGCCCGCTGCTCCTGGTTTACATAAAGTACTAACCGATGTGCATCACGATTTGTATCGTTTAAATCGGAAAGCTTCGCTTCTGGGAGCAAGTACTCGATTCCTTTTGCCGGACGATTAGAACAGGATGATCTGTAAGAGAAATGGATATAGGTATTACCCAATTCTTCCGTTGCGCTGCATAACAGATAGGCAAGGGCAGCAGGTATTTTCCCATCATGAATGATTTCTCCATTAATGAGAGAAAAACCGCCATTATAAGTAACGAAAATGGAAGTTCCGAGCTGCTCTCCATATTTTTTGGCACCATCATAAGATCGGCCTGTCGCCAATCCAACAAGAATTCCTTTTTGCTGAAGTTTCTTTACGGTTTGCACCAGCTCCAAGCTTAATTCTTCTTTGGAATCTAGGATCGTTCCATCTATATCAAGAAAAACGATGCGATACATTTAATCACCTCGAAGATTATAGTTTTATTTCATTCTCTATCATAATACAATATACTGATTTTTGTATATTTAAAAATAATTATATGTAAAAGATTCAATAACTGGCAAAAAATTCTTTTAAAAAAGTATTGTAAACGTTTTAAATAGATGTTACATTATGAGTGTCGAAAGTACAAAAAATTGTACATTCACATTAATCACAAAACACCTTTCAAAACGCTTTGAGCGATTTTTTTTATCTTAATTATACAAAATACTGTACATTGAACGGATGGTGATGATGGACAATCTTGAAAACCTTTTTACGAAAAAGGGCATCCTATTACAAAAGGTTGCGGAGGAATTATTGTTCATTGAAGTGAATGAACGCTTGCCGAAGATTGGTGACTTTGCCGCTAAATTTCATGTTGGCCGCGGCACGGTCCAAACGGTGTTAAAAAAATTAGAAGATGAAAACTGTATTAAGCTAGAAGCTAGAGGCCATCTTGGGACCTTTTTGCGATACAAAAATATTTCAAACTTATTAAGATTTTCAGGAGCTAATCAAATTACCAGCGTCATGCCGCTTCCTTATTCCAAGAAGTATGAAGGATTAGCAACAGGAATAACGTCACAGTTTGAACAATTGGGCATTTCTCTCAATATTGCCTTTATGAGAGGATCCAAACCAAGACTTCATGGAGTGAAGGATGGAAGATATGATTTTGCGCTCGTATCGAAATTCTCGGCCATAGAAGAAATGAAAAAAGATCGGTCATTAAAAATTGCGTTAGAATTCGGCGCAAAGACCTATGTATCTGAACATGCCGTCATTTTTTCCGACCCGGAAAAGAAAAACATCAGCGACGGAATGAAAGTTGGAATTGACAGTTTCTCGACCGACCAACAAATCCTGACAAATGCAGAAGTTCAGGGTTTAAACAACATTCAGTACCTTGAATTCAACTATATGCATTTACTTCAACATTTAAAGGCACAAACGGTGGATGCGATGATTTGGAACGTGGATGAAATTAACCATTCAGCGTACAATATTCAGCCGCTGACCTCACCACTTGCGCTTCAGTTTGAAAAACATATGAATGAAGCTGTTTGTGTAATCCGTTCGGAAAATCGAAAAATGGAATACATTCTGCACCATTTATCTTTAACAAGAATAGTAGAAACGCAAACCAAGGTCGTAAACGGGGACTTAATTCCAAAATATTAATTTTTTCAGTTATTATACGAAAAATTGTATTTTAATGGGGGTGGTTACTTTCCAACAAACAATGACAGTTTCACGCATTCCAGATTAAAAAAGCATTAAATCCGCAAACTAATTGTAATCATATAGCTCAATATACAGTTTTTGATATATTGATATTCTGAAGAAGCAAGGGGAGGCATTAATAATGGATGCTACTTTAAAAGAGAGAATCGATCTTTTGCATGATACAAACCAAATCAATGATGAAATTTATAATCGGCTGCCTTATTTAATGGAAGAAGTTGAAAACTTCCTTGATGTAAAACTAACAGAAGAAAATGCCGGTTCTTTTACGAGCCACATTTCAGTGGCTTTGCAGAGAATTTCCAAAAACGAGCCTGTCACAGACATCGCGAGCGAATTGGAAACGCTTATCGGAGAAAACCCGGAATATTATCAATTTGCTAAAGATTTATTGGAAAATGACGAAACAAATATTGATGCAGAAGCAGCATTTATCACTTTATATTTCTGTTTGTTAACTGGAAAGGGGAATGAATAATGTTACGAATCGTTGTTGGAGGTCTTAAAAAGGACGTTATTGAAAGAAGTGCAAAAGCTGTTGGTGGAGAGAATGTACAAGTTACCGTTACATCTGATTTTGATGCAGCTAAAAAAGTAAAAGCCGGAGATGCCGACTATTATTTAGGTGCATGCAACAGCGGCGGAGGTGCAGCCCTTTCGGTTGCAATCGGTATTCTTGGCTATGGCAAATGTTCGACAGTCGCCAAAAACGGAAAAAAACCAAATCAGCAAGAAATTGAAAAGTTAGTTCAGGACGGAAAAATCGCTTTTGGTATGGCTGTAGAGAGCATAGAAGAAGCTGTACCAGTAATTGTGAATAGCTTGCTTAAAAAACATAACCTTTGATAGGAGATGGGGAAATGGATATCTTTCAAAACTTATCGTTCTTTGAAATAGCAGTTGTGGTCTTGCTGACTGCGTTGACTGGGTTAGCTGCTCATTTGGGAAAGGCGGTATTCCACGATGGAATTCGCCCGATCCTTCCTGAGTTTTTAGAAGGTCGAATGAAGCGTACAGAATTGGCTTCAATCTCCTTCGGTTTAAGTATCGGATTTATCGTGTCTGTCGGGATTTCGTTCGCCGTATCCTTTAAGATGCTGAACCCGTGGCTGCTTTTCCTGCCAACGGATATTTTAGGGGTAATGGCTGCCAGCTGGTGGATGGCGGCAGGACTTGGAGCTGTATGGGGAGTTGTTGCCTTATTTGGACTAACAGGCGTTCAGACAGCGTTTTCCTTACTGCCAATTGATTTACTTGGTTCTTTAGGGGAATTATCTACACCCGTTCTTGTTGCGTTTACAGCGTTTCCGATTATCGCGATTTTATATCAATTTGGCTGGGTACGAGCCTTGTTTTCTGGCCTTGCAGCATTGGTTGTCCGTCAATTGCTTCCAATTGTCGGCGGCGTTTGGACGGATAAGGCAAATGCAAATTTAAAAGAAGCAAGTGAAATTGCTGGTGTTACTTTCCCTGATAAGGCTGACTTCGCTGGTAAAGTGAAGGCGCTGAAGGACGCAGCTGAAAGTAATCCACACGTACAAGATTTAATTTCACAAGCAACCAATAACTTTTCGTTGGGAAGTACAATTTCTGGTTTTACGATGCAAATTGCCGTATTGATGTTAATGGGTATGATTCTATTAATTACCTTTGCGGTCATGAAAGACGTGAAAAATAAGGCTGAAATTACTATCGATACGGATGAAGAAAACATCTTTGAAGCACGTACAAAACGGATATATAAAGGTCTGCCAATCCTAGCAGCGATTGGTGCTTTACTTGCCATTGCTACTAATCTCGGATTAATGAATGGATCAGAGGTTGATGGTCCAATCTTGCAGCAAGCTTGGGCAGCTTCAGGGGCAGAGCGAAGCAACCTTCTTCACAGTGCAGCGATTGCTGACATTATCAGGGGTATCAGTTTTATTCCATTGATTGCGACCACTGCTCTTGCAACAGGTGTTTATGGTGTTGTTGGTTTAACCTTTGTTTTTCCTATTGGTCTATTATTACCGAATCCAATTCTAGCTGGTATTGTCGGTGCACTGTGGGTTTGCTTAGAGGTTATTGCTCTTCGCGGAATTGGCCGTTTCTTACAGCGCTTTCCGTCATTGCGTGAAGCGTCCGATAATATCCGTTCATCCATGAACTCTATGATTGAATTGGCCTTATTTATCGGTGGAGCTTTCGCCGCGATGAAAATGGCACCAGATGCAGTTGGTTTATCGTTAACCGTTTATATTCTATTATACGCTGCAAACGAAGGTCTCGGCCGTCCAGTCATGAAACTTGCAGCAGGTCCAGTAGCGATTATTTTAACAGGTATTATTCTGAACTTATTATATTTTCTTCATCTAATCTAAAACTTGAAAGGTAGGTTTATCCTACCTTTCCCTATGGAGGTAATTACTATGAAAGTTCATTCCGTTACAGGAACAGTTGATCCGCAGCAAGTACAGAAAACGATGATTCATGAACATCTTGTGTTTGATCTTTCAGGTGTACGCCAGGAAGTAGATAAGGATTCTAAACTCGAAGACACTCCGATCTTAGACCGAGAAATCCAAATGCTGAAGGATTCAGGCTGCAACACGATCGTAGAAGTTTCTAATATGGGAATGGGCAGAGACGCAAAGGCACTTTATCACATTGCCAAAAAGCATGACTTAGTCATTGTGGCTTCCACAGGTTTTTATAAAGAATCCGTTTATCCTGCCTTTGTTTTTGAAAAATCAGCTGAAGAGCTGGCTGATATGATGATCCGCGAAATTACAGAGGGCATGGATGACACGGATATCAAAGCAGGTCTCATCTCTGAAATCGGCAGCAGCTTGAACGAAATCACTCCAACTGAACAAAAAGTATTTCAAGCTTCCATTATGGCCCATAAGATGACAGGGGCACCAATCAGCACACATTGTGAAATTGGAACAATGGGAAAAGGACAGCTGGAGATTTTCCAAAGATATGAAGTCAATCTAAAACAGATTTCTTTCGGCCACCAGGATTTAAACACTGATCTGGAGGAACAATTGCTTCTATTACAAAGCGGGGCCTATATCCAATTTGATACCATCGGCAAAAACAGCTACCGAAAAGATTCTGATAAGGTTGATAACCTGCTTGTATTACTGGACCGCGGCTATCAGGATCAAATAATGCTATCTTGCGATATTACAAGAAACTCTCATTTGAAGGCTAACGGCGGACATGGTTATAACCATTTATTTGAAAGCTTCATTCCCGCGCTGTTAAAAAGCGGCGTGACAAATGAAATCATTGAAAAAATGCTCATTCATAACCCACGTAAATTTATAGCATTTTAAAATGTTACGAATTATGAGAAGGAAGGGCAGGAAATGAGTCTTAAATATGAACGTTCTATTTTGAAGAATATGACGTTAGAAGAAGCAAAAAAGCTGCAGTTTCGGCTCTTGGATGAAGTAACGAAAGAGTTTTCGAATAATGAATTCTTTCAAATTGGCGATGTCGGTCTTCATCCGGACTATCACCGGCCGCTGACCACTGCAAGAGTCGAAAAGGTTATTGCCAATACCTTTGGTGCAGACGCTTGTGCTTTAGTGCGCGGGAGCGGGACAGGCGCGATCCGGGCGATACTAAGTGTATTGCTTGAACCAGGTGATCAATGTATCGTTCATTCGGCTCCAATGTATACGACAACAAAAGAAACATTTCGCTTGATGGGTTTAAAACAAAACAAAGTCAATTTTAATGATAAGCAAGCACTTGTAACATCGTTAGAAGCAGATAAAGAATCCAAGGTTTTTTATGTTCAGCACTCACGACAGCAGCCTGTCGATGAGTATGACTTAAAGGAAATCATCTCCTTGGTAAAAGAGTTGCGGCCTGACTTAGCGATTGTCGTGGATGACAATTATTGTGCGATGAAAACCCAGTTTATCGGTACGCAGTTAGGGGCGGACCTCTCCACTTTTTCTGGCTTTAAATTGTTAGGGCCAGAAGGGATTGGTGTGATTTTAGGCAAAAAGGACACAATTCAGCGGCTTCACCAGCGAAACTACTCCGGTGGAGGGCAAGTACAAGGTTTTGAGGCGCATGAACTGCTTCGAAGCTTGGCGTTTGCTCCTGTTATGATTGCTATCCAAAATGAGCAGGTTGAGGAATTGTGTTCCCGAATCCATCATGGCGAATTAGAAGGCATTAAAGATGCCTATATCACTAATTCACAATCAAAAAACGTGATCATTGAATTCGAGAAGCCAATTGCCGTTCAAGTAATTGAGCTTGCCTCCAAATATGGAGCAGCCACTTACCCGGTCGGTGCTGAATCACGTTATGAATTGATTCCGATGATTTACCGAGTATCTGGGAGCTTTCTTGAAAGCAGACCAGAACTGAAAATGCATGGGGTTCGAGTAAATCCTATGAAATCTTCTGCAACTACTGTGATAAGAATTTTACAAAATGTACTAGAAGAAATCTCTAGGGGGTGAATTGCCCATGTTTATCAATATGACAAAAAAACGAAATCCCGGACTCATCCAAGCGGCGGTAAAACTTCATCAGGAAGGAAAAATACCTGCCAATACGTATGTGATTGACGTGGATTCGTTGGAAGATAACGTAAGAAAACTTAGTCAAACTGCAAAAGAGCATGGACTTAATTTGTATTATATGTCAAAGCAAATCGGAAGAAGCGGATTTGTGGGCAAGATCATCGAGCAAAGTGGCATCGAGCGGGCTGTTGCCGTTGATATAGATGAAGCATTTGAACTTAAAAAACAAGATTGTCATATTGGCAATATTGGTCATATAGTTCAGCCAGGCAAATCCCAATGGGAAGAAGTATTGACAAAATTACAGCCGGAGATTGTTACTCTTTTTTCAGTAGAAAAAGGTAGACAGCTTTCAGAGGCAGCTGAAAAATTGGGCCTGGTTCAGGATGTCATTCTGAGGGTGATTAGACAATCTGATATGGTTTATCCAGGTCAATTTGGCGGCTTCCTATTGGATCAGCTTGAAGATAGCTTGGACGAGCTGCTGCAGCTTAAAGGAATCCGTGTAATTGGAATTACAAGTTTTCCTGTACTGCAAATAAATGGAGAAAAAAATAATTTTGATTTTACCTCCAATATGGAAACGATCCAGCTGGCACGTAAAATCCTTGAAAATAAAGGAATTACCGTGACCCATGTGAATGCTCCAAGTGCCACAAGCTGCCACACGATACCAATGCTGAAAGAGTATGGTGTGACACATGGAGAACCAGGACATGCGCTGACTGGCACGACGCCATTACATGCCTACAAAGAGGATTTGCCAGAAGTGCCAGCCATGGTGTATGTATCGGAAATTTCTCATATGGATGAAAAACATGCGTACACGATTGCAGGCGGATTTTATCCGCGTTCCAATATGGAAAATGCACTATACGGAAGTAACGGAACAGAAACTTTGGAGCAACCCGCAAAAGTGGACTGTGTGTCACCTGAAAATATTGATTATTATGGATGTCTTAAGCGTGAGAAAAATATGAAGGTTGCGGATACAGTTGTTTACGCGTTTCGTACACAAATATTCGTAACCAGAGCCCATGTTGCCTTTGTTCGAAATGTGAATTCCGATCAGCCAGAGCTCATTTATTTTCAAAGAAGGGGGAATTAAGGTATGAGTAAAATCACGTTACTAGTGTTGGATGGATTTGGGGTCGGGGCAATGGAAGACTGCAAGGAACTAAAGATGGAGGACATCAATGCCCATACGTATAAACACATCAGAGAGAGCGTTGATTTAAATATTCCTACTTTATATAACCTGGGATTAGGGAAAATTGTTGACCAAGTCGGAGTTCCAACAGCTGCTTACGGAAAAAGCAACTTGGCGCATCCAGGGGCCGATACCTTTATGGGCCATCAGGAACTTATGGGAAGCAGACCACAGGTTTCAAAAAAACGTTTAATGAAAGATATCAGAAATACTCTTAAACAGGCATTAGAAGAAAAAGGCTATACTGTGACCAATCCAATTGAAGAGTCTACTATTTTACTAGTAAATGGTGCCGTTGTGATTGGCGACAATCTCGAATCCCAGCTTGGTAATATTATTAACGTTGTCGGGGATTTGAGACAGTTATCGTTCGAGGAAGTTATTAAAATAGGTAAAGTGGTACGGGCAAATGTCGATACAAGCCGCGTGATTATTTTTGGCAATGAAAAGTCGGATATCGAAATGATTCTTTCTGTTGTGAAAGAGAAACATCCTGGGCAATGGGGTGTCGATGCTCCGAAAGCGAATGTTTATGGAGAGGGATACCGGGTACTTCATTTAGGGTACGGGGTCGAATTTGAGAAGCAATTTGCTCATATTGCCGAGTTAAATGAGATTCCTGTTTATCGGATTGGTAAAACAGCGGATGTGATTCAAGCAAATGGATACAGTGATCCAGTTGTGAATACAAAGGATGTTCTGGAAACCTATGCCAAGCTTTATCACGAAAGTGAAGAAAATGCCGTCTTCTTGGTGAATGTTCAAGAAACAGACCTCGCGGGTCATAAAGAGGACAGCGAGTGGTATAAAGAAGTATTAGAGACATCAGATGCGTTTTTGGCTTCCTTCATTCCGGAATTAGGCGAGGAAGATGTGCTGATCATTACGGCTGACCATGGGAACGATCCAACCATCGGCCATTCAAATCACACAAGAGAACAAACGCCAATATTAGTTGTCGGTAAACGTGTCAAGCCTGTTTCGATTGGAACGAGAGAAACGATGGCAGATATCGCGGCAACGATGGCGGAATTTGTAGGGGTTGAAAGACCGGAGTATGGTGAGAGCTTTTTACATGAGGTTTTGTGAGAAATTTGAGGGGGACGTGCCTTTTAACAAGGAGATGGTAAGATGAAACTTGTAAAAGTTAAAGGTCATGAAGAAATGAGCGAGTTTGCCGCCAATTATATTTTGGATCAAGTGAAATCCAATTGCCAGTTTAAATTAGGTCTTGCAACAGGAGGTACTCCTGTTCGAACCTATGAAATGTTAATTGAGGATTTTAGAAGGAACTATACTTCCTACCAAAATGTTTCTACCTATAATTTAGATGAATATGTAGGGATTGCACCGGATGATCCTAATAGCTATCATACTTTTATGTTTAAACATTTATTTGATTACATCAACATTCCAAGGAAAAAAGTCCATATCCCAAATGGACTTTCAGCGGACATTCACCAGGAAGCTAGTAACTATGAAAATATCATTGATCAAATCGGTGGTGTAGATTTGCAATTACTAGGAATTGGTGAAAACGGCCATATTGGTTTTAATGAACCTGGTACCCCATTTGACACGGAGACACATATTGTAACATTAACGGAATCAACAAGAAGAGCTAATTCCCGTTATTTTGAGAGTGTGGATAAAGTTCCAGAAAAGGCGATAACGATGGGGATTGCCAGCATTTTAAAAAGCAAGGAAATTTTATTATTGGCTTCAGGTGAATCAAAAGCAGAGGCCATTTATCAGATGTTTACCGGGGAACCAAGTATAGACTGCCCTGCCTCTGTTTTGAAAAACCATCCTAATGCAGTGGTGGTAGCGGATGAAAAGGCTGTCTCAAAGTTAATCGCTACAATGAGTATGAGCCATAGCTAAAACCATCATAATATGCCAATTAGAGGAAGCCGTACAAGATGCGGCTTCTTTTGTTTTGCAGGGATCAGTAGTTGGGGATCTCTTTACCAGCGGTCTTTATATTGATATATTCAAGATACTGAATATAGGATTTTGTCTGAAGGCGGTTAGAAGACATATGTGGGAAAAATTGTATTCAAAAAACGGATTAGCAGCTAAAAATATAGCTCTAGAGCTCTTAGCATTGGAAGTAGGCCATAAAATTCCGACTGTCACCGATTTTTGTGATGAACTCGGTTTAGGAAGAGGCACAGTCCAGGGGGCAATTAAACTGCTTGAAATGCTTGGAGCCATTGAATTAGAGGCAAGAGGTCATCTAGGGACATTTTTAATCAAAAAGGATGTAAGTCTGCTTCTTGATATATCTGGTACAGGTCCTTTGGTTGGAGTCATGCCTTTGCCATATTCAAAAAAATACGAAGGATTGGCAACCGGCATTATTGATGGTTTCAACCTCCTGAACAAACGAATTAGCCTAGCTTATATGAGAGGTGCCAGCAACCGCTTGGAAGCGCTTAGAACAAGACGTTATGATTTTGCTATTGTGTCACGATTGGCTGCTGAAGAGGGGACAGAACACCATAAAGGATTGGAGATCGTTAAATCCTTTGGCTTGGGGACCTATGTTTCAGAGCATAAGATATTCTTGTCTGATTCATCAAAGGTCAAGATTGAACCAGGGATGCGAGTAGGTATTGACCGTTCGTCACCAGACCAAACGATCATAACGCTGCTCGAATGTGAAGGCCTGGATGTTCAATTTATCGATCTAAACTATATGCAGCTTTTTCAAATGTTAAAAGAAAATCAAATTGATGCAGCCGTTTGGAATATTGATGAAATTCGCTCCGTCGAGACTTTTAAGGCTGTAGATTTTCAATCCGAAAAAGCAAAAAGCCTAATTATGAAAACATCAGAAGCTACTATTGTAATAGATACGAGCAGAAGCGAGGTATTAAAGCAAATCTCTTTGCTGGATACAGGGATTGTTTTAAATGCTCAAAGACTCGTGGAGACTGGAGAAAGGTTTCCGCAATATTAATATTGGTTAAGTTTAGTATGTGGATAATTTTTTTGTTTAAAAACAGCTATATAGCCATTGATGTGGATAAGTACGTGTGTTCTTGTTAGTAATGTGGATAACTCGGCATTTTATTGTGGATAATGTGGAAAACTAATAAAACTATTTGTAAATATGTTATTTGAAATGTGGATAAGCTAGTGGACAAAGGGGCTTTGTTTGTGGATATCCAAACAAAAAAATAACCGGACTCAATGAGTCCGGTTATTCCATTATTCCGCCAGCTCCGCCCATTCTTCCATCAATTGCTCGAGCTCAGCTTTGGCTTTTTCACTTTTTAAGTTAATTTCCAACACTTTTTCGTGATTCTGAAAAATATCCGGCTCACACAATAATACTTCACAATCCTGAATTTCCTCTTCAAGCTCAGCAATCCTTAATTCGATTTCTTCTAATTTTCGTTTTCGCTGCCGCTCCAGCTTTTTGCTTTCCTTGTCCTGTTGATAACTATTTTTTTCTGAAGTATCAACCTGAACCTTTTTAACAGAATCGGCAAGGGCTAATGCCGCCAGTTCTTCCTGTTCCAGCTTTTTTTCTAAATAATAATCATAATCCCCAAGATATTCACAGCTGCCATCACGGCTTAACTCCAACACTTTTGTTGCGATGCGGTTAATGAAATAGCGGTCGTGTGATACAAACAAAATCGTGCCAGGGTAATCGATTAGGGCATTCTCAAGAATCTCTTTACTATCTAAATCAAGATGGTTGGTTGGCTCGTCCAAGATTAAAACATTCGCTTTCTCGAGCATCAGTTTCGCAAGGGCAAGCCGCGCCTTCTCGCCGCCGCTTAAAGTCGAGACCGTTTTCAGTACGTCATCACCAGAAAATAAGAAATTGCCGAGCACTGTCCGGATTTCTTTTTCATTTTTCAACGGGTAATCATCCCATAATTCGTTAAGGACACGTTTGTTTGATTTTAACTCCGCCTGCTCCTGGTCATAATAGCCAATCGAAAGGTTTGTCCCGTAATGAATCGTCCCGCTCAATGCCGGCAGCTTTTTAATGATCGTTTTTAAAAGCGTTGATTTGCCGATTCCATTTGGACCAACAAGAGCTATACTTTCACCTTTAAAAGCCCGTAATGAAATCCCCTCAGAAATCACAACACCGTCGTACCCAACGGCAAGCGAATCCACCATAAGAACGTCATTACCACTCTGCCGCTCAATTTCAAATGAGAAAGAAGCAGACTTTTCATCCCCTAATGGACGATCCATGACCTCCATTTTCTCAAGCTTTTTCCGCCGGCTTTGCGCACGTTTGGTTGTTGAGGCACGGGCTAAATTGCGCTGAATAAAGTCTTGCAGGTTCGCAATCTCTTGCTGCTGCTTTTCATAAAGCTTCAGGTCGCGCTCATAGTTGGCCGCTTTCTGGTCTAGATATGAACTGTAATTGCCCGTAAAGCGCTGAATCTGCTTCCGGGATACCTCATACACCTGTGTGACGACTTTATCTAAAAAATAGCGGTCGTGGGAAACAATTAATATGGCACCCTCATAACCCTGAAGGTATTGCTCCAGCCATGAGAGAGTATCGATATCCAAGTGGTTGGTCGGCTCGTCCAGGATTAGGATGTCAGGTTTGGTTAATAGCAGTTTCCCTAAAGCAAGCCGGGTTTTTTGACCGCCGCTTAAACTGGCAATCATCGTATTTGAATCATGAAAATTTAGTCCATGAAGCACGGAGCGAATATCCGCCTCGAACTGGTAGCCGCCCTCCTCCTTAAATTTCACTTGAAGTCCATCATACTCTTTTAAAATTCTTTCGTATCGGCTCGAGTCTTCGAAAATACTAGGATCAGCCATTTGTTCCTCAAGTTTGCGCAGCAACTTCTCCATCTGCCGAAGTTCCTCAAAAACAGTCAGCATTTCTTCCCAGATAGACAAATTGGATTCTAACCCCGTATTTTGCGCCAAGTATCCGATGGTCACATCTTTCGGCTTAATAATTTCCCCGCCATCATGTGACAGATGGCCGGCAATGATTTTCAACAACGTTGATTTGCCTGCACCGTTACGGCCAACAAGGGCGACGCGGTCTCTTGTTTGTAATTCCAGCTTTATATTCGATAAAATAAGGTCAGCACCATAATATTTTTGTAATTGATTAACCTGCAATAAAATCATAAAATTCACCTCTATACTACTCACTAGTTTACCGTATTCCCTAAGGTCCGGCAATAAAGCAAGTTAGTTCCCCTGAAGTGAATACCTCATGGACAAAAAAATGTACCGATAGTTCAAAGTTTCACAGACATAGAAAGAAAAATAGTGTATGATTTAATCGGAGGATTGTTTATATGGCAGAATTCACTCATTTTAATGAAGAAGGCAGAGCTAAGATGGTCGACGTCAGCGATAAACCAGAAACGGCTCGCACAGCTCTTGCTCATTCAAGTATTACAGTCAGCAGAGAAATTTTTGAAAAAATAACAAATCATGAAATGAAAAAAGGCGATGTCTTAGCTGTAGCGCAGGTTGCCGCCGTGATGGCTGCGAAAAAGACATGGGATCTCATTCCAATGTGCCACCCGATTCCATTAACGGGAGTGAATATCTCCTTCTCATGGGAGCAGACCGGAGATAACTATCAATTACATATTGATGCTTTTGTTAAAACAAAAGGAAATACAGGTGTAGAAATGGAAGCGTTAACAGCGGCCTCTGCCTGTGCCTTAACCGTTTATGATATGTGTAAAGCCGTTGATAAAGGAATGGTCATCGGGCCGACCTATTTAGTAGAGAAAACAGGCGGTAAAAATGGAGATTTTAAGAGAACAGAACTAGTTTAACAAAACTATTTATATGGGGTGTGGGAGATTATGAGTAATGAAACGATGAAAATACCACAGGCGACAGCCAAACGGCTGCCCCTTTATTATCGATTTTTAAAAAACCTGCATTCTTCCGGCAAGCAAAGAGTTTCATCAGCAGAATTAAGTGAAGCGGTTAAGGTAGATTCGGCGACCATCCGAAGGGATTTTTCCTATTTCGGAGCTTTAGGGAAAAAGGGTTATGGCTACAATGTGAATTACTTATTAACCTTTTTCCGGAAAACATTGGACCAGGATGAACTGACAAAGGTTGCTTTGATTGGTGTGGGGAACCTTGGCACAGCATTTTTAAACTATAATTTTTTAAAAAATAATAATACGAAAATTGAATGCGCATTTGATGTCGATCCTGGAAAAATGGGAACGATGATTCGCGAGGTACCGGTTTATCATTTGGATGAGCTGGAGAGGGTAATCACCGAACACCAAATATCGGTGGCGATTTTAACCGTTCCGGCGCAGGTCGCCCAAATGATTACAGACCGGCTTGTAAAGGCAAATGTGAAAGGGATCTTAAATTTCACACCGGCAAGATTAAATGTTCCGTCCTCGCTTCGTGTTCATCACATTGATTTAGCTGTCGAGCTGCAATCATTGATTTACTTTTTAAAGCATTATCCAAATCCAACAGATGAAATCGAAGAATAAAATGTTTAAGGGTTTTTCGCAAAATTTTGCGGAAGGCCCTTTTTTTATTAGGACAAGTTTTTTGAATCTTTACAACGTAACAGTGTTATGTTACATTGTTACATAGAAAGGGGTTTTAATCATGAGCGAGGAGTTAATTTCCAAAAAGGAATTATTAGAGCTGGCGGGAATATCTTATGGTCAGCTATATAGATGGAAGCGTAAAGATCTTATACCAGAGGAATGGTTTGTAAGGAAATCGACGTTTACGGGCCAGGAAACCTTCTTTCCGAAGGAAAAAATCCTAGAAAGAATCAATAAAATTCAAACAATGAAGGAAAATCTATCGTTGGATGAACTAGCCGACATGTTTTCTCCGAGCCTGAGCGATTTGCAGCTAGATAAGGACGAATTAATGAAACGTAACATTGTTTCAAATGCGGTAATGAATTTTTACCTAGAAAATGACCAAAGCGGACCAAATTTTAATTTTTCCAGAATGCTTGAAGTTTATGTTTTAGAAAAGCTGCTGCAGTCTGGGGAAATCAATTTGGATGAAGGGAAAATGCTGCTGCAGGTGCTAAAGGATAATGCCGCGCTGATTAAGCAAAAAAGCTGTGAACTCATGATAACCCGCAAGCTCGGCGTATCATCGTGTCTCTTACTGATTAATGCAGAAGAGGTCCATTTTGAGCGGGGAACTAAGATTGTCGTCCAGGTTTCCTTGATGACCTGTATGGAAGAAATTAAGTCGAAATTATTATAAAGGAGAATTCTTATGGAATTGAAAAACAGGGGAGATTTGGTCATTAATGGCCTAGGTTCTTCAAATGGGGGACAGTTTAACCTAGTTACATTGAATGGCAGAGGGACAATCAACGATGATGTGGAATGTCATGAATTTGAATGTAATGGCTTAGGGACGGTCAGTGGGAATGTTACAGCAGATACAGCCAGAGTAAACGGGAATGCCAAGTTTAAAGGAACCTTCGAGAGCGAAAAGTTGACAGTTGATGGGACGGCAAAATTTGAGCAGAACCTGAATGTAAAAAATTTAAGGATTTCTGGGAAAGCTTCTGTGGGCGGGAGCGTAAAATGTGAGGAGATTAAACTTCGCGGCATGTTATCTGTTGGGGAAGACTGCGAGGCTGAGTATTTTAAAGGCGAATACCGCTTCGCGATCGGAGGGCTTCTAAATGCGGATCAGGTAGATATAAAGATTTATGGGGAATGCAAAGCAAAAGAGATTGGCGGGCAAACCATAACTGTAAGGCAGCATAAAGGGTCGTTCATCAGTGCTTTATTTAAGCCAATTTTCAAAGCACAATTAGAAACGGAGTTAATCGAAGGGGATAAAATTGACTTGGAAAATACGATTGCCAAGGTGGTGCGGGGCAATCAGGTCAGAATTGGACCGAACTGTCAGATTGGTGTTGTTGAGTACACAGACGAATTTTCACAGGATAAAAATGCTGTCGTGAATGATATCAGAAAGGCATAAGGGGGGAAGGGAAATGAAAAAAGATGCAAACTTGATTATCAATGGTTCAGGAAGTTACCCTGGCGGCCGTTACGATAAAATCAGGATCAGGGGCGAAGGAACAATTGTAAATGATGTAGAATGTTCCTCTTTTCATGTATATGGAACTAGTGAAGCGGTCGAAAATGTTAAAACAGGTTCAGTAAAAATTTTGGGGGAAGCAGAGGTTAAAGGGAATATCGAGGCAGAGGAAACGCTGATCATGGGAACGATGTCCGTCGGCAGCCGGGCACAGTTGAAAAAAATAAAGATCCTTGGGCTGCTCGAAGTGGGAGAGAGACTTTTCGGCGATCAAGCATCGATTAAAGGAAGCATCGTGGTAAATGGCGATGTGGAATATGAAACCTTTGATTCGAGCGGCGGTTTTGAAATTAAGGGATTATTAACCGCAGATACGATTAAGGTGGGTTTGCGCTTCGGCCAAAGCACTGCAGAGGAAATTGGCGGGGGAAAAATAACCGTCAAAAAGAAAAAGAGCTCCCTTCTTCCCTTCGGAAAAGAGGTTGGAACTCTTAAAGCGAAAGTCATCGAAGGGGATGATATTTTTCTCGAAAATACAACGGCAGATATTGTTCGGGGCAACCAGGTAAAAATTGGCCAGGGCTGCCAAGTAGGCTTGGTGGAGTATCGAGAGCATCTAAGCCAGGATTCACAAGCAACGATCAAAACAAAGACAAAGATATAAAGGAGAAATCGGATGGTAGCAAAAGAGAGTAAATTAGGTTTGGTTGTCGCGGGGCTATTACTGGGGATATTGATGGCCTCGATGGATAACACGATTGTCGTCACGGCGATGGGAACGATTGTCGGTGATCTTGGCGGGCTGGAAAGCTTCGTCTGGGTGGTCTCCGCTTATATGGTCGCGGAAATGGCCGGGATGCCGATTTTTGGCAAATTATCGGATATGTATGGCCGCAAAAGGTTCTTTATTTTTGGGTTAATATTGTTTATGGCCGGCTCGGCCCTGTGCGGAACAGCCGAAACGATCACGCAATTAAGTATTTACCGCGCGATTCAAGGGGTTGGCGGCGGTGCGCTTGTCCCGATTGCGTTTACAATTATGTTCGATTTATTTCCACCCGAAAAACGCGGGAAAATGGGTGGTTTGTTCGGGGCAGTTTTCGGGCTTTCAAGTATCTTCGGGCCGCTGTTGGGTGCGTATATTACCGACCATATCAGCTGGCATTGGATTTTCTATATTAATCTTCCACTAGGGATTTTATCATTGATTTTTATCATCATCTCTTACAAGGAATCGCCGATTCACCAGAAGCAGTCGATTGACTGGTGGGGAGCTGTGACGTTAATTGGCGCAGTAGTTTGTTTAATGTTTGCCCTTGAATTAGGGGGACAAAAGTATGCTTGGGATTCTTCGACGATTATTAGTTTATTTACGGGCTTCGGGGTTTTATTTTTGATCTTTTTATTTGTCGAAACAAAAGCGAAGGATCCGATTATTTCGTTTGCGATGTTTAAAAACCAGTTGTTCGCTGGAAGTACACTAGTTGGCTTGTTTTATGGGGCTGCTTTTATGGCGGGAACCGTTTATATCCCGATTTTTGTGCAGGGAGTATATGGAGGAAGCGCTACGAATTCGGGGCTTATTTTATTGCCGATGATGCTGGGTTCCGTTGTGACGGCACAGCTTGGCGGCTTTTTAACGACAAAGATGAGCTATCGGAACATAATGTTTATTTCCGGTGTCATCTTGATAGGCGGTTTTATCCTGCTCAGCACCATTACACCAGAAACAAGCAGGGCGATCTTAACCCTGTATATGATTGTCATAGGTTTAGGGGTAGGATTCTCTTTTTCCGTTTTAAGCATGGCCGCGATTCATCCATTCGGGATGGAGCAAAGGGGCTCCGCCACCTCCACCAGCAACTTTATCCGCTCCCTAGGAATGACTATTGGGATTACGATTTTTGGAACGATACAAAGGAGCGACTTTAAAGAGGGATTGGAAAAGGCGTTTTCCGGAATGGGGCCAATGCCTAAGAGCGGAGCATTTGGCGATTCACGAGCGTTATTATCGGAAGAGGCAAGAAAGAACATTCCTCCGCAGATTCTTGATAAAATTACCGATGCCCTTTCCAGCTCCATAGTTCATACCTTTACATGGGCACTTGTCCCGGCAGGCATCGCCTTTCTCTTCATCTTTATCTTAGGCAAAGAACGAATGGTGTTCCATAAGCAGCAAGGGATTTCCAAATAAAAAGGTGTCAGGCACCATTGTGAATTTTTCACATGGTGCCTGACACCTTTTTTTATTTATCTACTTTGTTTTTATATTTAAAGTGGATAGTGATCATTTTTAGGCCGGAGCCGAAGTCAAAGGTGGCTAAGACAACGAGCAGGTAACTGAAAAAGCCCCAGCCATTTGATTGCACATCATCAATAGCGAAGTAAGTAAATAAACTGCCGAGTAGAAAGTAAATCAATCCGGAAATCAAGGGTGAACGTCTCATAGAAAGCCTCCGATAAAGTTTTGAACCGCCTCGGCCTCCCGCATCAGTCTTTCGATATCCTCCCGATAAACAGACTGAACGAGGACAACTAAGGTATTCATCGTGACATGCGCAAAGATCGGCACGATGATGCGTTTTGTTTTGACATAAAGAAAAGCAAAGGTGAAGCCCATAGCCGAATAAAGTAAGATATGCTGAAACTCCATATGGGCTGCGGCAAAAATGACCGAGCTAATAATCGCTGAGATAAAGAAATTAAATCGTTTATGAAGGGCACCAAAAATGATTTTTCGAAAAACAATTTCTTCTAGAATCGGCCCCACAATGCTTGTGACAAAAATTGCTAATGGAAAGGTTTCGATAATATTAACAATCTCTTTCGTGTTCTCTGAGCCTGGGTTAATGCCAATCAGGTGCTCAATAATAGCCGCCACGTACTGGGCAAATAGAGCTAAGAAAAAGCCGGCCACTGCCCACATCGCCGAGTACCAAAAGGAACTTCCCTTGCGGTCGAAGCTTTGTCCTTTCATTTCGTTCCGTAACATAAAAAGAATAATGATGAGAGCAACTGTAAAACTAGTCAACAGCCAAACGGGCACAGCTAACTCCAGTTTGCCCCCAAAATGCTTAAAACCGAACATAAATAACGGAACGCCAGCTAAACTGGAAAACTGCATAACGATATAAACAATTAAAATTATCCAATATTCCCTTTTCAAATAAGTATTCTCCTTCTGATCTATTTTTTAATATGGCTGTGTTTGACTTGGCTGTTGATATTACGCTCCAGGTGCTTCGCTTTCCGCGGGGAGGTCCCTGCCTCCTCGGCGCTTTGGCGCCTGCGGGGTCTCCAGTGACCTCTATATCCCGCAGGAGTCTCGCGCCTTCCGCTCCAACAGGTTTAAAAAATCATCAGTTACCTATAACACAGCCTTTAATTTAAATTGAAATAAATTCATATGGATTCCATCCTACATTTTACCGTTAAAAAGGGCCCCGTTCAATTTTGAACAATTTAACCAAATTCTTTGTATAGAAATTGCTGTATTTCACATACTGATTAAGGTTGAAAAAAAGATTTGCCCTGCTGTAAAAATTTTATGCTTCAGACTTGCAAAAGATTTACAGATTCATTATTATAATAATTGTGTTAGCACTCATTCGTAGAGAGTGCTAATAATGTCAGAATTACATATATTTTTGAGGAGGTTGTTTGATTTGTTAAGACCATTAGGTGATCGCATTGTCATTGAGCTTGTTGAATCAGAAGAAAAAACTGCAAGCGGTATCGTATTACCGGATTCAGCGAAAGAAAAGCCTCAGGAAGGAAAAGTTGTTGCCGTTGGTACAGGCCGTGTGCTTGAAAATGGCGAACGTGTTGCCCTTGAAGTAGCTGTAGGCGACCGCATTATCTTCTCAAAATACGCTGGTACTGAAGTAAAATTCGAAGGCGTTGAATATTTAATTTTACGTGAAAACGATATCCTTGCTGTTTTAGCTTAGTAAGGTTGATTTTTAAAAAATAAACACCTGAAATAATAAGAGGAGGTTTTTTGAACGATGGCTAAAGAAATTATGTTTAGTGAAGACGCTCGACGCGCTATGCTTCGCGGTGTAGATACACTTGCAAATGCAGTAAAAGTAACTCTTGGACCTAAAGGACGCAACGTGGTTCTTGAGAAAAAATTCGGTTCACCATTAATTACAAATGACGGTGTAACGATCGCAAAAGAAATCGAATTAGAAGATGCATTCGAAAACATGGGTGCTAAGCTTGTTGCTGAAGTAGCAAGCAAAACAAACGATGTTGCCGGTGACGGTACAACAACTGCAACTGTTCTTGCTCAAGCGATGATCCGCGAAGGCTTAAAGAACGTAACAGCTGGTGCAAACCCAATGGGTATCCGCAAAGGGATTGAAAAGGCAGTAATTACAGCTGTTGAAGAATTAAAAGCTATCTCAAAACCAATCGAAGGTAAATCTTCTATCGCACAAGTAGCGGCTATTTCTGCTGCTGACGAAGAAGTAGGCCAATTAATCGCTGAAGCAATGGAGCGCGTTGGCAACGACGGCGTTATCACAATTGAAGAGTCTAAAGGCTTCACAACTGAACTAGACGTTGTTGAAGGCATGCAATTCGACCGTGGTTACGTTTCAGCTTACATGGTAACAAATACTGAAAAAATGGAAGCTGTATTAGAAAACCCATATATCTTAATTACTGACAAGAAGATTTCAAGCATTCAAGAAATCCTTCCAGTTCTTGAGCAAGTGGTTCAACAAGGTAAGCCATTATTACTTGTTGCTGAAGATATCGAAGGTGAAGCATTATCTACATTAGTAGTGAACAAGCTTCGCGGAACATTCAATGCAGTTGCTGTTAAAGCTCCTGGCTTTGGTGACCGCCGTAAAGCAATGCTTGAAGATATCGCTGCCTTAACTGGCGGAGAAGTCATCACTGAAGAGCTTGGTCGTGAATTAAAAACTGCTACAATCCAATCTTTAGGACGCGCTTCTAAAGTGGTTGTAACAAAAGAAAGCACAACAATCGTTGAAGGTGCAGGAGATTCTGCAGCGATCGAAGCTCGTGTAAACCAAATCCGTGTTCAATTAGAAGAAACTACTTCTGAATTTGACCGTGAAAAATTACAAGAGCGCCTAGCTAAACTAGCTGGCGGTGTAGCAGTAATCAAAGTTGGTGCTGCAACTGAAACTGAATTAAAAGAGCGCAAGCTTCGCATCGAAGACGCTTTGAACTCTACTCGTGCTGCAGTTGAAGAAGGTATCGTATCCGGTGGTGGTGTTGCCCTTCTAAACGTATACAGCAAAGTAGCTGGAATCCAAGCTGAAGGCGACGTAGCAACAGGTATCAACATCGTATTACGTGCGATGGAAGAGCCAGTTCGCACAATTGCTCACAACGCTGGCCTTGAAGGCTCAGTTATCGTTGACCGCTTAAAGCGCGAAGCAGTTGGAACAGGCTTCAACGCTGCTAATGGCGAATGGGTAAACATGATCGAAGCTGGTATCGTGGATCCAACTAAAGTAACTCGTTCTGCGCTTCAAAATGCTGCATCTGTTGCAGCTATGTTCTTAACAACTGAAGCAGTTGTTGCTGACAAGCCAGAACCAGCTGGTGCTGCTGGAATGCCTGACATGGGCGCAATGGGCGGCATGGGCGGCATGATGTAATTAGGGCCTTAAAACCCAGTTATATCAAGTGATGAACTCGTAAGGTATAAAACTTGTCCGCGAGTTTGTCCGCATAAATCGAAAAAAGAAAAACCAACTATTGGAGAAGGTCTTTCATCAGTTTGCTAAACTGTTGGGAGGCCTTTTCTTCCATGTTTTTGGTCATATGTGCGTAAATGTTCATAGTCGTATTAATGTCACTGTGTCCTAACCGCTGTTGAATTTCTTTTATACCTACACCCGCTTCGATTAATAAAGAGGTATGGGTATGGCGGAATGAATGCGGTGTAATGTTCCTTTTGATTCCGGCTTTATTCAGCAATCTTTTAAGCCTTGTTTCCATTACTTTTCTTAATTGTGGATGGCCATCCTCACGAGCAAAAATAAAGCCGTTATCTTTATATACTATATTATTTTTTAACTTTATCTCATTTTGTTTAATTCGATGCCTTTTCAACATGCTTATTAACATATCATCGATTCGAATGGTACGGACCGATCCATGGGTTTTTGGCGTGAGCAGCTGGTATTTCTCATAATTGTTATTTGGATTATACAATGTTTTTGTAATACGTATAGACCCTTGTTTCTCGCTAAAATCAGCCCATTTTAAAGCTAGAAGTTCGCCTATTCTTAGCCCTGTATATGCTAGTACTGTAAAGACCAGGTGATCCATTTCAAGACCATCCTTTTGGGATAATTTAAGAAAATGAGCTAGTTCTTCTTTTTCTAAAAAGATAATTTCCTCTTCTTCTTTTTCTAACTCCTCAACCGTTTTTTGTTTCTTAGGTAATTGGAAGCCCTCAGTAGGATTTGTTTTAATTAACCCCTGATCAACTGCTTTTCGAAATATCATTCTTCCACAAGCATTAATACCATCTACATAATTATGGCTATATTGTTCGTTAAGTTCTAAAATTCGTTCCTCAAACATTTTCCTTGAAATTCGACTAATGGGATATGGCCCCCATACCTTAATAAAATGTTTAATTTCTTTTTCTCTGGCTCTTACACTGCTAACCTTTACTCCACTGCGGCTATAGGTTTTTAGCCAGTCGTGGGCGAAGTTTTCAAATGGAATATTTGATTCTTTAATAAGAGTTCCATTTTGTTTTTCTAATTCAATAATACGCGCTGCGGCTTGTGCTTCCTTTTTAGTCTTAAAACCGCCCTTTGTAATTTGGGGGCGGCGTTTTTTTGTCAGTGGATCTATACCCATATCCACAACAAAAGTCCATGTTTTCCCTCGTTGTCGGAATTGTGCCATTTGGATTGCCTCCTTTATTCATCCTCAAGTAGTATCTCAATTATTTTCATTAGTTTGCTTTTTTGCTTAGATGTAAGGGCCAAATGTTTATACCGGACATCTTTCGTTCCTTCTAGTACAACGTGAAGATCAGTAAAATCTATTGGTGGAAAATTATCATCAAATTGTTCTAATAAGTTTTTTGTCTTCTCCTGATTTAATTCTTCATTGGTTACCGGTCCAAAGATTCCTTGATTATTTGCATAACTTCGTAAATCTTCCACACCAAAAACAAATCCTATACTATTCAATGCATAGTCATCTGCAGGCAAGGATACACCAGCTTCAATAAAATTAAGATCTGTTTCACTAACGCCACTACCGATGCTTAATTCTCTAGTTTTATATTTCTTTTTTAATCTTAAATCAAGAATAAGGTTGCCTAAGTCATTGTTACCTAGAAGGTATCCAACTGGGACATCTAAATACTCGGCAAGCACAGAAATAGTATCAATTCGAGGAATAACCTTATTATTTTCCCATTTCGATACCATTCCATTATTTAACTTCATATTATACTTTTCATTAACTTCAGCTATGAGAGTATCTATGGTTAGCTTTTTAAATTTGCGGGCAGTTCGTAATCTATTTCCTTCAAAACTCATAAAATTTTCCTCCTTATAATATTACATCTTACCCCCCGACCTTCATTAAAAGCAACTTTGTTATGAAATAATGGTATAAATATATTTACAATGAAGGATTATATAACTATAATGTTTATTAACCTTCATAAATGAAGGAAAAATACAGTCATCTAAAGGAGTGCAAAAATGTTTGAAATAAAAATGGATGAAAGTCAGTTGAAAGCTCTATACCTGGAAGAGGTTCAAAGGCATCTTGAAAAAATTGAACTCGATACCATGATTATGGACAGCAAACAACTTTGCAAAACATTAAATCTCTCATGGCCTACCATAGAAAAGTTATTTCTCCATGATCCTAACTTTCCCAGTATTCGTATAGGGAAAAAGTGGGCCTTTAATCGGAGAGAAGTTCAAGAATTTATTGATCTATGGTTCGATGAGGTTCGACAACGTGGTGGAATGGTGAATAATTAATAAATCTTAAATCACTGAGGTGAGTCTATGTCAATGATCGACCAAATAAAAAATACTATTTCAATAACGGATGCACTTGAAAAATATGCAGGGGTAAATTTTTTTAAGGCTAAGACAAGCCGTCGAAGCTTCAATATTCGTTGCCCTTATCATAACGATCGAAGTCCCAGTTTTACGGTATATACGGATACAAATAGTTTCTTTTGTTGGGGTGGCTGCAATGATGGAAAAGCGGGCAATGTGATCGATATTGTGAAATTATCACTTAATTTGGACTATTACAAAGCAGTTGAAACAATAATAAGTGATTATGGACTAACAGAGCCTGATAGTGCTCAGGCAAAAGAATGGCAGCGAAAAAAAGTTAACACTCAACTCGTGGCAGCACTTCAAAAAAAGTTTAATAAAAAGTTAATCCAAAGCATTGATAAATTAAAGTGGGTCGAAAAGCTGTTAAATGATGCTATTTCCACTATTAAAACACCAGAAGATTTGGACCAAGTTGGAGACTTGTATCACATTATTAGACAGGTGGAGCATTGGTTGGTTTGTTTAATTGATGATGATCCCCATATCCAGTTTCAAACATTGGAAGAGGTTAATTGCTTTATCAAAGAAATAAACGGAAAGGTGTTTTAACTTTGGCAAGTAAAACTGCGGATATTTTTTTAAAAACATATCCGATCGAAAAGGTAAATGAAGTTCTCAATGAAGATTTAAATATTTCAAATTTGGGAGAAGAAAACCAAGTAAAACATGACCAAGTTGAAAACTTATTTATCGATGAAGAAGATTTTGTTAATGAAAGCGGTGCATTTACTCCAAAACTGAGGTTATATCCCACTGAAGAAGGTCCCGCTGCACCTGCGTTTTATGGATTAGCTGGTGAGGTAGTGCGTACCATTGACCCTCATACCGAGGCAGATCCGATGGCAACATTAATAACCTTTTTAACTGCGTATGGAAATATTATCGGCGATTCTGCACACTTTACAGCAGCAGCAAGGAGGCACCCTGCACGTATATTTGCGGTCGTTGTTGGGGCTACTGGTAAAGGGAGAAAGGGAACTTCCCTAAGTCCTGTTAGATTAATTTTTAATTCGATAGAACCAGAGTGGGAACAAGACCATATGCTTTCAGGTATGTCTAGTGGTGAAGGGTTAATTTATGCCGTAAGAGATGAAGAAATAAAAAATGGTGAAATCGTTGATGAAGGAATAGAGGATAAAAGAGTTCTAGTTGTTGAAGAGGAGTTTGGGAAGGTATTGAGAATTGCCAATAGGGTTGGAAATACCCTTTCTGCAATTGTTAGAGAGTTTTGGGATACTGGCAGCCCGAGAACATTAACCAAAAACCCATTAAAAGCTACAAATGCACATTTATCCATTTTAGGTCAGATTACACAGGATGAATTAAAAAAGGAAATTTCTAATGTAGATTTAGTTAATGGTTTTGCGAATCGCTTCTTATGGTTAATGGTTGAACGGTCAAAACTGCTTCCAAGTGGAGGAGCTTTTCACGAAATAGATATTTCGCCGCTAGTAAATAAGATAAAATCTGCTGTTAAGTTTGGGTCTACCGCAGGGGAATTAAAAAGAGATAAAGAAGCAGAGCAATTATGGGAAAAAGTCTATGGACCATTGTCAACTGGGACAGGCGGTGTAATTGGAGCAGTCACAAGCCGCGCGGAGGCTCAAACAATGCGTCTCGCTTGCGTATATGCCTTATTGGATGAATCTTACGAGATAAAAGTTATCCATTTAATGGCTGCGCTGGATTTGTGGAAATATTGTTTTGGTTCAGCTCGCTTCATTTTCGGCAATCAAGGGATTCTAAAAAACAGTAGAGCTATTAAACTCCTAGACGAGTTAAAATTTCGAAAAGACAGCGGCAAAGACGGCATGACTAGAACTGAAGTCAGGGAGTTTTTTCATAAAAACCTTAGTAAAAATGAAATAGATCTTATTGTAGAAGACTTATTATCTAACGGCTTTATTAGAGTTGATTCTATACGAAAGGAAGGAGTGAAGAAAAACATTACCAAAATATCACTAACAGATTAGTCTTAACGACATTAACGTTGTTAACGCGTTTAATAATAAACCCTTGATAATAGTGTATCCAATACCTTTAATTTGAACGTCTTTTTTGACGCGATTAATAACGCTTTTTATTTGAAATAGAGTCTGGAAATTATTAATGACGTAATAAAAAACTTATTAAAAACGTTCATCACAAATAGGTTTATAGCACGATAATTCAAGAGTTAATGATTAATGGAGTTAATAGCGTTAATGACGTATTTATATACTGGAGAAGGAGAAAGTCATATGAAAGATGGAACTATCAAATATAAATTTACTGAAACAGAAATTAAAAAATTACTGTCGTCTATAGTGATATTGGTTGATTCGAGGGAGCAAGAAAACAAGCATATTATTGATTATTTTAAGTCTAAGAGAATCCCATATGAAGAGAAAAAGTTGGATTATGGGGATTATGCAGCCTACTTGCCTAAAAATGAGGAGCTTGGGATTCATAGGGATTTATACTTTCCGGCAGCCATTGAAAGGAAAAACAGTGTGGACGAGCTGGCGGCCACGATTAAAGACAGGACTCGGTTTGAGAATGAGTTGATTCGGGCGCAGCGGTTCCCTTTTCTGATCCTGGTTGAAGATCCTAATGGCTATCAAAATATCATTACTGGCAAATACAGAAGCGAATACCAAGCCCGCGCTTTACTAGGTTCATTAAAAGCATTTGAGGCACGTTACGGATTTCAAACAGTTTTTGTTGCCCCCCCCACCGCTGGAAACTATATTTACCATCATTTTTATTACATGGTTAGGAATGAGCTAATATAAGTTTTCTGATGCAGAACATGATTTATTAAGTGAATCGCATTGTTGTGAAAAAGACGTAATTGTTTAAAAACTAATTTAGGAGTGAGTGTAAAATGTATATACATCAACCAGAGGAAACTTCGAAAATTGTTATTGTGGAGAATTATAATAACTGTGATATTTTAACTTTAAGATTCAGGGAAGGTAAAACATTGATTGAATCGCGGTTATTTGAATCATGGGAAATACTCTGGGATTATGTAAAAGAAACAGTGAAGATTGCTAATTTAACTGTTGAAGACATTTATTTTATTGATGAAGACACATTATTCAATAGCCTTTTTAAGAAGAAAAAATAACAACATAGAGAAGAATCTCTGTTGTCTCTTACTCAGCCAAACTAACGCTGTAACTATACAAAATATATCTAAAAGAAGGTTGGAGAGTTTTTATGACTAAAAAAATTGAGGATATTAGGAAAATTCTTATTGTAGATGATTTGGATAATTATTACGTTTACGGTATAGATAAAAATAAACTTCCTATTTATATAGAAACATTGGGAGTATTAGAAGGTCTTTTCAATTATTTGAAAAGAATTGTAAAGGATACTAGATTATCTCTAGATGACATTTTTGTTATAGATATCTTAGATTACATTGATTCAGAAGAAGAGGGGGGAGCTAGTTTTGGGAACTGGTTGAGTAGGCAGGTTGACGAAAAAATTGATGTTTCATAGTTGTTGTGTTTGGTTGCTGAAATAATAACAAGGGCAGGTGTTATAGATGGATGAATTAAACGTCAAGCAAAAGAGATTTGCCGATTATTATATAGAAACTGGAAATGCCACAGCGAGCTATTTGAGAGCAGGATACGATGCTGAAGGGAATGCCGCTGAAGTAAATGCCAGCCGCCTGCTCAGGAATGCTAAGGTCCAAGAATACATTAAGGAGCGGAATGCGCAATTGGATGTGGAATTTATTGCCGATATCACTGAAACAAAGCGGTTTTGGACGGAAATTATGCGGGATGAAAATGCGGAGATGAAGGATCGGCTGAAGGCATCAGAATTCATTGCGAAAACGAATGGTGCATTTGTCGATAAAAAGGAATTGCAGGGTGCTTTAAACAATAAGATTGAATTTAGCTTTGTTGATCCCACTGCTGCGGATGCATAATTTTTTGTTAATACTGCATTAATTAATGAGAGAATTACAGTCATAATGATTGTATTTCTCTCTATTTTTTTAGCAATAATTATTGTAGCTAAAGTCCTTTGCCATGATACATTTTCAGTTGAAAAAAATAGAAGTATTATCAATGGCACAAAAAGCAGATATTGATGATAGATAAATTGTCATTATTTAAGGTAAAGCAGGATAAATGTAAATATATGTTTAAGATCTTTCCTTACCATAAGCTATGTATGATAAAATTAATCAGTAACATCCTTTAATAATTTCCCCAACTAATTCTGATTTCTATTGAATCTAAAAAGGCAAGGTAACGTATTCATTTGGGGCTACGAAATAATACTCGTGGCAATCATTTGGGGTATGCTGCTTTGCCATTTGTTTTGCCATCTATACCCTAATTTGTTATTGATAACTCAGGAAACCGGAGGAAAATGCAAAAACAGCTGAAAGTGTGGCAAAGTGTCATGCTAAAGAACTAATATTAGCCCAAATTCTTACAGGAATTTAGAGCATCATGGTGAATTATTTATTTGATAATATTTTTTCTTGCTGGTATATAAACATTCCTTTTCCTAACCATTACCATACTAAGTAGTTTTTATTCTGAAAGGACCGAAGTGAATTATGGCAAAAAAGACTTTAGTGAAGGAACAATCGCTTGATAGCATTTTATGGAATTGCCGGAACGCCCTCCGAGGAACTGTGGGCGGTAATGAAAAAAATCGTGACGCCGTTATGGGATTGGTATTTCTCAAATTTGCTGGCGATAAGTTTGAAAAAAGGCGTAAGGCAATATTGGCACAGTTTGGTGATGTGCCTGCTTTCCTTGATAAACCATCTTTTTACCTCTCTGAAAATGTATTCTATTTGAGTGAAAAGTCTCGCTGGTCATACATTGTAATGAATGCGAGCTCGGATGATATCGCCGTTATTCTGGACAAGGCAATGGCAGATATTGAAGATAAGAATTCATCATTAAAAGGTGCGCTACCACAAAACTTTTATGCTACTCTTGGCGCTAGAAGTTCATCTATTAAAGGACTGATTGACGAAATCAATAAGATAGATGAGCAGAAGTTTCATGACAAAGACCTTATTGGCAGGGTGTACGAATACTTCCTACAAGTGTTTGCCATGGACGGTGGTTCTGGATCTGAAAAAGGTGAATATTACACTCCAGCAAGCATCGTAAACCTTATTGCAGAACTTATAGAGCCTTTCAGTGGACGGGTCTATGATCCTTGCTGCGGAAGCGGCGGCATGTTTGTGCAGTCGGTTAAGTTTGTGGAACGGCACAATGGCAATCGACAGAAAATTTCCGTGATCGGGCAGGAGTCCAATCTCGACACATGGCGGCTAGCAAAAATGAATCTTTCAATCCGAGGTATTTCCTATGACCTCGGGGACAGGGCAACTTCAACTTTTAGTGACGATCGTCATAAGGATGACAAAGTGGACTTCATCATGGCGAATCCGCCATTTAATCTGAAAAATTGGCGAGGAAAGGACGAGTTGACCGACGATTACCGTTGGAGAGGTTATGATGTACCACCCGCTTCTAACGCTAACTATGCATGGATTCTTCATATGATCTCCAAGCTCGATGTTACAAATGGAATAGCGGCCTTCCTACTCGCAAACGGTGCTTTAAACGCAGGAGGCGAAGAATACAAGATTCGCAAACAGCTTATCGAAAATGACAAAGTGGAGGCAATAATTGTTCTTCCTCGTGAAATGTTCTATTCGACGGATATTTCGGTTACGCTTTGGATTGTCAATAACAACAAAAAGGCTCGGATGCTGAACGGACGCGAGTTACGCGACCGACAGAAGGAGGTATTGTTTATTGACCTACGTCAGTGGAATGAGAATGTTTATGAGAAAAAGTATGTGATGTTCAACGATGACCAAATCGCCGCCATCAAGAAGATTTACACCGACTGGCAGAATACAGACAGGTCTGCTTTTACTAATATGCCGGAACTCTGCAAATCGGCGACGCAGGAGGAAATCCGTGCACGGAACTACTCCCTTGCGCCAAGCAAGTATATAGATTTTATCGACCATGATTTAGAGATTGACTATGCCGTTGAAATGGCTCGTATCCAGGCCGAGATGCGTGAGATTCTGAGGGAAGAGAAAGCATCACATGCCATTCTGGAAAATGCATTTAAGGGGATTGGCTATGGTATTGAGTAAATTAGGTACATTTTTGGAATTGTTAGACCTGAAAAATTCTGATGGCGAATATGGTACAAGTTCTGTTGTTGGAATTTCTACCAATAAGCAATTTATCCCTACAAAAGCGGATTTGAGTGGCGTAAGACTAAATTCATACAAACTGGTGCCACCCAATTGTTTTTCTTATGTTTCGGATACTTCGCGGCGTGGAGACAAAATTTCAATTGCTTACAATACCTCGAAAGATATGTTTTTGGTATCGACAATATCGCTTGTGTTTCGGGTAATCAGGCCTGAAGAATTGCTCCCTGATTACTTATTTTTATATTTCAATCGTCCAGAGTTTGACAGATATACGAGGTTTAACTCATGGGGTTCAGCGCGAGAGTATTTTTTGTGGGAGGACATGTGTGACATTGAAATCGACTTACCGCCATTACCAATTCAAAAAAAATACGTGGACCTCTACAACGCCATGGTACAAAATCAAAAGGTATTTGAGAGCGGGTTAGAGGATCTTAAATTGACTTGTGACGCTTATATTGATGAATTACGACGGAATTTGCCGCCTAAAGCTATTGGCGAGTACATTGAGCAATTAGATGAGCGTAACAAATCATTGTGCATAGACGCACAAGGTGTACGGGGTATTTCAACAGGTAAAGAGTTTATTCCTACAAAGGCAGATTTAAAGGGAGTCAGTTTAGGGAGTTATAAAGTTGTAAGGGTAGGCAGTTTCGCATATGTATCCGATACATCGCGTCGTGGAGATAAAATATCGCTAGCGTTTAACCACTCTGACGATCATTATTTGGTCTCATCTATTTCGACAGTTTTTAGAGTAGTGAAGACAGATGAATTGTTACCAGAATATCTGATGATGCATTTTAGTCGTTCAGAGTTTAACCGATACGTTCGATTCAATTCATGGGGAAGCGCACGTGAAACATTCGTATGGGATGATATGTGCGAGGTAAAAATCCCAGTACCTGACATTGAGGTTCAGCGATCAATCGTTAATATTTATAACGCCTATATCAAGCGCAGGGACATCAATGAGAAGTTAAAAGCAAAAATAAAGGATATCTGCCCAATATTGATAAAAGGCTCACTGGAAGAAGCTAAACTATCCTTAAAAGCGGGGGCAGGACATGGAATTAAACTTTATAAAGGGTCAATTTAATGAGGAACAATTAGAAAGAGCCATAATTAAGTTATTTGTTGCTGAGGACTACACCCATGTACTTGGCGAAAACATACATCGCAAATTTGAAGACATATTGCTTGAGGATGATCTGCGTGCGTATCTTGCCAAAAGGTATAAAGATGAAAATCTATCAAAAAGTGAAATACAAAAGATTATCAACCGACTAAAACTCATTCCATCCGACCCACTTTATAATGGCAATCGTGAGGCTTTTTGGCTTGTAAACGAGGGTTTTGATCTCCCGCGCGATGACGCGGGCAAAGTTGCTCTGCATGTGGGTTATATCGATTTTGATATTTTGGAAAACAATATCTATAAAGTCGTTACCCAGTATTCCGTTCAAGGAACACGTCTTCGTCGTCCCGATATGCTACTGTTTATCAATGGTATACCCGTCGCAATATTTGAGTTTAAATCAGCAGTTAAGGAAGATACAACAATATTTGATGCCTGGGAACAGATTCATATCCGCTACTGCCGTGACATCCCAAAGTTGATGAAATACTGCTTCCTATCCGTCATTACGGACGGGGCGAACACAAAGCTTGCAAGTATCTTCACGCCTTACGAGTATTATTATGCATGGAATAAGGCAAATGATGAGGAAAAGGTTTCTAATGGTATTAGTGCGCTCTTTACTATGATTAAGGGTGTTTTTGCCCAAGATAGAGTCACAAGTATTCTACGGGATTTTGTATATTATCCGGATGAGAGCCAACATGAACTAGCTATTGTGACACGGTATCCACAGTTCTTTGCCGCAAATAAGATGCTTGAAAATATTAAAGCACATTTACGTCCGCAGGGAGATGGCAAGGGAGGTACTTATTTTGGAGCTACAGGCTGTGGAAAAACCTATACTATGATGTTCTTGTCCCGTTTACTTGCACTTCGGGAACGTGAAACATTTAATAACCCCACAATAGTTATAATAGTGGATCGGGAGGATTTAGACTCCCAAACTTCCGAGCTGTTCGTAGTTTCCAAACGCTACCTACACGACAAGAATGTGAGAAGCATTGAAACTCGAAAAGATTTGCAGGAGGCACTTGGTGGTACAACCAGCGGCGGCGTTTACATTACAACCATTCAGAAATTCTGTGAATCAACGGGGCTTCTCTCTAACAGATATAATATTATTTGTATCTCGGACGAAGCACACAGAACACAAACGAATACTGGTTCAAAACTGAAAGTAAACGACAAAGGAGTTACGACTAATTTTGGATTTGCAAAATACCTCCGAGATTCTTTCCCAAACGCAACTTTCTGTGGTTTTACTGGAACGCCGATTGACGAGACTATAGCGGTTTTCGGTGAAGTGGTGGACAGTTATACCATGAAAGAGTCCAGTGATGACGGTATCACCGTCCGTATTGCTTATGAGCCTCGTTTGGCACGTGTTATTCTATCTGAAGAGCAAGCTAAAGAAATACAACAGTATTATGATAAATGTACAGAAGAAGGCGCAAATCCGGAGCAAGTCGAAGAGAGCAAGCGTGCAATGAGTGAGATGAAACGTTTACTCGGTCACCCTGACCGGCTGAAGAAGCTGGCGGCGGACATTGTGATGCATTATGAAGCACTATGTACTGAAAAGCCCGCTATAGTTCAAAAAGCAATGATTGTTTGTGCAGATAGAAAGCTGGCATTCAAGCTTTATAAAGAAATTATCGCGCTTCGCCCGGAGTGGAATACTCCAATAAAGGCAGAAAACCAGGCTAACCTTCCAGAGGAAAAGTTGGATGAGTTGATTCCTCTTGAAAAAATTAAGCTTGTTGCAACGCAAGGGGATAATGACGAAAAAGAGCTCTTTGATTTGTGCGGTAATAAAGAATATCGTGCCAAACTGGACAAGCAGTTTAAAAACATCGATTCAAACTTTAAGATTGCTATTGTTGTCGATATGTGGATTACAGGCTTCGACGTGCCGTCACTTTCGGTTATGTATATTGATAAGCCAATTCAGAAACACACTTTAATTCAGACAATATCCCGTGTCAATCGCGTTTTTGAAAGCAAGGTCAAAGGTTTGGTCGTCGATTATATCGGCATTAAGGAAGATATGCTGGAAGCAATAAAAGTTTATGGCGGTCCACAGGAAAGTCCGATTGACCAACTACCGATTTCACTTTCCATTTTTCGCAATCATTTAGACTTAGTCGATGCTCTTATGCATGGCTTCAATGCGGAAAAGTTCTATACAGGTGAACCTTTGGAACGGCTAGTTTGTTTAAATGCGGCTGTGGAATATGTGCAGATGAGCAAAGAAATCGAAATACGATTCATGGATTTAACACGCAAACTAAAGGCGGCCTACGAGATTTGCTTTCCGTCAGGAGAACTTACCTATGAAGAAGTCATAAAAGCGCAATTATATCTCGCCATTCGCTCAATTATCTATAAGCAAACCAAAGGCAACACACCGGACGCAGAAATCATGAATAGTGTGGTCGAACAAATGGTGCAAGACGCAATCACCTGTACTGGAATCGAAAACATTGTCAATGCAGACAAGCCAGAAGATGTATTTGGAGATGATTTCCAAAAACAATTAGATGCTATAGATCTACCAATATCAAAGTTTAATGCTTTGCTCAAGCTGTTAAGAAAGGCGATTTCAGGCTATGGTAAAACGAATAAGGTAAAGGCTATTGTATTTGATGAACGCCTTAAAAAGGTTGTTGAAACATACAACAATCGAGATAAGCTTGTTTTTACCAGCGAAGTTGTAGCAGACTTTATTAATGATCTATCCGATGAATTAATTAGAATACTAACCGATTTACAAGATGATAAAGTATCATTTGAGAAACTCGGAATATCATATGAGGAAAAGGCATTTTACGATATTCTAGTTAAGGTTCGCGATGAACATCAGTTTAAATACGAGGATGAAAAATGCATTGTACTTGCTAGAAAAATAAAAGAGCTGGTTGACGAAAAAGCTCAATATGCCGACTGGTCGACACGTGACGACATTAAGAACCAACTGAACATGAATTTGACTGTTCTACTATACGAAAACGGATATCCTCCAGAGTGGGATGAGGAAGTTTTCGAGAAGGTGCTGGAGCAGGCGGAGAATTTTAAGAAATATGCTTAGTAAAGATGCCAGGAGGGTAACCCACTTCATGCAGCCGTAAAGGCTGCTTTTTTTATTGGGAATACATTTCGGTATCATAACTTAAAAGTATTGATCCCAAAAAATAGAATAAATAAAATAGAGGTTTTAGCAGGTGTCATATTTTATATTCATAAGTGAGGTGCAAAAAAATGAAATACGGTTCCTCTCGCGTGTCGTTTTTTTATACTTACTTCAATAATTAATCCAATATAGTATTTTTTTATGTCATGTGTACAAGCCATATTTCTCTTTTTGAATAGTTTATAGTGTAAAAAACAAGTCAATATTGTCCAATTGTGGATAATACTTAAAAGGAGTGAACAATTATTGAGTAGAAGATGCAATGACTCTTCTGGATTATCTTATGAATCATCATCAGGTTTTTGCTGGTCTGGTCCAGCATTTAATGACCGTAGTTTGTCTCAAAATTTCAACGATTGCGAACAAGTAATGCAGCCACCAAC
>NZ_JBALPP010000139.1:0-36635 GCF_036965425.1 Neobacillus drentensis | reverse complement strand
AATGCAGCCACCAACAATGTAGCCACCAACAATGCAGCCACCAACGCAACAAACGAATCAGCAACCTGCAGATCAAGACTGTGATTGTGATAAACACAGTATCCGTTCCAACAAAAGCAATAAAAAAACGTAAAAATAGATCATGATTGTAAAAAAAGTTACCCAGTTTGAACGATTAAGCGGACCGAAATGGGTCCGCTTTTTCTTTTTGTCTAACGATGGATACCCTGAAATGTCTTTCCATTCTCAGAGATAATAGAAAAGGTGATTGGAAATAATGGACGACGTACTGAAGTTGGAGGAAAAAAATTTTAGAAAGACAATAGTCGGAACAAAAAAAATTCGTATAGGAAATGGAGGAGCTTCTGGCAGTGTGTATCCGATTAACGAGTCCATTCCGTTTTTAAGAAGGTCTATAAATTGTTCTTTGGATAATGGTGTAAATTTTCCTTTACCATCATTTACTATTGCAAAACTATCAGAAATAAACTTTTTTATTGCAATGAAAAAACAAAACATATAGTTCCACTAAGGGTTTATATCCCTAAAAAATAAGAAACGCGAAATCGCATTTCTTAATTGATATACAGGCAAACGAATATAAAATAAGGGTGAGAGATCATGGGGAATTCGGGGCAAAAGCAATATGAGTAAAAGCACTGGCTATTGGTTTTATTACAAGCTTAAGCAAGCACCTTCAGGACCTAACTAAAAGGGACCTATTTTTGTACTGTACGTGGCTGCTATGCAGGTACCCATCCAGTACCATTCCATCTGTAACATGAAGTACCGTTGCACATTCTATCACCGTCATATTTCCATCCTGTCCAAGCTCCAGTATTATCTAACCAGTACCAGTTGCCATCACTTAGCCGATCTGTCCAATATCCATTCTGGCCTGGCTGAAGGCAATTACAAAAATAGTACCATTTATCACCTTGGAGTTCCCATCGAGGTGTTACTGGTTGATTACAACCAAATTGATCGCTAGACGAAGCAAGCCACATCACCCATTTATTGCGATCTGGTTCTTGATTACTTGGTGCAAAAGCAATACCTACTCTATCAAATCGAGGATTAGTCATATTGTTAAAATGTCCTATACTACAAAACCAGCCTGCAAAAATTTCGTAAGGTGTTGAGTAATATCTGTGTAGATTTTCGCCAATACAGTTTGTCCAAATATTTGTGTTAGTTTGCCTTAATTGAGTTGCCAAACCAATTGCATCTCTACCTTGAAAAATGTGTCCGAAATAATTATATTGTACCATTTCGTTTGCTTTAGCTCTTGCACCGATAGTTAAACCTTGATCAGCTACAAGCATTGGTCTATTCATATTGTCTGCCATATTGAGATTGGTACGAAGAAGATTTGTATATCGTCGAATGGCTTCTTCTGGTCCCAACCTATCTATTTCTGGATCCTGACAAGGTAAAAATGCTTGGTTAGTTAAGTTAGCACAAGTGCCGATTGTTGTCGGAGGTGGGCAACCGTTGGCAAGTGGTGTTCGATAAGGTTCTTGGTTTTCATTATTGGTCAATATTTAATCACTCCTTTTAAGATATGGAATATTTTATGAAGAAAAAAGGAGGAGGCTTGTCCGTTTGCCCAATGGTATAAGTCCATTTTTGTTCATTCTCGTAATCAGAAACGGCGGTTAAGCCTGACTAACTCCTAGAAAGAAAATATTGTCCTAACTATTTTCTGAGGTGAAAGAGGAACACTTGAAGTTGCTCTGGATAAAAGAAATTGGTGGAATTATTAATCAACATTTAATAATTTCCATACTCTCCTAAACTGCCCCCCGTCTTCCTTCTCCTTTATCCAGAAAAAAGAGAAAATTCCTTTTTGAATTTCAGCTAACTTTTTTGGAGTCTAAAAACCGACTGTTTAATAGTGTCTAAAAGTTGTAAGTTTTGAACACTGGGAAAGAATCTGTTTTTTTCTGTCTTTTCTTACTTGTTTTGTGTCTAGAAGTTAGTCTATAATAAACGTACGGAAAGTTATATATCTTTTAGACGGGAGGAATAAAAAAATGGGTGAACTAGTTGGATATGCAAGAGTAAGCACCTTTGATCAGGATTATTCCTTGCAAGTTGAACGGTTAGAGAAGTATGGTTGCACCAAGATTTTTCATGAAAAGAAAAGCGGCAAGAATACCGGGCGACCTGAACTCAAAAAAACATTGGAGTATTTAAGGTCAGGTGATAAACTAGTCGTTTATAAAATTGACCGCTTGGCCAGATCAACGAGAGATTTACAAAATATTGTCCATGACCTGTTAGAAAAAAATATCGGTGTGGTATTCATCAAAGAACAAATTGACTTCACCACTGCTGCAGGAAAATTAATGTTCACAATGTTGGGTGCTATTGCAGAATTTGAAAGAGATTTAATCAGTGAACGTACTAAGGAAGGAAGAGAAAGGGCCAAAGTGCAAGGAAAGCACTTAGGACGGAAAGGGCAGGACACCAAGGAAATTAAAAGGGCCATAAAGCTTTTTGCAGAACGAGAAAAGAACGGTTTGAGTGTGAATGATATTTCTAAACAAACAGGCGTGCCACGATCAACGATTTATGCTAAGTCAAAGGTATTAGAACAATAAGCCATGAAGCAAACATGAGCCTATTGACTGTAGGTTTACTCGAAAACACAACCATGGGGCGGTTCTTCCTTCAAACTATGTTAGCGGTAGCGGAAATGGAAAGAAATATGATTGTGGAACGAACCCAGGAAGGGAAAGCATTAGCTAAGCAGCGTGAAGATTTTAGAGAAGGTCGCCCGAGGAAGTTTAAAAAAGCCCAAATCGAGCATGCATTGAAACTCCTTGAAAGCAACTCCTACATGCAAGTGGAAAATATCACAGGCATAAGTAAAAGCACGCTTATCAGGGCAAAGAAACGAACAGGATGCAGCTGAGCGAATGAAAAACGAATACAAGTAAAATGAGTCGGCCATAATGGTCGATTTTTTAATTACATCAACTGTTATAACGACTATCACTTTAAATGTTTTAATTGTAATTACAGTTGCATGAATAAATGATCAAGTTGTGGTTGCAATTGGCTTGCCTTATTCAACTAACGGGGCAGTTTAGTTTAATAACAAATTTTTACAGTAACATAGTTTTAGGTGTGGTAAAATATGTTATTAGTACAAACTCGAACCTGTAAGGAGGTTTTTATATGAAAGGGAAATTAGTTTTAGCCATAGGGTTTGCTGGTGCTTTAGCATTATCAATCGGTTTTGCGAAGGACCTGCAAAGTACAAAGGTATTTGCACAAACTGAACAATCAAAAGTAAAAGTTGAACAAACAGCCACTAATAACGGAGATCAATACAGAGTTATATCAGTAGAAGAGCAAAATCGTAGAGAAGGAAATATAGCTGAAGGAAAAAATGTTACCACGAATATATCAGTAGAAGAGCAAAATATGGTGGAAAATAGTTCAGCTCAACAAGGGTTTGTTCCACAAAAAAATGGGACAGGTTTCTTTTTTACTAAAGTACAATGAAAATAAGTATAACTCGCTACTTTTTACTAACGAGTGCTTTTTGAGGAAGAAAAAACCTGGATCTATTCCAGGCTTTTTTAATTTTCCTTCTTCAACTAACTGGCAGTTTAGTTGAAGAAAAGAGGAATTTCTCATTCTGTATAGAATTTTCAAAGAAAGGATAAAAATGTAATTTTTTTGGGGGGTTATTAGTGAATTTTTTGGTTAGTGTTATATCAATCTGTTGTGGATCTTGGATGTCCATTTATTTATATGGTTTATATGCAACACACTCAGCAAAATACAATCATGGTCTCATAATATTTCCATTATTACTGTTTTCTATTGTCATCTATTGTGTTTATTCAGAAACAAAAAAACTTGAAAAAACACAGTAAAGTTAATTACTGTGTTTTACTATAAAGTATGCTTAGCTTCAGCAGACATTTTAGGAAGGTTTGTGAATAATGTTCTTCAACTGCTGTTCACAGCGATTCATGGATGGCTAACGGGGCAGTAGAGTTGAAGAACGGATAGAGTTTCTATTTATGGAGGTGTTGGAATGAAACTTAACAAAATAAACGTCTTAGGATGGTTAATTATTATATTTTTGGGTATAAGTGAATTCTTTTTTAAAGAAGAACTACCAATGATAACGAAGGGTTTAGGTGGACTTATTTGTATAATTATTGGTTCAACTTTAGTTTTCTATAAAGGTAAAAAAGGAACAGACAAACATTAGAAAATATGTATATCTTTCTAAGTTTGTGAAGAAATGTACTTAAACTAACGGGTGCAAGAGTTAAAGAAGGTGATCGCTGCGGCGGTCTTATTTTGTTATTGAAGTAACGGGGCAGGTTACTTGAAGAAGGAAATACTTTCCTCAAGGTCGAATTTAGATGAAGTGGAACAGGAGTGAGGAAATGTTTAGTTTTAAAAAGAAGGCAAAAAAATTCTACATACCAGGTGACAAGATTATACGATTAATCCACTCTGAAGAAGGTTGCATTGCTTCTGATAGAATAACGGTTGATGGTTGCAAAGTTGGATTTATGTATAGAGAAGAATTATATCAAAACGGAAATCCAGATAGTGGTTGGAGATTTCTTGCTGGTGATGAGAGTGATGAATATATGGGTAACTCTGAGAACCATTCAGTTTTTCAAGTTAATACAATATGTAATTACGATAACGAAATAATTCCGTTTCTTAGTTCCCCTCCAGGTACGGCATATATCCGTGATGAAGAGGGGAAACTCGTCCTTGATGAAGAGTGGGAACAACCAGAAGATTAAAATGCAGTTCTTCAACTAAGGGTGCAAGAGTTCAACAAGGAGTTGCTGCGGCAACTCTTTTCTTATTGAACAAACGGGTTAGGATAGTTCAAGGAAAGGTAAAATAAAATAGATAATAAAAGAGGCAGTATTCGGCACGATAGTTGCTATTTTTAATGTCACTATAGATTTCTCAAAAACATAAATCCTCTCCACTTTGCCGTAAGGGTAGCGATCGTCTATAAATTTTTTCATGCTATCCCATGCAGCTTCGTAGCCTTCATGAAGAAATGTTGTCTTTATGGAATTTTGCATTCCTGCAAATAACCCCCTCTATATTTCGCTGTTAGTCCGATAATTTGCTCAACTCTCCATTCAAATAGCGGGCTATCTTGCTTGTGATACGCTTTTTCTTTTGTCGTACCGCGTTTTCTGCTATTCCAAATGTATCCGCAAGGTCATTTGTGCTGTATCCGTGTCCCCATAAAGTAACGAAAAGCCTTTGCTCTGCTGAACACATTGCATTGACCGCCACTGAAACATCCATCAGTTCAAAAAAAGTAGTCATTGATTTCCCAGGTGTCGCTAATGATGTAAGCATAAGAGATCAACTAGCTCACAGATTGAGGTGTGTAGTCCTTTTGCATGTTTACATTCCTCTTTTCTCGAAGGTCGTCCCTCGACTTGTTTCCTTTTAATTGAGAAAAGAAGGAAAAAAACCTTTTTGGTAATTTCAGGAATAAACTATAATGGAAGAATAGAGAGGGGCTGGTCGATTGTGCGTGGAAGAAAGAAAGGAAATCATAATGGGATTAAAGCAGCGATTTTTGTCATCATTTTGTTTGGGATTATTTTTTTCCTTGCTGATCTATTTCAAGATGATTCTTACTATGATGATTATCAAACCAATGACGACAATACAGACCACTTCGATGAATCCGTAAAAATATTAGATAACATATTAGAAAAGGAGAGAAAAAACGGGGATTAATAAGCCCTATTGGCAATACTCGCGAGAACTGTCGAATGATTTTTTCCTTTTCGGGACAAGTTCTAGTGTTATAATTGTACTTACAGTAATAACAATAATGACAGATGGGTATATAAATAATACTTTCTGTCAAAGATGGGAAGGAGTTTAACAGGAATGGTGGTTAAAGAAATGACTAGAGAAGAAAAAAGGGATAGTCATATCAGAAGAACTCGCCGAGTAGCTCGTATGGGAAACAGCTTAGGAATTGGCATTCCGGCTGAATTTGTTGATCTTTTCAAAATCGAGCGTGGAGATGAATTTGAATTCTCTATTAATGAAGAAACTAAGGAAATCATTATTAAGCCGGTTCAAGTTATGGGCATGCCAAAAGGTGTCCGCCCAGAAGTCATGAAAGCTTTGGGGAAAGCTTTTTCTAAATATGACCAAACATTCAGAAATTTGAAAAATCGCTAATTCTAGAGCAAAAGGAACTGAACAATGAACGAAGAATACTATTATGAAGAGGAAATTCAATATTTTACAGCCGAAGAACTAGAATTGATTCATTTTGCCATAATGGAATTGACAGATGATAGCGAACAAGCTGGAATTAAGTATCCAGACCGATTCGATTCATGTTTGAAAAGACCGCAAACCGATTATTTTGGCGAGCCGCAATATCCCACATTATTAGAAAAAGCAGGGGCATACTTTCATTCTGTTTGTAAAGACCATATCTTTCATAACGGAAATAAAAGGACTGCCCTTGCTGTTTTAACGACATTTTTACAAATCAATGGATACGAACTCACCATGACACCAGAAGAAGCGGAAGAATACACCGTTTTGGTAGCTGATGATGATTCCTATAAAGGAAATGGTGTTGCTAGAAGAATTGCAGCAGATCTTGCTGATTTTGTAGCTCCCATTGAGGAAGAAGAATACTAGATACATAGCTGATCCAAATGGGTTGGCTTTTTTCTTTGCAAAAATATAAAAAGCCCCAAAAAAGGGGCTGGATTAAATAAAAATGGACTCTTGGTAATTGATTTCATCGAAAGCGCCTTTGTCATATCGTCTTAAATAAGAGTCCAGCTTCCAAAATGACTCCTTATTGACAGGTGCATCCAATATGGCCTCCATCATCGTTATCCATTCTGTGAATGTGTGATCTCGTTTCAGAGCATTGCATGGTTTACAAGATGGCACAATATTGTCTTCGGTACTACCTTTAATGCCTAAACAAACAGGAATGAAATGATCTATTTCAACATCCTCCGATTCAAACAATTCTTTATTACAATAAGCGCAGCATAAAACGCCTTTATCATTTAAAAAATGATTCAACATCAATTCAACACTATGTTTGGTGAGATTATAAGGCAAACCTTCTCTTTGCGCCCTGCTGTTTATACCTGCTGCTCTATCTACAACCTTTTGATATTTAAAAACGGTTATAGGGTCAGGATCTGTTTTAATCTTTTTTTCATAATTCCTAGTTTTGGCATATTCACGCTGGCATTTTTTACACGCCATTGAACTGGTATTGAAAGCATTCCTATTTAAAAGGTTTTTACATTTCCAACAATACCGGAAAGGCATTTTTCCAAATACTCGGTTAATGTCTCTTTTCTCCCACTGATTTAATTCTCTTTTGCCGTTTAAATAATCTTGAAAGATAAAATATAACCGTTCATTTGTTTCTTTCAGCAATTCATATGGATGCATAGTTTTTTCTTGGTTCATTTATTTTTCACCTTACATCAGATCATTTTCAATCAAGTATTGACACATTACCTCGTTCATAAACCTAAATGGAAAACACTGGTGTACAAAACATACAAAATGATAAATGAGAAAAAAGCGGTCTGTAAGTTGAGAAAAAGTCCTATTTACACGAGCTTTATTGTGGTTGGTACGACATCAAAAATGGGGCAAGAAGCCGCAATTGAACTTTTTTAGAGGTTGTGAACAATTTAAAGCTTTTCACAAGCATCTCTTTGGAATTGAAGTAAGATCATTTGTTATGGATGATAAACAGTTTAAAAAGGTGAAAAATTGGATGCACTATTTTCATCCAAACGGAATCTACCGTTAAAAAAGTGATTGACTCAACAAATTGCACATACATAACAAAAAGCTGACATTGTGGCAGCTTTTCTTTCTTTTTTACGCTGAGAATGTTTCCAACTAAATAAAACCGCTATTGAAGATTAATATGGAGAGTTAATTCAAAGTGTGGTAAGCACAACCACTTCAATTCCATTAATGAAGTCATTACAAAGTTTGATAGGGAGGCTTAAGTCCAGAAAAAAAATTTTTTTCTACGGGGAGGCTAGGTCGCTAAGCGTTCCCGTCTGAAAGTGGTTAATGTGCTTTGAATGAGAAGAAAATAAAGGGGTTATGCTCTTCTCATGGAGGTGAAAAGAATGGGTAAATATGCAGATGGAACGTTTGGTGGAATGGGAAAATCCCCAATTGTAAAATCCGGACCTACTTATGGGTTAGAACGTTCACGAAATAAAGGTGGAGAATGGCGTGCCAAACGCAGTGATACAGGTATTACTCGAAAATAACAGGAGGTTTTCATTATGAGAAACTTTTTAACTGTCATCCTGCTTCTCGTTTATTACTGGGATGGTTGCTAATTTTTTGCTATGCTGGGGGGCTTTGATCCAAATCTAATCAAAAAGTGACTTCTTCGAATTCCCTTTGAGTGTGTGAAGAAGAACGAATGGGAAGACACGGTCAAATGCGATTAATGCGGAGCCTAAAAGGGTTCAGCGTACATATGTCCAGAATGTAAGCTTTAAGGCCTAATTTTGTCGTTCTTTTTTTGTTTACATATAGAATGTATGTTCGTATATAATATTCGTAAAGGGGGCGATTATATGGCGATAAGAGATCGAGGGATGATGAAATGGCAAGCAGCATTCCAGTTACCAGAATTAGCGAAGACACAGCGTGACTTTTGGCAGGATTCTGAACGGCACGCAAAGCCATTATTAGACGAGCATGAAACCGAGGAATTCGATCTACGCATAATTTATGCTAAGGAATACGGTCACTCGGTAAAACTGACTGTATGGGATGAAGGATTTACTCACGACGTTAATGGCCGAGTTCATTATGTGGAACCTAATAGGCATGAGCTTCTTATTGAAGTAAAGCCTGGTGAATTAGAGCGGGTTGCATTTGAAAGTGTTGTGGGAGTAAAGGTAGTGGACTAAACGAATATTAAGAAAACGTCAGCCCTAGATGAGGTTGGCGTTTTTTATTTTTATCTATACACCGAATTCGCTTCCGTTATAGAGGCAGATTAGTTTGCCGCGGCAGCTTCAGTTTGAGGTAAGGCTGTCATAATCATTAATGCGGCTTTGGAGAATGTTGCAGCAGTTACTGTTTTATATTAAACAGAAATGATTATGAAACCAACTCCGACTATATGTATTAAAAAAATCATGGTTATTGCCGGCATTACCATTGAAAGTATTGCTAAATTAGGCAATAGGTTAGCAGTCATACCATTATTTCTGGCATATTCCATTAATGTGATAAGTTTATATCACTTACCTTCACATCATATTCATCTATATATTCCACTACTTTCATTATTCTGCTAATTGCGTACTCTTTATCTGATACGTCATCGGCAATTAGTTCGCCAGCTAAATCGAGCAGTTGAACTTTAATGCGGCTATTGTTAACTTTGCTTCAAGTAGATCGTTCAAGTGTTTCCCCCTACAGTTTGTTATAAAAAATCAGTACTAGGCCCTCCTTTTAATTGGTAGGGCCATTTTCACGCTCGTACAAATCTTCTATCTTGACGTTTAATAATTCAGCTAATACGAATGCCTTATCTATTGGAATTAAACTGTGGCCCGTCTCATAATTGCGTAATTGCTTCACGCTCACTTCTAATTTATCAGCAATAAACGATTTCTTTAACCCACTATTAATTATTAATTCTCCTATGCGACTTATCATATTATGCACCACCTGTCTTAATTATTCTCTATCATTGAAATTTTCCCTTTAGGAAATTTAATTGGTGAAAAAGGTAAATTTAATTTCATATTATGGTTTTAGCGGTCATATCATCTATTAAACATGCTGAATGGAGGTGCCACAATGAGCAAAAACAAAGTTATAAAGTCTGTTTCGTTCAATGTTATGAATGACCAGGATAAAGCGTATCTGGAACGGATTGAAGGTGTAAATTTCTCTGGTTATGTCAAGAGGCTGATCGAGAAGGATATGCGGCAGCGGAAGTTTATAAAATCCGAAAAAAAAACTGTTCAATCACCAGCTGATCATACCGCATTCGTCACGAAAGGGACTCCGCTAATACTGAAAACGGAGTAGCCTCTTCTCTCACAGGTATTTCGTTACAGTGTAACACGGTTGACATTGTCAATTGTCATGACGATTGGAAAGGGGCCTTGCGTTTTGATAGAAGGGAAGGGGTTAGGCGCAAAGAAAATTAATCGAGTGAACCTGTCGCTTACGAATAAGGAAGCATTCAAGTTGAACCGACTAGCCACAGCCTGCAACATGAAGCCGACCACTTTGGCAGGACTGCTAATCGAAATAAGTTTAAACAATGCGGGACTGGTGGACAGATTGCAGAAAGAGTACTGCACCCAAACCTCATATAGAGTAATCCTCGTTAATAACGGTGCAGGGGAGCTAGTTTATCTATTAAACGGCAGGGAGGATGGTTAAATGAATTGGGTAAGTTTTTTCTCAGGGGTTACTACAGTGTTCATAACATATGCATTATTTAGCCGTGTATTGGAGGAGGAAGAAGATGAAATTGCAGTGGATGATCAATCGGGTGTAGCGGTAAATGGTTTATCTGGACGCTATGTCACACTTTCCTGTCAAACATGCCGAAAATTAAAGAAGCATCGGGAAGTGGAAATTAATCTTTACCAATGTATGAAATGTAAACGGCATGTAGATTTACGGTAACTTTATGAAAAATATATAAAGTAATCATTTGGTGTCTATTTTCAAACTTGAGATGCTACACTTTTCTCCATTCGAGTTATAAAGCATGATTTTAGACATATTACAAATCCTGGTTACCCAGAATTGATTTCAATGCATACCCTAGCTTACCAATGCTACTCTCTGCACAGACAAGGAAAATCCTTCCTGACCAATTAAAGTCAAGGAGGGATATTCTTAATGCACGAATTGGGTAGTATTGTTAAAAATGAATATGAATATTTGAAAGAGTCAAAATAATAGTTTACAAAAATTAACTTTAATGTTAAAATTAAATTCCTGTGGCGGAACTGGCAGACGCGCTTGACTCGCAATCTTGTGTCTTCGGGCGTACGGGTTCGAGTCCCGTCAGGCTCATTTAATAGCACCTTTTATGGTGCTTTTTTGAGTTAATTTACTAAATTATCCAAAATACATACAAATGAATTAATGCCTATTACTAATATGGATAACTTTGATATTAAGATCATTTTTTCGTTGAAATTGGGGGGAGAAATATTGAATATATTTCTGGATACTACAGTATTTCATAATGGTAAAGATGTTTTTATGAATAGTCTTTATAATAAAATTTTGCTTAATATTTGTAGACAAAACGGTTTTAAAATTTATATTTCAAATGTTGTATTAATGGAAGCAAGACGTCAATACGAAAAATTTATTACGACTCATGTTAAAAACATTAGTAATGCTGTTGGTGCATTTAATCTAATACCTAATATGAGGAGAATTAATTTATATATTCCACCATTGGAAGAAGCTTTAAAACGATTTGATTCCTTTTTTAGTGATTTGGAAAAAGAAGGGACAGTCGTTATTGTAAATTATAGTAATGATATTCTACCAACCTTAATTAATCGGGCCATTAATCGGATAAAGCCTTTTACTGAAGAAAAACAGGAATTTCGAGATGCTATAATTTGGTTATCGTATGTGGGTATTGCAGAAAATCAAGACTTAAACGACTGTTTATTTGTGACAGCCAATACAAAAGATTATTGCTCAAAAGATAAAAAGTTGCACCCAGAATTAGCTGCAGACTCAGAACGTTTTACACTTTTTGTTGATTCACACTCATTAGTTCAATCTGACTTTTTAAAGAGTTTCAAAGAAACCCATGACCTTCTTGGAAAATTGAGAGAGAAGAAATGGACTAGTGAAGAACTATTAGTGTTATTAAATGATCCGCCTATTTTTAGTAATTTAGAAATTGAAATTGGCTTATATTTTACACAATTTGATGTAACAGGAATAGAACTTAAAAGAGCAAGGGTTTTATCAATTGAGTATATTTCTGGAGATTTTATTGTGCGAGGGTTTGCAGAATCGATTATTCAAGGGGTGGATGGTCCCTTATCAAATGATTTGGATATTGTTTTTGAATGTACTTATAATCCGGAAGAAAATAAATTTATAAATCTTACTATAGAAAATATTAACGACAATGAAGAGGGCGAGGAATATCTTGGAGATTGGGTTAATGATAGAGGGTGATTTTTAAGAAACACCAAATATTTATTGAACTCAGCGTCCAGCGTTTTTAAACAGACGTAACATGTGATTAGGCCCATGCAGCCACAACCTCGCCATTAGGCGGGGTTTTTATTTTGTCAAAAAGTCAAGTCGAGTTTTGTTTGTCCTCAAGTATGCGTTCATATTAATTTCTTTTCAATCGATGTGGAAGGGACGAATAACAGTAATCTTGACCACTTTTTGACCACGAAACATATAGAATGGTTTACCATTCAATTTAAAGATAAAAAAAAGCCCGTTTTATCAGGCTTTTTAAGAAATACATTTATTCGTTTTTCTTCCCTTTGTTTATTAAATTAAAGAGCGTAAAAAATACACTCGTTAAAGGCGGATTTGTCCGCAATTTGTCCGCATAATTTTTACATAGTAATTATAAAAATTTAATCATTATCTATTGAAACCACGTTATTATTGAATTTTTCGTTACTATTTACTTTTATTTAATTAGAAGTTGAATGGGCGGCATGATGTAATAACATCGGGTAGCCTTTTAATGCTTTAGAATTATTATAAAACACTAACTGGTAAAAACCACTTCCTAACAATAGGGAGTGGTTTTTTTTGTGTTCATAAATATGGAATTATCGCTTCCGCTCAAAGACTTTTTTTAATTACAAAAACTGCTTCAACCTCTTTTATGAGATATTTTATAAATAAGTCTTATCCATACTATAAAAATGATCATATCCGGAGGAGATTATGAAGAAGGGCAAACTTAGTTTACAAGCCGTTATTATAATATTTGTATGTATTGTCGTCGCTTTATCACTTGGAATAACTGATTTAATCATAAGCAAAAGAATTACCTCTAGTGTGGAACAAACAGAGAAAGAAAAAGCCCTGAATGTGGCAAAGATGGTTGCCCTTAGTCCTCAGGTGATTGGCGCTCTTGAAGGGAAAGCAAACAAAAAAAATGTACAAGTTTTTAGTAATCAAATAAGAAAAAAAACCAATGTTAACTTCGTTGTTGTGATGGATATGAAAGGTATGCGTCTATCTCACCCGAAACCTGAAAAGGTAGGAAAGCACTTCACAGGAGGAGATGAAGGGCCAGTTCTTAAAGGAAAGGAGTACGTGTCCATTTCAAAGGGGACTCTCGGTCGATCCATGCGGGCATTTACTCCAATAAAAAATTCACAAGGAAAACAAGTCGGTGCAGTTGCCGTAGGGATTTCATTAGAAAGTGTAACAAAGGCGGTACATAAAGGCCGTACGGGTATGGCAATCGGTACCGTCATTGGCATCTTAATTGGGATAGTTGGTGCAGCGGGCCTAGCGAGATACCTCAAAAGAACTCTTTTAGGACTCGAGCCGTTCGCGATTGCCAGGCTGCTTGAAGAGCGCAGTTCTATGCTTCAGTCTGTCCGCGAGGGAATCATAGCCATTGACCAGGAAGGAAACATCACCCTTGTAAACAGGGCAGCCAGTAAGCTTTTAAAAAAAGCCGGACTTGAAGGGAATCCTATAGGGATGAACGTTGAAGAGTATTTGCCAGAAACACGGTTAACTCGCATTATAGAATCGGGTGAATCGGAAATGGATCAAGAACAGAATCTACATGGGGTGACCATCTTAGTAAACAGGGTACCGGTGATTGTGGGAAATCAGCCGGTGGGGGCAATCGCTACTTTCCGTGATAAAACCGAGGTTCAAATTTTGGCCGAACAGCTTACAGGTGTGCGCAATTATGCGGATGCTCTCCGTGCTCAGGCGCATGAATTCATGAATAAACTTCATGTCATTCTTGGTCTGGTTCGTACTGAACAATACGATACACTCGCTAACTATGTGAGCGAAACCGTTAACCATCGTGAAACGGAAGTGGGTTTTGTAACAAAAAAAGTCCAAGATCCGGTTCTTGCCGGATTTCTGATTGGTAAGCTAAGTTTTGCAAGAGAATCTGGGGCTTTACTGTCATTTGATTGCGCAAATACACTTCCCACGCCTGCAAATTCGGAAATTACACATGAGTTAATAACGATCATTGGAAATCTCGTCGATAATGCAATGGAGGCAATTGCGGACTGTCCAATTAAAAAAGTCGAGCTTAAACTTGATTACGCAGAGGATATTTTGACAGTCGAGGTTAAAGACACAGGAATGGGAATGACGAAATCCCTCCAAAACAAAATACTAGATAAAGGCTTTTCCACAAAAGGAGACAACCGAGGATTCGGATTATATCTTTTGGCACAGGCAATTGAAAGACTGGAGGGCGACCTGATTATTTCGTCCAAGCCTGGAAAGGGAACGAATTTCGCCGTATATATACCTTATAATGCAGAGGATGAATAGAAATGATTAATGTAATGATTGTTGAAGATGACCCGATGGTAGCGGAAATCAATAAGCAGTACCTTTCTAAAATTGCTGGGTTCCGTTTAGCTGCAACAGTCAATTCTGTCGCTGAAGCTATCCAATGCTTGGGAAAAAATGATATTCAGCTAATACTTTTGGATATTTTTATGCCGGGAAAGCAGGGACTGGAACTGTTATCGTATCTTCGTAAAAATGATCTTGAAATTGATGTCATCATCATTTCAGCGGCCTCAGATCTGGAGCGAATTAAGAGGGCATTAAGGTATGGTGTGGTCGACTATTTGATTAAGCCTTTCGAGTTTGAACGGTTTAATGCTGCACTTACTTCCTACCTTGAGCAAACTCGGTTCATTGATAAACAGGATTCAGTTAGCCAGCAGGAGCTCGATCACTTACTTTTGCATAGAGAAGAGGCCGTCATCGCAGAGGAACTGCCAAAGGGATTAACGAAGGATACCTTAAAGCAGATCTGGGATGCGGTTCAAGAGTTGAAGCAGGGACCATTTTCCACTGAGGAAGTAGCGAATGTGGTAGGCATTTCTAGGGTTTCAGCAAGAAAGTACCTTAACTTTTTAAAGGACTTAGGAATACTTGAAGTCAAGGTTATCTATGGAACCATCGGAAGGCCTGTGTATCAGCATGAATATAATCAATTTAAAGAACACTTAATAAAAAACTTTTTGTAAGCAGTTATTGAAACTGCTTACTTTTTTTAATTACAAAAAGAATGATTAAACTTTCATAAACTATGAAAACGGTTTATATGAGAATATGATAGGCATGTAGCAAGACAAAGGAGGATTCAAAAATGCAAATTCCTATTAAGAAAACGCTTGATAAAATACCAGGTGGTCTGATGGTTGTTCCACTTTTTTTAGGGGTATTAACGAATACATTTTTTCCGCAGGTTTTACAAATTGGAAGTTTTACAACAGCTTTATTTAGTAAAGAAGCTTCATCAACCATTTTGGCATGTTTTATGTTTTTAATTGGTTCGCAAATAAATTTCAAATTAGCACCAAAGGCATTAAAAAAAGGTGCAATATTATTAACAGGAAAATTTATCGTAGGTGCTGGTATTGGTTTAGCAGTAGCAGCGATTTTTGGGCCTGCAGGAATACTAGGATTAACACCATTAGCCATCCTAGCAGCGTTATTAAATGCTAATGGTGGGTTATATGCATCTCTTGCTTCATCGTATGGTGACGAAACGGATGTAGGAGCATATGCTTTATTTTCTTTAAAAGATGGTCCATTTTTCACATTAGTGGCACTAGGTGCATCCGGCCTTGCCACCATTCCTTTTCAAACACTTCTTGGAGTATTAATTCCAATCGTAATCGGAATGATTTTAGGAAATATTGACCCTGATATGAGAAAGTTCCTTGGAAGCAGTAAATTATTATTAATCCCATTTTTCTCATTCCCATTAGGTGCCGGAATGAACCTTTCAACTATTGTGAAAGCTGGAGGTCCTGGGATATTACTAGGAATAATTGCTGCATTCACTGGAATTGGAGCTTACTTCTTATTGAAGTTATTTAAAGAAAACCCTATCGTTGGTTTAGCAACAGGGTCAACTGCAGGAAATGCGGTAGCTACACCAGCTGTAGTGGCTGCCGCAGATCCAACCTTAGCTGCAGTAGCATCTTCAGCTACTGCACAAGTTGCAGCTGCATGTGTCATATCTGCCATCGTCTGTCCGATTATTGTGAGCTATGTATTTAAAAGGTCCGAAAGGAAGAAAAAAGTGAAACAATCGATTGCACGGGCAGCCTGATAAAAAGTAACGTAAATTTTATAAATACGAAAAGTGGAAGATAGACAAAGCAGTCAGTTTTACTGTCTGCTTTGTTTAATTACAAAAAAGGGACATTAAATTACAAAAACTAGTGTGATAATGAAAATGTTATTAACATGGAAAGATAGAAATCTATGTTTCCCCTATTTGTCCGAATAGTTATTTTAAAGTAGAAAGAAGGAAACACCATGAATGTACCCCAGAATGTTATTATTACAACATTAAAAGGAAAAGAAGTTCTTTCTAATCCTTTTTTGAATAAAGGAACGGCTTTTACGAAAGAGGAAAGGGAAGACCTTGGACTCGACGGTCTATTACCGCCTCAAGTGCTTACCCTTGATGAACAAGTAAATAGGATTTATGAACAATATTCGATGCGGACGACGAATTTATTTAAACACGGTCTGCTTTATGATTTATATAATCGCAATGTTGTTCTGTTTTACCGATTGTTGAAAGAACACCTAGCAGAAATGCTTCCAATTATCTATACTCCTACTGTCGGTGATGCGATCCAGTCATACTCCCATAGCTACCGCCGTCCCGGAGGTTTATATCTTTCCATTGATGATGCTGAAGGCGTGGAAAAGGCATTCTATAATCTTGGACAGCCCAAAAATGGCATTGATTTAATCGTCGTTACCGACTCTGAAAGTATTCTGGGTATTGGGGACCAAGGGGTAGGTGGTATTAATATTGCGATTGGTAAACTTGCCGTGTACACAGCGGCAGCTGGTATTGATCCAAGCCGTGTTCTGCCAGTCGTGTTGGATGTTGGTACGAACAATCAGGCCTTGATCGCAGACCCTATCTATATTGGCAACAAATTCGCCCGTGTCCGCGGTGAGCGTTATGATCAATTCATTGATTTATTCGTTCAGACCGCAAGAAAGTTCTTTCCAGAGGTTCTGATTCACTGGGAGGACCTTGGCAACGTGAATGCGCGTAAGATCTTGGACAAATACGGTGATAACATCCTTACCTTCAACGATGACATCCAGGGAACAGGCGCAGTGACCCTTGCTGCTATTATGTCTGCGTTGAAAGTAACAGGAGAATCTATGAAAGACCAGCGCATTGTTATCTTTGGGCCAGGGGCTGCAGGCATTGGCAACGCAGACCAAATGGTTGATGCCATGGTTCTTGAAGGGCTGACTAGAGAAGAAACCTATGACCGTTTCTGGGCGATCGACTATCGCGGGTTACTAACGGATGAAACGTCAGATGTACTGAACTTCCAGAAGCCTTATGTAAGAAAGGCGAATGAAGTAAAGGATTGGGATAAAAATGAGGATGGGATTATTTCATTAATGGAAGTCGTTCAGAGGGTGAAGCCAACCATCCTGATTGGTACTTCCGGCCAAGCTGGTGCCTTCACGGAGGAAATTGTGAAAGAAATGACCAAGCACGTTGAGCGTCCAATTATCTTGCCTATGTCTAACCCAACTTTACTGGCTGAAGCGGTGCCGGAAAATCTGATTAAGTGGACAGATGGTAAGGCTCTCATTGCAACCGGCAGCCCGTTTGCCAATGTAGAATACAAAGGTGTTTCCTATGAAATTGGCCAGTCAAATAACGCATTTGTCTTCCCAGGTCTTGGCCTTGGAGCCATTGTGGCAAAAGCGGAAGTGTTCTCAAAAGGAATGTTCGCTGCTGCTGCTTATGCGGTTGCAAGAATGTCTGACTCCAGTAAACCTGGATCATCCCTGCTGCCATCCATTGAAAACCTTCATGAAGTCTCAAAATACGTAGCCATTGAAGTAGTTAATGCTGCAATACACGAAGGAATTGCAAGAACGGATATTCAAGATATTGAGAATGCTATTGAAGATGCTATGTGGAAACCTGAGTATAAGGAAATAAAGAATGTAGGTATTTGGACAAACATTCATTCCTATGCATGATTATATAGTTAAATAAAAATGAATGGGCGGTATGATGTAGTAAACATCATAAACTTTATGATTTTATTTGAGAAGGTCTTCCAACAGTTTCTGAACTGGCGGGAGGCCTTTTTAGGATGAAAGTAAAGAACACTCTTAAAAAGAGCGTTCACACTTGTTCTGACCTTTTTCTATAAGAGTTTTTTAAAATGGAAATTCTTCTTGGATAAATCGTGCGGCATTTAGTCCAATCATTTGAGCGGGCATGGAGGTGTTGCCATCTGGTAATATTGGGGAAATAGAAAGATCGGCTACTTTTAGTTTTTTTGTACCAAAGACATTAAGATATTCATCTACAACCCCAGTAAGAATACTATTGCCCATCTTGCATTGGCCGCCAAAATGAGCGAGATTTCGATAAGAGGCTTTTACATAACCTTCCAATTGTTTGCGCCGCTCTTCCTTATCATCCATTTTAAAGACCTTTTCAGGTGGATAGACAACTTTGTAGATGCCATCGGGATCTAGTTTACGAGCTTTCTTCATAATACGGTAAGTCTCCAAATACTGCTCAACCATAAAATCCAAATCATCAGGATCCCCTAGCGGATTTAGATCAATAGAAGGATATGCCTCAGGATCGCTGTGGGCAGCCAATATCTTACCCCTGCTTTTCGGGTTTAGGTCAAAAATGCCAATGCTCATAATATTGCTCTTTTTTGTTGGATCGAACCCCCAATGATTCGCCAATACCTCTGAAGTTGGAATAAACGATGGTGTTGGCGATCCATATAATTGAAGACGCCGACCCCCCCATTTGTTTTCTCCTTTAAAAGCACCCAGTGGGAATGGATTGTCCGGGTCAGCAGACATAAGCTCTAAAAGCCGCTCGGTTTCTACTTCTACTCCCATTCCAACTGTAAAATGACTTTGAAAGTTGTGTCCCACATTTGGACTGTCTATTAATGTGGTAATACCGGCTTTGGCTAAATCTTCGGGATTCCCAATTCCAGAACGCTGTAAAATGACAGAGGAAAAATTACCTGCACTGACAATAACACCCTTTGTGGCGCGTGCGATACTTGTCTTACCGTTTTTTACAAATTCGACGCCCACAGCCACTTGAAATCTGCCAGCTTCTTTAAATAGAATTTTATTGACTGTTGTTTTAGTCAGGATAATCAGTTCTCTGCCACGTACTCCATACTCATCCGGGTGAAATTCATTGCCTTGTGTAACAATTTTTTCGTTTAGGTACCCGGTTGCAGTAGATGAACGAACGTAATGTCCATTTACCTCTTTATTTAAAAATTGTGATTTGTAAAATGTACAATCTCTTATCCCAGTATTATAGTCTTCAACAATTGGAATCTTTAACACTTCTGATGTTGCATTGGCTAATGTAACAGTCAGCCCATCTTCAGGAATGTTTTGTTGTCTTACAAATATGGGGCCCTTTGATCCTCGTTCCTCTGATTCTTCTGTTTCTCCTGTGTAGGTTTCATTCTTCTTGAATAAAGAACGAACTTTGTTATAACTCCACTGAGATCCAATGAGTTCTGCCCACTCATTATATAATCTTCTGCTTCCACGTACAGCGTACATTGCATTATGCTCGGAACTTCCCCCGATAGCTCTGCCACTAGATACACGAAGCTGCTGATTCCCAATAGTAGGCTCAGCGTTTGTCATGATATTAAATGAGTGCCTATTATCTGTGGCTAAAATGCCTGATGTTGCACCAGAAGGGCTGCTCAGCTCTTTAATCATATTGGTTCCAGGTTCAAGGAGGAGTACAGAAGTAATTTTGTCATCCGTTAGTTTTTTTGCAATTACCCCACCGGCTGTACCCGCCCCAATGACAATATAATCGAAAGTATTATTGGTTGACACACTAATACTCCTTTCAATATTGGCTTTTTATATTCTGAATATTGAAAATCATAAACACAACAATATATATATATGATTTTTGAAAAATATGGTGTAAATGCCCTATCTCTTTTCTTATTAGCTGAATCAAATGGTGATTTATCGAAGGACCGCCTATTACTTTTTTAATAAATTTTTTAATAGAAATAATATTTACTATTACTTTACAATCTCCACTTCTCTCCTCATTCTACTTTATTCCAATTAGCCTAAGCTTCGATGAAAACGCAATGAATGTTATAGGTCGAAATATCTAAAAATACCCCTTATTTAAATAAAGTGTTACTTACATTTGCTTAAATAAGAGTCAAAATTACTAATTAACAAAAAATAACAAAAACCTTACTTTTCTCTAAAACTGAATTTACAATCTTCTGATAAAGTGTGAGATGTAAATATGGATTATGCTTAAATGTTCTACTAGGCTTAATTTCAAAACTAAAAATTAGGGGGAAAATCAATGAGTAATCAAAATGAAAACAAGGTTTTTAACAGAAGGGACTTCATAAAAGTAGGAGGAATGACTACACTGGCCTTAACGATGGCGTCTGCTGGAATTCCAGGTGTAAATGTATTAAGTAGCGTTGCTTACGCTGAAATAAACGATAATGCGAAACTGCAATTTAATGCAAATGGAAAGTTTAAAATTGTACAGTTTAACGATACGCAGGATGATGAGCATATTGATCACCGTACTATCCAACTAATGGAAAAAGTCCTTGACAATGAGAAACCGGATTTTGTAGTACTAAATGGTGACAACATTTCAGGCGGCTGTAATTCCGAGCTTGAGATGAGACAAGCATTGAACAATGTTGCCCAGCCAATGGAACAAAGGGGTATCAAGTGGGCAGTAACCTTTGGGAATCATGATGAGGATTCAACACCAAAAGGCGGCCTTGACGAGGAAGCCATGCTTCAATTTTATATGGCATACAAATACAATGTTAATCAGCCGGGAGCAACTGGCATTAATGGGACTGGGAACATGAACCTGCTTATTAGGGATTCTGCAGGCAAGAAAGCGGCATTCAATCTTTGGCTGCTAGATAGTGGCAGGTATGCCCCTCGAACGATTGCTGGACAGGATTTTAGCGGATATCCGACTTGGGATTGGATTCGAATGAATCAGATAAACTGGTATTATGAGACTTCCAAAAAGCTGGAACAGCAAATTGGCCATAAAGTACCTTCTCTCATGTTTATTCATATTCCTTTATGGGAACACCGTTTTATGTGGTTTGACAGTGTCGATAACCGAACAGAGGCAGATCATGCTCGTGCTGTAAAAAAGCATCAAATAGTAGGAGAGAGAAATGAAGAGGAGTGCCCGGGTCCATTTAATAGCGGGATGTTTTCAGCTATGCTTGACAGGGGAGATGTCAAGGGGGTCTTTTGCGGTCATGACCATGTAAATACTTATATGGGTAATTATTATGGGATTTTACTGGGTTATTCAGGCAGTACAGGATTTGGTGCTTATGGGCTGCCTGGTGTGGACAGGAATCGATTACGCGGCGCCCGTGTATTTAATTTGGATGAAAATAAACAGGATGTTTTAGTTGAAACACATATGGTTTTTGCTAAGGACTATGGAATAGACCTTACTGCAAACGACCAAAGCTCTGATCCCGCTCCGATTCCGGAAAATAAGAAACAAGAACAAGTAATAAGAAAATAAAGGTAACAGATGAATGGGCGGCATGATGTAATTTAATCAGAAAGGTTAAGTGCATTTTTGACCAAACTAAATTTTAATAAAAGCAAAGAAGACTACTTCCAATAAAGGAGGTAGTCTTCTTTTTATCACTTTGATTTTGCTTCTGCACTCAACGCAGCACCAGGAATGAGGTGAATCGTTTTACTTGGGCCAGAACCGCTCCAGCGATAGCCAGTAACAGGTTCAAGACCGTTAGGAATCACATCTGAGAGTCTTTCTCTTTTTGAATATTTGATTCCACGTCCAACTGCTTCTACTTTAAATGTATAGACATTCCCTTGTTTAAGGCCTGTTACGGTGTAATTCGTTTCCGTTGTTGTCTTTTCTCCATTAATTGGTGTAAAGGTAACCCCTTCAGGCTTAATTGGTTGTCCATTTACATATACACGATAGCCGATTACTTCTTGATTGACTGCTGTTGCTGGATTCCAAGAGAGGGAAACACTTTTCCCATCTTTTCTAATGGCAGCCCTTAAGCCGCTGTTAAAGGATGGAACCCCAAATGCATATGGGACAGCGGTTTTAAGTTGAAGTGAACTGTTATATGGTTTCTTGTTCCCTGCTAAATCGACAGCCTCCACTTTAACTTCATAAGTTGTGTCTGGCTGAAGGTTTAAGAGTGTATACTTGTTCGATGTGGCAAATCCATGGAGTTTACCATTTGCATACACATTATAGCCGGCAATTCCTGTGTCATCACCTGCCGCCTCCCACTCGACGGACGCCCAAGTAAATCCCGGGTATACTACTTCTGCTCCTTTACCGCTAAAGGAATCAATCGCGGGAATACTTGTAGTCGGTTCCGTAAGTTCAGTATTGGCAGGCAGGACTGGTGCCGTTTCGTCAGCTGACCCGGCAGTCGTTACATTCGCTTTTGGGCCATCAGAAGTACGATTTCCCGTGGCATCCGCCGCTTCTATCTTAAACGTGTACTCTTTAGCTGGAGTCAGTCCGCTTACAGTGAAGCTTGGTTGATTAGTAGTTGTATATTTAGAGCCAACTTTTTCGCCATTCTTATAGATGGTATAACCAGTGACACCTGTATCGTCAGAAGCTGCATCCCAAGTTAACGTAACGCTCTTTCCATCTTCTGAAGATTCTGCCTGAACTTTCGCGTTTTCGGACCAATGGGGTTTTACCGCCGCATTTCTAGGTGCTACGGTTGCATTTTCAAAAGCAAGACCAGTAGAGTTGCTAATTCTCCACGGATTTCCGTTATTGTCTTTCACGTTTGTAAAGGATACATTGATAAATTTTAGATCCTTGGCGTAACTTAAGTTCGTTGAGAAGACATTATCAAACTTCACATCTTTAAACGTAATATTTTCATGATAGACCTCACCAACATCACTGTTCCCCTGAACGAGGATGGATTGTTTCTTGCTGCCTCCCTGATTACGAACAGTCGAATTCTCAATTTTTATATCCTTGAACTGAGAAATCTGCTGAGCTGGTTCATATTGAATAGCTGCATTTGCATCTTCATAGGAAGAAGTGAATACAAAAGGACCATCCCCATCAATGCCTTCTAATGCATTATCTCTGAACAGAATCTCTCTTGCTCCGCCGCCCATAGGTGTGTTCGTTTTGGCACGAAGACCAACGTCAGTTTTATACATGATGTTATCTTCGATTAAAAAGTCTTGGATCCAGCTGCCAGTATGGCTTCCTGTTACCACTCCCCCATGACCTTCTCGAATATAGTTATTGAAGATCCAGGCCTCTCCGGTAGGCTCTTCTCCGGCTGCGGCTTGTCCCATGCCTGCCGCAAAGTTAATCGCATCATCACCGGTATCTACAAAGTTATTGAATACCATGATGTTCTGGGAATCACCGAACTCAAATCCATCGGCATTATTGGCATCGTATGTTTTGGCGGTCGTGCCGTTTACGACAATGTTTTTACTATGAAGATTAACAATCCCATGGAAGGAAGGATTCAGCTGGGTAATCCCTTCATAATACATCCCGTCCACACCGCGTACGGTTATCAGGTTAGATCGTGTAGAATAGGCTGACTTAGCATTCATTCCGTCCACTTGAGCTGCATAAGTTTGAGCTGCTGCCAATATCCCGTATGTATTGGAAGAGGCAAGGTCTAACGGACTCATTTTTCCATTCTCAACTGTTACATCTCCGGTTACTTTTGAGTTATTCCCAGCCATTAAACGAGGAAGTTCATTCCCGGCTTCATCAATGGTTGGAGAATTCGGATCTTGTTTCCAGCCATTCCCATCAATGGTTCCCTTTCCAACAATACGGATATTCTTAAGGCTGCCGTAGTCATAGGTGTGCGCATTTATTAGGGCGTATGAACGTTCATCTGTGGAGTAATCATAGACCCAAAAATTTCGGCTGTAATCTTCGGGGTTTGAAGAGCCGAGTAAATAACCATCAACTTGTAAGGTCATATCAGATTTAAGCCATATTGCTCCAGAGATAAACTTACCCTCTGGTATTACGACTTTTGCGCCAGGTGTCGCTGCATCAATAGCCGCCTGAATAGCTTCTGTATCCTTTGAATTATCGTTCGGTGTGGCACCAAAATCCACAATATTGAAAACTTCCGGGACAGGAGTGGTTTTTCCTGTAACTTTATTGGAAGGCGCTGACTCCACACCAGCTGCATTTACAGAAGTGACATAGAATTCATATGATTTATTTGGTTTCAAATGTTCAACGGTGAAATTATGAATGAGAACTTTAACATGGAAATCGTCTTTGTCTATATTTTTATAAAAATTATCAATATAGGTTTTTGCTGTACCGCTGTTATCTTGTAAGGAACTGCCAATTTTCTTTCCATTCATATAGACATTAAAATCCACAATATCTCTGTAATTTTTAGGTTTTTCCCACACTAAGGTGATGCTGTCCTCGTCAAATGCCAGGGTTGGTATTTGTAAGTGTTCAGGAGATGCAGGTGCTCCTGTTTCTGCATGCGGTGCTGAACTAATGCTGCCGAATACGAGTAATAAGATTAGAAAAATTGACGATCCTACTCTAAATTTCTTCACTTTTCTCACACCTTTCAATTGTCTCTTGTGAAGCCACAAACTTTCCTAATCCTCCTTTCCTAAAGATATAAAATTCATTATAGTTGAAAACGTTTTCATAAATAATGGAAGATTTTTAGATTATTGTTAGAGATTTTAATATATTTTCAAAAGATCATCAGCGTTGAAGTCAAATATAGTGCGGGTTTTGAATATTCTGTGTCTATTTATACAGGATTTTTCAGCTGGAACTAGAATAAATATTAATGATGCCAAAAATTGGTCTTTAACTTAGAGGAGGAATCAACAATGGCCCACGAACAAATGAATCCAACAATCGAAAAAATCCTTTTAAATATTGAAAAAGTCATGATTGGAAAAAGAAATGTAGCAGAACTAAGTCTCGTTGCCTTGCTTTCAGGGGGCCACGTTTTATTAGAAGACGTACCTGGTGTCGGGAAAACGATGATGGTTCGCGCCCTGGCAAAATCAGTGAATGCCAACTTCCGCCGAATCCAATTCACCCCGGACCTGCTCCCCTCCGACGTTACTGGCGTTTCCATTTACAATCCGAAAGAAATGGAATTCCAATTCCGTCCAGGTCCGCTCATGGGAAACATCATTCTCGCTGACGAAATCAACCGGACCTCGCCAAAAACCCAATCTGCGCTGCTCGAAGGGATGGAGGAGGCGAGCGTCACAATCGATGGCGTGACCCATAAGCTGAAAAAGCCGTTTTTTGTTATGGCCACGCAAAACCCAATCGAGTACGAGGGTACATATCCGCTTCCGGAAGCACAGCTAGACCGATTTTTATTAAAAATGAAAATGGGCTATCCAGATTTGGCAGAGGAAATAGAGGTGTTGAACCGGGCACAAAAGGTTCCGCCAATCGAAGACCTGGAGCCAGTAATTGACCTAGAAGGCCTGCTTGACCTTCAAAAAGAAATCAAAGACGTATTTGTGGATGATACCATTAAGCGTTATATTGTCGACATCGTTAATCGTACTAGAGGCCATGGCAGCGTCTACTTAGGAGCAAGTCCGCGTGGATCCATCTCCTTAATGAAAGCGGCCCAGGCTTATGCTTATATGTTTGGCCGTGATTATGTCCTGCCGGATGATATTCAATATTTAGCGCCATTCGTTTTATCCCACCGGATTATTTTAAAATCAGAGGCAAAATTTGAAGGGATCTCTGCAGAGGAAATTGTGAGCAGGGTGGTTGCAAGGGTTCCTGTACCGGTTCGAAGGCTTGTGAAATAAATGAAAAAACTATTTCGCCTATTAAAAAAAGCCTGGAAATTTGCTTTGCTATTTTTACTGATCCTGTTAACCTTCTCCTATGCGATGTTCCAAGGAGGATTTGTCAGCTGGTTTTTATTCTATAGCTTTCTTCCATTTGCCATTTATTGTGTGGCCCTTTCCTTTTACTCGATGAATGAGCTTGAAGTAACCAGAATAATACCTAAAACGGATTACAATGCGGGTGAACAGTTAAAAGTGACTGTCCAAATTAAAAGATCGAAAGGGTTTCCGTTATTTTATTTGCTGATGGAAGACCATATGGATGAGGCGTTAAAATTTGTTCAGCATCTAAAACCCCCGAAAGCACTGCTGCTGCCGGGGATGAAGAAGGAATTTTCCTATGAGTATATCATTCATGAACTGCCAAGGGGAGAGCATTTTTTCGAAACCTTTACTTTGAAAATTGGTGATCCGCTAGGTTTATTCCAAAAAGAAAAAACCTTTGAAAAGGAAAGCAAAATTGTTGTCTATCCTGCCTATACAGAGTTATTATACCGCCCGTTTGAAAATCAATACGATCAAGGGCTGACCGCATCACGTGAGCGGGTGCAGCGGGACACCTCAATGGCGGTTGGCGTAAGAGATTATCAGCCTGGCGACCGTTTCTCCTGGATTAACTGGAAAGCATCCGCGAAGCGGGGCGAGATCATGACGAAGGAATTTGAGCAGCGGCAATCGCATGATGTCTTTGTGGTTATGGATTGCGTGCCCGATAAGCACTTTGAGCCAGTGGTTTCCTTTACCGCTTCCCTTATTCGTGCTGTCTTGAAAAAAGGAGCGCAGACCGGGCTGTTAACCATCAGCAGAGAAAGAGCCTCTTTTCCAATCCGTGGCGGTGAGCAGCATCTTCAGGGGCTTTTTTATCATCTTGCCAAAATAGAGGCCAAAAGTTATTCTTCGTTTGATAAAGTGCTGGAAACGGACGGTCTTTTTATCCAACAAGCCGTCTCCTTTATGCTTGTCACGGCTCAATTGACGAAACCGCTAATAGAAAAAGCGAGTTTTCTCGGCCAACGAAAAGGGTCGATTACTCTTTTTCTCATAAAGGGTCAGAAAGAAGCGCCTTCGGCAAACGAACGATCTCTGATTGCCCTCGCGAATGCCCGCGGTGTCCGGGTGATCATGATTCATGAAGGCGAATTTACCACGGCCTTTTCGGAGGTGAGCATATGATCATGAGAAGGGACTTACCTTCATTTCTTTTATATGTATTTGGTTTCCTCCTTTTATGGGAATGGCTCCGGCCTGTTGAACAATTAACTGATACCGCTAATATCGAAACGTTTATTATCTTTTTGGTCATTTCCTTTGCCCTTTCTTTTTTTCAAATGAAATGGTTTTGGCAATCCATCATTAAACTGATCTTTATCCTGTATTCTATTAATCATTTCTACTATAATGCAGGGTTTTTCCAGTTTACCTGGTGGAAGGCATTTCTTGGCGATGCGGCCGATAACCTAGGGCTGATCGTGGCAAGAAACTGGAATGATTTAACGAGTGAATTTCGAACACTTTTGTTTTTTATTTTGCTGTGGCTGATGGTGTATTTAATTCATTATTGGCTTTTAAACCGGAAACAAATTTTTATCTTTTTCTTCTTAACCTTAGTTTATATTACGGTGTTGGATACGTTTTCACCTTACAACGCAAAAATAGCGATTGTTCGGACGGTTGTTGTTGGGTTTGCCGTCATGGGCATGCTGACGTTTTTCCGGATCCTGCAAAGGGAAAAGGTCAGCAGTGAGGGATCTTTTTTGCGAAAATGGATGGTCCCACTTGCAGTTATGATAGCTTTTAGCGTACTGGTTGGCCTCGCTGCGCCTAAGGCGGCACCGATTTGGCCTGACCCTGTTCCATATTTAACGGCAGCTCAAGATAAGGGCGGAAAGGATGCGGCTGGCCCGCATCGAATTGGATATGGCGAGGATGATACCGCTTTAGGCGGTCCGTTTATCGGGGATGCCAATCCGGTATTCATGTACGACGGGAATGGAAAGAATTATTGGAAAATGGAAACAAAGGATACGTATACAGGGAAAGGCTGGATTACATCGGGGACAACGCCGATTCCTTTTCGACAGGAGGACCTGGTTCCTGTCTATTCCTTCCCGCAAAATGTTGAAACCATTAAGGAAACGGTTCGTGTCAACGCACATGTGAACTACAAGTACAACTATATTATGTACCCAGCTGGAATAAAAAAAATAATCAATATTCTGCCTGATGATCCAAAGGGAAATCGATATATGATCGATACCACCAATGAAAGAATCAGCTTTTTTAGAAATGATAACCGCCCTCAAGTTCCACAAATTTTAAATTTAGAATTTGATGTGCCTAAATATAAGGCTGCGGATTTGAGGGTGACAACCGGCTATAATCCAGATGAAATAAGTCAGGAATTTTATCAGCAATATACGCAGGTGCCAGAGGAGCTGCCGCAAAGAGTCAAAGATCTGGCGGAAAAAATCACCGCTGGAAAAACGAATTGGTTTGACAAAGCAAAAGCAGTTGAAAGTTATTTTGGGAATTCCGAATTTACGTACGATCAAAAAAATGTCGCCGTTCCAGGCCCTTCCGATGATTACGTCGACCAATTTTTATTTGATACAAAACGAGGCTATTGCGACAATTTCTCGTCCTCCATGGCTATTATGCTAAGAACGATCGGGATTCCAACCCGCTGGATTAAAGGCTTCAATGGCGGGGATTTTATCAAATATAGTACGGAAAACTCGGGGAATCAAATATACGAAGTAACCAACAACAATGCCCATTCCTGGGTTGAGGTGTTTTTTCCAAATCAAGGCTGGGTCGCTTTTGAGCCGACAAAAGGGTTTTCAAATGAACTCAATATTGATTATGGAACAGGACAATCTTCTTCAGGGAACCAATCCTCAACCCCAGCGCCTGTGAAAAAACCTCAGCAGGAGCAAATTGAGGATAATCCAGTGAAGAAGGAAAACTCCTTTGATTTCCAAACGGTTTGGAACCAGGTGAAATTATTTTGGAATGAGAACTGGAAGTTGCTGATCTTGGCCCTGATCATACTCGTGGTTGTAGCAGGAATTCTATATCGGATTCGCGGCAAATGGTTTCCATTTCTTGTTTTGATGCGCTATCGATTCAAGAAAAAAGATGACAATATCGCGGAAGCCTATTTGATATTATTGAGTCAGCTGGAGCGCTATGGATTAAAACGGAAGGACAATCAAACACTAAGAAACTATGCACGCTATGTTGATTCGTTTTTTTCGACAAGGGAAATGACAAGGCTGACTGCCAGTTACGAGCAATATTTATATCATCAAAATCTTCCGCAGGGCAGCTGGAAGGAATCGCGTAAATTGTGGGAAAATTTAATTAAAAAGACAATCGCTTGACCAGAAAAACATCCTATTGATACAATATGTTTTAATTTAATAGGGTACGCATTTTTACCTTCATATATCCTCGATGATAGGGTTCGAGAGTCTCTACCGGGTCGCCGTAAATGGCCTGACTATGAAGGCAGAATTTTTCTTTTAGTGATTTTTTAAGAGAAAACTAGAATTCTGCCTTCCTGAGATTCGTCGGGGGGAGATTTCTAGTTTTTTTTATTTACATGTAGCAAATACTAAAATAAATTTGAACAATTGAGGTGGCCGTTTTGACTGGAAAACAAGATATGATTGTTGTTTTAGATTTTGGAAGCCAATATAATCAGTTGATTACACGCCGGATTCGTGAGTTTGGCGTCTACAGCGAGCTCCATCCGCATACGATTACAGCAGAGGAAATCCGCAAAATGAACCCTAAAGGGATTATTTTTTCAGGTGGTCCAAATAGCGTCTATGATGAAAATTCATTCCGCTGCGATGAGGAAATTTTTGAAATGGGTCTGCCGATTCTGGGGATTTGCTACGGCATGCAGTTAATGACTGTTCATTTCGATGGAAAAGTGGAAAAAGCAAAGCAGCGGGAATACGGAAAAGCTACAATGACAATTCAAAATCAGTCAGCTATTTTTGCCGAACTACCTAATGAGCAGGTTGTCTGGATGAGCCATGGCGATCTTGTGGTAGAAGCACCGAAAGGCTTTACTGTGGATGCTACAAATCCTCACTGTCCGATTGCAGCAATGAGTGATGAAGCAAGAAAGCTTTATGCAGTACAATTTCATCCAGAAGTCCGTCATTCCGTATACGGAAATGACCTACTCAAGAATTTTGTGTTTAATGTTTGTGATTGTGCTGGCGATTGGTCGATGAACAACTTCATTGAAATGGAAATGGCGAAAATTCGTGAAACTGTTGGCGATAAAAAAGTGCTTTGCGCTCTAAGCGGCGGAGTGGACTCGTCCGTTGTTGCCGTGTTAATTCATAAAGCAATTGGCGATCAGTTGACTTGTATTTTTGTCGACCACGGACTGCTTAGGAAAAATGAAGCAGAAAGTGTTATGAAGACTTTTTCAGAAGGCTTCCATATGAATGTCATTAAGGTGGATGCCAAAGACCGTTTCTTATCGAAGCTTGAGGGCGTTTCTGATCCGGAGAAGAAGCGGAAGATTATCGGCAATGAATTTATTTATGTATTTGATGATGAAGCGACGAAGCTTGAGGGTATCGAGTTCCTCGCACAGGGAACGCTTTATACCGATATCATCGAAAGCGGAACAGCAACGGCGCAAACGATTAAGTCGCATCATAATGTAGGCGGCCTGCCGGAAGATATGCAGTTTAAATTAATTGAACCATTAAACACGTTATTTAAGGATGAGGTTCGCGCGCTTGGAACCGAACTTGGCATTCCGGACGATATTGTTTGGAGACAGCCGTTCCCAGGTCCTGGACTAGGCATTCGTGTGTTAGGGGCCATTTCGGAAGATAAGCTTGAAATCGTTCGTGAATCTGACTGGATTCTTCGTGAAGAAATTAAAAAAGCGGGACTCGACCGTGACATTTGGCAATACTTCACTGTGCTTCCGGACATTCGCAGCGTTGGTGTAATGGGTGACACACGGACATATGATTATACAATCGGTATTCGGGCGGTCACTTCGATCGATGGGATGACTTCTGACTGGGCGCGTATCCCTTGGGATGTGCTTGAGAAAATCTCAACTCGCATTGTCAACGAGGTAGCACATATAAACCGGGTGGTCTACGATATTACCAGCAAGCCGCCTGCAACCATTGAGTGGGAATAGGAAAAACTCAAAATACGAACATTGTTATTTTTTACTATAACAATGTTCGTATTTTTTGTTTACAAAATAAATTCACCCTGTTAAAATAAAAAACGTAAACAAGAACTTATCATATTGCATCGTATAATCTTGGGGATATGGCCCAAAAGTTTCTACCGAGCTACCGTAAATAGCTTGACTACGAGGCAGTGTTTTGAATAATGAGGCATTTCTTTTCCTCTTATTTTTACACAGCCTAGTGTCACGCTCCGGTAGAATATACCGGAGCGTTTTTTCGTAAAATATAAAGAGAAATTTTTTCCACGGGGGGAAAAGAAATGCACAAGTATTTTGAGTTTGAAAAACTAGGTACAAATTATCGCCGCGAGTTTATTGGCGGATTGACCACCTTTTTAGCAATGGCTTATATTTTAGTTGTTAACCCGTTAACCTTATCACTTGCTTCGGTGAAGGATTTTCCAGCGGACTTGAGAATGGATTACGGTGCAGTGTTTGTCGCAACAGCTTTAGCATCTGCCTTGGGATCCATCATTATGGGTCTATTAGGGAAGTACCCGCTGGCATTGGCACCTGGTATGGGATTGAATGCATTCTTTGCTTATACAGTTGTTTTAGGAAGCGGAATCCCTTGGCAGCATGCACTTGGTGCCGTATTGATTTCAGCAGTGTTTTTCTTCATCTTAACGTTGACAGGACTTCGTGAAAAAATCATTAATGCGATTCCTGTTGATTTAAAGCACGCAGTGGGTGCTGGAATTGGCTTGTTCATTACGTTTATTGGTTTGCAAAATGCCAAGATTGTAGTGAATAACGATGCGACATTAGTTGGACTTGGTGACTTGACATCCCCAGAAGCATTACTTGCTATTTTTGGAATTGTGGTAACAGTGATAATGATGACTAGGGGAATTAATGGTGCAGTATTTTATGGTATGATTCTTACTGTCATTGTCGGTATGATTTTTGGTGAAATCAAGATGCCTGATAAAGTGGTTGATTCTGTTCCAAGCTTAACGCCGACGTTCGGTGCGGCCTTCTCCTCTTTTGGAGACAGTTCTTTCTATACGACTGCTATGCTTGGGATTATCCTCACATTCTTGTTTGTTGATTTCTTTGATAACGCAGGAACACTTGTGGCTGTGGCCAATCAAGCAGGGCTTATGAAGGATAATAAACTTCCAAATGCAGGAAGAGCTTTATTGGCTGATTCGATTGCTTCTGGTGTTGGGGCGATCCTTGGTACTTCTACAACAACTTCATATGTTGAATCATCAGCAGGGGTAGCGGCTGGTGCGAGAACTGGATTTGCTTCGCTAGTAACAGCCGGACTATTTATATTATCATTATTCTTCTTCCCATTATTATCAGTAGTGACAGCACCTGTTACAGCACCTGCACTCATCATCGTTGGTGTGTTGATGGTTTCATCTTTGGGGAAAATTGATTGGACTAAATTTGAAATTGCTGTACCAGCGTTTTTAACCATGATTACAATGCCGTTATCTTATAGCATTGCCACAGGGATTGCAGTCGGATTTATTTTTTACCCAATCACGATGATCGTAAAAGGCCGGACAAAAGAAATTCACCCGATTATGTACTTCTTCTTTGTGATATTTGTTCTTTATTTTATCTTCTTAAAATAATGATTAAAGGGAACTGCGGCGGACTGCTGCGGTTCTTTTTTTATCAGGAGCGTTGTTAATAGAAATGTCGATTTTCGTCGTTGACTTCTTGATTTTCCTCTTATAACATGAAAATACTAAGGTTACACTTATGGAAATGGGGATAAAGGGTTATGGCAAAGCTGTTAATCGATAAAGTATTAAATAACAATGTTTTAATTGCTGAACACCCTTCCTATGAAGAAGTTGTTTTAATTGGCAAAGGCATTGGGTTTAACCGGAAACGCGGGGACTATATTGATACAGATACAGTAGAAAAGCTTTTCGTTTTAAAAAATGAAAAAGAACAAGAGAACTATATCAAGCTGCTTCCGTTTATCGATAATGACTTTTTGGAAGTGATTATTTCTGCGATTGATTTGATTAAGCAAAGGACAAATTCCCAGCTGAATGAACATATCCATGTCGCGCTCACTGATCACTTAATGTTTGCGATCACGCGGGCATCGCAGGGAATGGAAATGAACAACCCCTTTTTAGTAGAAACGAAAGCACTCTACCGACATGAGTATGAAGTAGCGGCAGAGGTAGTAGAGCTGATTAATAATAAAACGGGAGTTTCCCTCCCGAACGGTGAGATTGGTTTTATTGCGCTCCACATTCATAGTGCAATTTCCAATAAGAATCTATCTGAAGTCAATCAACATTCACAGCTTGTCAGCCGGCTGGTTGAAATGGTAGAGGAGCAGTTTGACATCGAAATTGATAAGGAAAGTATTGATTACATGAGGCTTGTCAGGCACCTTCGCTTTGCGATAGATCGGGTAGTTAAAGGGGAGAAGGTGGAGGAGCCAGAAAAAATCGCTTCCCTCTTGAAAGCGGAATATCCGGTGTGCTATAATTTGTCATGGAAGCTCATTAAAGTGATGCAACAAACATTAAAATTGAAGGTTTTCGATGCAGAAGCGGTTTACCTAACGATGCATCTGCAAAGGCTTCAAAACAAATTTAAATAGCTATTATTTTTTACGTGTTACTGATTCGATCAGGCATGAGTGAAAAGTATTAATTGATTTGAGGATTTAGGGGTAATCTATACCCATATCTTCATTCACTTAAACTTTTACTCATGCCTTTTTTGTTGTCTTTTAATAAAGATGTAAACGCTTTATGAGCTAAAAAGATTTACGGGAGGAATATTTATGTTTAAAAATGCTTTTGGCGTCTTGCAAAAAGTAGGTAAGGCACTAATGCTTCCGGTTGCCCTTTTGCCTGCGGCAGGAATTTTGCTCGCTTTAGGTGCTGCACTGGTTAACCCGGCTTTATTGAACCTTGCTCCTTTTTTGGATAATAGTGCTGTGGCTATGGTCGCATCAGTTATGAAAAATGCCGGTGATATCGTTTTCGGTAATCTGCCGCTCTTATTTGCAGTGGGTGTTGCGATAGGGTTAGCCGGTGGAGAAGGTACAGCGGGTCTTGCTGCGATCATTGGTTACTTGATCATGAATGTAACAATGGGAACTGTTTTAGGGATCGATGCGAAGGATATTAATGGTACAAGCTATGTGAGTGTCCTTGGTATTCCAACACTTCAAACAGGAGTGTTTGGCGGTATTATCGTTGGTATTATTGCAGCAACTATGTACAATAAGTTCTTTGAGATTGAATTGCCATCCTATTTAGGATTTTTTGCAGGAAAACGTTTTGTTCCGATTATTACGGCAGGAACAGCGATTATATTAGGGTTAGTCATGATGGTTATTTGGCCACCAATTCAATCTGGACTGAACTCTTTCTCGACAAACATGGTAAATGCGAACTTAACTCTTTCTGCATTTGTTTTTGGTGTGATTGAACGTTCGTTAATTCCATTTGGTTTACACCATATTTTCTATTCTCCATTCTGGTTTGAATTTGGTAGTTATACAACAAAAGCGGGCCAAGTGGTTCATGGTGACCAACGTATCTTCATGGCACAGATTTCTGACCACGTGAAAAATCTCACTGCTGGTACATTCATGACAGGTAAATTCCCATTCATGATGTTTGGGCTGCCAGCTGCAGCATTAGCGATTTATCAAGAAGCACGTCCGGAGAAGAAAAAGTTTGTCGGCGGTTTGATGGCATCAGCTGCTTTAACATCATTCCTAACCGGTATTACTGAACCAATTGAATTTTCATTCCTTTTCGTTGCACCAGTTCTATTTGGTATCCATGCGGTTTTTGCAGGACTATCATTCATGGTAATGCATCTATTAGATGTTAAAATCGGGATGACGTTCTCCGGTGGATTAATTGACTATATCTTGTTTGGATTACTCAACCCGCAAACGCATGCGTGGCTTGTTATTCCAGTAGGTCTTGTATTTGCTGTTATCTATTACTTCGGCTTCCGTTTCGCGATTCGTAAGTTTAACTTAAAAACGCCTGGCCGTGAATTAGATGATGAACAAAATCAAGCACCAACAGGCAAAGCAGGATCAAGCGATTTAGCTGCTAATATTTTAGATGCAATGGGGGGCCAAGGAAATATTGCTCATTTAGATGCATGTATTACACGTCTTCGTGTCTCTGTGAACGATATTAAAAATGTCGATAAAGATGAATTGAAAAGACTGGGTGCTGCAGGGGTGCTTGAGGTTGGTAACAATATTCAAGCGATCTTTGGGCCGCGTTCTGAAACCATCAAAGGTCAAATGAAGGATATAATGGAAGGAAAGCGTCCTCGTACGACGGTGGTTAACGCGCCAGATAAGGGTGTAGAGCAGCAGATTGAAGAAATTAACCCTGAAGCATTGCAAACTGAGCGTAAAAATGATGAAGTTTTTGTTGCTCCAATTAAAGGCGAAATTAAGCCTATTACAGAAGTGCCGGACCAAGTTTTTGCTGGAAAAATGATGGGTGACGGTTTTGCGATTGTACCTGCTGAAGGAACGGTTGTTTCACCGGTTGATGGAAAAATTGTAAACCTATTCCCGACGAAACACGCGATTGGTATCCTGTCTGACGGCGGACGTGAAATCTTAATCCACGTTGGTATTGATACAGTTAACTTAAAAGGCCAGGGTTTTGAAACGTTAGTATCGGAAAATGAACGTGTGACCAAGGGTCAGCCTTTATTAAAAGTTGATTTAGATTATATTAAAGAGCATGCCACTTCAACGATTACACCAATTGTCTTTACGAATTTAACCGAAGGTGAAAAGGTGGTTATTGAAAAAGAAGGTCTTGTGGATCTTCAGCAAGAAGGCGTTATTAAAATAACGAAGTAAGCAAGAATTAAGCCGGCCCCATGTGGGTCGGTAATTTTTTTGTGATTTTTTTGTTGACGTACTATTGTTATGATGTTATTATATTAAAACGGTCGTCAGTGACGGGTTAACAACATGAAGATGTAAAAAAACATTCTTAAAAAGTTGTTGACTTAGAAGTTATGACGTGATATAGTAATAAAGTTGCTTCTTAAGGAAGTGACATGATTGCTCTTTGAAAACTAAACAAACAAAAACGTCAACAAACAAAAAATAATCGTGTTTCTTCTATAATAATAGAGATCACGAGCCAACGTTTTATTT
>NZ_JBALPP010000138.1:0-3887 GCF_036965425.1 Neobacillus drentensis | reverse complement strand
TAATTTAGCATTTAAATTGTGAAAATTGGAAAAAATCTAATAAATTTTTAATGAAGAAAAATACATATCCAATGAAAATAACGTCAATTTTTCTAGACTATCTTTTTCAATAAACATGGTCAGTGTGAAAGATGTAAATCCAATGAAGAAATCTAGTATTAGTAGTTTGGTATTAACAGCCTGTATTTACAGGTTGATAATATAAAAAAGATATAGGAGGTCGTCAAATGGCAACAAAGGTAAAAAAACGAATTACAGCATTAACTCTCATCTTTACCGTAATCCTGTCTCTATTCAGCAGTTTGGCTTCTGCCTCACCTGAAAAGGCAAAAATGGTAACAAAGGAACCGCCTTCAAAGGAGATTGTAAAAATTATTCCAAGTGAATCGAAAGTCTCGTTCTCTCTGTCTAAAGGCAAACACGTATTAAAGGCTGAAGCAGAGTATAAGGATGGTTCCAAAGCGGATGTTACAGCAGAAGGAAAATGGACTTCATTAGATGAGAAAGTTGTAAAAGTTGATAGTGGAGTGCTAACAGCTGTGCATGCAGGGTCTACACACGTACAATTCAGTCTTGGTAATGCGTTGTTAAATGTTGAAGTAAATGTTACTCAGAATGAGCGTGTTTTAGGTCAAAATGCAAATCCTTCAGAAGCGAAAACAATTGTATCGCTTGTTTTAGAAGCTAAACAAATTACCTACATAGATGAAGGGCAAGAGCGTCCTATCGCTTTGAAAGCGTTTTATATCGATGGTTCGATGGAAGACGTAACTAAATTAGCTAACTGGGAATCAAGAGATCCTTCAATTGCATCGGTTGAAAAAGGTGTATTAAAAGGGATATCAAATGGTAATGTTGCAATGAAAGTAACTTACGCAGATTTTCCACAAATAAACTTCTTTGCTTCGATAAGGGGTATTCCTGATGTTGATGCGCTGTACCTTTCGGCTGACATGTTTAGGTTAGAAACCTCTCATGAGCCGGTTCAAGTAAATGCCAATATAAAGAACACCTGGGGGGATGGAGCATATACATGGAAAGATGTTACTTCTTCAGGAAGTTGGACAACGACAAATCGTAATGTTGCTACCGTTAGTAAAGATGGTCAGATTACCCCAGTTGGAATTGGCCAAGCATATATATATTTTAAATATGATAAGTTGGTTGGTGCTGTACTTGTTAATGTTGTTAAGCCTACAAAGCTTGTAACTGATGAACCTTCAGTTGAATTATTGCCAGGTCAAAATTGGCCTGTTAATTTAACCGAAGTGTTCACTAACGGAATATCAGAAGGTGGTGTGTATTTACGTGAAAATGTAAATCCTAATGATGTCAAATGGACCGTCGATGATAACAGCATTGCAACGGTTACTGATTCAGGATATATCATTGGACGTAAGACCGGTAAAACTATTGTGACAGCTTCCTATCGATCAGATGTTCTTCCTCCAGTTAAAATTGAAGTTACTGTCACCAATAAGCTTACTACTCCAAGAGTGATTGGTTTGACAGCTTCTCCATCAAATCTCTCTTTAGGTGCAGGAGATGAAGCGCTAGTTGCAATAACAGCGATTTACAGTGATGGAAGCACGGAGGATGTCTCAGGTTCCGTTGAATTTTACTCTGACAATGAAAAAGTAGCTTCAACTCAACGAAAATTTGGTGAAGCACCTAAGGTTATTGGTAATATGAGTGGCTCAACTGTTTTTCATGCAATCTATAATAATGGTCGTAACACTGTAGATATCCCGGTGGCAGTCAAGGATAAAGACGGTCAGAAGCAGGTTCCAATCCCTGAATCAATTTCTGTTACACCAGATATGAAAAATATGGTAGTAAATCAACAGCAGCAATTAGAGGTAAAAACGACCTATTCAGATAGATCAAATTCGACTTCATATGCGGTATATAAATCATCTAATCCTGATGTTGTTAAAGTAAATAAGGCTGGCCTGCTTTCCGCTGTAGGCACTGGTACAACAATCATTACCGTAGATAGCTCTGGATACTCAAAGCAGGTTTCAATTGTCGTTTCAAATGAACCATCTAAAGATTTTGCAAATAAAATTGTTGATCTGATTCCTAGTGAAAATGACATCTCCTTTAGTTTATCTGAGCACACGCATTCGTTCTCTGTAAAAGCAAAATATAAGGATGGTTCAACATCTGACGTTACATCAGACACAAGATTCACATCATTAGACCCAGACAAAGTTACAGTTAGGAATGGTGTTTTTACAGCAGTAGCAGAAGGAACAACACAGGTACTTATCGATTACGGCACAAGCACAAAAATCTTGAATGTTTCAATCCTTTCTGGGAATGATGCATCAATTAAAGATTTAAAAATTGAGTCCTTACTTGTTTCCTCATTGGATGTTGTTGTTCAAAAAGATAAGCTTTATCCAGTACATGTTTTTGCTCAATACAATGATGGAACTCAAAGGGAAATATCGAACTCAATCCAGTGGACAACAGAGGATCCTACAATTGTAAGTGTTAAAGACGGAAAATTTATTGGAATGAATACTGGAAAAACGACGGTTAGTGCAACAATTGCAGGTTTCTCTTCTATTAAAATTCCAGTAAAAGTACAAGATCAAGCCGGACCAGTAAATTTAGTAGGAATTGTTAGCACGGGGATGGTATTACAGCCTGAAGCAGGATCGCTAGTAGATGCGATATCTGGTACGCACAATGGGATGTTATTACACCCTGAAGCAGGAACTGTTGATGCAAATGCGTTTGCTGAATATACAGATCATAATATAGTTCAGGTTGATACAGAAGGAAAATGGGAATCTTCCGACGAAAGTGTAGCAACCGTTGACCAGAACGGGGTCATTACATGGGTCGGCCCTGGTGAAGCATACATCTGGTTCATTTATGGAAATATGAGAGATGCTATTTGGGTAAGAAACACTAAGCCTGTAAATTTATATTGGGCTGAAAACGATAAATGGACAACTAGCAATATAATGTTAGAACCTAATAAGTCCACTGACATCTCAATTAATGGATACTTTGGTCATCAACGCAGAGATGGAAATTGTGATTGTTATAATCTTAATTATAAAGCAAAATTCACGGTGGCGGACGAATCGGTTGCAACGATTTCTGCTGATGGACATATCATCGCTCACTCTGTTGGAAAAACGACAATAACTGCTACTGTTTTTGGAATGTCAGCGACAATTGATGTTGAAGTTGTAGCAAAGTACCCTACATTTACTAGGGGAATAAGTTCTTCGCCGGGTTATATCGTAACTTCATCAGGCTCAACAAATGAGGTATTCATTAATGCTATGTCCAGCGATGGAACGATAAAAAACGTTACAGCTGATGTCAAATGGATTAGTTCCAATCCGGAAGTAGCGGAAGTGACCGCTGAACATAAGATTCTAACGAAGTCTGAAGGAGCCACTGTTATCATTGCGGAATATGACGGATTTAAAATTATTATTCCTGTTATAGTTAAACCAAATTAAATTATGTCAATTTTGAACGATTGATGATGGGATGAATTCGCCGCAATATTCAAAATGAAAAGCCAGAAATTTGTGGCCATCCCCCCCAAAAAGTTGAGAAGTAAAAAAAAACGGGAGCCGTTTCTATCGAAATGACTCCCGTTTTTTTAGTTTCATACTTTATATTGTTCACTAATACCTTATCACACTATTAAAAACGACAGACCTGACATGGGTCTATTTTTTATTAATTTATTAGATTAGAAAGTATGAGAAAGGTCTTTAGCTCGGGCAATCGCATTTTCTTTTAACCTTTCCCTTTGTTTTATGTGAATATTTTAGTTTGAATTAAAAATGAAACAATAGAAATGAATTCATAACTCTCAATTTCTATTGTTTTTAATTCGAGATAATTTGATA
>NZ_JBALPP010000137.1:0-27525 GCF_036965425.1 Neobacillus drentensis | reverse complement strand
TGAATTTTAGATTCATCTTTTCCCCCTGCTTTAAAAGGATGTTTAGTTATCTTCCTTTTTGGTAGTTTTTACTTCATTTTCAACCGTAAAGGTAAATGTTACTTTACTAGTTACAAATAAGGACTTTGATAGATGAATTGGCCTTTTGTATTGATCAAATGCCGTTTTTTCGATTAAATATAATGGGGTACTAACATCACATCGAAATAGCTTTGCTTCATAATCGGTGGCCGTTACAACATCCATTGTCTTCTCTGATCGGGTAATTTCTATATTATATTTCTCTTTCAAAATTTTGTAAGTGGAGGTTTTTTCGCCAATAAATTGCTCTAATTTCGGCAAAAATTTAAGTGGGTAATAGGAGGTTTCAATGATAAACGGCTCATTATCGATCAGCAGTAAACGATGTAAGTTAAGAAGTTCATCATCGGGATCTAGCTTAAATACTGATATTAAATGTTCATCCGGTGATATTACTGTATTTGATAAAATATGACTGCTTGGAGTTTTACCTGATTCCATCGTACTTTCAGTAAACCCCCCCACCGAAATAAGCTCTCTCCTTACCTTCGCTTCTTTTACAAAAGTACCTTTACCCTGAAGACTTTGAAGAACCCCTTCTTTTACCAAATCCGTAATGGCTCTCCTAGCCGTAATCCTGCTCACTCCGTATTTTTCACAAAAAACTGATTCTGATGGAAGTTGTTGCCCAGGTAAATAAGTCCCACGAATTATTTCCTCTTTTATCACTTGTTTTAACTGAGAATATAAAGGTGTAAAGCTTGCATCATTTAATTTCATTTTATAACCTCATATCTCTATATTTTTATCCCGTAACCAAAGGCACCATATTCAGTACAGGTTTTGGCTGCACTATGGCTGGCTTGAATTAATGCCTTTCGCATGTCTTGTAAATCATAATATGAAGTTAGAAATCCTGCAATAAAAGAATCTCCAGCACCCATAGTATCAACGACATGTGTGGAGACAGGCCCTTGTTCATAAAGATCCTTGCGATCTGAAAAAATGACTGGCTCAGCTCCGCGCGTTACCCCTACGATTTTCACTCCAAGATCATGCACTTTCTCAATAAGAGAAGTGATTTCAGATGTTTCCAACCCGCTTCCAGAGAAAAATGCAACGGTCAAATATGGACAAACCTGCTTTAAATAATTTTCATTCCAGCGATCTTTTGTTGAAAAGTCGAATGAAATGGGTTTATGAGCCAGATTAGAAAGTTCATGCTCCAAATCACTATTAATGCTGGTATGAATTATATCAAACTGATTAATGTAGTCGAAATCTTCTAAAGTGAGACTTAATTTTAATAGGGAAGATACCCTGCTATCTCGATTGGTACCTATAAATCCCCTGTCCCCATCACTGTTAAGTGATACTGTTGCTTTTCCATTGGGTCCAAATGCACGACGCATTCGATCGATGTTAATCCCTTCTAAGCTTAAACAGTTCATAATATGAGCCGCTGCAGAATCATTCCCCATAATGCCAAGATAGGCACTTTCTTCTGCACCATTACGTTTACTTAATACGGCAACATTTAATGCGTTTCCCCCCGGGTACATCAGTTGCTGATCTTGGTAAAAATCTACCACATTATCACCGATTGATATTAACTTCATTTTTATACACTCTCCGTTAATAATATCTTTTATGAAAAAGTTCCCCCTTAAGATTTTTTTCTTAAAGGGGGAAGAGAGGTTTGCGTATATCCTTTTTAAAAATTATTTTAGATAAACATTTTCAAGCGTTACCCCTGATTGGAAAGATAAGAATCCTTCAAGATTCTTAAAGCCTTCTACATTGGACTTCATTCCATAGCTTTGTTCACGCCATGATAGGTAAACGAAAGGTGATAATTCCATGGCACGGTCAATTAACTTCTGATAATTTGCTTCACGTTTTGCTGGATCAGATTCTTTTCTGCCATCAATTAATAATTGATTAATCTCTGGATCATTAAAGTAAGCAGAGTTGTTAAGTCTAACATCGCCGCCATTATAGAAATTGCTTAGCCAATCCGCATCCGTTATATCGCCAGCTGTACCAGCAACTACAAAATCATAATCTCCTTCGGTATTCTTGTTGATACGAGTCGCCCAATCTGGAAGATCCAACTCAACTTCGATACCAATTTTCTTCAATTCTGCCTGGACCGCAACTGCTGTTTGCTGATGGAAGGAGAATTGGGAGGTTGATAGTAAACGAGCCTTAAAGCCCTTCGGATACCCTGCTTCAGCTAGAAGCTGTTTAGCTTTTTCAACATCGTGTTTAAAATATTTATTTACTTTGTCGCTGTAGCCCATATAGCCCTTTGGAATAGCCATTCCATAGATAGCTTCTCCCCTGCCGCTAAATGCCGTATTAATAATTGATTTTCTATCAATCGCGTAAGCAATTGCCTGTCTTACCTTTGGATCATTGAAAGGCTTAAATTTTGTATTGAATTGTAATTGCATAAATGGTCCATTTACACTATCCAATTTAATGCCAGGTGTTTTAGCAAGAGAGTCAGCATCTTTCCAAGGAACCGTTTCGATTAAATCTACATCCCCTGCCCTAAGCGCATTTACTCTTGTATTTTCATCAGGATAGAAGACAAACTTAATGGAATCTAATTTTGGTTGATCAGGTTTGTAGTAATTTTTGAACTTCTCTACTACTAAATCTTGTCCTTTGGTCCAGCTTACAAATTTAAATGGACCAGCTCCCATTGGATCAGCATTTTCTCCCTTTTCCTCAACCCATTTTTTCGATACAATCACGGATTCAGGCAGCGCTAAATAATGAACAAAAGGAGCAGACGGTTCTTTTAATGTAAAAGAAATCGTTTTTTCATCTTTAACTTCAATAGATTGAATGATTGACAATTCCGTTTTAAACGTAGCCTTACTGTCCGGCTTAATAATTCTCTCAAAAGTATACTTCACATCTTCAGCAGTAACGGCATCACCATTTTGGAATTTAGCATCACGTAAATTGAACGTATAGGTTTTTTGGTCTTCAGAAACGGTATAATCTTTTGCCAATTCATTTTCAAGTTTACCGTCCTTATTATAGTTTAACAACCCACGGTAAATAGCTAACTTAATTGTTCTTCCGTGTGTACCATTTTGAATTTGAGGATCCATTGTGGCAGGTTCACCAGCTAAACCGAATGTTAAATTTCCACCCTTTTTAGCTCCTCCCCCAGATTCAGATTTAGAAGTTTTTTCGCTTGTGCCGCCACATGCCGTTACTAAAACTAATGTTAAAATAATACTAAGAATCAATGACAACCGTTTCATCATACTTTCAATCCCCCTTTTTAATTAGAAAAAATTATTTAGTTTTTAACTTTGGATCTAAGATATCTCGTAAGCTGTCTCCCATTAGATTAATGGCAAGCATCGTCAAGCCTAAAAATAGCGAAGGCCATAGGACATACATTGGATTCGAACTTATATATCCTCTCGACTGTCCAATCATTTGTCCCCATGATGGCTCAGGTGGGATGACACCCAGTCCGAGGAAGCTTAAACCGGACTCTAGTAAGATAGCAGCTGCAATCGTTAAGCTGATTTGAATAATTAAAGGAGAAAGGATATTCGGAAAAATAATTTTTCCGACCACTCTCAAATGAGAGGCTCCTAGCGATAACTCACTTTGTACGTATTCAAGGCCTTTTACTTGTATCGTCGATGAGTACGCAAGACGAGCAAACCTTGGAATGTATACAATCCCGATGATAATCATTAGATTATTAATTCCCGCTCCCCAGAAACCTACCACCATTAAGGCTAGTAATATTGGAGGAAAGCAAAGAACTATATCTACTATTCTCATAATCGTTTTTTCTAATATGCCTCTGAAATACCCAGCAGACATACCGAGAATGGATCCACATGTAAAGGCAATAAAAGTAGCACCCAGTGCAACGATTAGTGTTGGGCGTATCCCTAGAATTAATCGACTTAGAATATCCCTGCCGAACTCATCTGTTCCAAGCGGGTAGCCTGGTAAACTTTGTTGAAGGACCTTATCCGAATGAATTTCAAGCGGATCATGCGGGATAATCCAAGGTCCTATAATGGCAACCACGACCATCGGGAGTAATATAACAAAACTTATTATGAAGGTTTTATTTTTCAAAAATTTCTTCAGCATGGTTTCACCTCATTATGCGGCATTTCATGTCCATTCCTTATCGTGTCCTAGGATCCATTATCCCGTACAAAATATCCACCACCAAATTTACGAATATGTAACAGGTTGCAATGGTAATAATACAGCCTTGGATTAATGGATAATCCCGGTCGGCAATTGAATTTACCAAAAGTGAACTCATCCCCGGCCAATTAAATAGGTACTCAATTAATACGGTTCCACCGATTAAACCACCCAGTTCCAGGCCGATTACCGTGATGACAGAAATGATTGAATTTCTAAACGCATGTTTAAAAATGACTGATTTCTCGGAGAGGCCCTTTGCTCTTAAAGTTTGAATAAAGTCCTTGTTTAAAACTTCTAACATCGATGAGCGTGTCATCCTGGCAATGGTAGCTGCTAAGCCGAATGCAAGTGTTAAGGCTGGCAGAATGATTCTTTTGATATGATTAATAGGATCTTCCGCAAAATCCACATACCCACTGGCAGGAAGCAAGAATAATTTAAAACTAAAAAATAGAATTAAAAAGGTTCCCACTACATAGACAGGAAAGGAGATTCCTAATGCAGCGATCGATGAAAGAGCCATATCTACAAGCCCACCGCGTTTTAATGCTGCAATAATGCCTAATGGTATGCCTATCAATGAAGCTAGCAAAATGGCCACTATCGCAAGTTCAATTGTTTTCGGCAATCTTTGTGATATAAATGTTTTTACATCCATTTCATCAAAAAGGGATTTCCCAAAATCAAATCTTGCCATATCAGATATCCAATTGGAATATTGTGTTAATACAGGCTGATCAAGCCCTAAGGTGTGGCGCATTTCTTTTACAGCAGCTGGATCAGCTCCACGTTCCGTCCCAAGTACAAGTACAGCCGGATCTCCCGGCATGATTCTTACCAAGGAAAAAACAATTGTTGCCACCACAAGTACCTGAATAAAAACTGTTGATATTTTCACTGCTAATATACGTGCCAATAGTATCGCCCCCTTCCTACGATGTTTTTATTGAAAGTGGTAATGTATCATTATTTAGTAGTTGATTGGATGAGGAATATAAATGACAAGCAACCGTATGTCCTTCACTAACATTCATAAATTCCGGCTCTATTTCTTTACAAATCGGCATTACATAAGGACATCTTGTACAGAGCCTGCAGCCTGTCGGAGGGTTTACTGGGCTTGGAACGTCACCTTCCAGTATTATTTGTTCCTTTTTATGATCTGGGTTTGGAACGGGAATTGCCGATAAAAGGGCTTGTGTATAGGGATGTTTTGGGCTGGCATATAGTCCGCTTGCATCCGAAATCTCGACGATTCTTCCTAAATACATAACCGCAATTCGATTGCTTACATGTTTAACGACGGATAAATCATGTGAAATAAATAGATACGTTAAGTTGAATTCCTTTTGTAAATCATTTAATAGATTCAATATCTGGGATTGGATGGAAACGTCTAAAGCGGAAACAGCCTCATCACAAATAATTAATTTCGGGTTTAACGCAAGGGCACGGGCAATTCCAATTCGCTGTCTCTGGCCCCCAGAGAATTCATGTGGATACCTGTTAACATACTGGCCGCTCAATCCGACCATTTCAAGTAAATTTTTCACCTGTTTTTCTTTTTCTGCCCCTTTAGCTACATGATGAATTTCAAAGGGAGCCCCAATAATTTCTCCTACTGTCATTCGCGGATTTAACGATTCATATGGTTTCTGAAACACCATTTGTATTTTTTTTCGCTCTTTCCTCAAATCACTCCCGCTTAGCCGTAAGAAATCCTGCCCATCAAAATTTATTTCACCGCTATCGGCTTTTACTAGGCGCGTTATGAGACGTGAAAGTGTACTTTTGCCGCATCCTGATTCACCCACGAGTCCAAAGGTCTCACCCTCAAACACTGAAAAACTTACATCATCAACAGCCTTAACAGAACCTGCTGGCTTGGAAAAAATACTTTTTTTCTTTAAAGGAAAATGCTTTTTTAAATGCTTTACTTCTAAAAGTACGTCATTTTTCACGTCTCCCACTTACCTCCTTTTTCAAAAATCAGGCATTTTACCTTACTTTGTTGTTCAAGCTGGTTCATCTTAGGCTCGATTTCAAAGCAAGCAGATGCAGCTTCTGGGCACCTGGGGCTAAACCTGCAGCCTTTAGGCATGGAGGCTATACTTGGAACAGAACCCGTAATGGTGTACAGTTTCTTACCGTTAGAATCTTCCAGCGAAGGAACCGACTTCAGCAAACCCTTTGTGTATGGATGTTTCGGATTATTGAAGATCGATTTTACATCCCCTTCTTCAACGATTTGACCTGCATACATGACGGCAACACGATCTGCCATTTCTGCAACCACTCCCAAATCATGTGTGATCAGCATGATGCTCATGTTTCTCTCAATGCGAATCTTTTTGAGCAATTTCAGAATTTGCGCTTGTACGGTTACATCCAAGGCAGTGGTAGGTTCGTCTGCAATAAGCAGCTTGGGATTACAAGATAAAGCCATGGCAATCATCACCCGCTGAGACATCCCTCCAGATAGTTCATGCGGAAAGGCTTTCATGACAGTTTCTGGATGGGGAATTCCGACCTGTTTCAATAATTCCTTAGCTTTTTCTGATGCTTCTTTACGGGAAACCTTTTCATGGGATCGGATCGCTTCAATAATCTGGCTTCCACAAGGAAAGACCGGATCTAGTGCAGACATGGGATCCTGGAAAATCATCGCAATCGATTTCCCTCTGACATTCGAAATCTCTTTCTTTTTTAGTTGAAGAAGATTGGTATTTTCAAACCATATTTCTCCGGAAGCGATTTTTCCAGAAGGAGGAAGAAGCTGCATAAGGGAAAGCGAACCAACCGTCTTTCCACTCCCACTTTCACCAACTATACATAGAGTTTCCCCTCTATTAATTGTCAGATTAATTCCACTTACAGCAGGAAAAATTCCCGTTTCGGTCTTAAATTCCGTTGTCAGGTTATTAATCTTCAGCATTACATTTTCCATGTGTATCTCCCCTAGCAATCTTTAGGATCAATGATGTATGTCCTGTCTGTCATTTTTTTTCAACTTTTACCTATACACCATGGGAAAGGTTGTTACTTAATAAACCTTGATATTAACTAACTTCCTTAAATAGGCTAAGCGCTATCTATCTATGAATCTCATTATCGATTTAGACAGCGCTTAACAACATTATAGATTTGCAACTAATATAGACCTTCTTGCTTCTGTTTCTTTTGTATCGATTAGAAGTCCATCAGCGGTTAGAATTAGCTTTACCCCGTAATCAGAAAGGGCTTTATCGATCGATACCTTTCCTTCTTGGACATCCTTTAAGACACCATCGATCGGCCGTTTTAAAGGATCGCCATATCCGCCTGCACCAGGAGAACATACGCTGATTAAATCCCCATTATTTAATTCCACACCAGATATTTTTGACCTAATCTGCTCCAGTGTTTCACCCTTTTTGGCCAGCCAGAAGCTTCCAGGAGCTCCTTCCTTTCCGCCTTCAATACCCCATGGTGAAAACTTATGCCGTTCGCCAAGGCCTGTATAATTAAGGCCATCAGATAGAATTCTAAAATCCCTTTGTATCCCTAAACCACCTCGATAAAGCCCCGCTCCGCCTGAATCCTTTCGCAATTGATATTTTTCAATTAAGATTGGATATTCTCGTTCTAACGCTTCAACAGGTAAATTGGAGGTGTTGGTCATATGGACTTGAACCCCGCTTAATCCGTCACCTTGACTGTGGGCACCAGAACCGCCGGCGATTGTTTCTAGGTAAACAAAGTAGTCGTTTGTATTTGGATTAGTGCCTGAGAATATAGCAGATGTGACAACGCTATTACATGCTGCAAGAACACGTTCCGGTGCCACTTGAGCCAACGCCCCGAAAATAACATCGACCACCCTCTGGGCTGTATCAACTCTTTGACCGACTGGAACAGGGAGTTTACAATTTACAATCGTACCTTCTGGAGCTGTAACTTTAAGAGCACGATAAATTCCATTATTGGCCATAACGTCTTTCCCGACGATCGCCTTAAAACAATAAAATACAGTTGTTAATAATGCTGAATACGTCATATTTAAAGGACCTGGTACCTGGTCGCTTGTACCAGTGAAATCTACATGTGCAGTATTGTCATCAATGGTAACCGTTGCACGAATTAAAACCGGAGAATCCGAATTCGGACCTGCATCATCCAAATAATCTTCAAATGTATAACAGCCATTTGGAAATGAACGAATACCTGAACGTATTAAGTCTTCTGCGTAATCAAGAAGAGCACTTGTACATTCAGCAAAATAGTCTGCTCCATACTTCTCTGCAACTTCACTCATCCGTTTTGCTCCAGCAATATTTGATGCAATTTGTGCATCTAAATCACCTTGGCGTTCAACCGGGGTTCTTGTGTTTAGGGTAATAAAGTCATAGGAATCCCTAACCAAATTCCCCTCACTGCAAATTCGTACCAATGGAATCCTTAAACCCTCTTGATAAATGGTAGTTGAATTGGCAGCAACACTGCCCGGAACCATTCCGCCGATATCTGAATGATGCGCAATATTCGCGACAAAGCCAACCAATTGATTGCCGACAAATACAGGAGATGCCATTGTAATATCCGGCAAATGTGTTCCGCCGCCCGAAAACGGATCATTAGTAACAAACATATCTCCAGGCTTTATTGTGTCTAATGGAAATCTTTTCAAAATTTGATTCACGATATCGAGCATGGAACCTAGGTGCATAGGGACATATTCCGCTTGAGCAATCATATTCCCCTGTGCATCAAAAACAGCTGTTGAACAATCTTTTCTTTCCTTTATATTAGTGGAGTATGCCGTTTTTACGAGTGTGACTCCCATTTCTTCTGCAATGGATAGGAGCACATTTCCTACTATTTCTAAAGTGATTGCATCAACTTGTCTCATGATTTATTCCTCCTCACCAAAGGTATTAATTAGGAGGTTACGATATGGATCTACCTTCATCGTTTGCCCCGGAAGAATGAGAATTGTTGTATCCATTTGCTGTATAATCGCTGGCCCGGCAATTTGATCCCCTGGAAAGAATTCATCACGATTAAAAATAGCTGTTTTATAATATCCAGGTTGATCTACTTCTGAGAAATAAACTTCACGGTAAGATGATGGCTTTAATTCACGATTAAATTGTTCCTCAGATTTTTCAAATGTTGCTTTTGGCAGCTCCCCTAAAGCTGTAAGTCGATAATTGACAAACTCAACAATTCCATTTTTATTGGAATATCCATAAATTTTTTCATGTTGTTCATGGAATTTTGCTACCATTTCCTGAACATTTCCTTCTAATAACTCTGCATATTCAACTGGTATGGTAATTTCATAGTTTTGACCTTTAAAACGCATATCGATACCATAGACAAATCGACGATTTGATTCCTGAACTTTTTCTTTTTCAAGCATGGTGGTTCCTTCTTGTTCCATTTCCGCAAAAAGCTGTCTGATAAGATACATACTCTCATTTACAGCTTCTTGTAAGGAAGATCGTACATAATCAGAACGGATATCCGTAACCAGTAAGCCCAATGAACAGAAAGTACCCGGAGACTGAGGAATTAACACTCTTGGTATGTTTAATTCACGAGCAAGTGCTCCACAATGAAGTCCACCTGCACCACCAAATGAAACCAATGTAAACTCTCGAGGATCATAACCTTTTTCAACAGAAATTAATCGGATCGCTCTAGCCATATTGGCATTTACTACTGATAGAATCCCCATAGAGGCTTCAGTAACCGATAAACTTGTATGATCACAAATATGTTCTTTTACAGCAAGGTTTGCCGCCTCTAAATCTATTTTCATTCTGCCGCCTAGGATGTTTTCCGGGTTTAAACGACCCAAAATAACATTCGCATCCGTTACAGTTGGACGTGTTCCACCACGTCCATATGCTGCCGGCCCAGGAAAAGATCCAGCACTTTCAGGACCTACTTTTAGAGCACCGCCATTATCTAAATAGGCAATTGAACCGCCGCCGGCACCACAAGCATAAATATCCAGCATTGGAATTCGAGCGGGGAACCCTTCAATTTCCCTATCGGTAGACACCTTAGGTTCTCCATTTTCAATTAAGCTGAAGTCTGCAGATGTTCCCCCCATGTCAAATGTAATCATATTTTGATAACTAGTAAGGTCTGCTAAATTCTTTGCAGCAACTACCCCTGCAGCTGGACCAGAAACGGCTGTACGTACAGGGTTATTTACCGATTCTTGAATCGAGATAATTCCTCCATTTGATTGGGTAATATAAGGATCCACAGGAATTCCTACATCTTTTACAGAGTTCTGAAAGTTTTCCATATACTTCTTCATAACAGGTCCAAGGTATGCATTAATAGCTGTAGTACTTAACCTGGAATATTCTCTAAATTCAGGAACAACCTGATGTGAAGCTGATACATATGCCTCAGGGAACAGTTTTTGAATTTCCTCTACAGCTAATTTTTCATGTTCTGGATTTAAATAGGAGAAGAGAAAACATACCGCAATTGATTGAACGCCTTCCCCCTTCAGTTTGTTAATTGCTTCTAGTAAACTAGTACGATCAAAGGCTTTATGCACTTCACCGTTGGCATACAGACGTTCATCTATTTCCAATCTTAAATGACCTGGAATGACAGGTTCAGGCTTCTCTTTAAATAAATCATATAGACTTGGACGAGTTTGCCTGCCAATTTCTAGTAAATCACGGAAACCATTTGTCACTAAAAGACCTGTTTTGGCACCTTTTCTTTCAATTAGAGCATTCGTTGCGACCGTCGTACCGTGTGCAAGATACCGTACTTCTGATACAGGAATTTCATTCATTTCCAAAATTTGGACTACCCCTGTCATGATGGCACGTGACGGATCATCTGGTGTTGAGGGAACTTTATGATTATTAATGGTTCCACTCTGGGAATCAACCAGCGTAACATCCGTAAACGTACCTCCGACATCTACACCTATCATATAGCGCATATTTTTTCCTCCTAAAGGCATCCTTGAATCTTATTTTAATAAGGAACTTTAAACATATAGCGTCTTGTTTCAAGAGGATGATTTCTAGCCTCTGCAAGGGCAACCGCATGCAAACGTAAAACGAAGTTAATGACAATTGGAGCGAGATACCCTTTCATTTCTTCATCAATTCCTGTTAAATCAAAATCTTTTGCATCAATAATTAATAGATTTTCACCATATTGCTTCAAGAAGGTTTCTGCACGTTCCTCTAATAGACGAGTTTCATCTAATCCCTTCAATAAAATAAATGGTACATTTTTGTCTAAAATTTCAAATGGCCCGTGGAAGAATTCCCCAGCATGAATGGCATGTGAATTGATCCACTGCATTTCCATTNNCGCTTGCCATTGTATAAATAGTTTTTTCATTCTTATTTTTTTGTGCATATTGTTTTGCTTTTTCTAAATATTGCTTTTCTGTTCTTACAAAGACATTATGTAAATTCTCTAGGCTAGTTAATAGTTTTTCATATTTTTTATTACCTTCTTTGATATAAACAAGGCTCATTGATAATCGATAAAGGATTGCATAATTCATAATGGTTGGATCCTGATCTACTTTTCCAGCAGGAACCCATGAGTAATTAATTGTAAAATCAGATTCATCTGCCAACGGTGCAGTTTCAACAAACATCATGGAAACGGTCAAAGCACCTTTACTTTTAGCAAATTTTGCAGCTTCTGTAGTTTCAGGGGTTTTTCCCTTATGGGAGCACAAAATAACTAAAGACGATTCACCAAGTGTTGCAGGGTCTCTATGAATGAATTCGTTTGAGCTATAAACCTCCGCTGTTATGGTTTTAGCCTCACGATCCAGAAAATATTTACTAGGATACATTAATGCTGAAGAACCTCCGCATGCTACAAAGAAAACACGGTTAATATCCCTTTGCTTAAAAGCCGCCATTACTTCATCCAGTTGTGCAATTACCTCATTTTTAAAAGTTGTGATCAATTTCTTTACCTCCCAAATTTATTCACTTGTTATAACTTCTATTAACTTGTTATAGCTTGTTATATTATAAGTTATACCATTTTAATAAATATTCAGTCAATATGATTTTTTTAATTTTTTGAATTTTTTGTATGTAAATGNNGTCTATTATCTTGCATTGTTAAATAAAAAAAGCCCCCTTAATTGGAGGCTTTACTAGGGACCTTTTTCTAGATGCTAACTTAATCACCCTACGTAAAAAATTAAATAGAATTCTGTTCTGCCACTTGTGAGATTTTCTGCCTGCGGGATATAACGAAGTAAACAGCAATCAAGCCGATTAATTCACCTGTCGAAGCTGCAATAGCACCCGCACTGCCATTTAGGGCCGGATTCCAAAATACTAACGGAATCATTACGAGGACCACAGTGACCATATTAAAAATTTGCGGTTTTAATAAAGACTTTGTACTTTTTTGAAGCATAAGAATGCCTCCAAAGTAATCCACCCAAGGGAAGACCATCGTTTTAATGATAAAAAATTTCAATACACGCAGACTTTCAGCAGCCAATGTCATGTCAGCACCAAGTACTGTTCTCATAAACCAAGGCCCTGCAGCTGTAAAACTAAGAAATGCCAGCAAAACAGATGGAACGATACTGAAAACAATCACGCATTTTATAACCGTTCGTTTGTCTTTTTGATAGAATTGCAGGACAATCTGATGAGTGTACATAAAAAAGCTGAGTATCAAGTTGGTAATGCTAAAAGCCAATGCGAAGGAGGCTATCCCTAAATGTACATCTTGAATTTTGCCAAGGAATGCGTAAATAATCGGAATTAAGATTGTCTGGAAAGATAAATAAATAACTAACGGAAAATAAAAGTTAGAAATTTCTTTTTGTCTCAATGTTGTTTCCGTTTCCTTTTCGTTCTCTTTAACAATGGAATTCCCCCGCCAGACACTTATGAAGCACTCGATTCCCATACCTGCTAAAAAGATAATCGCACCTGCGGCACTTGTATTTGCATGATGAGATAAATTCAAATAAGCCGCGACAGCAAACATACCTGCCAGCCGAACAACGACGCCAATGGTTAACCATTTTGTTTCCAGCTTATTAATAATCATTCCCTGATATAAACAGCGGAGGCCGGAAACTAAGATGACGCCTGAAAGAACGAGAAAGGTTACCCTCAAGGAGGCCATCGAATCCGCTTCGGCATTAAAACCATATATAAACACCAAGTCTCCGAGCCGAGTGAGACCAACTAATGCACACAGGGCTGTTATTGCAAGTGTAACTTTGATAAAAAAAGCCGCAATTTTGTTGAAGGAAGCTTTCCCTTTTGCTAAAGCTGAGCTCGTTTGTCTAAAAACTAAGAGCGGCCGTTCAAGGATTCCAAATAAAGAAAAGGCAATAGCGTAATTGGCAATAATGACCTCGGCATGGTCGGCCCGGCTTAAGGTTCCATTTATAATTACATGAGAAATGGACGTTAGACTTGCGGATATGGCCAATGGAATAAAAAATATCAGTATCCTAATAAAACTGGAATCCTTCAATATCTTTGACAATGTAAATTTTTCACCCCTTTCATCTCCATTTTTTTACAGGGTCATTTATTTTTATCACGAGTTCCGAAATAATATGACTATTTTAGCTTTTTAAATTCGATTGGAGAAAAACCCGTGTATTTTTTAAAACTGCTGCTAAAATATTGGGGATTTGAGTATCCTATCCTTCCTGCTACCTCATAGGTCTTCAAATCTGTTTTTTGAAATAACTCCATCGCCTTCTCCATCCTCGTTTCAAGGAGAAAATCCCCAAAGTTGAAGCCCTTCTCTACTTTGAAAAGATTACTTAGATAGGCCGCGTTCACATGAACTTCTTCTGCCACTGTTTGGAGACTTAAATTGGCCACTTGGTAATTGTCACGAATAAATTCAATCGCCTTATCAACCAGTGTGTGCTTTCGATTTCCATTTAGCCTTTTTGCAAAGTCAGCTAAATCGAAAGCAATTATTTTAATTTCGGAAAAGATCTCCTCGATAGTCTGCAATTTTACTAGCCTGCTCTCGATATTTCCGAATTTTGTATAGTCCCAGTTTTTTGCTATTTTAGATGATTCATAAAAAATTAATCCAATGAGCCTAACCGCGAACAAAACCATTTCCTGCAGGGATACTTTTTTATTAGTCAGAAGTTCATTTTTGGCATTCTCTAATAGCTCCGTCACTTTTTCCGGAAGTCCCAGGAAAATATATCTAAAAAAATCTTCTTCAATTTTTAAGTGTTCAGCCACTTCCGCACACTCTAAAGTTTCAATTTCTTCAATGGAATAAGCTCGATTCATCCCTACCATATGACGAAATTCCATCGCTTTTACTGCTTCTCGAAAGGCGCAGCTAAGGTGTGCCAATTCATGATAGATTCTTCCCCTTGTAATCGTAATGGTCGTATGAAGGTTTTCTTGTACTGTTGAAAGGAATTCACTGGTTATATTGGTTATTGAATGAGTAAAATCCTCTGCCAGTAAAGTGGACCCAAATAGAAAGACAGCAAAATGCTCGGTTTCAGCGTTAACAACACAGCCTTTAATTTTATAATGATCAAGGATATTTCTGCATTGCTCCATAATACAGCCCTTCACTGTCTCCATTTTGTGGAGGGAGCCAAAATCTGTTTGGTCCATTTTGACATACAGTACCGCAACAATTGTCTCCTTAGTCTCCATTCCTGCTATACTTAGCTCTTTAACTATTTCATCACTCGTAAGGTCGTTAAGACATAACCTTTTAAGTAATTGCTGCTGGAAATAATATTGACTTTCGGTGATATAATTTTCTTTCCGCAGTTCCAGCTCTAATTCGATTGCAGCTTGTTTCAGCTTCTCTATCAATTCACTAGTTTCCACTGGTTTAAGAAGATAATCATAAGCTTTTAACTTAATTGCCTCATGAGCATATTTAAAATTTTCATAACCCGTCAAAAATATCACTCTTGTTTTGGGATTATGTTCTTTGATCACCTTCGTCATTTCTAGTCCATTCATAAAGGGCATTTGAATATCGGATATAACAATATGTGGATCATGCTCTTTTATAATTTCCAGACCTTGTTCACCATCGGCACCTACACCAACCAAGTCAAAGCCATATTCCGTCCAGGGGATTACACTTGATAATCCTTTACGGATAATTCGATCGTCATCAACTATTGCTACCTTATACATTATCTATGTCCTCCAGATATTTTTAGGACGGGGAATAGGTCTTCCCTCCTATCCTCAACATTCCAAATAAAACAGCTAGAACCCATAATCATTTTATGGGTTCTTTACCGTCTATTTTAGTTTGCCAGTACCTGCCTTAGCTTTTACCAGTGCTGGAACAGCCTGTGTCGGACCAATTCTTGTAAATAAGGATGGCTCCCAGCCAACATTTTCATTTAGCTGGACTGTATGTGTTTGATTAAAGGCATCGACTAGATCGACTTCATTCGCGGAGCTTTTTCCATTGACAAAAGATCCGCTTTCATAAATAGTAGTTCCCTTCCAATCCTTGATAATTTCTCCAGGATCGACATCAAAATCGAAATTAAAATAATTGTTCTCTGCATAAATTTTTGAGTTTACGCCAACGCCAAGAGCATAATCAAACTCGTAATCTGAGTCTTTATTAAACTCATAATAATTGTTGTAAACATGGACTTGACCATAACGGACCCTTGGCAGCCGTTGTGTGAGGTTTTTATAATAGTTATGGTGAATCGTGACTTTTAAGTGCTGCCCATCGCTCGTTTTACTATCACTGGAGCCGATCAGCGAGGTCTTGTCATGGTCCTCTAACACATTGTAAGAAATCGTTACATAATCAGCACCGTTAGTTACGTCAAGCAAGCCGTCATGCTGCTGGTAGGTTCTTCCGAAAACTTTTCCAAAGTCTTCATCATGATGTTTTCCATCTGTAAACTTGTTATGGTCAATCCAGACATTGTGCGAGTTATTTGTTATCGTTACATTATCATATTCGGAGTTCCATTCACCAAACTCACCGTCTGTCGGATCCCATTGCGGGAAGAAATCAACAGGTGCTTCAAATTCGATATTGCGAATAATAATATTTTCCACTCCGCTCATAATAAAGCTGCCGCCGATGATTTTAGCATCATCGCCCAGTCCAATAATGGATGTGTTCGAGCCGATATTCACAACTATCTGCTCTTTTTGTTTCTGAGCGGAGCGGGCACGTGCATCCTCGAGCGGGCCGGACACTTCGTTTTCGTGTCCCCATACAGCAGGATTATAGGCTTCGAGATAGGAATTATAATCATAAGCTGGATCTGCATAATAATCAGATCCTATTGGTTGATTATTCTCATCTACATTAAAATCAATACTCCCTTTAATATAAATGATTTTAGGGGTATTATAGTTACTGCCACCAAGAGCATTAAGTAGTTGGGCTTTGTTGGTTACAGTAAAAACATGACTGGCATCAGCCTTTGCTCCGCCAGTTGTTCCCTCTCCAAAAGAAGCCCAGCCATCTTTCGGTGCCAGTACTTCCCTTCCCAGATCGGATGAAGCTGCTGAAACCGAGGTAATACCCATTGTCAACAAAGAGACTGCTAAAAGACTGCTAAATGTTTTTTTCATCCAGAACACTCCTTAATTTATTATTTAATGAAGAAATATCATTAACTTCAATCTTATCTATTTAATAGTGGATCCTCATTTCTTGCTTTTTATTTTATCCGAAAACGCTTACACAAAGAATTCAATATCTTTAGCAGTTTGTTTGATATTTTTAGATGTTCGAAATATTTTTAATATTGGTTAAGAGTGTACGACAAAAGAAGGCAGCTTTGAAAAGCTTCCTTCTTTTACACTATCCGTTTATTTTAATCCTGGGGGCATTTGTTTTACATGGATGTCAAGCTTTGCCACCAATCCATGGTAAGAAGCAGTAATAGAAGTTTTCCCTTTCTCGACTGCTAGAATATTGCCTACCCGGTCTACTGAAGCAATCGAGATATTCCCACTCTTGAACTGAAATCCTGAAGATAAAACTTTTTCAGAGCCATCAAAGAATCTAGCAACAACAACCAGCTTACCTGTTTCCCTTTCTCTTAGAGCTTCAGGGCCTTCCAGGCTAATGGACACAGGATCTGCTGGAAGTGCGCCAACATAGCCTTTATTAATGCCTGCGCTATTTAGGAAACTATCAGGAGTGATGCGAAGAAATTTGCCATAAAGGATATTTCCATCTATATCTCTATCAAACTGGCCTGGTATCTCAACACTGACAAAGTCATTAGAAGTAACGAGGGTACCCACTTTGTTGGATGTTTTAGAACCGTCAAAGAAGAAATTCGTGTTATCATTGTTACCTGAAATAAAATCTTTTACCGCACCCGAAGCAGATCGATAGGAGAGGTTGTTTTTAAAAGTCCCCTGCTCTTCAGCGTTGAAGTATGGATTGATTCGGAATACATAATTAAACCTTTTATTATTAAAAGCTGTGTTATTTTCAACAACCATCTTACCTGGATTAAAATTATCCGTAAAACCGTCCATATTATTGTCAAAGGCAATATTGTTTCGGACAATATGGGCCACCGGCATGCCTTCCCCGCCAAGCTTAAAACCATTACCAGCGTTTCCATCTTGATTATAGCCATTGCTTAGTTTACCGTTCGAATAGGCAATGTTTCCTTCTAGTGTAATTGGCATATTGGCGCCTTCATTCGTCCGGTTATATAAATCCCAGCCATCATCGATATTGTGATGAGCGATGTTTCCTCTGAAGACATTTCCGACACCGACCCCGAGCTTGGCGGCGAATCCATCTGCATTTTCATCGGAAAGGTCGCGGTTATCATGTGATTCACAATTTAAGATTAAATTATACTTCGGCCATAAATCCGGATTGGAACCACTGCCGCTAATTTGCAGTCCCGTATCTCCGTTATAGTTGAACAGCATTTGCTCGACAACATTATGGTCACCGCTCACCCGCATTCCGGTTGAGGACGCCTTCGTGATCTGGATACCAAACAAGTGCCAGTAGTCTCCATTTAATTGCAGGACACTTCCAAGTTTCCCTTGTCCGTCAATCACTACTTTTTCACCATTGTAAGCCATTAACGTTTTCACTTTTTCTTTAGAACCGCTATATTCCTTCTTAATATTAATGATTGAAGACGGAGTATATGTACCCTCGCGCATGTAAATGGTTTCACCAGGTATAGCGAATTTAACGGCCGTTTCCAGGTCGACTGGATCATTAATTGTTCCTTTGGCAGAACTAGTTCCCTTTGGTGATACAAATAAGCCTGCCCCGTTCGTATAAATTTTCTTAGTTACGGTAAGGTCCTTGGTGATGGGTGCAGTGGATGATCCTTCACTTGGTGTAAAGGTAACGGTAAAATTAGTGGTTTCGTTATCCAATAATGTACCGAACGAATAAACTTGATCCTTTTGGACCGATGCCCCGCTCACTACTTCTTCCCCATCTTTTAATACTGATATCGTACCTTTATAATTGGCAAGTGCTTTCAGATCATACTGCTGGGAACCTGATTCCGGCGCCGAAAGTAAATTCATTGCTGGTTTTTCTGGAACAGAATCCGTTGGCGGTGTGGGTACAGTATGTGCCTCACTAAGAGTCAGCTTTGCATTTTGAATAGTCATTTTGGCATTTCTGGCTGCATAAAAGCCAACATACATATGATCTTTGTCCATCACTTGAACAAGATCAGCTCCTTTTATTCTTTGTTCAAATGTTTTTTCTTCAGCCAAATGAGTGAAGGTAGCAGACATGATAAATTCTGTGTCAGTACGCTCCAGCCTTACCTTAACAGGTGTTCCAATAGGAAGTTTATATTTTGAATCTGTTGTAAAAGGAGAGGCTTTTAATTGGCTTCCGAGATTGCCCCATGGATATACGACACCTGTCCTGTAAATAGGTGCTACACCATTGCGCATCATCCCGACTCCAAAAACATTGGAAGCTGCCGGAACCTCTTCATAACCAAGGATCATGGGGTCTTGCCTCGGTGCACCAATCGTGTCCCTGACCATAATCCCGGCACTTTCCTGTCCATTTGGTCCAGCCCCAGTTTCCGGACCGAACTGTTCAATGGTCATGTCCGCTTCCAAGACAAAGTTATCGGTATTAGGATTGAGCTTTGTATAATAGAATGTCAACCCATCGTGTCCAGGAGCCAGCTTCCCTCCCCTGCTCTCCATGGTAATTTTTCCTTCAATAGTGCCTGGCTTTTCTGGTGCTGCAAAGTTTGTCCCAATTTTTTCAGGCAGAACATTCGCGGCAAAATTCAAATCGGTTGACTGGCCAAATGTAACGCTTTGCCATACTAAATTCTCACTTTGAGCGGTACCCTCCTTACCGCCTGTTTCTTCTGCATATGCAGCAGGAATGCTGCTGCATATGAAAAGCGAGGCAAGTAATACACTTCGAATTTTTGCTAGTGCCTTCAATTTTCTCACTCCCTATTTATTTTATAATGTGATTACGTAACGGGACTAAATGAGATTCCTCGATGCCCTCAGGAATAAGACGTGCGATCGCTTCCGCACCAGCTTCCTGAAAATGTGTATTATCCTGAACACCATTCGGATAGTTCACATGCTCACCAGCATCAAGGAAAAGAAAAAGATCCTTTGTCCCTTCTGGCCCAAGCTCTTGGAATAACGCCTTGCTTTTAGCAGTGAGGTCGATAACTGGTACATTTTCTTCCAGTCCAAGCTCTTTCATGGCTGCAGGGTAATCGCCATGCGAATCACGAGCGATTCCTTCTTCTGTAAAACGGCGGCGCTCAACAGGCGTCACGAGGACAGGAATGGCACCTTTTGCCCTTGCACCGTCAATATATTGCTTTAAGTAACTTTTATAAGTGGAAAATGGTTCAGTATAACGAGTCGGATCCTCCACTTTTTCGTCATTATGTCCAAATTGAATAAACAGGTAATCTCCCTTCTCAATCTGATTTAAAATGGAGGCGAGTCGCCCTTCATCAATAAAACTTTTTGAGCTCCTTCCAGAGGAAGCCTCATTTTTAACAATAATTTTGTCATCGAGGAATCGATCAAACACTTGTCCCCAGCCAGCTCTTGGCGCTAAGGAGTCCTCATAGTTTGAAACCGTTGAATCTCCTGCCAGATAAACCGTTATTCGGTTTTTATGAGTGTTATCCTCGTTAGCTGCTTTAGATGGAAGAGCACCCAAAAAAGATGAAACTGCTAAGAAAAACATGGTTATTAATAAAATTTTTTCTTTTAGCTTTTTTCTCATCATCTTCCTCCTCAATATTCTCATATTTTAAAAGTTACTCTTTAGGATTCCAGCCTTTCAGAACATTTTCAATGGTGTACAGTTGGGCTTCTTCGTCGGACAGTTGCATGCGATCCTCATTGATGGCAGCTCCCGGGCCATAATTTTTGTATTCATTAAATCTCGCATCTTTGTAGGAAAAGCCTGACATATCAGTCCAGCCTTGCGCAATGATATGTGGCCCGAGATAACTATTCATAAAAACTACACTTCCGATGGCATTAGGATCGCCGCTTGGATGCCAAGGCCTACCCAAATAAACGGTACCTGCCGAAGCATTGCTTAACAGCTTTGAGTTCAGGAATAAGAATCCATAAGGCTCCGTAATCAATGTACTGGCAGCGGTTACAAATCCATTATTCGTTGTCGAGCCGCGGTCAAGAGAAAAAATCTCACATTTTTCAAAGACGGCACTAGAACGCCCAAAAATGAAATCAACATCACCCTCGATATAAGATTGGTAGAAATATTGTGTTCCGCCATTTACATACAAGGTGTCCTGATTCCCAATAAACCGGGAATTTTTAAACGTTTGCCGGTCTCCTCTAGCGTAAACCGCAACAGCCTGCTTATTGGTAACATTCACACTTTGCTCATCAAATGAATTTTCAAACGTAAGGTTCTCAGCGGTAAAATCATCTCCATAGATATAAACGCTGGCACTTCCGGTTGTCCCATAGGTTCCGCCTTCAGGCTTTGCCTTACCAGAGTAATTATCATTCGTTATGATGGTCCCAGAAGCGTTTTCACCTTTGAGGTAAATAAAAGGCTTATCCTTAGGAATGGTCACAAGCTCCTTGTAAACACCATTTTCGATAAACACTTCCACTTTTTCGGTATTATTCGCAGGAACCGCGTCAATTGCACCCTGGACCGTAGTATAATCTGCTAGGCCGTCCTTGGATACGGTCAATAAATTCGGTATTTCGTTCAACTGCGTTGTAATATCTTTGAGCTTTCTGTGATCATGGATCTTTAAAGTATTTCCACTGATATCTTTGGAGTCATCCTTAACTACTGAGGCTTCAATTTTGTCTTCCATGATGAAGGATTCTGAATTAATTGGGGTTTCGGATTCATAAAAGATGACAGTTTGACCTTCTTTATTTTCAGCGATTGCGGCTCTTTTCACTTCAAGACTTTCTCCATTATGAAAAAAAGAGACGTCATTTACGTTAATGGATTCTAGCTTTCTGTCAAAAGTTACCGCAATCAGGTTATGACCAATGTAATCTACTTCTTTGATTTTAACTTTATTACCTGACGGATACACTTTCGGAGTTTCTGTTTCCATCTCTTCCGCGGCTATCCCTAACATTTTTAACTTTTTCATATGAAGTCCGCTAATTAATTGAGAAGCACCAATCACGGTAATCTCGGTTTCAGAAGCAGCAGCGGAGGATTCCATATAGTCTGGTGATTCCACAGCTGACTCAGCAAAACTGTAAACTGGATGAAAACCACTTAACATTGCAGTCAATGTCACTGAAGAGAGCACCATTCTTTTATTTCCCTTTTTAAAAACGTCCAATTCTATTACCTTCCTTTCACAAAGTCTAAGTGTTATTATGCAAGCGAGTTCTTCTTTTGAGAATACAAAATTTTTAGATAATTGTTTTATATTTTTTACTTTTTAAAAAACAGTAAAATAGTTTCGGTTTTACTACTTCATATTTGCTAGATTTATAGTAACAATTACTCATGAAACTTTCTGAAGACAAAAACTCCGCCACATCCCTTATTTGGTACTGATAGAACCGTTCTAGTCATATTCTTATAAAAGAAAACACTAAGAAGGAGTGGAAAGCCGGGTGAAAAAAGTGAAGGTTCGTTTACGTCCTATTGTCAGTAAGATCAACTTACCCACAGTTTTGAAAACAACGATTCTTCCGGGTGATACAACTGAACGATTATTTATTGCAACCCAGGTAGGAGAGATCTTTTACATAGGAAACTCAGGATTAGGGACTTTTTTAGATATTCGCCCTCAAATTATAAAGCTCGGGGAGTCTGGTGGTGGTTATGATGAACGGGGATTGCTGGGCCTTGCGTTTCATCCCCAATTTTATTATACCGGTCTATTTTATCTTCATTATTCACTCGCTGGAACACAAGGTCCAGGTGCAGGTGTACCAACTGAGGGTTTTAATCCTAACCCGTGTGATCCCAAAACCTTAAACCTAAAGTGGGAAAATAGAGAATCTCAATATGATCATATTGATACAGTGGAAGAATGGATTTTACAATCGAATGGGCAGCCGCAAAAACGACGAACGTTACTTAACCTAAGAAGACCATTTATGAATCATAATGGTCTCAATAGCTTAAACTTTTCACCTGAAACAGGAAAATTGGTTTTAACAACCGGGGATGGCGGATCGGGCTATGATCCATTCAATTTAAGTCAGGACGATATGGAAATCGCCGGTAAAATTATTGAAATTGATGTAAGTAAAAATACATTTATCAATAATCCTCCCGTAGTCACACGTTTTAATGAACTTCCCGCACCTATTCAGGAAACGCTAATTGTAATGGCCAAAGGGGTCCGCAATATACCAGGCATTTCCTTCCAACGGTTTTATCATCAATTTATCAAATATGTAGGAAATGTCGGACAGGATCTTGTGGAGTCGATCTTTTCATTCGTTCATTATAAACCAATACCGGTGCCACAGCTTGTTCAGACCTCTTTAATGAATACGGAACCTGATCCAGAAGGATTTATTAACTTTGGCTGGCGAGGTTGGGAAGGTGCTTTTCCAACATCGATCATTAGGAACTGCACTAACATCCAGGGGTTAGACGAGAAAACAATGGCTTATTATGACGAAACAATCAAAACTTCAATAAGGCGTCTTCAGCCTCTAACCAGTTATTTTCATAAAGATCAAAGGCCTGAAAAGTTTGGAGGAACTGCACTTACAGGAGTGCAAGCCTATATGGGAAATGGAATCCCCGATTTAACGGGAAGCGTTGTGTTTACTGATCTTGCCCGAAAGGAAGAGTCTCGCCCTCCTGTTAGAGGGGTTTTAGCTTATAGCAGGGTAAGAACAGATGGTAAACTAAATGATTTTAGTGTGATCGAAACTGATTATAATTTTGGATCTCAATCATCTTATTATGTTAATTTGGGAGCGAACCTTGATCAAACCAGACTATATTTAGGGGTTTATGGCTCTATGAAAGTGACAGATTTTAACCAAGGTACTGTTTTTGAAATTGTCCCATGAATTAAATTACGTTAGAGTTTTTATTTTTTTCACGTATTAAATCATTTCTATTCAATATGGCATTTAATTTTTCAGAGCCTAATAACATGATAGCAACAAACCCTGCAACGACAAATGGGAAGATTCCTATAGTTGAGTGTGCCGCAATGAAACCAAGAAGTGGAGGCAGGAACGTACTGCCAGTATAAGCAACAGCCATTTGATACCCCATTATGGTCTGAGAATGTTCCTGTCCAAAACGTTTTGGTGTTTCATGTAACATACATGGGAAAATAGGTGCTAATCCTAATCCAACCATAATAAAACCAACTAGCGAGAAAGTGGACGGCAATGGCAGAAATAGAAGCGCCGCACCAATTAATGCTAGTAGTTGCCCCATCCGAATAAGAGTACGATTTCCTATTTTTAAAGTAATAAAACCTGTTATTAATCTACCGATGGTTATTCCTGCATAGAACACTGAAACCCATTTTGCTGCTTTCTCTACGGATAAATCTTTCACATTTACTAGGAAACTACTTCCCCAGAGACCCATCGCTGCCTCAGCACCGCAATAAAACAAGAAAGATAGTAACACTAGTTTAACTCCCCTAATTTGAATGGGTTTTCGATTTTTATCATCTGCACCATTCAATGCATTATTATTGGTTTCTGACTCATTAGCTGCCATACTATTGCTGTTTCCTTCAAGCTTTTTCCATAAAGGCAAAGTGAGGAATAGAATAATAACTAATGCAAACTGAAGACCTGCAATGGCAAGATACCCGCTTCTCCAAGAATGCTGCCCTGAAATAAATTGAGCCATAATCACGGGACCAAGTGTAGCCCCAACTCCCCAAAAACAATGAAGCCAGCTCATGTGGTGTGCTTTGTAATGCGCAGCTACAAAATTGTTTAATCCTGCATCCACTGCACCTGCACCTAATCCAAGTGGTATAGCGAAAATAAACAACCAAAAAAGAGATGGAGCAAAATGAAAGCCAAGCAGTGCTCCAGCTGTCATGAAACAACTGAAAAAGGTAACAATGCCCGTTCCGAAGCGTTTAAGTACTGCTCCGCTAACAAAACTGGAAATGATAGTGCCTCCAGCAATTGTCATAAAAAGCAAACCGGCAGTCTCAAGCGGAGCCCCAAATTCCGGTTGCATCATTGACCAAGACACTCCCAACAAAGAATCAGGTAAACCCAAGCTGATAAAAGCCAAGTAAATTATTACTAAAAAGAATGTAGCCATGTATAACCCCGCCTTTTTTATAAGTGTCTTAGCTGCTTATTCCGGTAATCATGAGATCAAGACCAAGACTTTGTAATCCAAATAGATAGTCTTGTTTCCAATCACTCATTATAAAATCCGGAAGATGCTCTGCTGGAACATACCTTGAGCTTCGTTCTGCAATATGGTTTAGAATCAATTGATCGACTTCATCCTCGCAAAAAATAATGGTATGAGGGTTAATGATAGCTGTCAATGAAGCTACTAACCTGCTAATGGCGTCGATTTCAGATTCCTCAGATCTTATTGCTTTCTTCGTCTCGTTTCCATTTACCATAGCCTGACCAAAGTTTTGGTCATCATACTGTGGAACGAATGTAACCTCTCCAGAAAAATTAGTGCTGCCTCGCACCACAACTCCATTTACCATAATTCCAGCACCTGGACCATTATGACCAGAATATAAATAAACCAAAGATTTATTTTTCTTATTTCCTTTACGATCGTGAAAACCAAGCACTGCCGCATTCATATCGTTTTCTATTACAACAGGTATGGCGAAACGATTTTCCAAGTACCCCTTCAAATCAAAGCTTTGAAGATGCTCATACCCTGGAATATAAAAAATCCGTCCATTAACAACGGAACCAGGAATACCAATGGCTATAGAATTGATTTTCGGATACTTCTCTATTAATTGTTCAACACAATGGGTTAATAATTTTAAATCATCATCTATTAATGCACTAGAGGTTGTTCCCGAGTCCTTTACTTCTCCTAAACAGTTAAAGACGATATAATTGGTCTCTGTTCTTTCTAAAAAAATGGCCAACCCTAACATATACTCCGGATTGTATGTATATCTTTTGGCCCTTCTACCACCACTCGAATCATCAAGACCAACTGAAATAAGTTCACCGTCCTTTTCCATTTTGCTTAAGAATTTACTTATTGTCGGGAAACTAATTCCTAATTTATCGCTAAGTTCAACTTTTGTTGCACTTCCTATTTCTAAAAGAGATTTACGAATACCGCGAAGAATTTCCATTCTCATTGATTTTACAGTCGTATTCACAAGGGTCACCGCCTATTAGCATGAACTTATTAAAGAACTTATTAAAGAACTTATTAAAGAACTTTAAAAAGTATCCAATAAAAAACTTATTAAACATCTTTAATAAGTTGATGCTGGTAATATATCATAGAAAATTACTGAAAGCAATATATGTAAAAAGAAGCTGCTCATCTTTTCGAGCAACTTCTCACGCTTTCTGTTTTAATGAATGTCTTTTTTCTTAAATCGGCCGCCATGTACAGAAGATACATCTGTTGCAATGATAAATGCTTGGGGGTCTAGCTCCCTAATGATATCTTTCATCTTGGTTTCCTCAAGCCTTGTAAAAACACATAAAATAACTCGTTTATCTTCGCCGCTGTAGGAACCCTCTCCGTGCAAATAGGTCACGCCCCGACCTAACCGCTCTGTTATCGCATCGGCAATCTCGTCAGTATTATCGCTTATGATATACACGGATTTCATATCATCCAATCCTTTTACAACTATGTCAATCGTCTTAAAAGCAATATAATATGTAAGCATCGAAAATAAAGCATTTTCTAAAGTAAATACAAAGGCTGCAATCGCGAAGATAATCACGTTAACAAACATGATGATTTCACCGACTGAAAACGGGAGCCTTTTCTCCACTAAAATTGCCAATGTTTCTGTACCATCTAAAACTCCGCCATTTCTGATCGTTAAACCTACCCCTAAACCTAAAATTAAACCACCGAAAACAACTGCCAGTATCTCATTATTTACGATAGGTTTGATATGATGCATAAAAGAAGTCGCTAAAGAGAGAGCTACAATTCCATACAACATGCTAATCGCAAAGGTCTTACCGATTTGTTTATATCCTAAGAAAAAGAAAGGCAAGTTTAAAATAACTAAAAATATACTTAGATTTATGGCGGTCACATGACTCAAAATCATGGATAAGCCCGTTACACCACCGTCAATCATATTGTTTGGAATTAACACTGCTTCTAAACCATAAGCCATAATGCTGGCACCAATAGTAATAAATACCCCTCTTTGGACAATATTCCCTAAGGTTAATCTTTTGTGTTTTATTCCCTTTTTTGCTTCAGGTGTATTCATTAAATCTCTCCCTTCCATATTCATTATTGTTTCCCTATTGTTAACAAATCAAATAATATGCCCATTTTATATTCATACGAAAAAGCTAGTCGGGAACTTGACCAGCTTTTTCACAAAAATACCTGTCCATTCATAAATGAACGGGTTTCTTCTATTTAATTCGTTTAATTCTGTTTTCCTTTTTGGCTTTCATGAGTTTTTGCTCTTTGACCATTTTCCTTCTTTCTATTTCTTTAGAACAATCTTCACTCCATGAAATTAGTTCTTCATCAGACATTGTTGGTATTCTTTCAATTATTTCAATTAATAAATCTGATTTAATCATGTTCAAAATCCCTTCATGTGATTATGAAGTTAGTCTTTACAGGTTGTTATCGAGTTTATACTATTTA
>NZ_JBALPP010000136.1:0-11914 GCF_036965425.1 Neobacillus drentensis | reverse complement strand
CTCTTATTTTACACTATCTTTCTTTAGGGAGGAAAGCGATGCTCATAGGAATATGTAACTATTTTATTAAAGAAAACCTGCTAGATTTATTATTTTTCGAAAATTATTGGTTTATTATTTGCAGCTGAAATAAATTAGTAGAAGGAGCGTCGATTAATGAAAATTCGAAAGAAACGATTTCTAAATGTTATGGTAACAGGTGTAATAGCATCCAGCTTACTTACATCATATTTAATTCCTCAGCAAAAAACCTATGCTATATCAAATTCTGCAGAAACGATCTTAAAAGGACTAACTGAAGAACAACGACAGTCAATAAAACGATTGACCCCACAAGAAGGATTCATAATTGACCCAAGTTTGTTGTCACTTAAAGATAAAACCGCAAATGTCATTGTTGAGTTTAAAACAGCTCCGGTCGAAAATGCCCAGCAATCAAAATCAAAAGGTACATCTAAAAATAATGCAGAAAAGATAAAAGGGGAACAAGAACATTTTAAACAACGATTAACTGAAATTTTTAAGAGGAAGGAGGAGTTAAACCAAAATAAAAAAGAAAATTCAATTAAATATCAAATTAAACAAAGTTACCAGAATGTATTTAATGGAATGGCTATGACGATTCCTACAAATGAAATTAATACCTTGCTTGAGACTGGTGTAGTTAAAAGGATTTGGAAAGACAATGTCGTTCGTTTACCGATAAATGAATCGACTACTACCCAAGAACCAAAAACTGAAAAAGTAATTCCACCAGCACTTCCTCATATAGGAGTTGATCGTTTACATAATGAGGGCTTAAAAGGACAAGGAATAAAAGTTGGGGTACTTGATACAGGGATTGACTATAATCACCCTGATTTAAAAGATGTTTATAAAGGCGGATATGATTTTGTCGATAATGACTCTGATCCAATGGAAACAACTAGAGCGCAATGGCTTGCATCTGGTCAACCTGAAACGATAGATGGTAGTCCATACTATACAGAACACGGAACTCATGTTGCTGGAACAATTGCAGCTAACCCTAAAAATGATGTGGAATATGCAATGACAGGTGTCGCTCCGAATGTTGACTTGTATGCATATCGAGTATTAGGTGAATATGGATCAGGATATGATTCATCGATTATCGCTGGTATAGAAAGAGCTGTAGAAGATGGAATGGATGTTATTAATCTATCATTAGGTAATGGTAATAATAATTCCTTAGACGCTACATCTGTAGCAATCAACAATGCAGCATTAAAAGGGGTCATACCAGTTATAGCCGGAGGAAATGCAGGGCCAACTCCTGGTACGTTAGGTTCACCAGGTGCCTCTCCACTAGCAATCACTGTGGGTGCTAGTGATGTGCCGACTGATATTCCAACCGTTAAAACAAGTTTAGCAGATATTACAGTTCAAAATACATTAATGGGGCATGGCCTTGGTAAGGATTATCTAAAGTTAATGGATAAAGAGTATGATGTTGTTGAAGTAGGAATTGGTACAGAAGAGGACTATTCTGACAAAGACGTTAATGGGAAAGTGGCATTAATTTCTCGTGGCACGATATCATTTGATGAAAAAATCCGACGAGCTCATGATAAAGGTGCTGTAGCTGTATTGATTTACAATAATGAGGATGGAGAAATTCCATATTTCTTAGGTGAAAATTACGGCTATGTCCCAACCTTTAAAATGTTACAGGCAGACGGAGTAAAACTTTCAGAAAAATTAAAAGCAGATCCTAAAGCTAAACTTAAATTATCAGACTTACAGTCAAATATGACTACAGGTGATGTGTTAGCTGATTTTAGCTCACGTGGTCCAGTTAGTAATAACTTTGATATTAAGCCAGATGTAGTAGCACCTGGGGTTTCTACATTCTCCACTGTCCCAGAATATATTAATAGTCCTGAAGATGGTGTCGATTATTCTAGTGGTTATGCGAGTTTAAGTGGAACATCCATGGCAACACCACATGTTGCTGGAGTTGCAGCCTTATTATTACAATCACATCCAGATTATACAGTTGCAGATGTAAAAGCTGCGCTTATGAATACGGCTGATCCTTTAAAAGGTCGTACGTACAATGTAAATGAAGTTGGAGCAGGACGTGTAGATGCTTATGAGGCAGTTCACAATACAACGTTATTTGAAGTACAAAATAAGACGACTTCCTTAGATGAAGATGGATTAAAAATTGATATCGATGACATTTCAGGATCTATACCTTTTGGTAGTATTGCACAATCAAATGAGACTCAAAATAGAACAACCTCGATTTCTATTAAGAATTTAAGTAGGGAACTAGAAACATATCATTCAAGAGTAGAATTTTTAACAATCGATGGTGTCTCTAAGGAAGCTGAAAAGAATGGTGTGAAGCTTCAATTACCATCTACGATTGAAGTGAATGGAAATGAGAGTAAAAATATTAATGCAGAAATATCAATTCCAGCCGATGCAGAATTTGGTATATATGAGGGATATATTTATATGGAAAATGAGTCGAAAACGGCAGAATATCAAATTCCTTTCCATGTTCGTTATTCTAAACCTGGATTCGAAAAAGTAGAATTTTTTAAACATGCAATAACGAATGACCTTAGTAACTTTCATCCATACATCGAGCCGTTTACACCAGTCAGTTTCAAGTTAAATAGTCATATGAAAACGATTGATGTAGTGGTTAGCGATCTAGATGGAAAACCAATTGGGTTTTATGGCACATTCAATTTAGAAAATGCGTCAGTTGATACGGAGTACTTAATATTTTTCGGATTTTCAGGTGAAGTGAAACATTTTACAGGTGATCCGAATAAACCTTTAGCACAGGAATATGAACCACTTAAAGAAGGTAAATACATTGTTTCTTATATTGGTGCAGGGGTAGATGGTAAAACATATAAAATCGATAATGACATGGTGATTGATAATACCGCTCCAACACTTGAATTTGATAAGAAAACAGGAATCCAAGAACTTTCAAGTTCAGATTTAACAACTGAAAGTTATGACGGACAAGATTATACAGCATATTGGGTGCATGGGAAATTGTATGATGATACCATTGACTACTTAAAAAGTAGAGGCCATGACATCACTCAAGAGGCAAATACCGCATATGCTTATCAAGATTCTTTTTGGCCAACAGCTGAATTTTTCCCAAATGCAAATGGTGAATTTAAATTTGGTGTCTTACCAGAAGAATATGCAAACTACCCAACAAATGTAAGAATTTATACTTATGATTACGCTACTGCAGGAAATCCGATTTTCCCAGAATTCACCTTTATTGATAAAGGAGATCAATATTCTACAATTAAACCAAATACAAAAGGTGTAAGTCTCGGATCAGAGTTTGTAAATACATTTACGGTTCAAAACGCGAAAGATTTAACAAGTGCTTCTGTAACAATCGATGTCCCTAATTATTATAAAGTTGTAGACGTTAAGCCATCAAAACAGTTAGAGGATCTTGCTAAGAAAAATAATTGGACTATTAATGTCGCAAAGCCACAAATTACAGAAAGCACGTGGTCTAATATTTCAGCATTTGCTGTCGATATTTCAGACAAAAAGACAAAATTACCTGTTTCAATTAATGATGATATTGATTTATTGGATATCACATTAAAAGTAGTCGATGACCATAATTACATGGTAGAAAGTACATTTTATTATCAAGAATCTTCATATCAAACAAGCTCTGGTAGTAAGTCTTCTTTACCAACATTTGCTGAAAAGTTTAAATTCATTTCCCAGCACTCATGGTTCGAAGGGTACTATCATGGTGAAGCAGTTAATTTAGATAATTATGATTTAGATTATTCAAAGATTGGAACAAAAGCTTATCTTGTTGATAAAAAAGGTAAAAAGTACCCTGCTGATATTTCAGAAAGAGGGTATATGACGATAACGGATATTCCTGCAACGAGTGATGAATATACATTAATTGTCGATATTCCAGGACATTTCCAATATAGCAAAAAAATAACTTTAAGCAGGACTATTGATGGAAAGGTCCAAGGTATTTTCTATATTGCGTATACTGATACGGCTGCTGCTGGAGATGTCAACGGAGATAATGTAATCGATATTTATGACGCAAAGCTTATAGCAAATAATGCAGGAAATACAGGTGATAGATTAAAAGAAGATCTTAACAAAGATGGAGTCGTTGACATTATTGACTTTAACTTTGTCGAAAAGAACTTCATGTCCATCAATCCATACCTCCCAACCTCCAATAAACCAGTTGAAAAAACTAAGGATTTAACATTAGAAGAATTGAAAAAAAGTTTTAATTAAAAAAAGAGGCTGCATTTGATCACCAAAGGCAGCCTTTATCAGTTTTTAAAAATAGAAAAGCAAACATCCTTTATAGATATCTGTTTTTTTGAACAAAGGACTTGGCAGGAGTCGAACCCGCAAAACACATAACAGTCAATGTTCATGACTGCCAGTTGCTCTACATTGAGCTACAAGTCCTTTTTGTAATATGACCCTAATGGCAAGAATTATTCATTTCCTTTTGCGTATTTCTTCCGCCACAACAAATGCCAAATCATCGTTGCCAAACAACGCTAGCACTCCAAGCAAGGTTTGGTCATCTACTTCTCCAGCTTCTTCCTTCGGCACGGTTAACTCAATTGCTTCTCTTAAAGCAGGGTTTGAAGACTGATTCGGATATGCTTTTAAATATAACTCTTCTGGGTCAAGGTCATGATTCACGCACCATTGGGCAAAAACGAGAATCATCATTTTCTCCTCACCCTTGAAGTTCTCAATGATTTTTTCTTCTATTATTTTTCGATTCATGAAGAATTCTCCTTTTATTGTTATAGATTCATTATAAAAGGTTTTTAAGAAAAATGTTGATTTTGTGCTGGAGAATGATTTTCTCCTAATTTAGACATACTGTTTGAAGGATGATTTACACTATTAGGAGAGGTGGATGAGAGATGAGTAAAATCGAAGTAGGCGAAATATTTACCATCAGTGACGAGAATGACGATGAACAGGAAGTTGAAGTACTGGGTGTAATGAATATTGAAGGCAGCGATTTTGTCGCAGTTGCTTTTGCAGAAGATGTAAAACAAGAAACAGACGATGATATCGATATCTTCTTTTTAAAAGTGGATGAAGACGGAGATTTTTCCGCCATTGAAAGCGATGAGGAGTTTGATAAGGTATCCGCTGCCTTTGATGAAATGATGGATGAGGAAGAGGAAGAATAAGAAATTCGGGGGGAGGCAATGAATTTGCCTCTCTTTTTTTATTGGCATTTTAATTGGAAAAATTATGTATGAATAAAAAAATTAACGGAATACTAATCAGAGAAAAATCATTAAAGGAGAGACGTAATGTCTATTAAAGAAGGAACAAAATTTCAAATTTCTCAGGGTATTCAGAGCTATTTTAATTCTGCTGAGTCGTTAACTGTCCTCTCAAATAACGGTATCACGATTCAATTTACTCTTGGTGATGGCAAAGGTTATGGTTCAATGCCAATTGAACATTTAGATTATTTATTAAAAAAATCAAATTTATCACTAATTCCAAATAAAAGATCCTTACTTAGTACAGAACATGATGAAGAACAGATTGGATAAAGGTAATAAAATCCAAATTCGGGCATTACTATTTCATAGGTAATGCTTTTTTACATTATCAATAGATTTGGAGTGAAAAATGGATGAAGACATTGGAAATTGAAAATTCGACATTAGCATACTTAGATGAAGGGAAGGGCGAAGCAATTATTTTTCTTCATGGCTTTTGCGGAAGCTCTCGTTATTGGGAAAATGTTGTGCCTGCACTTTCAAAGAATTATCGAGTAATTATTCCAGATCTGCCAGGCCACGGACAATCAGATTCATTTAATGAAGGATGCACGATTGGAGATTTCGCCGAAAAGATAAAAGGTCTTATCGACCAATTGAATGTACAGAAAGTTACCATGTTTGGTCATTCCTTAGGTGGTTATATTACACTTGCTTTTGCAGAAAAGTATAGTGACCGGTTGAACGGATTCTCTTTGGTTCATTCCACCGCTTTTCCAGATTCTGAAGAAGCTAAAAAAGGAAGAATGGCTAACGTTGAAAAGGTGAACATGGAAGGGATACAACCCTTAATTGACGGATTAGTCCCAAAACTTTTTTCTCCGGATAATGCAAAGGAAAAATATGTTGAAACGGCGAAGGAAATTGGGTATTCCACTTCGCCACAAGGGGCTAAAAGTACACTGCTAGCAATGAAAGACAGAGGAGACCGAAATAATGTTTTGGAATCTACAGAATTACCGGTTTTATTAATCGCCGGAGAAAGGGACCAGATTATTCCTGCTGAAAAAACATTCTCAGTAAGAAAGTCTAATATTAGACAATCATTACTTAAGGATGTTGGCCACATGAGTATGTATGAAAAGCCAGAAGATCTTATTTCAGATATGAAACTATTTTTAGCAACAATTCATGATTGTTGCTAAAGGAAAGAGGAACCACTATGGTTCCTCTAAAACAGGTCATTCAGTTCAGTATCAGAATAAATGGAAATAAGGACAACTGCCTTATGATCTCCAATATTTTTCACAAAATGAGGGACGCTTGCATTCCAACTGAAGGAATCTCCTTCTTCTAAAATAATCGAATCCTCCCCTTGTTCTGCTAGTACTTTTCCTTCTAACACTAAATGACATTCTTCTCCTTGGTGTGAATTGGCTTCCCCCATTGAAGCCCCCGGTGGAAACTCCACACTCATCATCCGTAAGCCGCCTTTTGAAGTGATATGCTCAATCTTTAATTGATTAAAGGAAGAGTAGGTTCGTTCATTTTTTCTCACAACACGCATATGTTGCTTCTTCTCCAACAAAAGATAAGGTAATGGAACCCCTAGAAAGGTGGCTATTGTCTGAAGTGTATTAATTGACGGAGAAGTATTATTGTTTTCTACATTGCTAATAAACCCTTTGGAAAGTCCTGTGCCTTCGCACATTTGGGCAATCGTAATTTTCTTTCGATTTCGGATTTCTCGAATTTTTGATCCAATATCCATTTTATTCACCTCAAAAGTTTCTTAATAAAAAACTTATTTATATATTAGCAAATAAATAATTGACAATCCACTCGTTTCTTTGTTATTTTATAAACAACAATGATTCATATTTGAAAACATTTTTTAATAACGAAGGGATGTTGCATAAATGATTTCACCTATGGTATATGAACTTCGTCGACCAAATCAAATAGATCCGAATATAACGTATCCAGCCATATTTCTCATGCATGGAATTGGCAGCAATGAACAAAATATGCTGCCATTGGTAAAGGAATTAGAAGGACAATTTTACATTTTCAGTATAAGAGGTCATCTGCCGCAGCCTCCTGGTTTTGCCTTCTTTACAATTCAGGGTTATGGAAAACCACACCGTGAAGTGTTTGATGAAGGGATAACTAAGCTCACAAGCTTTATTGATTATGCATGCGCAGAATATCCATTAGACCTAAGTAATTTGTTCTTACTAGGTTTTAGCCAAGGTGCCATTCTTTCCATGACACTTGGTCTTCCATTAGGTGATCGGATCAAAGGCATCGTTGCCCTTAGTGGATATATTCCTGGTTTTGTTAAGGAAGAATACGATATAAAACCTGTTAATAACCTTTCCCTATTTATTTCTCACGGGGAAATGGATCAAGTTCTTCCTTTTGAATGGGGAGTAGCCAATAATGAATATTTCCGAGAATTAGGCGCCAATGTAACCTTTAAAACCTATCAGGAAGGTCACTCCGTTTCTTTACAAAATCAGCAGGATTTTATGAAATGGCTGCATGAAGTTCTTGAAAAATAAAACGAAGAGGGAGGAATTATAAATGCTGCCATCTTTCTTTATCGCTCATGGTGCACCGCTGCTTGCAGTGGAGGAGAATGAATATACAGATTTCTTAAATCAAATAGGAAAAGACTTACCGCGTCCAAAGGCCATCGTCTTATTTTCAGCACATTGGGAGTCCCAGCATCAAAAAGTAAGTGAGGTTAAAGAATATAGCACTATCTATGATTTCGGGGGATTCGATCCTGCCCTATACACAATAAAATACCCAGCAAAAGGGAATCAGCAAATTTCAGAGGAAATAAAGAATTTGTTCAATGCAAACGATGTACCGTTTGAAATAGAAACTTCGCGAGGATTGGATCACGGCGCATGGGTCGTCCTTCGTTTACTTTATCCAAATGCCGATATTCCTGTCATCGCAATGTCCGTTAACCCAAAACTTACTCCGCGGGAACAGTATAAAATTGGGAAATCCTTATCTGCTTTAAGAGCCAATGACGTTTTAATTATTGCCAGCGGAGGAACATCTCATAATCTGAGAGCTTTAAAATGGGCTGATAATGGCCAGGTTGATCAATGGGCACTTGAGTTCGAAGATTGGTTGGCCCATCACCTGCAAACGTGGGATGTAGAGTCCTTATTCAAGTATGATTCTTTGGCACCATATGCAGAATATAGTGTGCCTCCATATGGAAATGAACATTTTATTCCATTGTTTTATGCATTGGGAGCTGCTGACGATGTGAAAAAAGCAAGCTTGTTACATCGGAGCTTCCGTTATGGAAATCTGGCACACAGTGTTTGGCAATTTGGGTAAAGACTATATATATCAAGGCAAAAAGGTCAGTTTTCTGGCCTTTTTTTGTTGTATTTTTAAATTTTCGATGAACTAAATAAATTGAAAAATATTATGAATATTGTTATTATTCTTATAAATGTAAACAATTCTTTTCAATAATGAAAAATGAAGGGGGAAAAATCATGAAAAGCTGGCTGGTAAAAGAACTTGGGGAGCCGTCAGATGTTTTAAGTATGGAGAATTTGGAAAAACCGGAACGTGGAGAAAATGAAGTATTAATCCAGGTTAGATCGGTTGCGCTTAATTTTTTTGATATCCTTTTATGCCAAGGAAAATATCAAGAGAAACCACCGCTGCCATTTTCGATTGGTTCAGAGGTATCCGGTTTAGTAGTACAAGCAAAAGATGGCAGCAAGTTTAAAGAGGGGCAGCGAGTGTTAGCCTTACCACAAAAGCCGCATGGAGGTTTAGCGGAGTATGTTTCTGTTGACGAAGCTTCTGTCTATCCTATTCCTGAATCAATGAGCTGGAATGAAGCTGCCTCTATGTTTATTACATACCATACCACCTACTATGCCTTATTTAATCGGGCTAATATCCAAAAAGGCGAGGTCTTACTTGTACATGCTGGAGCAGGTGGCGTTGGTTCGGCGGCAATCCAATTAGGTAAGGCAGCAGGTGCATTCGTAATAGCAACTGCAGGGGGTTCGGAAAAAACAGAAATTTGCAGACAGCTTGGAGCTGACGTGGTCATTGATTACTTAACAGAGGACTTTGTCGAAATGGTGAAAAGAGAAACTGATGGAAAAGGCGCAGATGTGATTTATGATCCGGTTGGCGGCGAGGTTTTTGACCGTTCTCGAAAATGTATTGCTTTCGATGGAAGAATATTGGTAATTGGATTTGCAGGCGGACAGATTCCAAGCATCCCAGCCAATCATGTTTTAGTTAAAAATTATTCAGTTGTTGGTGTTCACTGGGGTTATTTTAATCGACTATATCCTGAAAAAGTGAATCAAGAACATGAGGAACTAATCAGTTTATATGAACAAGGAAAAATCAAACCGCTCATTTATAAAGAGTTTGACTTTCAAGATGTACCGGATGCCTTAAATTTACTGGCAACGAGGAAAACGTGGGGGAAAGTTGTAGTAAAAGTATAAATCATTCAATAATACGGAGGCTGAAAACGATGATCAAAAATAAAAAAATCCTGTTAGCATACCGACCGGTTGGAATGCCTGATGAAAGTAATTTTACAATGATTGAAACAAGCATACCAGAAATCGTGGATGGAGAAGTATTAATTAAGTCGCTCTATATTTCTGTTGACCCCTACATGCGCGGCCGAATGTCGGATGAAAAATCTTATGCTAAGCCATATGAGGTAGGGGAACCCTTCATTGGAGGAATTGTGGGCCAAGTAATTGAATCCAAGAATCTGAAATTTAAGGTTAATAGTTTTGTTGAGGGACGGTTGGAATGGGCGGAATACAATGTTTCCAATGGTAGTAACATCCGAAGAATCAAATCAGAAGCCGCACCGATTTCTACGGCCCTTCATGTGCTCGGAATGCCTGGTTTGACCGCGTATTTCGGATTATTACACATCGGCCAGCCAAAGGAAGGGGAAACTGTCGTTGTTTCTGGAGCTTCAGGTGCGGTAGGGACAATCGTGGGGCAAATCGCAAAACTGAAAGGCTGCCGTGTAGTTGGAATTGCAGGAGCTGAGGAGAAATGTGAGTTTCTAACAGCAGAATTAGGCTTTGATGCAGCTATCAACTATAAAACATCACCAGACTTATATAAGGAACTATTAAAAGCATGCCCGAATGGTATTGATGTTTATTTTGACAATGTCGGTGGTATGGTGACGGACGAAGTGATGAAGATGATTAATTTTCAGTCACGTATTGTCATTTGTGGTCAAATTTCTCAATACAATTTGGAAAAACCAGAAATGGGGCCAAGGATTCTTGGGCAACTACTTAAAACCAGTTCCATGGTGAAAGGCTTCATTGTTTCTGACTTCGCGGAACATAATAAAGAAGGTTACACCATGTTAGCAAAGTGGATAGGTGAAGGAAAAATCAAATACCGTGAAAATGTCATTGAAGGCTTTGAAAATATCGTAGATGCTTTTCTTGGACTTTTTCGAGGAGAAAACATTGGCAAACAGCTGGTGAAGGTAGCTGAAGCCGCTGCCCCTACCCTAGTGGAGGAGGAGGCTACTTTTGCTGAATGATATAGGGGTTACCCAAGTAACAATCCCATTGCCTTTTCGTTTAAATCATGTTCATTGTTTCTTAGGAGAAGGTTCTGAGGGATGGACGATTATGGATGCGGGATTAAATAATGCGGTATCGCAGGATATATGGAAGCCAATAATTGAAAAGCATGATATTAAAGATCTAATTATTACCCACTATCATCCCGATCACTTTGGCTATGCGGGTACATTACAACAGTTAACCGATGCTGATGTATGGATGACGAAGGTTGATGAAGATGCTGGACTTACGTATTGGGAACCAGGCTCACTTGAGCTTGTTAAAAAGAATTATGACATGTGCGGTCTGCCAGATAATATTTCATTTGATTTAACAGATGATGAAGGAAGCTTTTCTCCAAGGGTCAAACCTTATCCTAAGGTAACTCATTATTTGGAGGAAGGAATGAAAATCCCTTTTGGAAAATATGAATATGAAGTGATTTTCACGCCTGGTCATTCTGATGGATTAATTAGCTTGTACAACAAGGAGAACAGCATCCTTTTCTCAACCGATCACATTTTACCGAAAATTTCACCCAATATTTCCTATTGGTTCCGAGGGATAGAGAATCCGTTAGAGGCTTTCTTTCAATCCTTGAAAAAAATTGAAGTACTTGACGTCGATTATGTCATCCCTTCACATGGGAAACCTTTTCGGAATGCCAATAGGAGGATTGAGGAATTAATTGCCCATCACCATGAGCGGCTCGATGCAACATATGATTTTATCCAAAAACCATCGACCATCTATGAAGTATGCCAAAGGCTCTTTAGAAATTTAACCACCCATGAAACCCGATTTGCTATTGGAGAGACACTGGCACATTTGGAGTATCTCCATCAAAATAATCAGTGTAAAAAGCATTTAAGTAATGGTGTCTGGTATTTCGAAGCAATTTAAATCAAAATAAAAATCCTTCCCTACTTTTTATAGTGTGGAAGGATTTTACTTATTTAAATCTATAGTGAACTAACACCTTGAAAAACTCCATCAATAAAAACTGCCATTTCTATATTACCC
>NZ_JBALPP010000135.1:0-38040 GCF_036965425.1 Neobacillus drentensis | reverse complement strand
AGATAGAACGTGCAAAGCAATTAATAGAAAAAAACGGAGATTTATATTCGGTAGTAGCTGATTGCGGTTTTGTTGATTTATCCCATTTAAATAAACATTTTAAAAGTGTATATGGTACAACAGCATTTGAATATATGTCATCTTTAAATTGAGGAGGATTTTGTTTAGTCTTTGAAATAGAGGGGAAATAACTTATGAAAAAATCCAGTATCATTTTTTTTGAAAGGAAATTTCCAAGTGCAAATATCAACACTGCTCTTTAACAGAACCAAAAATATAGAACAAAAAATAAAAGCGTGGATAAAATCCACGCTTTTAAAATTAGGAATCTGATCTGAGGGTTCTCTAAATGTGTGATAAATATTTTTAAAGAACGTAATATTTCATTGATTTTCCAACCTATCATTAGGCAAAAAGAAGGCAAGAATGGAACCAGCTAATGGCAGTAGGGAAAGGATCGTAAAAACGGTAGCTACGCCAAAGACATCTGAAATGCCACCCATGAAGACAGAACCAATCCCACCAGCTCCTACACCGAATCCAATCGAAAGACCAGAAGCCAACCCAATATTTTTAGGTAACATGTGTTGCATATAAACAACACTTACTGAAAAAGAGGAAAGAACGCAAAATCCGAAAAATAACAAATCTATAATGGAAAATACCCCATGTAAATAGGGAAAAATAATGGCAAAAGGCGTAGCAAGTAACATAGAGGTGACAAGTAAACGTTTCATCCCTATTTTGTCCGACCAAATCCCACCAATAAAAGTACCAAGTGCTCCTGCGCCAACAAAGACAAAACTAAGTATTTCGGACTGTTGGATGGATAAATCATGCAAATAGAAAGGCAAAAAGATGACAACCCCTATTTGGCACCATGAACGTAAAATGATGACGCCACAAAGTATGGTTGCTCCCATTATATTGTTGGTTCCTTTTAATTCCTTTTTACGAATAACATTGGATGACTGTAATTTTTGTCCTAACCATGGAAGTATTTGTCCAGTCAAAAAGATAGAAAGGATGGCGACAGGGATGAGCCAAAGGAGTCCGTGGATTCCCGAATGTGTGACATAAATGGAAACCAACAAAGGACCGAAGGCTTGTCCAGAATTACCTCCTACTTGAAAAATGGCTTGAGCCAATCCCTTTTTAGAACCGGCAGCAAGATGAGTTCCACGAGAAGCTTCGGGATGAAAGGCACCGGAACCAAGTCCTGAAATAGAAATAAAAAATAGCAGCCATGTAAGTGATGGTGCAAGACCAGTTAAGGCTAGACCCATAATGGAACAAAAAACGCCTGCTGGAAACAACCAAACTCTAGGTTTTCGATCCGCTAACATTCCGAAAAGAGGCTGTGATACGGATGATGTTAAATACGACAGTAAAACCACTAAAGTAGACTGGGTATAATTCAAATGAAAAAAATTTTTGTATAATACCACTAAAGCTGGAACCATTCCTGTAGTCACTAAATCATTCAAAAAGTGTGCTCCAGAGAAAGTATAAACAGCTCGACGAAAAAGAGGTTCTTCATTTTTGATCATTGGTTGGGGCGCTGTTGCCAACGTAAACATCTCCTCTTGATGTAAATAGTTTAATTTATATAAGAAATAAGTTATTTCATTGTACCACGAGAAGTGCCGCTACAGCTCCCTGATTAAAGTCTGAAATAAAGATAGAAGGTCATTTCCTTCGACATTCTTCTAACGTATTTTGAGAGAAGAAGTGAGTATGGATGCGGGTAGAAGTACAAGTCAATTAAACGTCTGATTAAAGGCGAAGAATCGGGAATCTTATTGAATTCTGTCATTTTTTTATAAATTAGTCTTTTTTACAAGGTTGATGCGGTTTTTTCTGGTATTTCTTAAACATTTTTCGATAGGTTTTCATTGCTTAAAGCCCTCTATACCGCGGGTATTCATGGTTTTAATCAAACGATTAATTAATATAGCACACAAGGAATTTCCCCGAAAATAATCGATTGGTGTGGAAAAACGAATGGCTTAGGATGGAGATAATTGAGTTTGAAAATATCCAATCTGAACAAGAGCTACCAATATGGCAGCTCTTGTTCCGTTCCTTTATACGAGTGTTTTGGTCATGATAAAGTCTATTTGTTCATCATCGCCCATATAAAAAGAGTGGGCTCCCGTTTGAACAAACCCCATTTTTTTATAAAAAGCAATCGCATTTTCATTATTTTCCCATACGCCTAGCCAGATTTTCTTTTTATTACCTTCTATCGCAATTTCCACAGCTTTATTAAACAGATATTTACCGAGCCCGTGCTTTTGAAATTCCTTCTTTACATAAATCCTCTCGACTTCTAGTGACTCCTCACCCATTTCTTCAGACTGAGCATCATTGGTATTGACCTTTAAATATCCAGCAACTTCATTATCATAATAAACAAAAAAGAATTGCGAAGAATTATTGGATAATTCTTTTTCTAATTGTGGTAAGTTAAAGGCCTTTTCCAAATAGGCATTCATATTTTCAGCTGAATTCTGCTCCTTAAATGTCTCATAAAATGTTTCAGAACTAATTTCTTGCAACTTGCGTGAATCTTCAAGGGTACACTGTTTTACATTTATAGTCATTTATAGTTGTCGCTCCTCTATAGATCAATAATTTCTCTTGTTTCCCTTTTTTACATATTCCCAGTCTTTTTCTATATTCTTTCTTACTTTTTGAAGAAGATTGAAAATGGATTCTATTTCCCCTTCGGATAATCCCTCTAAGGCCACGATATTGGAGTAATCATTTTCTCTTTTAATAAATGGATAAACATGTTTCCCTTTCTCTGTTGGAAAGAGCTTGTTAATTTTTTTGTTATGTTGATCGTCTTTCTTTTCAATAAAGCCATTCATTTCAAGTTTTTTTACAGCACGAGCGGCTGTTGTTCGATCTACTTTTATCATCTCAGCTAACTTTTCTTGAATGATTCCTGGGTTTTCACAGATTCGCACCAAGTACAAATACTGCCCTTTTGTCAGGTCATATTCTTTAAATTCTATATTACTTATTGAATCTAGAGCCCTTGCGATCATTCCAATTTCACGGAGAATTTCCTTCATAAGTAACTCCTTTTTTCGAAATATATGTTGCAAATGCAATAAAATGGGCATGTATTAAATGTAACCTAACTTTGTTGTATTTGCAACAAAAAATAATGATTCCTTTTAAACCCTTGTACCTTTCAAATTGCAATGGACATGCATACCAATAGCATTAACTAATTTGGGAGGTACAGATACATGAGTATAATCGTGGTTCCTAGAGATTTTCCTACGATTCAAGCAGCGATAACAGCAGCACAGCCAGGTGATTTAGTCCTTATAAAAAAAGGAACGTACCATGAAAGTGTAAACGTATTTAATAGAGGTTTAGCGATTATCGGGGAGAGAGGAGCCACTCTTGATGGAAATCATTTATTGCCTTTTGGATTTAGAGTGGGCCAATCCTCCGCAAACTTAGCCTCTGGTATTGAAATAAAAGGTTTTACTATCCAAAATTACATTCAGAGTGGAATATCAATAGAATTTTGCGATTTTGCTTATTGCTTAGAGAATGTGATTAGGAATATCAAAAATGATGGTATCTTCATTAACCAAAGCGTTGTCTTTACGAATGGTGCTACACACTTATTTAAAAAAAATAAAATAACGAATATTGGTCAAAACGGAATCAATATTACGGATCCTAACATCAATGTCATGATTCAAAATGAGATAAAAGACGTTGGAAAGAATGGCATAAATATAAATGTTACTCAATCTACTATTCCAGCTAATCCTTTCAATTCTATCATTCAAAATAAGATACAAAAGGCAGGACAAAATGGAATTGTTTCAGCCGAGCAGGCTTTTTCGGGGTTAATATTGCAAAATGAAATTCAGCATACTGGCAGTGATGGAATATCTCTAAATAATGGAACCATGTCCATCATTGAAAATAATATTACAAGATCAAAAGGGAATGGAATAAAAGTAAATAATCCTTTTAGCTCGCTTTATCAGTTGAATATAAGTTTTTGGAACGCAGAAAGTGGCATTTCGATTATTTCTCCAGCCAATGTTCCAACTCAAGGATTTAATTATATTGAAGAAAATCGTACCTCGAATAATGAGAAAGATGGAATTCATGTTAATCAAAACAACAATTTTATCATTAGGAATAGAGCGAATGAAAACGATAATGATGGAATTGCTTTAGACTCCAATGATAATGAAGTTGTTGAGAATTTTGCTTGCAATAATGGGAATCAGGACATCGAAAATAATGGCACGGGGAATTCATTGTTTAGGAATAAGGATTGTGAGCAGGATGAAAGCAGTAGTTAGCAAAAAGGATATAATTGCACTGAAATTATATTAGAATAACTTTGTAATGAAATTATCATCTTGTTGTGATGGGTCTGTCATACCTTTCTAGTATAGTGAACGTATCAACTCACACTAGGAGGTAACAACCATGCTAAAGAAATTCATCGTAGCCTTTACTATTTTAGCTTCTTGTGGCTCTTTGTTCGCCGCCAAGGGTGAAAAAGCGGAAGCAGCATATAATTATCATACAGCAGCGATTTCGATTGCGAAATCGAATATTGGAGTTCCATACCGATGGGGCGGAATGTCGCCAAGCGGTTTTGACTGTTCAGGTCTTGTAAAGTATTCTTACGGAAAAGCAGGAAGAACCCTAAATCGCACGGCAGCCCAAATGTACTATGGAAACGGATATCGACCATCTAATTTGCAAATAGGCGATTTACTATTCTATGGACCAACCAAAGCAAGTGCCCCAACCCATGTTGCCATCTATATCGGATACGGAAAAATGATTATGGCATCATCCTCAAAAGGGGTCATTATCACCTACACAAGCAACCCATATTGGCATGCTAGATATATTGGAGTAAAGCGAGTATAAAGGAAGACCATCGGTGACGATGGTCTTTTTTTTCATTTAAGCTGAAAAGTTGAAGGTAAATAGAGGAAGGAATTACATAATATCTACAGAAATATAATGTTAAAAATGAAAAGTTCAGGGAGGCCAGAAATGGAGATATATATTGCGATTGGGTTGATCGCTTTAGTAATCATACTTACTTCAATCATTCGAACCTTCTTATATAGGAACTGGAAATTAATCTACACTGCTTTTGGCAATGAGGAATACTTCAGGATAATTGCAAAATTAAAAACGGAAGGAATAAAGTATAAAACGGTAACGCCATACAGCTTTGATAATCGAACTAACCAATTTAAGGATAATACGCAATATGATATCTATGTAAAAAAAGAGGAAGAACATTTAGCCGTTAAATCGTTGCAAAAAAGAAATTAATTAAGCGTGGCGCAGGCTGCCAATATGGCGCCTTTTCTTTTTTACATAACGGGAATGTAGTTATAATAAAATCAAGAAATTACGGTTACGGGTGATTAGATGTTTAATAAGATCAAGATTTGGGCGAGAAATTTAAAAAAACAGATATTCATTCTGTACTATGCTTGTAAAGATAAACGAGTACCTTGGTATGCTAAATTGTTTACTGCATGTGTTGTAGCTTATGCGTTCAGTCCGATTGACCTCATTCCAGATTTTATCCCTATTCTGGGCTACCTGGATGATGTCATTCTTCTTCCGTTAGGGATTTGGCTTGCGTTAAAGATGATACCTAAGAATGTCTTGTCTGACTGTGAAGCTAAGGCAGAAGAAAGGATGAAAGGCACGAAACCAAAGAATTGGATTGCCGGTTCCATAATTGTTTTGATTTGGGGTGTAATGATTGTGTTGGTGATAATAAAAATCTTTGATTTTAAGGAGTAATATTTCAGTGAAAAATGAAGAACAAATTCTTTCGCTTATTAAGGAAGATTTATCGATGATGGAAATATTAAAATCAGCAAGTTCATTGAACTTGCCCGATTGGTGGGTTTGTGCCGGCTTTGTTCGTTCAAAAATATGGGACACACTACATGATTTCTGTGAAAGAACACCGATCCCAGATATTGATGTCATTTATTTCGAACCAAGTAATATCGATGAATTCGAGGAAAAGAAACTGGAAGAAAAACTTAAATCCCTTAATCCCACCATTCCCTGGTCGGTAAAAAATGAAGCAAGAATGCACATTAAAAGCAATTTGCCACCCTATACTTCTTCTGTGGATGCCATATCTAAGTTTCCAGAAACAGCGACAGCTCTAGGCGTAAAATTAGATGAAAGGGGAAATGTGATATTAGCTGCCCCCTGGGGAATTAGAGATGTAATCAATCTAGAAGTAAGGCCGACTCCTTTTTTTACAGAGACAAAAGAAAGAATGGAGATTTACGAAGACCGCATTGCCAAAAAGAATTGGAAATCGAATTGGAGTAAATTAAAAGTTTTTCATATGAACTAGTTTTATCCTATGCAGAGTAAAATCCCTAACTATATTTACGGCGATGCTATAAAAGAACTCAGAAACAATGAAGGTCATCCTCTTTGTCTCTGAGCAGCTGTTCTAATTAATGTCATTAGAAATCTCACGAATAGGAACGTAAAGGCGATTGAAAAAAAGCTATGTACAGAGGNNTGTTCAACCACAGCAGAAGGAAGACTAAATAATAAACACTTAAAAAGTATCCCTTTAACATTTGAATCCTTAGTAATTTGGTTGAAATAAATACAAGTGATAGGAAAAAGTAAATAACTAAACAAAGCACTTATGTCGAAGATTTTAAATAAATTAACTGGGTATCTAAAATAACCTTTTTTTACAAGAATATTGTCTAAAATCGAAGCAATGTAACTCTTTAACAAAAAAATGATAATCCATTCTTTCATCGGCGGCTTTCTAATTAGATTAAAAAAGGCACCGATGCCAAGGATAAATAGGATCCTTAATGTGTTCTTTTCAAACTTATTACCCATGTTCCTCCTCCTTTTTTAGTCTCCATTAGTTTGTCATAAGAGTAGGAACAATATTTAATCCCAAAATTTTATCTTTTCGTATTAATTCGCTAGTTTATCACGGTCTACAGCTAGGGGAGGTTCCTCCAGCCAGCCATTATCAATCATTATTTTGGCTCCGTCTTCAGCAAAAGAAGCGATTTCTGCGGATAAGCGAACGTAATCGAGAGCCAAGTCTTTTCTTGCACTAGTTGCCATACTTGTTCCATATAATCCTATACTTAATGCAGATAAAGTAGTGGCCATAAACATCATCATTTTATCTGAAATGGGAGCCGCTTTTGAGTCCGTTACTTCAGTATCAAAAGACATTAGAACAGGTAAATGATCTTTTTCTAACACGGAACCAAATACTTTGGAATGTTTCAAAGCAATTTCCTTTCCCCTTACCATAAATTTCTTTACTTCTTTTGACTGAGCAACCTGACTCCATGCCATCATTACTGCATGACCCAAAGTGTTTTTTTGTAAGTTTGCAAACAAATTTGTAATTTCAATGGCTGTTAAGGGTCTTTTATTCCCTAATAATCCTGACATAAAATTTGGACTTTTAACAAAGTGCACCTCATTTGATGGAACTAAATAAGGAGACCGAATGTATAAGCCTTTTGATAACAAAAGATTTTTCGAATTCGTATCAAATTCATTCAGTTCCTTAACGCATTCAGCAAAATACTCATCAATATCTGAACGAACAGCAAATGTTTTGGCAATAGCATAAAAACTAAATGCCATTACAGTCATATTATGAACTAAATGCATCATGAAACTATCTGAAAATAATCTTGGAGCGGCCATATTTACATCTTCTTCTACATTAAAACCACAGGGTATTGGATACCCCTCTTTTTGAAAAAACGCTGACAATTTGTCTAAATGAGTTTCCGCTAATTCTAATCCATGTTGAATAACCGAGCGTATTTGATGATCTTCCACTGTTTCTAAGAAGTATGTAAACAAACATTTACACATGCTGGAGTTCATATAGGCGGACCATATTTGTGCAACTTCAGCAGCGGTCAATTTAGTGATGTGTTCCGATTCCATTAACACGTGCCCCTTTGGAATAATTTTCGATTTTAATCCCTAATCTACAATGCACACTTTGTAAGAATTCTGTGATTTCCGTAAAATCCCTTTCAGCTAACTTGAGATTATTTTATGGTATTAACTATGAAGTATACTATTGAAGAATGCTTTACTTTAAAAGGGGAGAAATAAATGGATAGATTTTTTTCACTGTGTCTTCAAGGTGATATAAATGCAGCAATGGAATACCTAAATTCCATTCAGCCAAAAACAAAAGAAATTGAAAAATTACAGCAGATGTATATAGAGCGATTTTTTTCTCAAAAATCAGAGGAAAATATTTTGACGGATGATAGTTGGATTAGAGATGTAGTATCAGCTTATCATGATTATTTTCGAACAGTATTAACAAATGCAGACGTGATAAATGATGCTGAGTTAAATCTGAATAACAGTTTAAGAAGGTATTTACAAATTGAGGCTCCTTTAAACATCGATGAAACTGAAAATGAGTTGGCTAAAATTTTTAATGAAAAAGGTTATTCATTCTTGGGTGGAGTGACTCCTCCATTTAGAGGGGCATATATTTGGAACTGTACGGAAACAGTTCATTTTAATGTTGAAATACCTCAGCAATCAATTCCAGTATCTGTACATCTGATGTCAGATTTTATACTTGAAGGCTGGATGGGTTACGCAACTTTTAACAATAGATCTGTTGGTGGATGGGCAAACGAAGATGGTTTGTATTGTAATATAAAACGTTATAAAGACTTAGATGACGACCAATTTCAGGTATCCTATTTAAAACACGAAGCGCAGCATTTATATGATTACAAATACTTTCCTGGTTTGAAGTCCTATGAATTAGAATATCGGGCAAAACTAGTAGAACTTATTTATTCCAAAAACCATTTAATTCTAGAGAAATTCCTGAACGATGCAAAAAATGACCCTGATTTTCCCCATCCGTATGCTTCTTTCAACATAATTAAGAATTTGTCTTCTAGCCTTTTTAATAAAGATTATGAGCCTAACATTAATGTATGGTTAGAAAAAGATTATAAAAAAATATCTTCCACAGCTCTGAAACTTTTGGAGAAGAATTCGAGTGAAATAGGAATAGAAAGCTAAAGAAAAAGCCAGTCTCTGCACGAAGGGGGACTGGCTTTTTTGCCTAATGGAAGACCAAAAAATTTCACATAAATTTCATATCTATCTTTGTTAGATGTGATATAATTTAATGAGAATAATTATCATTATTAGTTGTGTTAACACTAGGAGGCTTTGCGGTGAATCTAACGGATTTAAAGCAAGGAACAAAAGCGATTGTATCAGATATTTCAAAAATAAATGATTTAGTTCAACAACGTTTAATCGATATGGGTCTCGTCGAAGGAGTTGAAGTCTGTTTAAAACGGACAATGCCTTTTGGCGGGCCTGTAATGGTTGAAGTATGTGGACAATGTCTCAGTCTACGCCGTAGAGAAGCATCATGTATAGGAGTGAGATAACGAATGTCTCAGTTTGCCTTATTTGGAAATCCTAACACAGGGAAAACATCACTTTTTAATAATTTAACAGGCTCCTATGAATATGTGGGAAACTGGAGCGGTGTAACCGTTGAAAAAAAGGTTGGCAAGCTTCGGAACCAAAACGGGCTGCTAATCGATTTGCCTGGAGTATATTCCTTAAATCCACTTTCCAGGGATGAAGAAGTGGTGACGGAGTTTCTATTAACAGAGGAATTCGAAAAAATATTGAATATTGTAGATGCTTCCCAGCTAAAACGAAATCTGCAGCTAACCATTCAATTAATCGAATTTGGCAAGCCTCTATTAGTGGGTCTCAATATGATCGATGTCGCCAAAACGAGAGGCATGAGAATAGATGAGAAGAAACTAGAAGACTTATTAGGTGTCAGCATTGTTCCGATTATTGCCAGGTCCGGTAAGGGCTGTGACCTACTATCGAAGGAACTGATTACCAATCCGAAAAAGGAAATCCAGACCCCTGCTTTCAATGTGGATTATGGATTCTTAGAAAAAGCAATCGAACAAATCATCAACATTCTTCCAAACGATTCAATCTTGAATAGAAGATGGATGGCGATTCAATTTTTAGAAGGAAATAAACGAGTAAAAACATATTTTGATCAACATATCGAAAATAAAGATAAGCTTGATCAAATAAAGAGGGAGACAGAAGAAGACCTCGTAAAGCTTGGTCTTGCACCCTCTATTAGACAATATATCTACAATGTTCGTGACCAAAAGGTTACCAGTATTTTAGACCAAGTCACAACGGTTACCTCGTTAAATAAAACAACGGCGACGGAATTCATTGATCGCATCGTCACAAACAAATTCCTTGGCCTGCCAATATTCCTAGCGTTTATGTATGTGATGTTCATGCTGACATTTGATTGGCTAGGCACACCGCTGGCGGATCTATTAGACGGCTTTTTCTCTGGTCCGTTGTCAGAGGGGCTGGCTAAAGGACTGACCGCCATTGGCGCTTCTAGTTTTATTAAGGATTTGGTACTGGATGGAATTGTCGCAGGGGTTGGCGGGGTGCTCGTATTTGTCCCGCAAATCTTTATCATGTTTTTCTTTATCTCATTCCTTGAGGATTCCGGCTATATGGCCAGGGTTGCCATGGTGATGGACCGCGTAATGGAATCGATCGGTCTTAACGGGAAAGCGTTCATCCCAATGATTATCGGCTTCGGATGCAATGTTCCCGGTGTAATGGCAGCGCGGACCATCGAACAGCCGAAGGAAAGATTGTTAACGATATTATTGACGCCATTAATGTCGTGCTCCGCACGTCTTCCGGTATATGCTTTATTCGTTGGTGCCTTCTTTGTAAAATATCAAGCGTTAGTGGTTTTATCACTATATGTCCTTGGTATTGTTGTAGCCATGATCGTGGCGCGAGTGTTTTCCTTTTTATTGTTAAAAGGAGAAAAAAGTGTGTTTGTGATTGAGCTTCCTCCATACCGGGTTCCTCAAGCGTTAACCTTATGGAGAAGTACATGGGAAAAAGGGAAAGGCTTTATCCGAAAAGCGGGAACGTTTATTTTTGGAGGATCCGTTTTCATTTGGCTGCTGACCTATGCAGGTCCGCATGGATTAAATGTGGAAATGGACGATAGCTTCCTTGCCATGATTGGCGGTGTCTTGGCGCCAATTTTTCAACCATTAGGGTTTGGAACCTGGCAAGCGGGCGCTTCCTTGTTAACTGGCTTTCTAGCAAAAGAAGTGGTCGTGGCTACCATGAATATTATCTATCAGGTTCCGAATGCAACGTCGCTTCAAGGCGTATTAAGCACTCATTATTCAGCACTTTCTGCCTTAAGCTTCATGGCGTTTGTCCTGTTATATGTACCATGCTTAGCGACAGTAGCGACGATTAGAAAAGAAACGGCGTCTAAAAAGTGGACTTATATTTCCATTATCTATGCCTTGCTCATTGCCTATTTCATTTCGATATTAATCTATCAAATTGGTGGTCTATTCTTTTAAGAAAGAAGGCTTGATACATGTTCGTAAATATATTGATTGGCCTCGTTATATTTGGATATGCAGGCTGGATGATGGCCCGTCATATTAAAAAAAGCAAGCAAGGGAAATGTGCGGCTTGTGAGCTGAATAAATCCTGCAGCAGTACTTGCTCCATTCCAGATTCACCAACTGTTTCGAAGTAAAGACCGTGTAAAAGTCAGGCTCCATGGTTGGTTAACCATGGGGCCTGTTGTTTTTTAATCATGTATTGGCAGTGTAATCGATAGTGAAATAATATGATTTTTGTAACTGACATCAATGGTTCCATGATGCAATTCAATGATACTTTTGGTGATGGCTAATCCTAATCCTGCCCCGGATTTGTTAGAGGAACGTGAAGGATCGACTCGATAAAAACGGTCAAATAATCTAGCAACCTCTTCTTCAGAGAGGGTTTGACACGGATTGGATACCGAAAGTTGAACTGCATGTTTGTTATGAATTAAGCTGACATGAATGTCACCAGGCGGGGTACTATACTTGATGGCGTTGGTAAGCACATTTTCCAAGGCCCGAACCATTTGATTCGGATCGACCGCCAGCATGATTTGTTCCTTTGGCAGATCGGTCATAAAGCTGACATGGTTATCTTTTGCGATAGGATCCAGTTCATCTAGGAGCTGTCTTAGCATTTGGTTTAGACTGACTTTTTCTTTTTTAAGCTGAACACCTTCATAAGTCAAACGGGTAAAATCAAATAAATCCTCAATTAATTTTTTTAGTTGCTCTGATTTTCCGTAGGCAATATCCACATATTCATCTAATTGCGTTTTGTTTTTGAACTGATGATCCTTCACCAGCCTTAAATAGCCCATGATAGAAGTTAAGGGTGTGCGTAAATCATGGGAAACATTGGTGATAAGCTCATCCTTTAATTTTTCCGTTTGCCTTTGCCTTTCAATCATTTCGTTTAATTCAAAAGCCATGTAATTAATATTGGCGGCCAGAGAACCAAGCTCATCACTGCTTTTTTCCCTAATTCTATAATGTAAATTTCCCTTCGCTATTTCCATAAGCCCTAAAGCGAGCTCCTCAATTTCTTTCATTTTTCGTTTGGTTATCAGATAAAAACAAAGAATAAACGTAACAAGTCCAAGAAGATAGGGAGTAACACCGGTTTCTTCCTCATAATAAGCAGTGGATTTAGGAATACCGTTTACAATAATATAGTTCTTACTTCCATCAAGGGTTATTGGATAAAGCCTTGTAACCGTAGAATTCTCATCATGTTCCTTACCAATGAAAGTCTTGTTCGCATTTTTCATCTCAAGTGGAAGGTCTACTTGTGTATCACTCACACCATTTGATTTATATAATATCTTCCCATCCAAATCGGTAATGACTGCGTTGAGGTTGTTTTGTTGTTTAGGCGTATTGATTAAGTAATCGATTAATTCCTCTTTGGTCAAATGATAGGACGAAGTGTTTCCGTTTGGAACAGATAGCCAATCACCGCTCCCAGTGCGGTTGAGAAACTTATTTTTAAAATCAGGGTTCTCGTCTCCCATTTCAATGACAAGCCCGTTAATATCTTGATTCATTTGCTTAAATTGTCTAACCAATTCTCGTGCACTTTCGTCGATTGTGACAATTCCTTCTGTAAAATCAAATCGCTTATCTTTACTAACAAAGAAGGGGCTTGAAGCAAATCCGACAAGCACGGAAACGAGAATACAAAATGCAAAGGCTAAAATCACCTGAATGCGAATGCTTGTCTTCACTAGATGGACCGGCTTTTTAAAATAGCTGCCAGCCGGAAGCCGTTTCTCATTGTTCAATTTTATAGCCGACCCCCCAAACGGTTTTTATATACCGAGGGTTCCGCGGGCTATTCTCAAGTTTCTCGCGCAAGTTACGGATATGAACCATGACCGTGTTTTCTGATTCATAAAAGGGTTCATTCCATACCCGTTCATAGATTTTTTCCGTGCTGAACACAACACCTGGGTTCCGCGCCAAAAGTTCTAAAATGGCAAACTCCCGCGGTGTTAGCTTTATATCTTTCCCTTCAACGATGACCTCATGCGTTGAAATGTTGATGAACAGCTCATCGATTGTAATGACATCCATCTGTTCGACAGGATGCTGCTGCGGTGCCTGATCCGTTTGATTTAAACGGAGATACCGACGGAGCTGTGACTTGATTCTGGCCACTAATTCCAAAGGCTGAAACGGTTTGGTTACATAATCATCCGCCCCGGTGGTTAACCCCATGATCTTATCCATATCCTGCGATTTCGCAGACAGCATAATAATAGGAACATTTCTGTTTTCCCTGATTTTTAAACAGGCTTGAATGCCATCCAAGCGCGGCATCATAATGTCTAAAACCACTAAATGAACCGTATTTTCCTCCAGGTATTGTAATCCCTCTATTCCGTCTGCTGCTTTCAGTACGTTATATCCCTCATTAGTAAGATAAATCCCGATTAAATCACGAATTTCCTTTTCATCATCAATGATTAGAATGGTTTCTTGTGACATCTAAACCTCTCCTTTCTAATGCCTAAAGTTTACTCTACTCCTCTTAAGAAAAAACAATAGAATTTCTGAAGTTTTTCTGAAGTTCTCCCTTTAGTATTAAGAAAATCTTAAGATGGAATGGCATTTTTCCTTAAGAAGTTTTTTGTAACATACAGGAAGAGAGCGAATGGGCTTCGAAAGCTTTCTCATTAATTATGTTTATCAAATCGAAGGCCCCGCATGTTTATTTTCCCTGAATTTTTAATCGAGATGGCCCACTGGTTTATGTGGGCACCCGAAACACATAGAGAAACGTCATAGAAACAAATTAAAGGAGTGGAGATCGATGAAGGTAGTCAATAAAGAAAAAGTTTTAATTTTAACCGGTAATTATGGAGATGGTCATATTCAAGTAGCCAATGCCATGCATGAAGCGATCCAAATTCGATTTCCTGCCCTAGAACCGGTAATTTTCGATTTTATGGAGTGGGTCCATCCGTATTCAAATCAAGTAAGCCGTTTCCTTTATCTGCAAGGAGTGAAAAAATTTCCTCAAGTATATGGCTATATTTATCAAAAAACACGGAGAGCAAACAGGTTTTCAAAAATGATGAAGACGGTTTGGTCTACAGGGCTGGGACGAATGCAAAAATTGATTGAAGAGGTGCAGCCTTCGGTCGTCGTTAGTACGTTTCCATTAGCAGCCGCTGTAATGTCCAAGTTGAAATCCTATGGTTTAACCAATGTTCCGACCGTCACAACCATTACGGATCATACCGATCATAGCTGCTGGATTTATCCTTTTACCGATCAATATATCGTCGGCTCAAATGCCGTCCGTGATGCTCTGATGAACATGGGGGTAGAAGAGCATCGAATTGCCAATACAGGAATTCCGATCCGCCAGCAATTTTCTCAATCCTTTCAACGAGAGGATATTTGCGAGAAGTATGGGTTAGATCCCCAAATGCCAATTGTTTTAGTAATGGGAGGCGGCTGCGGCTTAATCGGGGATGGCAGTTCCACTATTAAAGGGTTTGAAGAATTACCAAACCCTGTCCAATTGATTATTGTGTGCGGCCATAATGAAAAACTGCGCATGCAATTGAAAGAAAAGCTAAAGGATTCCAAACATCGCATTCATCTCACCGGATATATAAATTATGTTCACGAGTTAATGGCCATTTCCGACCTGATGATTACAAAACCCGGAGGAGTCACTACATTTGAGGCGATTGCCATGGAATTGCCGATGCTCCTTTATAAACCAATTCCTGGTCAAGAAGAGGATAACGCCAAGTTTTTAGTCCGAACCGGGGTAGCGATTCAAGCCACAACCGATCGTGATTTAACCAATCAATTAGCCAAAATACTGAGCAATACAAATCTGCTTCAACAAATGAAAGAGAACTCAAAACAATTCCACCCCAAAGAATCAGCCTTCGCATCAGTGGAAGTAATGATGCAAGTGCCGATCATGGTGCCAGTCACGGCCCGTATCTTGTCGATGGGTCAATGAGAAGGTGAAAGATGGAGAATGTTATGTACGAGTCATACAAGTTTAAAAAGTCACCGGCAGCTCGCTCACTATCGATTGGAAGTTTGCTGATTTTCTTATTTCTAACTGGACTTTACGTATATTTACTTCATACAGGTACGGCCAAAATATGGCTGGATTCCATTCGGCATTTAGGTGTGCTCGGGATTTTAGTAGGAATCATGATTCAAACAGTGGTCAATGTCATCCCTGCACCAGGCGAATTTGTCTCGCTATTTCTGATCGAAATATACGGTCCCGTTGCCGGTGGATTCTATTCCTGGATAGGCGGGATTCTCGGCGCAGTTCTGGCGTATCAACTATCCAAATGGATTGCTCGTCCGCTGATTGAACCATTGGCCAAACCCTATTTGGAAAAAATCGATCGCTGGCTCCAAAAACAAGGAGATATCGGACTTTTGATCATCCGCTTTGTCCCGTTAGTTCCGTATCATTTCATTAACTATGCAGCAGGTATCTTAGGAGCGAACAGAAAGGCCTTTATCTGGACGACGGCTTTAGGAATCCTGCCTTATACCATATCGGTAAGCAGCTTATTTGCAGGATTGCGTCATGGGAAATTCTTACCGTTTATGATTGGCGGTGCCCTTTTTATTGTGTCATCGATTTTAAGCATCATCCTTCGCAAAAAAATGGATTAGAGGGGAGTGCAGGAGATGGTTAAGATTATTATGATTGTGTTGGTATTGCTGGCATTGTACTGGCTGGTTCCCTATATCCTCACTGCCGGTTTCGGTATTGGGGCCTTAAAACGGAAAGCTTCTTCTGAAAAAATAGCCTTTACTTTTGATGACGGTCCAAATCCAATCTATACGCCGCAGCTATTGGATTTGTTAAAAATAAATAAGATAAAAGCAACCTTTTTTGTAGTGGGTTCTAAAGCGGAAAAATACCCAGAGTTAATCACAAGAATGCATAACGAGGGACATCTAATCGGCATGCATAACTACGTCCACAAATCCAATTGGGTTCTGGCTCCATGGACGCTTCGAAGACATTTAAGCAAAACTGCGTCGATTATTGAGAGAATCACAGGAGAACGCCCAATCTACTATCGTCCTCCATGGGGCTTATTAACGTTATTGGATTTTCTTTTAATGAAAAAGTACAAGATCATCCACTGGTCGGTAATGGCAGAGGATTGGCGCAGTAAAGGCGGCAGTGAAAAAGTGAAAAACAGACTGTTGCAGAATATTAAAAAAGGGGATGTCATCCTTCTGCATGATTGTGGAGAAACCCCTGGGGCGGATGAAGATGCTCCGATGAATACCATCCATGCATTAAAGGACGTCTTTAAAGAACTAGAAGGCCGGGGGATGTCTTGTGTAAGGATGGATGAATGGTAGATTATTATTTAGAAGAGGAGATGGGTTCTTTGGCTGAAAACTTGATTCAAACAAACAGACAAAACATGTTAAGCAAGGTTCCTCAAGTTACCATATTCTTTTGGATTATTAAGATTATGGCGACAACAGTTGGGGAAACGGCTGCTGACTTTTTAAATGATAACTTAAATTTCGGGCTTACGAACACCACCATTTTCATGAGCGTTCTCTTAATCATAGCCCTGTGCTTCCAGTTTAGGACAAAAAGGTACGTACCAAGCATTTACTGGCTTGCTGTAGTTTTAATAAGTGTTGTTGGAACACTGGGTTCGGATAATCTTGCTGATAATTTAGGGGTGCCGTTAAATATCACAACCGCAATCTTTTTTGTATTAATGGCCTTCTCTTTTTTGACATGGTATATAAGTGAAAGAACATTGTCCATCCATTCAATCTATACTGCTAAAAGAGAAGCATTTTATTGGTTGGCCATTCTGTTTACCTTTGCACTGGGAACAGCAGCTGGTGACTGGATTTCTGAAGGCCTCAACCTGGGTTATTTAAATTCTGCACTCATGTTTGCTGCCGTAATTGGAATTGTAACCATTGCTCACTATCTTTTCAAATTGAATTCGGTCCTCGCATTCTGGATCGCCTACATTTTAACCCGTCCTTTTGGGGCATCCGTGGGTGACTATCTATCGCAATCACGTCATAATGGCGGCCTTGGTTTAGGGACAACAGGAACAAGCATTATCTTCCTTGTGGTGATTCTATGTTTGGTTATTTATCTGACTAAAACAAAAAGAGACCAGAGCCCGCTTGCTACCTAAGAATACTCGGACTATTCGGTGGTTTCGGTATTTGATCCGTCATTCCGATTAGTCAATTTTATTAAACGCCAAGCTCTCATGGGGGCTTGGCATTTTTTCTTAATCTGCGGAGATACTATTTGTCCCAATAATTTCATATGTAATACTTGAAGGAGGTATTACTATGAAAAAATTATTAATCTCCAATATGTTGTTAATGGTCAGCTTCCTATATGTAGTATTTCGAGTGACTGACAGAACATTATATCTTCAGAAAATCTCCGTTATGGCTGAAAATCCGGTTAGCATTCATTGGAATTCCATCGCTATTGATACTGGATTTATCCAAGATAAATTTGGTCATTCCATGCCCGGCTCTATTTACTTCATCTGGATGACTCCCATTTATATATTTGTTTTTGTGGCAATAATTCTTACCTTATTAGCGTTCAAAAAGAAAAAGTAAAACTAAACGGCTTTTTTGATTTTTATGAGCAACTCATCCAATCCCTTTCGATATATCAGCATAGTATGTAATATTACTATAAATAAGAAGGGACTATTATGAAGTTTACAAAAAGCTTTATAAAAATAGGGATTGGTTCGAATCTTGTGGTTTTTCTGGCAATGATGCTTTTACCTGCTTTCCTTGTTTCAGACCAGCTAGATGTTTTGGAGAGAGTTATTTCCTATATTTCAGAAAAATAAAGCTGCCTATAATGGGCAACTTTTTATTTTTATAAGGATTATTTTGGCATTTTTGGATAGGATAACAAAAGCATAGCGAATAAACAGTTGGTTGGGGTGAAATCGCTTATGGCAACAAAGAGGCACAAAATATTTAATCTATTGTTCATTCTGATTCCATGGTTATCGTTGTTATTTATCGGAAAACGCAGTATAAGACGTTATTCGTTTGCCGGCGTTTTTATCGTTTTATTTGAGATCCTCAATCATATGTATGGCCACAAGCGGCATTGGTGGAGGTTTTACGAAAAACGAAAATCCTTCCTCAGGGACGAGCTTCCTTTCACCATTGGACCATATATGCCGTTGTCTATGTGGATACTTAAATATTCATACGGAAACTTTAAAAAGTTTGTGCTGCTTAACGTGATTTCTGATGGACTCTTTGCTTTTCTTTTCGTTAATATTTTAAAAAAAATGAAAATCGCCAGGCTAAATCGGTTAAATCATATTCAGTTTTTTATTTACCTGCATTATAAAGCCTATTTACTCTATGGAGTGCAGTATTTGTTTGAAAAATTCAAACGATAAAAAACACTTGGAATTTCCAAGTGCTTTTCCTGTTAGTAAAACCTCTTAAATCCATCAAAATGCTGTTTCCAATATGTATTGCCTAAATTACTAATGGCAACGCCATTGTCGCTTGCGTGGATAAATTGGTTGTCGCCAAGGTAGATTCCCATATGCGAGATTCCTGGCTTATATGTATTTTCGAAAAAGACGAGATCGCCTGGTTTTGGCTGGGTTACATAGTAAGCACGGCTGTAGTATCCATCAGCGGAATAACGGCCGATTTTTATGCCTGCCTGGTTCGCCACATAATAGATGAATCCGCTGCAGTCAAATCCGGAAAGAGAGCTGCCTCCCCATACATAAGGCGTACCAATCAAACTTTTCGCAGTCGAAATCATCTTTGCCGCATAATCGCTTGGCTGTTGTGTTGTGGTACTAGGCTGCTGGCCCGATACCTTCAGCTTTTGCCCGACATAAATCCTGTCGGAGGTTAACCCATTTAGCGACTTCAAATTCTGAACTGTCATGTTAAACTGCCCGGCAATTTTTCCAAGCGTATCACCACTTATGACAGTATACTCGGATACTGTTGATGGAGCAGGTGTCGTTGGTGCTGGTGTGGCTGGCTTCGTTGCCGGTGGTGTCGTTGTGGACGTTTGCGCCCCTGTGACCTTTAGTTTTTGCCCGATATAAATCATGTCAGATTTCAAGTTATTCAATGTTTTTAACTGTGCAACCGTCATGCCGAATTGCACACCAATTTTACTCAAGCTATCGCCACTCTTAACGGTATATTCGCTAGTTGTGGTGGTGGACGGCTGCGGCACTGGTGCCGGTGCTGGTGTGGCTGGCTTCGGTGCCTCTGTTGTTTGGTTCGGAGCCGAAACCTTCAGGACTTGTCCAACATAAATGATATTGCTATCCAAGTTGTTCCATTGCTTCAGGTCACCGACCGTAACGTTATAGCGGTTGGCGATTTTAATGAGAGCGTCGCCTTTGACTACGGTGTAAGTGGTCGTCTGTGGTGCCTGGGGCTCAGCGGAAATGATGAGAGTTTGATTTTCATAGATATTATCGGATTTCAGGCTGTTCAGAGTCTTGATATCTTGAACACTCGTATTATATTTCGAGGCAATTTTTGATAAGGTGTCACCTTTTTGAACTTTGTATGTATCGGCGAGGGCGGATCCAGCAAAAAGCGTCGAAAAAAGCGCTGCTGTCGACAGCGTGCGAACAATCGTTTTCTTCATCTTGTAAAAATCACCTCTATCTCTCTTTTTTCTTAATATTTTACCATAGTTTGCTAGTATTTCGGGAAAAATTTGTTAAAAAGTGGCGCTAAGGATGGGTTTTTGCGAAAATAATAGGGTTATTTGCGGAATTTTAGTTCAATTCGGAGGAATTCTGGTCCAGATTCGCGGAATACTAACCAAATCTGCGGCATGTTTTAAATTTATCGGTCACGGTCACCTTTCGGAGATAAATAGAGAGAAGCCCTCAGGATGTGAAGAGCTTCTTAAAATTGGTTACCAGCAGGCTTTCTGTCACATGGTTAAATTAGTTCAATCGACAGGCAACCCCTGACAATACTCTCTAATCAATTTGGCCGCATACGTTTGGCTGATTTGCAAATCCTTGGCTACACGCCTAGAGCTTTTATTCAGCTTATAAGATTTACGAACCATCTCTTTTTTTGCCAATTCAATCGCTTCATGAAGGGAAGCGGGGGCACTGTTTTCCATTTGCTTAAGTCCTTGGTTATAAATGCCTTCGGGCAGGTCATCAATACCGATGACCTCATCGCTTACAATAACAAGCTTTTCGATCAGGTTTTCTAATTGCCTTATGTTTCCGGGCCAAGGATAATGGGTAAGCCATTCAAGGCAATCTTTAGAAATAAATTTGTTCATTTCATGGATTCGATTAAATTTGTATATGAATTTATAGATGAGCGGGACGATATCTTCCTGCCTTTCGCGAAGCGGAGGCATTTTAATATCAACGACGTTCAGCCTATAATATAAATCTTCTCTAAACATTTTATTTTCTACCATTGTGTTTAAATCTTTATTGGTTGCGGCAATGATGCGGATATCCACTTTCTTTTCTTTATTCCCGCCAATAGGAATGAACTTTTTCTCCTGAATGACTTGCAGTATTTTAACCTGAAGAGGCAAAGGCATGTCCCCTATTTCATCAAGAAACAGTGTACCCCCATCAACACTTTCAAGTATCCCTTTTTTTCCGGAACGGCTTGCATTGGTGAAAGATCCCGGAGTATAGCCAAAGAGCTCGGATTCTATTAAATCAGCAGGGATAGCAGCACAATTGACGGTTAGAAAGGGTCCGTTCTTTCTGCTGCCGTTTTCGTGAATATATTGGGCCAAAATGCTTTTACCTGTTCCGGACTCACCAAGAATCAATAAAGTAGAGTGTGCGGCCGCCACCTTCTTGGCAAATTTCAGTACATCTTTCATCTTTTCATTATTTGTCATGATGCTGCCGAATGGATCATCCATTTCTTTTCTGTGATTTGAATCCTTTTCTCTTACCTTCAGCATGTTGTAGCTCTGCAGTTCCCTTGCGGTTGTTACAATCAATTCTACTTCCTTATTATCATTTAAAATAGGGACGGCGGAAGTAAGCAGCTCTGCACCGAGGATTGTGGTTTGTTTCATTAAAATCGGCTCTTTTTTTTCCAATATATCAGGGAAAATAGAAGGATACCAATAGCCTTCGTTCACTAATTCCAAGCTTACTTTTCCTAAAACGTTTTCCTTATTTAAACCATAATGCTTCTTACAGGCATCATTTACATAAATAATTTTCTTATCCTTATTCAGTACAAAAATTTCATCAGAGGAATAATCCAAAATTTTAATAAGCGTTTCCAAATTTAAATCTAAATCGGTTGAAATATTGGATAATGTCATGATTGGCCTCCCGAAAACATCATGTGAGTGTGATCGAACTCAACCTGAGCACAATTGTGTTCAGAAAAGATTTATAACCCTTGTAAGTGTGATTTTTATCACTTCACACCCTATAATAGTCTAAATATTTTGAACTGTAAATGAGTGTGGCAAGATGCTTATATTGGAAGCTTTGAACGCAAATAAACTCAATTTCAATTTTTAAAATCCTCTAATACGCAGTAATGATGAACAAAGTCAGTTGGCATGGAATTTGCAATATATATTTTATGAAAACCACATCTTAAGGGATTTGAATGTTAGAAGGGGGAATGGCAAAATGAAAGAGTTACAAACCAATTATGCCTTGGAGCACACGATTCCGTACGATCATTATGTGAGTCCGCAAATATTTGAAGAGGAAAAGAAGAAAATCTTCCAATCTAGCTGGATCTTTGCAGGACATCTGAGCCAAGTGGAGAAGGCAGGGGATTTCTTCACTTTTGATATAGCCGATCAGCCGATAATCATTAGCAAGGATAAAAACAATGAATTAAATGCCTTTTACAACATTTGTCCACATAGAGGGACGATAGTGGAAAAAAGTGAGTGCGGAAATAAAAAGGTTTTTACGTGTACGTATCACGGCTGGACCTTCCATTTAAACGGAAATTTGAATAAAGCGCCAAACTTTACTTCGAATGAATTAGGAAACCATAGCTGTATGACGAAAGTGAAACTTGAAGTATTTCAGTCTATGATCTTTATCAATTTGAATCCGGATGCAAGACCAATGGCAGAAACCTATGGGGATTTCATGGCCAGTTTGGAAAAATACACATTCCTAGATTCATTGAAAAAGATTCGTGTCACACAAAGAGTCATAGATGCTAACTGGAAAGCGGTTGTTGATAACTATTTGGAGTGCGACCACTGCAAGATTGCACACCCTGAGTTTTCAAAAACCTTTGACATGAAAAATTACCATATCGATTTACATGACAATTTCTCGTGTCAATATTCAGAATTAACTAACAAATCAAAAGAAGATCAAGGAGATCACGCCAATTTTTATTGGGTGTGGCCAAACTTGATGGTGAGCATCTATCCTGGAAAAGAGGGAAATATGACGACAAGCCAAATTTTACCGCTGGCCGCGGATAAAACGCTGGCTATCTATAGCTACTACTTTAAATCAGACGAAATTAGTAAAGAGCAGGAAGAGCTGATTCGTTTCGTGGATCAGGTAAGAGAAGAGGATTTCGACCTTGTGGAGTTATTGCAGAAGGGTTTCCACACGAATGCCTTCAAGTATGGGGTTTATTCTCCGACTGAGTATGCAATGAAATATTTCCACGATCTTTATGAAAACGCCATCAATGGCCAGTGAAGATAAGCTTCTAAGAAATATGATTAGATATGGGAGGACACTACAATGAACTATCAAACAGAATTCACGGTTGCAGATGCAATTGTAAAAGAGCTTGTACTAGCAGAGGTGGAAGTAGTATACGGGATTGTCAGTATTCACAATTTGCCGATTTATGATGCGATGCTGCGTGAAGGAAGCATCCGTATGGTCACTGCCCGCGGTGAAAGTGGAGCAGTCAACATGGCCGATGCCTATGCACGTGCTACAGGGAAATTGGGCGTTGTTTTAACAAGTACTGGTGCTGGAGCAGGGAACGGCGCAGGGGCATTGACGGAAACATGGAACTCAGGAACGCCATTATTGCACATTACCGGGGAGGCTGATTCCAATTATATTGGAACAGATCAACGTTATATTCACGAAGCCAAGGATCAGCTGAAAATGATGGACGGTGCAAACAAATCCGCCCATTTGTTGAAGCGGCCAAAGCAAATCACACCGTTTATTAGGAAAGCGATCAATGAGGCGTTGACTGTTCCTACAGGTCCGGTAACGATTTCCATTCCAACGAATTTTCAGGCGCAGATCATTCCAAATAATCAATTGATTGAAGTGGAAACCGTTCAAGATCCAAAAGTGAAAATCAACATTCCGGCTGATATTGGGGAAAAAATCTCTTCAGCAAAAAGACCAGTCATCTGGGCAGGACATGGAGTGATTGCTTCAGGGGCGTCAGAGGAACTCCAAACGTTAGTAGATAACATACAGCCTGCTGTCATTACAAGCGAGTCCGGTAAAGGAGCCATTCCTGAAAATCATCCGCTTTGCATCGGCAACTTTGCGGCCACATCACAAGTAAAGGAACTACTGGAAAAGTCGGATCTTCTTATTAGTATTGGGGTCCGGTTCCGTGGCGGGGAAACATATAACTGGACACTTCCGATACCTGAAAATCATATCAATATCGATTTGAATCCAAATGCATTTAACCGCAACTTTGATACATTGTACACATTGGTTGGAGATGCCAAGGCAGTTTTACAAGAGATCAACGGTATTTTGGCAAATAAGGAGATCCAGCCTGATCCTGCTTATGTGGATGAAGTGAATTCTGCCCGTCAAGGTGTTCGTGATGACCTCCGCAGTCAAATTGGGCCATATGGTGAAGTGGCTGATATCATGCGTGAACTGCTGCCCGAGAATACGGTTTTGGTGACGGACGTGACCATCCCTGGATACACTTGGGGGAATAAATTGTTTGATATTTACGAACCAAGGAATTATCTCTACATGACCGGTGGTGGAATTGGACAAGGCTTGCCAATGGCAATTGGCGCCCAAATCGGTCAGCCGGATAAGAAGGTCGTTCTGATTGCCGGTGACGGTGGATTTATGGTGAACTCTAGTGAGATGATCACCGCGATTCAGGAAGATGCGCCAATCATTATCCTATTATTCGATGATGGCGGTTACGGAATCTTAAGATACTACCAAGAAGCAGCATATGGCAGACGCACATCCGTTGACTTAAAAAACCCGGATTTCGTCATGATGGCAAAATCAATGGGCTTTGAAGCTGAGAAAGTACGCTCGGTCCAAGAATTTAAAGAAGGATTAGCAAATGCAGTCAAAAGCAATAAACCTTATATGGTTGTAGTAGATGTAGAGGCAGTAGGAGTTTTGGAATACAAGGATTCAGATGAATATATTGCATCATTCCGTCCAAAACACGGATAATTTCCTAACTTCAGCCATTGTTAGACCATAAGCCTACTGATAGGGGGAACAAAGCTTTGGTAATAGAATTGAAACATTATATGAACGGGAATTGGGTTGAATCTAGTAATCCGGAAAAAATGGAAATTATTAATCCTGCCACACAGGAAGTCATTGCCAGGGCTCCGCTAGGAACAAAAGAAGAAACGAACGAAGCTATTAAAATAGCAAAGCAAACATTTGAAAGCGCTGTATGGTCTGGTCAATCACCAAAGGAGCGGGCGGCCGTTTTACTTCAAATTGCTGATAAATTGCAGGAAAACATAGATGTGTTAACGGATCTGGAAGTACAGAATAACGGAAAGACGAGAAGAGAAGCACAGTCAGATGTAGAGGAAGCCGCTTCTACATTCCGTTATTATGCAGGTCTGCTTACGATGCCTAATGGCCAATCATATGAAGCTTCCGGGGATATACAGACATTAATCGTGAAGGAACCAATGGGTGTTGCCGGATTGATTGTTCCATGGAATTTTCCTTTATTGATGAGTGTTTGGAAGATTGCACCGGCACTAGCGGCGGGTAATAGCATTCTTCTAAAGCCGGCGGAAATTACTCCGATGACAGCGGTAAAATTGTTTGAGCTTATGGATGAGACCGATTTGCCAAAAGGGGCAGCGAATCTCATTATGGGAGTCGGATCAGTTGTGGGTCAGACGATTGCCGAAAGTAATGATGTAGATATTGTTTCCTTTACTGGAAGTACAGAGGTCGGCCGTCGGATCATGCAGGCGGCATCAGGTAATTTGAAAAAAGTGTCCCTTGAGTTAGGAGGGAAATCTCCGAACATTATCTTTGATGATGCGGATTTGGAAACAGCCGTTGATTATGCCCTATTTGGCATTTTTCTGGGCTCAGGGCAAGTTTGTTCTTCGGGGAGCCGTCTTCTTGTCCAAGAGGGAATCTACGATACCTTTGTCGAGAAATTTGTAGAAAAGGCAAAAGCGATTAGGGTTGGTCCCGGAAATGATGAACATTCCCAAATGGGTGCCATTGTCGGCGAAAAGCATTTTAAAAGTATACTAGACTACATTCGGATTGGGAAAGAAGAAGGAGCGAACCTTGTTCTTGGCGGTAATCGAATAGAGAAAGATGGGCTGGATAGGGGATTTTTCATCGAACCTACTGTCTTTACGCATGTAACAAGCGATATGCGGATTGTCAGAGAAGAAATCTTTGGTCCCGTTGTGGCCATTCAGAAATTCAAAGGTGAAGAAGAAGCTGTCAGGATCGCCAATGACACAGACTTTGGACTTGCAGGGGCGGTTTTCTCTACAGATCATAACAAGGCAATAAGAGTTATCAAAAAGGTCCGTGCCGGTATTACATGGGTGAACGCTTACCATCTCACGAATATTCAAGCGCCGTGGGGAGGCTACAAACAAAGCGGCATCGGCAGAAGCCTTAGTACGTACGGATTGGACGAATATCAGGAAACGAAACAGATTAACATTCATTTGGAGCCAAAGCCAATAGGCTGGTTTGAATAGGGACTTACCGTGAAGGGATAAATCGTTGGGAGGGATTGGATTGACTAAACCATATTTAGTTGTCGAGTGGAATGATACGGAAACGGATGCACAGGGGTGGCTTGTAGTTCATAATTTCGTGAAGGGATATACAGGCGGCGGCACGAGAATGCATCCGACCGTAACCAAAGAAGAGGTAGAGAGATTAGCCCAGGCAATGGCTTATAAGTACGTAGCTAGTGACAGCGGAACGACCGGTGGATGTAAAGCGGGTATTAAGTATGATTACAAAGCTCCAGATGCCTATGCCGTTTTAAGAAGATTTTTAATTGCCATGATGCCTTATATCGATAGCGGCGTATCTTTAGGAAGTGATCTTGGTACGAAATATGAAGATGTCCTCCAAATCTTTAACGAATTCGGCATCGATATCCCTCTAACAAAATCAATGAAACAAGATCCTGCGATTCTTCAAGGGATAAAGGATTTTGATGGACTGATGAAAACAAGAATGGATGGCTTGCTTTTAAATGATGCTGTTACAGGATATGGTGTTGCCTTTTCGGCAGATGAAGCTTGGAAGTTTAAAAATGGCAAGGACGGAGCGAAGGTTGTCATCCAAGGCTTCGGCTGTGTAGGAGCAAGCTGCGCCTTAAAACTATCTCAATTAGGTTATAAAATCGTCGGAATTTCAGATGCCAACCTGTTAGTCACCTGTGAAGAAGGGTTGGATATTCAAACCCTTATTGACCATAAGAATGTATATGGCGAGATGGATACCAATTATTTTGAACCGAACTATACAGTAAGGCCAAACACCGACTGGCTGGATGTAGATTGTGATATTCTCATCCCGTGTGCGTTAGAGGATGTTATTAACCAATCTAATGCAGATACAGTAAAAGCCAGCTTGATTGTGGAAGCAGCTAATATCCCAATCTCTTCTGAAGGAGATGAAATCATCAAACAAAGAGGAATTGACATCGTCAATGATTTTGTTGCGAACCTAGGGGCGATCAGATTTTATGACGCTGTGATTTTTGGACTGGTCAAACCAGACCCGCAGGCTGTAATGGATGATATTGAAAAGCTATGCCGAAAAAATACGATTCAACTATTTTCAGAAGCGAAGAAACAAAACAGATATCAGCGAGATGTTGCGTATGAAATCTTTAAGCCAGAAGTCAGTGATTTATTAGAGTTTGCTGATCCGTCTGAAAAAGCAGCAGTCAGATAAGCTTTATATGGATAGAGAAAATAAAGGGGGAATTGGATGAAACCAGAACAGGGAAGTCAACCAAAAGAATTAAAACGTTCGATGAAAAGCAGACATTTATTTATGCTTTCTATAGGTGGAGTCATTGGTACTGGTCTTTTCCTAGGGTCCGGGTATGCGATTGGTCAGGCTGGACCTATGGGGGCGATCACGGCCTATTTATTCGGCGGTTTACTTATGTACATGGTCATGGTTTGTCTTGGAGAGCTATCGGTAGTGATGCCAGTCTCCGGTTCATTTCAGGCCCATGCAGAGCGCTTTATCGGCCCTGCTTCTGGGTTTATGATCGGCTGGACTTACTGGTTAAGCTGGGCTATTTATGTAGGTTTAGAATTTATAGCGGCCGGTTTGCTCATGGCCAGATGGTTTCCTGATGTACCAGTATGGGTGTGGTGCGCCGTTTTCACCCTGATTTTATTCGGAATAAACGCTTTGACAACAAGAAGCTTTGCTGAGATGGAATATTGGTTCTCTGCCATAAAAATATTGGCCGTACTCTTTTTTATCGTGGTTGGAGGGGCCGCAATATTCGGATTGGTTTCGATCAAAGGGCAATCTGCTCCATTCCTTTCAAACTTTATTGGTGATGGATTATTTCCAAAGGGATTCATCGGTATATTTATATCAATCATGACAGTCGTCTATTCTTTTATGGGTTCGGAAATCATGGGGGTTGCAGCAGGGGAGACAGAGGAGCCCGAAAAGAGTATCCCAAAAGCAATCCGGAGTATCATTGTCCGCATTTTACTTTTCTATGTGCTGGCAACTTTTGTTTTATCAGCCATTGTTCCATGGAAAAAAGCAGGTGTACTTGAAAGCCCGTTTGTAACAGTATTCGATATGATTGGTATTCCTTATGCGGCGGATATAATGAACTTCGTTATTTTAACGGCTATTCTTTCCGTTGGGAACACAGGTTTATTTGCCTGTACGAGAATTCTTTTTTCCCTATCCCAAAGCGGGCAAGCCCCTCGTGTGTTCGGAAAGATAAACAAACGCGGTGTGCCCATGAATGCCTTGCTTGTTACACTCGTCTTTGCCCTACTATCTTTGCTTACTAGTGTCATAGCAGAGGAAACTCTATTTGTGGTGCTGCTGGCTATCAGCGGGGTTGGAGGAGTCGTTACATGGATGGCGATCGCTCTTGCACAGTATAAATTCCGTAAACAATATATTGCGGATGGAGGAAGCTTGAAGGATTTAAAATTTAAAGTACCTTTCTTTCCTCTCCTTCCAATTTTGTGCCTCATCATGTGCGCAGGGATCGTTGTGTTTACCGCATTCGATGCAGCCCAGCGGACTTCACTGTATATAGGATTTGGCTTTGTTGCCGCTTGTTATGTTTTTTACTATTTTAAATTTACTAGAAAGAAAAGCGATGCAACGGTCTTTTCAAATGAACAGCCTGATAAGGTAGTGTAATAGACTTTTAATTGTCAGAAGGTTCAAACAACGGCTATCCAAATAAATCATATCGTTTAAATGTATGACATTTATGTATTTTAAACTAGGATGGTGAAATATGAAGAAGATTTTTCTATTAACTACAATACCAGCCTTGGGTTCACTTGTTGTCATCAATCGGGTGGAACCTTATATATTTGGATTGCCATTTGTGCTTTTTTGGGCTATATGCTGGGTGGGTCTGACGTCTTTGTTCTTGATCGTTGCTGCTAAGTTCGATCCAGCCAATAGGGAGGAAGAATAACGATGAACGCAGCCCTTCTAGTTATCCTCTTTTTCCTGGTTCTTTGTATTTGGTTAGGTTTGCAAGCCCGTAAAGGGAAAGAAATGAATATGGAGCAGTGGTCTGTCGGGGGACGGGGTTTTGGAAGTCTATTGATGTTCTTTTTATTAGCGGGTGAGATGTTTACGACTTATACCTTCCTAGGAGCAAGTGGTGGTGCTTATCGATCTGGTATGCCTCCCGCCCTATACGCTTTCAATTGCTTCTATTTTGTAATCGCTTACTGGATGCTTCCGCCTATTTGGAAATATGCCAAGGAAAATAAAGTCTTATCCCAATCAGATTTTTACCAAAAAAAGTATAACAGTCAGGCACTTGGTATTCTCGTAGCGATCATAAGTGTTGTTGCCGTTATCCCTTACTTAGTGATGCAGTTAAAAGGATTAGGAATTATTGTATCGGAAGCGTCCTATGGTTCTATTTCTCCTCAGATGGCAATCGTCGCAGCGGTTATTGCTGTTACCATTTATGTAACGGTATCTGGGATGCACGGGGCCGCATGGACAGCGATTATTAAAGATATTTTGATCTTGGGTGTTGTGGTCTTTATGGGTTTTTATTTTCCTTTTCATTATTACGGCGGCATACAGCCGATGTTTGAAGCAATCCATACAGCTAAAAAGGAATTTCTGATATTCCCTGAACAGGGATTGAGTATTTCATGGTTTGTTTCGGCAACGATTATGACAGCACTGGCTTTTTATATGTTTCCACATATGATGGCGGGAATATTTTCTGCAAAAAGCGGAAAATCGCTCCGGATAAATGCAGGGGTTATGCCTATTTATCAAATTATCATTGTATTTTCTTTGCTTATCGGTTTTTCCGCTGTTATTCAAGTCCCAGATTTAAAAGGTCCAGATACAGATCTAGCCTTATTTAAAATGGCTAAATTATCTTTTGACCCTTGGTTTGTTGGTTTAATTGGGGCAGCTGGAGCAATGGCCGCCCTTATCCCAAGTTCATTGGTATTAACGGCAACTTCAACGATTCTTTCTAAAAATATCTATAAAGTATGGAAACCAAATACAACAGATCAACAGTTGGCCAAGCTGACGAAAATGCTAGTGCCGATCATAGCGCTTGTGACACTTTTCTTTACATTTAATGGCGGGGACTCCATTCTTACGCTGTATCTTATGTCTTATAGCTTTATGGTTCAGTTATTTCCTGCTTTATTTTTTAGTCTTTGGAAAAAGAATCCCGTTACCGTTCAGGGGGCCTTTGCTGGAATGATTGTTGGTAGTATTCTCGTAATCTATTCAACGATTGCCGAAACGTCACTCGCAACGTTATTCCCGTCTTGGCCAAATGTCATTAAGGATTTGGATATCGGATTAGCCGTATTGCTGATCAACATTGCTGTAACGCTAGGTGTAAGTGTGGTGACAAGGAAAACCGCTGCTAGTGTGAATGATGATGCTGATATTAGTAATCCTGCATAAAGGAAAAGGTGAAAAAGAGAATAATAGATGATTTTAGGAGGATTTATGGATGCGTCATTTAAATTACATTAACGGACAATGGAAAGAGCCGTCTACAAAGGAATATAAAGAAAACCTAAGTCCACATAACAGCGAAAGCTTAGGGGAATTCCCATCCAGTGCCGCAGCTGATGTACACGACGCGGCAGCCGCTGCAAAAAATGCCTTTCCAGCTTGGAAAAAACTCTCCATTCAACAAAGGGCAGCTTATTTACAAAAGGCTGCGGCTTTTTTGAAAGAAAACATAGAGGAAATAGGACGCGATCTCATTAAGGAAGAGGGAAAAGCATTTTCGGAAGGGATGGGGGAGGCTAATCGCGCCGTAAGCATCCTCGAATATTTTGCAGCTGAAGCACGGCAGCCGCTTGGAGACGTCATACCGTCCGCTAATGAGAAAACATTTTTGTATACGACTCGTACACCCTTAGGTCCTGTTGGATTAATTACACCATGGAATTTTCCTATTGCCATCCCTGTATGGAAGATGGCACCGGCACTTATCTATGGAAATACAGTGGTGATAAAGCCTGCAGATTTAACGCCGAAATCTGTCTATTACGTCATGAAAGCTTTTGATGAAGCAGGTCTGCCAGCAGGTGTCCTTAATTGTGTTTTTGGAAGAGGCTCTGTTATTGGGAATGAATTGGTGAAACATCCAGATATAAAAGCGATTTCTTTCACCGGTTCGAACCAAGTAGGACAGCAGATTCAAAAGCAGGCTGTAGAACACGGGAAAAAGGTACAGATGGAAATGGGAGGGAAGAATCCGCTTGTTATTTTAAATGATGCCGATCTTGATAGAGCAGTTGAAATAGCTGTAGGCGGAGCCTTTAAATCTACCGGCCAAAAATGTACAGCAACTAGTCGTGTGATTGTCCAAGAAGGGATCTACGAGTCATTTCGCGACCTGCTTGTAAAGCGGACGAAGGAATTAACCATTGGCAATCCGCTTCATGAGGGAACAGTTATCGGGCCCGCCGTATCAAAAGCACAGCTTGATGGTGTGCTCGAAATGATCGAGGCAGGGAAATCAGAAGCAACACTGCTTTGTGGTGGAGGGATTCCGGAAGAGGAAGAATTAAAAAATGGTTTTTATGTAAAACCAACAATCTTTGAAAATGTGCCTCGTGACGCGCGAATTGCCCGTGAAGAAATTTTTGGTCCAGTTCTTGCCTTATTTAAAGTCAAAGATTACGAAGAAGCAGTGGAGATGGCAAATGAGACGGAATATGGTCTTAGCGCAGCCATCTGCACCAACAACCTGACATTGGCCCGCCGCTTTGTTGAAGACGCCGAAGTAGGACTTGTACATGTTAACTCGGAAACTTCGGGAGCAGAACCACAAATGCCTTTTGGCGGAGTTAAAAATTCCAGTTCCGGCAGCCGCGAGCAGGGAAAAGCGGCTATTGAGTTTTATACAGAAGTGAAGACTGTTTATATGGATCCAATGTAATTCTTACTATTAATCGGAAAGGGGTCCTATTGAAAATGTATGATTTTGCAATAGTTGGCGGAGGAATTGTGGGTTTATCAACAGGGATGGCCATTTATCAGCGTTTTCCCAATGCAAAGGTAGTCGTCATTGAGAAGGAATCCAGTGTTGCGGAACATCAAACAGGCCATAATAGCGGTGTGATTCATTCAGGCATATATTATAAGCCTGGTAGTTTCAAAGCTCGGTTTGCCCGCCAAGGAAGTAAATCCATGACTGCATTCTGCCAAACACATGGAATAGACCATGATATTTGCGGAAAAGTAATCGTTGCAACGAAACAAGAAGAATTACCGCTTCTTGAAAATTTATATAAACGAGGGCTGGAAAATGAATTAGCCATTCATAGAATCGGTCCAGATGAATTAAAGGATATTGAACCACATGTTAATGGATTAGGCGCAATCCGTGTTCCGATGGCCGGCATCGTAAATTACAGACAAGTTAGTGAAAAGTTCGCCGAAATTATCCGAGAGAGTGGCGGAGAGATTCGTCTAAATACAAAAGTGGAGAAAATGCATGAGGAGTCGGATCAAGTAATCATTGAAACGAATCGCGGAACAGTAAAAGCGGGAATGGTCATTAACTGTGCTGGGCTTCACAGCGATCGTGTAGCGTTAGCAGCAGGATATAAAACAGATATGAAGATTTTGCCTTTTAGAGGCGAGTATTACAAATTAAAACCAGAAAAGCGCTATCTAGTAAAAAATTTAATTTATCCGGTGCCGAATCCAAAGTTCCCGTTTCTGGGGGTTCATTTTACCCGAATGATCAGCGGTGAAGTCGATGCAGGACCAAATGCTGTGCTTAGCTTTAAACGGGAAGGATACAGAAAGACAGATTTTAATGCAAAGGATTTAATAGAATCATTAAGCTTTCCTGGATTATGGAAAATGGCCGGGAAGTTTGCGAGGGAGGGGCTGGATGAATATATTCGCTCCTTCAGCAAGAAACAATTTACAAAGAGCCTTCAGGAACTGATTCCTGAAATCCAAGAAGATGATTTGATTCCTGCACCTGCAGGAGTCCGTGCTCAAGCATTGAGGAGCGATGGAAATATGGTGGATGACTTCCATATCATTCAAGGAAAACGAACGATCCATGTATGCAACGCGCCATCTCCTGCTGCAACGGCCTCCATCGAAATTGGAAAAGAAGTTGTGAATAGATTACCAGAACAAGCGAACTTAAAGGAAGCTACATTCGTTTAAATAATTCTTTCGAGAGGTAGACCCATTATGCTAAATGGAAAAACAATTTTTATTGCAGGCCACGCGCGTCTGCCACAAGGAATGGCAGCGAAAAGTGTCTTCGATACGTTAACGATTACGGCTGAAGTAGATATTAAGTATGGTGTGATATTAGAAGCGTCTTGTACGCTAGCAACCGAACATGGGCGCGACTTTATTGGCCGTTTATTAAGGGGCATTAGTTTAAAAGATGGAGTAGAAGATGCCATCGAAGAAATTGAAACCTACTACCGAGGCAAGGCGACGAATGCTATTGTTGCGGCGTTAAAGGATCTAGGCCTACATTTCCATCAAATAAAAACAGAAGAAATACAGAAGGTATAATAATTCTTATAAAATAACTAATTGACAATCTATTATATACAAATTATACTAATAATAGAAAATATTTCTAATACTTCCGCCTTCTGATATAACACCCTTTCAGAACCGTGGATAGATTATAAATACTTGGAAACAGGAAATATAAATACAATTAACTGCTAATTCATTGTGACTCTATTTACCATAGAGCTGTGAAGTGAATAAAGCCAGTTGTACATGGAGTCCCTGCTATTTAAGGGAACTTTGTGCAGCTGGCTTTTTATATTCCCTGGTTTCCATATTTTTACCTAATCTTACACAAAACTGGAGGAATGAAAAATGGCAATCGTAGTAAAGCAAAGAGGAAAATTTGAGACAAAAACAAAAATGTATGAAGTGAACGTTCATCCACAAACAGATCGTCTATACCACATTCAAGTTTCAAAAGAGGCAATTCAAGGATTTTTAGATGCCGTCAAAGCAGAAAGCTACTCTGTCCAGCATTTAGAATATACACCATATGCTCGTCTTATTGTCGCTTCCATGCTATTAGATCAAGTCGGTGAAGAATTCGGCGAGTTACTGCAAAACATTGTTCATGACCGTGAATCAGGCGGGTTTACGATTGGCTTGGATGGTGTTACGAAGGATACAGATGAATACGTTATTTTCTCCACTGCTATTTCTTATTTGTTAGGTTCATCAAATTTTGATTCGATGTCCGGTAAATATTACGCACGCTTTTCTGTCAAACATACCGATAACAGTGACTCCTATCTTCGTCAAGCCTATCGCTTATTCACTCTTCATACGGATGGGACCTTTGTAGATGAGCCAACCGATTGGCTGTTAATGATGAAAATGGTAGAGGAAAATGCCCGGGGTGGTGAATCCCGATTATTACACCTTGATGATTGGAAAGACCTTGATAAGTTTGTAACTCATCCATTAGCTAACCATAAGTTTACGTACAAAGCACCATCTAGTAAAAATGTAGATCAAGAAATCCAGCGCTTAACCTTCTTCAATTACAATAATAAGCCTGGTGCATGTTTCATCGACCAATTTGTTTGTCCTGAAACCATTGAAGAAGCTAAATACCTTCGTGACCTTTCACATTCATTGGAAACCGATGAGAGTGTTACAGAGCTCGAACTTCCAGTCGGGGATTTAGTTGTTGTTAACAATATCTTCTGGTTTCATGGACGTGCAGCCTTTGAAGTAAATCCTAACCTAAACCGCGAATTACTTCGTCAGCGCGGACGTTTTAATCAATAATTAATATCTCTTAAAGAGAACAAATTCATTTGGATTTGTTCTTTTTTTAGTTAGGCGTGGTGTATACACCTTGCGGAAATAATAGAGTAATCCGCGGAATTCCAGTTTAGATCGGCGGAATTCTGATCCAGATTCGCGGAATCAAATCAAAGTTTCGCGGATTTCCGGTCCAAGGTCGCGGAATTCTAACCAAACCTAAGGCTTGATAAAAACTTATCGGTCACTTTGAAAAAGCCAGGCGGCGAGCCTGGCTCAGGTAACTTGCCTTCGCCATCTTTAGACAATAACTCTCATAAAACAACAAAATTCCCTAACATAATATTCTTATAACCTGATATACTTAGTATTGTAATTATTAATATTTTTGAGAGAAATTTCCAAGGGGGTTAATTGGAATGGAATGGTTTTTGAAAGTAGTCAAGAATTATGCTGGCTTCGAAGGAAGAGCACGCCGTAAGGAATATTGGATGTTTATGCTTTTCTATTTCATCTTTGACATTATTCTTGCGGTTATAGAAAATGTCCTAGGCCTTAATAATGTTTTAACGGGACTCTATGGTTTGGCTTTATTGTTACCAACGCTAGCTGTTACAGCGCGCCGGCTTCATGATACCGGAAGAAGCGGATGGATGCAGTTGATTGGGCTCATTCCGTTAGTCGGCTGGATTATTATGCTTGTATTCTTGTGCCAAGACAGCCAGGGCGACAATCGTTTTGGTGAAAATCCTAAATATTAAGTTTATCGCAATAAACCGCCTATCCTTGATAAGGCGGTTTTTCTTTTTTGAGTGATTCGCCGATAAATGCTCCAAATTCGCCGATAAATTGGAAAATTCGCCGATAAATCCTCAGATTCGCCGATAAACCTGCTAAATTCGCCGATAAATCCGATAACTCCGCAAATAGAGGCTAACTTCAATCTAAAAAGTGACCTAGTTTACGTCTACACTGAATAATTAAATGAAAAAGTATACAATATTTATAAAAAGACCTAACTAAAGAGGATGTAGCAAATGGATTGGAAACCGGACCGAGAATCGAAAATACCCATTTATAAACAACTTGCTATGTATATTGAGAACGGGATTGCTGATGGGACATTTCCGCATGATAAGCCCTTGCCATCGGAAAGAGGTTTGGCGAAGGAGCTTGGTGTAAACAGAAGCACCGTCGTTGCGGCCTATGACGAACTGGAATCCAACGGACTCATCGATCGGAATCGAGGCAGCGGAACAACCGTCAGCAAAGATATTTGGGGGATGGCCAAAAAACGGATTCCTAGCTGGAACAGATATATTGAGGCTGGGTCGTTTCTGCCGAATGTGCCTGTCACGCAAAGAATCCATAAAGAAATGGCAGACCATAAACTCATCAATTTAGCGAGCGGGGAATTGTCTGAGGACCTGTTTCCGCTGACTTCTCTAAGAGAGATTACGGCCAACCGATCCTTTATCGGAACCTTGGGTTATGACCATCCGCAAGGGAATGCGATTCTCCGGCAGACCCTTACGAATCATGTAAAACAGTTTCGCGGCATCGAAACTCATCCATCTAAGATCTTAATGACATCGGGAGCACAGCAGGCCTTGCATCTGGTGGTTCAATGTTTGCTAAAACCAGGCGACGCAGTGGCGATTGAAAATCCTTCCTATCACTACAATCTGCCTGTATTTAAATCAGCGGGAATTAAAACCTATTATTTAAAAGGGGACAAGGACGGAATAAACCCAGATGACATTACCACTTTATATAAAAAGCATAGAATTAGAATGATTTTTTTGAATCCTATTTTTCAAAATCCCACAGGTACGCTCATGCCCGTCGAACGGAGAAAAAGGATCCTTGAATTATCCTCTGAATATGGGATTCCGGTCGTGGAAGACGATCCGTACAGCCTAACCTCTTTCAATGGAGAAAAAATCGAAACGCTCAAATCATTAGACCAGCATGGGAATGTTTTATATATAAGCTCCCTGACAAAAATAGTGGCGTCAGGATTGCGTATCGGCTGGATCATCGGACCAAAAGCGGTAATCGAAAGGCTGGCAGATGCCAAACACCAGGTCGACTTCGGACATGCCAGTTACTCTCAATGGATTGCCAATGATTTTTTAGAATCAAAGGAGTTTGAATCCCACATCAGGAATTTAGTGAAGCAGTTAGAAAGTCGAAGAGACCAAATGGTTGACAGCCTTCTCAGCTTTTTAAAAAATCAGGTCGAATTTCATATCCCAGAGGGCGGCATTCATTTGTGGTGCAAGATCAAAAAAGAGTTTAATGAAACCCAGTTGTTAGAGGAATCGATTAAAAGGGGAGTCATTTATGTTCCTGGAACAACCATGGGGACGGAAAAGGGATTCGCCCGGTTTACCTTTGCGAGGGAAAAAGAAGATTTGATAAATGAAGGAATTAAGAGGTTTGCGGATGCTCTAACGGTTGTTTCAACCTAATGTCTATATCTCCTCGAATTTCACAACTTGCCGAAATTAGGACATTCTCGAATTGTATGGTACACTTGTTTTACCATTTGATTTACTGTTTTTCAATGTTCCCTGCTCATTCGTGAGCGGGGTTTTTTTGTTTTTTATAAAGGCTGTGTTAAAGTTGTCTGTTGATTTGCGCTCCAGGCGCTTCGCTTTCCGCGGGCGTGCCGGGGAGCCTCCTCGGCGCTACAGCGCCTGCGGGGTCTCCCCTGCCCCGTACTCCCGCAG
>NZ_JBALPP010000134.1:14176-14648 GCF_036965425.1 Neobacillus drentensis | reverse complement strand
TCTACTTATTAGTTTTTTTGTTTTCCAGTGATTCGTTTTCTCCATCCTCGTATATCCACTTCCTATATTCTCCATAAATATAGATCATGATCAATCTTATTCCAAAGTAAGAAATTGGATGAAGATTATTTTTTAACAGCTTAATCCTTTGGAAAAATTTATTTAAACAAGCGGCAAATAAAACAACTCCCAGTTTAACTGCTAATGTATTCTCCTTCTTTAATGAAAGTGCTGTAAAAAATGACAAAATTGTTGTGTATAATGGTGATAAGATAAAATGTTCTCTCCATGAATGGTACTTTCCTATACCAAATCGGTAGCGTCTTATAAAGGCAAATAATAAAAACAGATTGGTCTCGGTAACCATGATCATGAAAAAGAGTGAGATAAACCGTACCATTGAAGTTTTTTTATTTAATGAAGCAAACCAGAAATCACTTAATTTAAAATAAAGAGGCAGAAAGATTAATGT
>NZ_JBALPP010000134.1:6361-14160 GCF_036965425.1 Neobacillus drentensis | reverse complement strand
TAATGTGTAGATTGTTCTCCAGCCTGATAGTTTAAAAACTCCCAGCCATAAAAATATTTTTTCTACTAAATAAAAATAAAGTCCTGCAGCTACTTTTGTTCCCCAGCCTGATTTAATTCCTGTTAAAAAAACAGCCGTAAATGGCACATAGATAGCTTGAGATAAAAAACCACCCAAAATATTATCAAAGAGTTTTTTTTGAAGAATTTTCGGTTTATAGGAATATGCCTTCAATAAATTAAAGACAAAGTACTCGAATAAATACGAAAAACCCATATTAGCTAACAACAAAACAAATATCTTTTTTCGATTTCTGTTCTTATGCACCGCAACAATTAGAAGGAATGTATGTATTAGAAAAAGGATGAAAAAAGGCATACGATTTCGATTCAAGCTTCTCAAAAATACAACACCACCTTATAAACCATTATTTATTAGTATTTGTCATGATTGAAAAAAAATTATAAAAAATCAATTGACAACAAGATGTCCAACACCATATAATTTATTTTGAATTAAGTTATTTCAAATTCAAGATAAATTATTTCAAAACAAAAAAAGGGAGAGATTTTTCCATGACTAAATCAAAATGGGCACTAGATGCTGCACACAGCAGTGTAGATTTTTCGGTTCGACACATGATGATTGCAAACGTAAAAGGTTCTTTCAACAGCTTTAACGCAACAATTGAAGCAGATCCAACTGATTTGACAACTGCATCAATCGAATTTGCTATTGAAACAGCTAGTGTTGACACTCGTAACCAAGATCGTGATGGACACTTAGTTTCTGCTGATTTCTTCGATGCTGCAAATCACCCTAACATGACTTTCAAAGCTACTAGTATTGAAAAAACAGATGATGGCGAATATAATGTGACTGGTGATTTAACTCTTCGTGGAGTAACAAAGCAAGAAACTTTCGCTGTTACATTCGAAGGCACAGGAAAGGATCCATGGGGAAATGAAAAGGCTGGCTTCAGTGCAACAGGTAACATCAACCGTTCTGACTATGGCCTGGTTTGGAATGCTGCACTTGAAACCGGCGGCGTACTTGTTGGTGATAAAGTAAAAATCAACCTGCAAATTCAAGCTGCTAAAGCTTAAATCTAGAATAAAAATAGAGGCAGTTCCAATTGGAACTACCTCTTTCCTATTGTTTTAGTCCTCAGCTAGTAGATTTAACTCACACTTTAAAAACTTGGCCAGCTCTAACATGCCAAATTTACCGGCTATTTCTTCTGCATCTGAATTATAGTTTGTATTTGTATTGATATCATAGGTGAATATTTCACCAGCTGAATTACGAATAAATTCAATTCCAGCGACATTAATGTGGTTAGCAGAGAGAATCTGTTCGTATTTATTAATAATTGGGTCATTAAATCCTTCTATGATTTGGAATTTAGGCTTTTCCACACTAGCTCCTGCAGGACAAAATAAATCGCCAATTTGACAGGCATCTGCTGGACATAATTGAAAGCCCTCTGAAGTATCTACCTTTACTGCATAAATAAATTTTCCGCCAATGAATTCGCAGCGGGTAATAAAACTTTCCGGTGCTTGGATATATTCTTGAATTAAGGTAATCCCATCAACTGGTTCCTCAAATGAAGGACCTTCAACATAGCTCCGTAAAGCATCAATTGAATGAAATAATTGGACACCAAGTCCTTTTCCAGCACGGTTGTGTTTGGTAATAAAAGGTGTTCCAGCAAATTCTGCTGCCGCCTCTACTATTTGTCCTTTGCCAACAGCTGCAATGGTCCGTGGGGTTTTGATGCCATGTTTAGATAACTCAAGGTATTGTATAACCTTGCTTACCTCTAACTGGAGTGCACGGGTCCCATTAAAAACTTTTCTCCCATGGGACTCAAGCCAGGCAAGGACCTGTGCTGTAAATTCCGGTGCAAAGCGGTGTCCTCTTGTATGAGAAGAGGCACTCATCCGATTATAAAAAACCCCTTCTGGTGGTTCTTTGGATAGATCCAGCCTTCCTTGATCTAGATGCCATTCTTCATATGGGACTTTTAATTCATCTAAGCGCTTCGTTAAATGAAAGGTCCATTCACTATTTTCGTGGATGATATAAACTTTTTTCATCGAAAAGTCTCCTCTTTTGCGGTTCATTAATATGCTAGTTTTATTGTAAATTTCTCTTGTCGTTTTGTGAAGATATTATTGGAATGTAGTTAAAATATCCCATCAAAAACTAAGTCAATATCCCTAATTGTTATTTGAATTTACTGTAAATTAGAGTAATTTATCCCTATTGTTTTGTTTCAATTTTCGAAATATTATTAATAGGCACTCTATTTTTTGTAAGGGGGAATATTATTGAAAAAGCTATTAAAAACAGGACTTACAACAGCCGTTATCGCCGGTACTCTATTTTCTGGTTTTCCTGGAAACTATGTAAAAACGTCGGCTGAAGTCCTACACCCAAGTCAGTCTTCTTTCTCGCAATCTCATTCTTATGGTTCACTAGACTTATCAGTAGTGAATGAAGACAAATTACTAGATTCCCTAATTAAACGCGGTGTTATTTCCAAAACAGCTTCATCTGCTGAGCAGCAAAAGGCCCTACATAGTTACCTAGAGTTAAAAGGGAAAGAAAATAAAGTAACAACATCTGATCCTTTAGCTGCTAAAGTTAAAGCTGGGGATGCAGAAAAGGCGCGTAGGTTTAAAGAATACAATAATGGAATGATGAAAGGTAATGGTAACAAAACCGGTCAAAATGTTAAGGAAGAAAAATCGCCGGGAATCCAAAAACAAGGAAAACTATTAACTTTAACAGTTGAGTATTCTGATTTAGATCATGGAACACTTACACCAGCAGATACTGACAACTATTATCCTAATTATGATCTTCAACACTATGAAGATATGATTTTTGGGGATAAAGGTGAATATAAAGGACCAAATGGTGAAGATCAAATTTCTCAAAAGGAATATTATTTAGAGCAATCTGGAGGCACATATACCATTGAAGGAAAAGCCTACGGTTGGTTAAAGTTGCCTCATACCGCTGAATACTATGGTAAAGATGACCCAGAGGGAGGTCATGATAATTTCCCTGGACAAGGTGTTTCACAATTAATTATCGACACACTTGAGGCTGCTAAAGCTGCAAACATCCCATTAGGTGACTATGATTTAGAAGATCCACATGATTTAGATGGCGACGGGAACTTCTGGGAGCCAGATGGTTTAGTTGATCACCTTCAAATTATTCACGCTGGAATGGGTCAAGAAGCAGGCGGTGGAAAACAAGGCGATAAAGCAATTTGGTCACACCGTTCTGCGGTATTCTACGATCCAGATGGACGCCTGAATCCAGATAAAACACCAAAAGGTTTACCAGGATTCTACGACTATACTATCATGCCTGAAGATGGTGCTACTGGCGTATTCGCTCATGAATATGGCCATGACTTAGGTCTTCCAGACGAATATGATACAATCTATTCTGGTGCTGATGAACCGATTGGGTATTGGTCCATTATGTCCGCGGGTTCATGGGCTGGAAAAATCCCTGGTGCTGAACCAACAGGCTTCTCTCCATGGGCAAAGCAGTACTTCCAATCCACATTAGGTGGAAAGTGGACAAATCCTACAGTTGTAAACTGGGAGGATGTTAACACAAAAGGAACACAATTTTTACTTGATCAAGCAAATTCCCCGCTTGGTAAGAATAATCAAGCTGTACGTGTCAACCTGCCAACCAAAGTAACTGAGATTAACAAGCCAACCGGCAGCTACGAATATTGGGGTGGACAAGCAGATGAAACCGATACAAATATGGTAACTGATGTTAATTTAACTGGAAAAACTTCAGCTACTCTAACATTCGATGCTTGGTATGATATTGAACCAAAGTGGGACTTCGCCTTTGTTCAAGTATCCACTGACAATGGCGCACATTGGACGTCTTTAGGTAATGCAAATACTCGTTCTGATGTTGTAGCACAAGGCTATCCAACCATTAAAGATTCTATGCCTGGTTTAACTGGAAGCACCAATGGTGAATGGCAAAAACAAACTTTTGATTTATCAGCTTATTCAGGTCAACAAATCAAGCTTCGCCTTCGCTATGCAACTGACTGGGGCAGCTCCTATGCTGGCTTCTATGCTGATAACATTAAAGTTGTTGCAGATGGTACTACTTTAGTTGATGACGGCGGCGAAAACGCTACTCCACTATTTACATTAAATGGCTTTACTAAAGAAGATGGAAATAAGTACAGCGATCACTATTATTTACTAGAATGGCGTAATCAACAAGGCGTGGACCAAGGTCTTGCTCACCTTAAACGCGGAAGCTCATTAATGAGCTATGATGGCGGCTTAGTCGTTTGGTATGTAGACGATAGCTACACAGATAACTGGACAGGTGTTCACCCTGGAAATGGCTTCTTGGGAGTAGTAGATTCCCATCTTAGCCAAGACTTAGAGTGGCTCCTAGCTAACGGAAAAACTGCTGAAGCTAGCACTCGTTTCCATATTGCGGACGCAGCTTTTGGTTTAAATCCTACTTCTGGAATAAGCCTAAATTATCCAGGTGTACAAACATTAAATGCTCCAAGTCAGCCTGCGGTCTCTTTATTTGATGATAGCAAATCATTCAATAATAAATTCCAGGATGATGCAGGACGTGATATCCCGCATTATGGTCTAAAAGTTCGTGTAAACGGACAAGCTAAAGACAAGTCTGTTGGATCCATCGTAATCTATAAATAAAAAATTTTAGGCCCACCTTCCTCTTAATCGAAGGTGGGCCTTTTATCTAAAATTTAGGGGCTAATTACAACCCTAGTTCCGTTCGGTACCATATCCGCCAGCTGCAAAACATCCCGATTGTACATTCTTACACATCCATGGGAAACGGCTTTGCCGATTGAACTTGGATCATTGGTACCGTGTATCCCATATCCCTGTTTAGAAAGGGACATCCATAAAACTCCAAACGGTCCTCCAGGATTGTACTGTCGATTCACAATGACAAATTCTCCTGTTGGAGTATTGGTCAGCATCTTCCCCACTGCAATTGGAAAAATTCTCACTAATCTCCCATTATTATATAATACAAGGTTTCTCTTCCCTACTGAAATATGGATAGAAAAAGGGATCGTACTCGGCTCAGGCAAACCGGGAATTTGAATTTTTTGTCCTGCATGCAAATGCCCTATCCCGGGATTTGCAGCATAAAGCCGCCTGAGGCTAACCCGATAATTAGCGGATATGATAGGTAATGTTTCACCAGCTTTTACTGTATGAATCATCCCATACCACCCCCTTTTTTTGATTAGCATATGAAAAGCCGCTTGCCTGTGATACCTTCCTATTCAAAGCGGAATAATGGCGACATATCCTCTCTTATATGGTTAATATAAAAATAATCATTGCTCGCAGGATCATATACATAGTCTCTTTTCCAGTCAGAAATGTTGCTGACTATTTCCGCCATTGCGTTAACAAACATTGATATCTCTTCATTTGTCATTATGGGATGTAAGGAAAAGCGAACCCAGCCAGGTTTAGTGGACATATCACCCAGACTTATTTGGTCGGTAATTTGCTTTGATGTATTTTCATCAATGTTATAAAGGTAATGCCCATAAGTTCCAGCGCACGAACAGCCTCCCCTTACTTGAATGCCAAATCGATCATTAAGTAAACGGACAATTAAATTGTAGTGGATATTTTCCACATAAAAAGACACGATGCCCAGGCGATTCTTGATGTGACCGTCTAATATGTGTAGGGTTGGAATCTCCTCTAATTGTGATAGCAAAAGAGCAAGCTGTTCTTTTTCTCTTCTTAAGATATTAGGAACTCCCATTTGTTTTTTCAAATTCAAGCAAAGAGCGATTCGAATGGCCTGAAGTATGCCCGGTGTACCTCCATCTTCACGCAGTTCAATGTCATCATAATATTTATGATTGCCCCATGGATTTGTCCATGTCACTGTTCCGCCTCCTGGATGATCGGGTACCTTATTTTTATATAATCCAGAATCAAAGACTAATACTCCGCTTGTTCCAGGTCCTCCTAAAAATTTGTGAGGTGAGAAAAAAATAGCATCTAGCTTTTCCAACGGATCTTTAGGATGCATATCGATCTTGATATATGGGGCAGATGCGGCAAAGTCCACACAACAAATCCCGCCATGTTGATGCATCATTTTTGCTAATTGATGATAAGGAGTTTGGATTCCAGATACATTGGAACAGGCAGTAAAAGAACCGATTTTAATTCGGCGGTGTTTGTATCGAGAGAGTTGAAGTTCCAATTGATGAACATCCACTCCTCCTTCCTGATCGGGTGGTATGATTACTACCTCTCCCAAGGTCTCGAGCCATGAGGTTTGATTCGAATGGTGCTCCATATGAGTCAGAAAAATAACCGGTCTATCTTCTTCTGGAATCTGCAGGTGATTCTTCCACGGTTCTGGCACCCTGATACCTATGAGCCTTTGGAATTTGTTGATGACTGATGTCATCCCAAAGCCATCCAAGATGACAGCGTCATTCATATCGGCATTAACATGTTCCTTAATAATCCTTCTTGATTGCTTATAAATTTCAGTCATCATTAGACTGGTAATATTGGATTCTGTGTGTGTATTGGCCATATATGGTCCAAATACTTCAGAAATTTTTTGTTCAATTGGTCTATACAAACGTCCACTGGCTGTCCAGTCGGCATAAATAATTTTCTTTTTGCCATAGGGCGATTCAAACTCTTGATTCATCCCTATCACTTGTTTTCGAAACGATTGAAAATACTCCTCGAGGTTATCCGGGATTTGATAAGTATTACTTCCAATTTTTGCTGTTATCATATATTGACACCTCGCTATTCCATCCTGCTAATTAATATATGCAAATCCCTTTTGGTATGGTTCATGCCAAATTAAAAGGAGGCCGTCCCTTAAAGGATGCCTCCTAATCCAATTAATAAGTTGTAATCTTAGCTGATTCTTTCTTGGTTACTTCTTCAATTTTTTGAATAAACATTTGGAAAACTCTTCGTTTTTCTTCGAGATCTTTTATGTATTCCTTCAGCTGGTTATAGCTTTCTTCAAAAGGTTTATGATACATTTGGCGAATTTTCTCAATAATTTCCTCATTAACTGTCGATTGAATAACTTGTTTGGTAATCCCATATTTATATGAATACACCTTTAATTCCTGGGCCACCTCATCATATTCAGACGCAATTTCATCAAGAACGAGTGAAATATCATCCTTCCACTCTTCTAGTGATTTCTGCAAATAAGATTTAACCATTGTCTCTTCCATATAAAAACACCCGCCCTACTAGAGTCTTTGTTCTATTATAGCTGTGATAGTTTACACGGAAGTTTCGTACAGATTACAATGCTTTGTCATTATCGGGATATTCATATAATTAATAGGAAGAACTGAGCAGCCGTAGATGCTCAGTTTCTCTATTTAGCTAAAAGATGGTTTTCTTAAGGAGCAATGTGTGCTTTCTAAATGAAGTTCTGGTGCAAATTCCGCTAATTTTTTAATAAAGTAGCAAGTTTCCGGAAAGTGGTGTTCTAAAAATCTTAGTGTTGTTTTATTTAATAGTTTACTGCCTCTATATTTTTCCACAATTGATCTGACGTACAGATTCATTTCAATAACGATTCTTCCTACTTCTAATGCAAGCTCTTTCTGACGAGGGAAACCCTGCTCCGTAAATCTAAGAAATCCCTTTACATGATGATTTTGGAGAATAAACATTTGAAACCTTTGGGCATACACATCTGACTGCCTATCGACGGCC
>NZ_JBALPP010000134.1:0-6335 GCF_036965425.1 Neobacillus drentensis | reverse complement strand
GATCTACACTATTCCTTAATAAAATGATGTGACCGAGCTGATCCTCCAGCCATAAATCCAGCAGTTGATCGAGCCGCAGGGGAACAGATTGCTGTCCATTGACAAAATAAGAAAGGATCCTTAAGTACTCCTGGTTTTCATTCAATGTTCCATTTAAATAGGTTGGCGATAAGTTCAAATTTATTTCATTTTTAATCCTAAGATTTTGTAAATGACCCTCAAATCGATAGTACTCAAATGAAACAGAATAAGCTTGTTTAGCAAAGGCAATTTGTTCACTTGCGGAAACACTTAAGTCTGGATTCAATTGCTGCAGGCTATTGAGTAAGGCACCGAATGATTCTTTAAACCTTTCCGCGATGGAAATTGCCTCTTCAGCTTCTTTTGACAAGTGATCCCGAACAAAAATTGCATGATCCTGGAGAATTTCCAGCCAAAATGAATGCTCTTGCCATACACTAATCCCCGAATTCATCCCCACTCCCCCCTAAAAAGAGCATATTACCTAACCCACAAAAAAAGACGATTACCATGTAAAAAGTAATCGCCTGTCTTTATGGTCATTTTACTATTTGTGCAAAGTCTTCAAGTGTTGTTGAATATTTCACGTAAGTTCTAGGCAAAAGATAGACTTCATTCTTAATCCCGGTTTTTGTATATGGACCAGGAGTAGTAGTAAGTCCGTAGGAATAGTACTTTTTCGTTTCGTTAACAACATAATCATCAGCATTTCCATAAGGGTAGGCCAAGGCGATGACTGGTTTGCCCGTTATCCTCTGTATTTTTTCTTTCGATTCCTTTAGTTCATAGGTTAAATTCTCCGTTTTGGTTAAATCCGGATGGGTTGCCGTATGAGATTGAATAGAAATCATGCCAGAATCCGCCATCATCTTTAAGTCCGTTTGCGACAAACGATTTGAACGGCCAATAAAATCTGATATTACAAAAATAGTTCCAGCAGGCTTGAAATGATCCGTTTTCACTGTTTGAAAAATTACAAAGGCGTTCAAATTATTTTTATATCCATCATCAAAGGTAATAAAAATGGGCTTTTTCACTTTTTGAACATCTTGCCAGCGTTCGAAGGTCAACATGGTATAGCCATGATCTCTCAGGTAGATCATTTGTTTTTCAAAATTAGCCGGTGTAACATATAGCTCTTTTAAACCATGGCCAGTAAATTCATCAATCGAGTGATAGATAAGAATGGGTACCTTTTGCTGAGCGAAAACTACACCGGGAAGTCCAATTACGAATAGACATAGGAAAAATAGCATCTTTTTCATATATTCCCTCACTTTACCGTGTAAACGACTCGCGGATAGTATTCCCCAATAATTCAATCTAAACCCCTCGTTTATTGCCCCAAATATAAGTATGCAATTGTGGAAGGACTTTTACATTTGTAAATTCAACATCATCCATCACCTTATTAATAAGCCACTCATACTTATTCAATAGTTGACTTACTAATGCTAGATTATCGGTTGTTGCTAAATCATCATTTCCAACCTGCAAAAAGAAAGGAACATTCGGATAACGCTGGTATACTTTTTTGGCATAGTCATAATCCTGGTCATCAAATATGACTACCTTTATGCTCACATGTTTCGAGGGATCGGTTCCTTCCAGGCGATTTAGGATTGTATCAAGAATGGAGAAGTCTGTTTCCATTTTTGAACTAGGCGGCTTTGGTGAAATTGTTAATTCATCAATATCCACGAACCAATCCTGCCATCTGCTACCCTGCGTTTCTAGGCCGATTTTTATATTATTTTCTTTAAATAGTTCTATTAAAGTATCTAAATTTTTTAATAGCGCAGGGTTACCTCCAGAGATAGTTACAAACGAGAACCCATTTCCCCCATGCCTTTTTAATTCTTCCCAAATTTCATCAGCTGTCATCAGATTGATGTCATTTTTACCGGTTCCATCCCATGTAAAAGATGAATCACACCAGCTGCAGGAATAATCACAGCCCGCCGTTCTTACGAACATCGTTTTTTGACCGATAACCATGCCTTCGCCTTGGATGGTTGGTCCAAAAATTTCCATTACAGGCAATTTACTCAACTTCCATCCACTCCCTTCTGGCTTCCGCATAACTCGTCGGTGTTTCAAATAAACGGACAAATTCCACTCTTACACCGTGGTACTGTTTCTGTCTTTCATCCTTCCTAAGTGCTTCAGCCATTTTTTCATAAATCCAAACAACCATATTTTCAGCTGTTGTATTCATCAGCGGAAGAGTTTCATTTAAATACCGATGATCGAGGAATATTTCAATTTCATGTTTCCAAATATCTTTAATATCGCCAAAGTCCATCATCAAACCGCGCTCATCGACAAAACCGCTCAGACCAAATATCACTTTATAGGTATGCCCATGTAAGTTCTTGCATTTTCCTTCATAGTTGTGCAAGTGATGGGCAGCATCGAAGGTGAATTCTTTACTTACCATGACACGCTTTTTATGATACCTTAGTTGATCTTTTTGGATATCTACATCAATCTTTTGGAGTTTATCAACAATTCGAAAACCATACATAGCTGTTAAAACTCCTTTCGAATTTTTAAGTATTCATCTAATCCATTTTGTCGTAACTTACAGGCAGGACATTCTCCGCAGCCATCGGCAATAATGCCATTGTAACAAGTTAGCGTTTTTTCCCTGACAAAATCTAAAGCTCCTAATTTATCGGCTAATTCCCAAGTTTCTGCTTTATTAATCCACATTAGTGGTGTGTGGATGACAAATTGAGAATCCATCGATAAATTAAGGGTAACGTTTAAAGACTTCACAAAAATATCGCGGCAATCTGGATAGCCGCTAAAGTCTGTCTCGCAAACACCTGTTACAATATGCTTGGCGCCGATCTGACTCGCTAAGATTCCTGCAAACGTTAAAAAGACTAAATTTCTACCTGGTACGAAGGATGATGGCAATTCGCCCTCTTCGCCATCCTTTACTTCAATATCCTCACGTGTTAATGCACTTGGCGCTAACTGATTTAACAGTGCCATGTCTAAAATATGGTGCCTGACACCAAGTTCATTTGCAATATTTTTGGCACATTCAATTTCAAGGCTGTGACGCTGATTATAGTTAAAAGTGACGACTTCCACTTCTTTAAATTGTTCCAAGGCCCAGAATAAACATGTTGTACTATCCTGACCGCCGCTAAAGACTACTAGTGCTTTACTGTTTTTCATTTTTACTCTTCTCCTTAAAATAGAAAAACAGCACCACTAAGAAGCAGTACTGTTCCTCTTAGTTTTTTTTGAGAGGGGTGCTAGAACCTCTACCGCATCTGCCTGCGGATTATTATTTATATCCGTTTCTAACTATACCACAAAATAAATATTTTCAAAGATAAAATTTTTGCTAATTCTATTTCATTTTACCGAAATCCACATCAAATCTTATCGACAACATCACAATAGAAATTGTTGTTCATTCGACATTTTCCTTTTAGTTTACACTCAACTATTTCAACTTACTCATTCCCAAAAAAGAACTGTGCTCAATTTGCAGTAATATGTTGTTATTTCTTGCATTAAGTCTTGTTTTGATAGCTTTTGTCATATAGCAGGAAAATAGGATACTTAATGGTGAATTACTATCCTAACGATGATTATTTCCTAGATTTTTTATAGAGAGGAATGATTTGTAAATGAAAACTTATACCTTAAAAGAAGCAGCAAAAAAAATAAATATCGCGCCTGGAACGTTACGTCAGTGGGAAACAGAATTTAATGAGTTACTCGATATTCCCCGGACAAAACAAGGGGCAAGAATCTATGGGGAAAGGGAGATAAACCTGCTTTTCGATATTAAAAGTATGCAAGAAAAAAAAGCAAGTAAAGAGCTTATTCGCAAATCACTACAACCAAAACCAGAGTCCGAAAATGTTGCTGATACTGATTTAGAACCTTCTGTCATCTCTATGGAAGTCATTTCAGAACCGAAAACGCCGGCGGTTGTGGAGGAGTATCCGTTAAATAATGCGAATCTTTTTTTCGAAGCAATGGATACCTATACGCAAAATTTTTTAAATGAAGTAAAAGAAGAAATCCGAAGTGTCGTCCGTAAAGAGGTAATAGAGGAAGTAAAAAAAGAAATTAAAAATGGAACATTAACTACTGTCAAATCCATTTCCGATTCGATTTATAAATCATCAGCCAACACACAATCTGATATTCAACAGCTTTCAGAATCTATTGAAAAAGCTTCTGAACATACGCTAGAATCATTGCAATATCTCTCTAATAATATTGCAAACGTTTCAATGGAAACAACTGAAGAAATTTTCACCCTTTCAAAACAACTTTCCGAAACCACAGAAGAATTGTCTCATTATGTTGATGTAACCAATAATGAAATCTCAAGCCTTGCTGAAGCTATTTCCATCGACCGTGAATTTTTTATCGAAGAACGAAATCAATACCGTCAAGAAATTACTCAAAGGGAATTAGCATTTCAACAAATGTTGACAAGCTTTAGAGATGTAGCAGCAACCAAAGAAAAGAAATGGTGGAAATTCTGGGCTTAAATAGATTGTGAATCATTTCGTCGTTCGGAGTTTACGAGAATTTTAACTTTGGAGGGATTCGATATGAATTCAAGCGAGGCCGCTAAATTATTAGGAGTGTCTACTAGTACGATTCAACGCTGGGTAAAACAGCTCGACCTGCCAATGGAACGAAATGAACGAGGGCATTATCATTTTAACGACAAGGACATTGAGATATTACAAGAAATTCATGAAAAGCTGCAAAGCGGGACACTAATTCAAGAAATTGCTCCAATAAAAGAGAAGAAAATAACTCGAAAAGGTATAGTTAACACTACTGAAAAGAATGAAACATTTGAAAAACTGCTTGAAAAAGTTAATAAACTAGAAATGGGTCTTCATGCAAAAGCAGATTCGGTTGCTTCCTACCAACTTCTACAGCATCGCCGTGAAATTGAAGAACTACAGCAACAAATAAAAGAATTAACACAATTGGTAGAAAAACTTCAAACAGAAATGAATGAAATGAAAAGACCGCCCCAAATAGAAAAACCACTCGTCCTGGACAACGGAAAAGTCAAAAGAAAAAAGAAAAGTTTCGTTAGTTCATTACTTGGATTGTAATTAGGCAAAAAATTAGCCGAATGTGATCAACACATTCGGCTATCAGACTTTTAATTCAACTAGAGGCTGCGTATATTTTTTCATAAAATAACTTCCAAGAATTTTACATATCAAGAAAGAAATGATGAAAAGTAAAAGGTAATTTCCTGATATGGAATTTAATCGCTCATCTGGAATGAATGTTTGAAACGATTTAATAATAAAACCGTGAAATAAATAGATATATAAGGTTCTTTCTCCGATTTTCGTTAATTTAAACTGAGTGGACGGTATGAGAGCTAAAAACCCAAACATTACAATGAAAGTCACACCATATTGTAGACCTCGCAATAGCCCATCTGTTACCTCTTTTCCTCCCATGTTTGCATATGATGTATCACCTAACAGCCATGGAACTGCATCTTTTGGAAATCCAAATCCAACCAATAAAAGTGTTACAGATATGATTAAGATCCCCAATGGAAGTGAGTACTTTGCTCTGATAATCCTTTTTAACTGATTCCCATTTAGTAAGTACCCCATTAAAAAATATGGAAAAAATACAAATGTCCTTGATAAGCTTAAGAAACTGCCTATATGATCAACATAACCTACCCCAATTCCGAAAGCGATAGCAATCACAAGACCCTTCCATCTAAGTTCTGCAAAAATATATAACAACAAATTCCAGCAGAACAAACTCATTAAAAACCATAGCGTCCAATGCGGATGGAGTAAATCAAAATTCAATTTGTCTTCCTGTCCATTTAGATAATAATAAACAGAATAAATGGATTGAAAAATAAAATAAGGTATTAATATTTTTTTTACAGACTTTTTCAAGTAGCCTGGTTTTTTATAACCTTTTGCGAAGTATCCGGAGATTAAGATAAATGCTGGCATATGGAATAAAAAAATAGCGGAATATAAGGTAAAAAGGATCCCATCGTGTTCCTTTAAAGGACTGATGAGATGCCCAAAAACAACGAGAAAAATTAATATAAATTTGGCATTATCGAAATATTTACTCCTTTTTGAAATTGAACCCATTTTATCACCCCATAGTTTAATTCATTCAAAAAGGTATATTAAAATTTTCCAAATCACCCTGTTCATCTATGATACCTCAAAACCATTACGGAAATATGTTAGCGGATTTACATAATGTTTCATGGAAATTACAATTTTGAAATAATAATCAAATATACACAAGATTAA
>NZ_JBALPP010000133.1:0-10261 GCF_036965425.1 Neobacillus drentensis | reverse complement strand
AAGTTAATTATAACCTTTCAAATCTATCTGTCAATTATTCTATCGAAAGATTTCGACATTTTTTCACTGATTTCACAGAATTTAATCAGAATTGACAATTTTGTCGATTATTTTTCTTTTAAACATGAAAAAAAGAGCATTTATCATTTACAGAATGTAAAGACAAATGCTCTTTTACCTAATACCTACAGTATTTTGTTTAGAGATTCTGTTAGCGTCTTAATTAAAAAGTTCAAATCCTTTTGTTCAATATTTAATGGCGGTGCCAAGGTGAGCACATTATTGTATCCTGCAACCGTAGCTCCATTTTTTCCGATGATAATGCCATTTTCCTTACAGCTTGCAATCACTTGATTGACAAGCGCTGGATCTAACGGTTCTTTCGTGGTTTTATCATTTACAAGCTCAATCCCGATTAATAGGCCCTTTCCGCGGACATTGCCTACAAATGGATGGTCTTGTAGAAGAGTTGTTAAATCATTCAGAACCTGTTCACCTAAATCTCTCGAACGATCAAACAGATTTTCTTTTTCCATGATTTCAAGGTTTTTTAACGCCAGGGCACATGCCGCTGGATTTCCTCCAAACGTGTTCACGTGACGGAAATAATCATATTCTTCGGATCCTTTAAACGCTTCGTAAATATCCTTGCGAACCGCTGTCGCAGATAATGGCAAATAGGCACTTGTAATCCCCTTGGCCATGGTAATGATATCCGGTTTCACTCCATAATTCATGAATCCGAATGGTTTACCTGTACGGCCGAAGCCGCAAATCACTTCATCAACGATTAGGAGTGCTCCGTGTTTTTCACAAACCTCTTTAGCTGCCTTCATATACCCATCTGGAGGAATAAGCACTCCGCCTCCAGTAATGATTGGTTCCATGATCATGGCCGCGATGGTTTCACTTAGCTCCCAGGTCATCGTACGGTCGATTTCTTTAACAGAAGGCAATTCCTTTGGATCTTGCACATTTGTGTCATCACGATAAGAATCCGGCGGAGATACATGGATAAAGCCTGGTGCCAGCGGCTCATATTTATATTTTCTTTGCGCCTGCCCCGTTGCGGCCAATGCTCCCATTGAATTGCCATGGTAGGCACGGTACCTGGACAAAATTTTATAGCGGTTATGCTCACCCTTTTGCTGATGGTATTGACGGACAATCTTAAAGGCTGTTTCATTCGCTTCAGAACCGCTGTTTGAGAAAAAGATGACGTATTCATCGTCAAGCAATTCGTTTAATTTTTCCGCAAGTTTGATAGCAGGTACATGACTTTGTGATAACGGGAAATAAGCCATCTCTTTTAATTGCTCATACGCTGCTTCAGCCAGTTCCGTCCTTCCATATCCAACATTCACACACCATAGGCCTGACATTGCATCTAAATAACGTTTGCCATCCACATCTGTTACCCATGAACCCTCAGCCTTTTCTACAATAACCGTAGCGTCGGGATTATAAGGCTTCATCGAATGCCAAACATACTTATCATCTTGCTCTTGAAACGTGTCTTGGGGACGACTTGTTTGAACCATACCGTAATTTTCCTCCTTTTCCGTATCGGTGCTTGACACCATTTTATGCGTCAAAGCGTGATGTAATCATTTTTTTGCGAGTATAGAAGTTTACACCGTCTTTACCATTTACGTGCATATCACCGTAGAAGGAATCTTTCCAGCCGGAGAATGGGAAAAACGCCATTGTTGCTGGGACACCTACGTTAATGCCGAGCATTCCTGCGTCCGCTTCTTCACGGAACTGTCGAACAGCCTTTGCATTGTTTGTATATATCGTTGCACCATTACCGAATCTGGATTTACGGATATATTCCAATCCTTCATCTAAATCGTTTGCACGAAGTAGACTTAATACTGGTGCGAAAATTTCTTCTTTTGCAATTGTCATATCTGGTTTAACATGATCGAAAATCGTTGGTCCTAAGAAATTGCCTTCAGGAAGTTCATCCATTTCTTTACGCCCGTCTCTAATTAAGTCTGCACCTTCCTCTAAGCCTTTTTCAATGTATCCAAGAACTTTATCGCGGTGTTCCTTACGGATGACCGGGGTTAACAGTACTTCTTCATCCATCCCGTTCCCAATGATTAATTCATCCGCCTGTTTCTTTAATGCGTTTACAAATGGTTCATTATCACCGACTACGACAACGGCACTACAAGCCATACACCGCTGGCCGGCACTTCCGAAAGTCGAGCTGATGATATGCTGCACGGCCTTATTCATATCGGCATCCGGCATTACAATATGATGATTTTTCGCTCCAGAAAGGGCTTGAACCCGCTTGCCTGCAGCGGCAGCACGCTCATAAACATATTTGGCAACCGGCTGTGAACCGACAAAGGAAATGGCGGCAATATCCTTATGCTCAAGCAGGCCATTTACAACATCATGGGCACCATGGACGACGTTTAACACTCCTTGAGGTGCACCAGCTTCAGTAAATAATTCTGCTAATCTATTAGCTAAGATTGGGGTACGCTCAGATGGCTTCAGCACAAACGTGTTACCACAGGCAACTGCTAAGGGGAACATCCATAAGGGCACCATCATCGGGAAGTTAAACGGTGTAATCCCGCCAACTACACCTAGTGGGTACCGGAACATTTCAGAATCGATATCCTCAGCAATGCCAGAAAGAGTTTCTCCCATAATCAATGTTGGAGCACCTGAAGCAAATTCTACGCATTCAATTCCGCGTTGAACTTCCCCATACGCTTCCTTGTAGGCCTTTCCATTTTCCAAAACGATTAATCTTGCTAATTCCTCATGGTTTTCTGTTAATAGATAGTGGTATTTAAAAAGAATCCTTGCACGCTTTGGAACCGGCACGTTTTTCCACTTTTTAAAGGCTTCTTTCGCTGCTGCAACCGCAAGATCAACATCTTCTTTTGTGGAAACAGAGACCTTTGTCAAGATTTCATTTGTCGCTGGGTTTGGCACATCCAAAGTTTGCGTACTATTTGAGCTCACCCATACTCCGTTAATATAATTGTTTAAAATAGCAGTGTCCTTTTTTGTTACGCCCATCTATATTCCTCCTTATTTATATAACAATTGAATTACTATCATTATCTCGCATGTATGAATCGCTTTCATTAGACATACTGTAAAATGTCTGCGAAGATTTCTTCGACAAATTGAACATTCATTTAACATTTCATCATCGAACTTGATTTATTGCACCCGGTTTTGCCCCTAATAAATAATCATGGACGAGCAGCATAAATTCGATTGCCACTCTCTTTTCATGATCCATAAAATCTTCCCCCAGCAGGTTCTCTAGCTTTTGCAGACGATGGTATAGCGTTTGTCTTACAATGAAAAGCTTGTTTGAAGTTTCCTGCTTTGAGCCGTTACACTCTAAATAGGCTTTTAATGTTTCTAACAGCTTGCCATTATATTTTTGGTCATATTGTATAACCGGATAAAGGTATTCCGATGCAAGCTCCTGTAAATCCGTATATTTGCTCATTTGTGAAATAAGACGATATAAATGTAAATCCTCATAAAAATGGTAGATTTGTTTATTCGTCATTTTTTGTTGGATTCGAATAGTTTCCTTCGCTGTTTGATAACTTTTATGTACATCCCTTAAGGATTCGGTAAACTTACCAGCAGCAATGATAAACTTTGCAGCACTTTGCTTTCGGATAAACTCGGATTCTTGAAGAGAATCCACTGCTTTTTTAATTCGTTCCTTTAGATTCTTTTTCGCCCGGCTGTTTAATAGGATAAACGTAATCTCATTCCGTTTTTCAACAGAAAAAACCACAAAACCATTCTGCTCAAAAACAGAGCGAAACAGTAATTTCAGGTATGTTACATCATTGATCGATTTTTCTTTAATTGGAAAAAGCTTCGTTATCAGAACAACTGCATCGCTGGTTTTCGTTTTTATCCCATTTTCTATTAGATATTCCTGAATGCCTTCTATGGAATGTTCGCCCTCCAGCCAGCCGTGCAGCCATTCAAACTCTTCTACCCGCTTTTTTTCCTCAACATATAAATCTCTTAAAAGATGTTGCGCTAAAGCTGTACCAGTCCTGTCTAAAATTAATAAGTCGTATTCGCTGATCGGAATATCCTTCGAGTAAATGATTAATTCTGCATACTCTTGACCGAACAAAAAGATAGGTGAAATGGCGATTTGCTGACTTGGATTTTGTTTGGCCTCATCAATCTTAGAAAGAATAATCGCTTCGTCAGTGCGGTTGATTTCCGGGACAAATTCGTATTCCTTGTTTTTCATTCGAAAGATGATTTGCACGTCCAGAGCAGAAAAAATAAATTGAAGAATATCCTCGTATGTTTCAATGGTAAGCAGTCTTTTATTTAAACTTTGCGAGTAATCCTCCAGGTCCGCTATTTTCTGATATTGCTGATTAATGATAACCGAATGAATATCCTGCGTGATTTCAACAAATGGTACTTCTTCCTCGAATATAATGATCGGAAATTGATTTTCATTTGCAAACTCAATCACTTCAGCAGGAATTTCTGACACATAGGTTCCCATTTCAATGCAAAGGCCTGCCGCATTGTTTTTGTAAAATTGTTTCACCATCGAGATAAATAAATCTACATTATCTTTCCAGGCAACACCAGTGGATAGAATTAGCTCATGACCGTTTAATAGATTTCGAATACTCGTTGCCTCTACGACATGAACCCATTTAACAATCTCTTGAACTCCATCATGCCCGGCAATAACGCGGGCATTTTCGAAGTGCTTTCTATTTAAAATTTCCGCTACCTTCAGTTGAAAATGTTCTTTCATCATTTAGCTCCCCTAATAGAAAGGAAATTTTTTTAAGAAAAAGGATTGGTTCTTCAACCAATCCTTTTCTGTTATCGTGGGTTAATGAACAATCGGTAGGTATATTTTGATTTCATTTAGCATGGAATCAAACTCTTCTGGGTCTAGAAAATCATCAGATTTCCAATTTTCCCTGATCCATGCCACTAATTCTTCAGGAGAATTGAAATACTCACCGCTTGAATCCGACTTCCTAATCATATAGCGCCCGTTATCTTCATCAATTGTGACTTCACATGGATAGAAATTATCCTTTGATTTTAAATAGAATTCCATTCTACCCACACCCTTTATCGTCACTATTTTCCTTGATTTTGTTTGATTAATAGACTCGAAAAATACTTCCTGCCATTAGCCGTACCAATTAAGAGAGTCTCGGTAACATTACCATTCGGATGTAAAAAATCAACAGTGGCTCCGTTTAAATGTTCATTAACTCCATTAATTCGATATCCTTTCCCGATGAAAAAATCAATTTTATCTCTTTCATCTTGAAATTGTTGATATTCTGACATTTAACCCCCACCTTGGATTTAATTAGATTGATAATGTTTCATTTTGATTCAACAGTGTATTCAAGCTATACTTTTCCCGCTTCAAATACTGGCCAGATCCTGGTTTACCGACGAACTGCTTGTCGCGGATAACATAATCACCGCGAACTAATACTGAAACTGGCTCGCCTGTCACTTTCATTCCTTCAAAGGCGTTATAGTCAACAGCCATATGATGAGTTTCTGCTGAAATCACACGTTCAACATTGGGGTCAAATATGACAAGGTCTGCGTCCGAACCAATGGCAATCGTTCCTTTTTTCGGGAATAAGCCAAACAGCTTGGCGACTCTTGTTGAAGTTAGATCAACGAATTGATTAAGACTGATTCTTCCTTTTTTCACACCTTCAGAGAATAATATCGTTAAACGATCTTCAATAATTGGACCGCCGTTCGGGATTTTTGTAAAATCATTTCGCCCAAGTTCCTTTTGCCCTTTAAAATCGAATGAGCATTGATCAGAACCAAATGTTTGCAGCGTACCATTTTTCAAAGCATTCCAAAGGACCTCCTGATTCCATTTCTCCCTGAGCGGAGGAGACCACACATATTTAGCTCCTTCAAAGTTCGGTTTTTCTAAATAACTTTGATCTAGGACTAAATATTGCGGACAGGTTTCACCCCAGACATTAAAGCCTTTACTTCGAGCTTCAGCAATTTGTTCAACGGCATCTGAGCAGGATACGTGGACTACATATAGCTGAGAATTAGCCAGCCCAGTGAGTCTAGCGGCACGTCCGGTTGCTTCACCCTCTAATTCTTGCGGCCTTGTTAAGGCGTGATAGATTGGTTCTGTTTTACCTTCTTCGAGGGCCTTTTTCGTTAAATAATCGATTACATCGCCGTTTTCTGCGTGAACCATGACTAAACCGCCATGTTCTTTAGCCGTGACTAGCGTCCGGAAAAGCGTTTCATCGTCTGCTTGCAATACATTTTTATATGCCATGAACACTTTAAAGGAAGTAATTCCTTCTTCATTAATCACTTGAGGAAGTTCGTTTAATACCTTGTCATTGATTTCCCCAATCATTAAGTGGAAACCATAATCAATAACAGCTTTATCTTTTGACTTGCCATGCCAGGTTTGAATCGCATCTTTGAGCGGTTCGCCTTTATTCGTTAAGCAGAAATCAATAATTGAAGTCGTTCCGCCAAAGGCTGCCGCGATCGTACCTGATTCAAAGTCATCCTTGGTAATCGTTCCTCCGAAAGGCATATCTAGGTGAGTATGCGGATCGATTCCTCCTGGAAATACTAAGCAGCCTTTTGCATCAACGATTTCAGCACCAATGGCTGAAAGGTTTGTGCCAATCTGCGCAATTTTCCCATCCTCGATTAATAGTTCCGCCTGATAAGTATCTGTTGCAGTGACAATCGTTCCGTTCTTAATAATTTTCTTCATTTGAGTTTCCTCCTATTTATTCTATTTGGCTATGTTAAACTTTGTTGTTGATTTGCGCTCCAGGTGCTTCGCTTTCCGCGGGCGTGTCGGGGAGCCTCCTCGGCGCTTTGGCGCCTGCGGGGTCTCCCCTGACCCGTACTCCCGCAGGAGTCTTCGCATCGTCCGCTCCAATCAACAGTGTTAAATTTCAACAATGCCCTTTAACAAAGCATCTATTTAATAACGTCAACTTTGCAATCTGCTGCAACTTTAAGTGCAGCTTGGCGTTCATTCCAAGTCATCACTGGCAGTTCGCTTGGTACTTCTATCATGTCAATTGCTCCGTCCACAGGACAAACGATTGAACATAAATTACAGCCAACACAGTCTTCTTCACGTACTTTTAAATAGCTTTTTCCATTCGTGTCTGTCAGCATGTCGATACATTGGTGAGAGGTATCTTCACAGGCAATATGGCATTTATTGCAGTTGATGCATACATCGGTATTAATTTTGGCAACGATATTATAGTTTAAATCCAAGTTACCCCAGTCCGAATATTTTGGAACAGACTTACCGATAATCTCAGAAACGGAAGAAATGCCCTTGCTATCTAAATAGTTGCTCAGTCCTTCAATCATATCCTCTACAATGCGGAAGCCATGGTGCATCGCGGCGGTACAGACTTGAACGCCAGTCGCACCCATCAACATAAATTCCACAGCATCCTGCCAATTGGAAATACCGCCTATTCCAGATATAGGGACATTAATATGCGGGTGTCTTGCGCATTCGGCCACCATGTTGAGTGCGATAGGTTTTACGGCTGGACCACAATAGCCGCCATGTGCTCCTTTACCAGCCACATGTGGAATCGTGTTCCAAGTATCGAGGTCAACCCCCATTAAACTGTTAATTGTATTAATCATACTTATGGCATCCGCACCTCCACTGCAGGCTGCTTCAGCTGTTGCTGTAATGTCTGTAATGTTTGGTGTTAATTTTACGATGACAGGAGTTTTTGCCACTTCTTTAACCCAATAGGTTTGCCGTTCTACAAGAGCAGGCACCTGTCCGGAGGCTGATCCCATGCCGCGTTCCGCCATGCCATGAGGACAGCCGAAGTTTAATTCAAGGCCGTCAACTCCGACATCTTCAACGCGTTTGACAATTTCATGCCATTTTTCCTGTTTCGGCTCTACCATTAAGGAAGCAATAATCGCATGGTTCGGGAACCGCTTTTTCGTTTCATAAATTTCCTTTAAATTAACTTCTAACGGCCTGTCGGTAATCAGCTCAATATTATTGAAACCTGCGACTCGCTGGCCATTAAAGCTAACCGCCGCAAATCGGGAAGATACGTTTAAGATTGGGTCGCCTAACGTTTTCCATACTGCTCCTCCCCAGCCGGCTTCAAAGGCTCGCTGAACCTGATAACCGGAATTGGTAGGAGGTGCTGAAGCCAGCCAAAACGGGTTTGGAGATTTAATCCCTGCAAGATTAATACGTAAATCAGCCATCACTATTCCCCCTTAATTAAACTGTTCCAACAGCCGAAAATTGCTTATGAATTGCGTATGCAACATCTTTTCCCTGCTGTGCGGCTGTTACGACCATGGCATCGCCCTTACCTTTGCCAAAAATAACGTCGCCGCAGGCAAAGATTTTTGGATTTGAGGTTTGAAGTGTTTCTTGATCGACCTTTACAACTCCACCTTCATGTTTAAGGCCTAATAATCCAATCAATTCCAAGTGTCTTGTTTGCCCGATGGCTTTTACAACGGCCTCTACTGGAATAATATGTTCAGATCCTTCAACAGCAACAGGCCGGCGGCGCCCATCCTTTTCCGGTTCACCGAGCGTCATTTTAATACACTCTATTCCAGTTACCTTTCCGGCTTCGTCCCCAATAATTCGTTTAGGTGCAGTTAACCAGCGGAACTCCACACCATCCTGTTTGGCAAATTCATATTCAAAATCATAAGCAGTCATTTCTTCTTCCGTCCTGCGGTAAAGGATTTTTACATTTTCAGCCCCTAACCGGACAGAACAGGTCGCACCGTCAATCGCGGTATTACCAGCACCAACGACCACCACTCGCTTGCCGATAAAATCTTTTGATAATTGGCCGCTTTTCGTGGCCTTCACAAATTCAATGGCATCATAAACCCCGTCTAACTCTTCTCCTTCAATACCAAGTTCAGGTACATTTGCCATCCCCACTGCTAAAACGATTTTATCGTAATTTTCAGTTAGTTCTTCAACGGATATATCTCTGCCTACCATTGTGTTCGTTTTAATCGTGACGTTTAATTTCTCTACTTGCTCTACTTCCCAATAAGAAATTCGCTGAGGCAAACGGAAAGAAACGATACCAAAGGTATTCAATCCACCAGCTTCCTTCGCTGCTTCAAAAATGGTCACGTCATAGCCTAATCTGGCAAGCTCCCTAGCTGCAGATAATCCGGCTGGGCCGCCGCCAATAACAGCCACTTTGACACCATTGGGTTCACCTGGCTGGAATAGAGTTTTCTCATTCTGGATCGCCCAATCTGTGGCATATCGCTGCAGATTGCCGATCATGATTGGTTTGGTTGAATGGTTTAGAACACAAGCTCCTTCACAAAGCTCTTCAGTTGGGCAAACCCTCGCGCAGCTTGCACCAACTGGGTTTGAGGACATAATCGTTTTGGCAGAACCAAGGAAATTTCCTGAGGCTATTTTTTTAATAAAAGTTGGTATATCAATACTTGTTGGACAGGCTTTAATACATGGGGCATCATAACAATAGAGGCATCGATTTGATTCTTCCAGAGCTTCACGGTTTGTTAATCCTCGTTCAACTTCTTGGAAGTTCTTTTCAAGATTGGATAAGGAAATGCGCTGCATTTTTTCAATGGCCAAAGAGAAACCCTCCCCTTTTTAATTAAAGGTAAATTTTAATAAAATTCAAAATGAAAGCGCTTTATTAAAAATTCAATATTAACTATCCATCCTCCTTCTTCTTACTTATGTACTTTGCAGAAAATTCTGCCTTATTTTTATTTTACAGACTGTAAAAGACCATTTCACCTTACATTCTGTAAAATGATGCAACCATTTGATTATCCAATATGTAAAAAGAAATGAATTAGAAGGCTTGTTCACTTTTCTGAATACTTTTTCAATTTATCATAATTAAATTGAAAAAAATGTAAAAAAATAGCGAAGTGTCAAATTTTCTTACATACTTTTTTACTCGCATGAATCCTTTATTTTCAACTCTTTTGTGGAGGTTTTGAGTAATTAATAAAAGATTAGCCTGAAAAAAATTCGACATTAGTAAAGATCTTGACGATATTTGAGCATAAAAAGAGTGTACCTCTTCTAAACTGGCACCTTTGTCAAGGACACTATAAAAAAAGAGATTAAGCAACTAGAAGATGATTCCTATATTGAATAGGGGTCATCTTTTTTAAGTTCCATTGATATCGATAATTGTTATAG
>NZ_JBALPP010000132.1:0-12091 GCF_036965425.1 Neobacillus drentensis | reverse complement strand
TAATTGATGATTGGCCCTAATTAATCATTTCAATTTAAATTTTCTTCCTGTTTCTCTCTAGTAATATTTGATTAAGATACCCCGTGACTCAGATTCCCCTAATAAGAAAAGCAAAGATATTCCTTCGCCCTGGTTATTCCTATGTATATTACACCTTTAAAAAACGAACATAATGCCTGTCCTAAAAGTTATTGACTTTGAAAGAGGAACAGGCACCCATTTTATAATATGGCATTTCACTATACCCAATTAACATAAGGTTAAAAAGTCAAGTGTTTACAATAGGTAAAATGGCTTCCACTGATTTAGCGGATCTGTCAAGGGCCTCTTTTTCATTAATATTCAATGGAAGTTCTATTACACTATGGATTCCATTTCCGCCAATTATTGTTGGAACTCCTAAGCACAAATCTTTATAGCCATACTCCCCCTGCAAATAAGCGATTGCAGGAAGAATGCGCTTTTTGTCGCGGATGATTGCTTCTGCCATGATGACAAGAGAGGCGGATGGAGCGTAATAGGCACTCCCATTTCCTAATAAAGTAACAATCTCGCCCCCTCCATGCCTAGTTCTTTCTATTATATTGTCTAGGCGCTCTTTCGAAATCAGCTTTTCAAGCGGAATTCCTCCAGCATATGAAAAACGGATTAACGGGACCATTTCGTCCCCATGGCCGCCCAGGACAAATCCCGAGATATCCTCAACCGAAATATTCAACTCTTCTGCTACAAAAGTATTGAATCTTCCTGTATCAAGAACACCTGACTGGCCAATCACCCGGTTCCTTGGAAATTGTGTTGCCTTATAGCAAACGTAGGTCATCGCATCTACCGGATTGCTTAAGACAAGAATGTAACTATTTGGTGCATATTTTGCGATTTTAAGAGAAATGGAGTGAATGATACCCGCATTGGTTGAGACGAGATCCGCCCTGCTCATGCCCGGTTTTCGTGGAATGCCAGCCGTAATAATGACAAGATCAGCATTTTCGATATCGGCATAATCCGATGTTCCTTTAACATTGGCATTGAAACGTAAAATAGGACCAGATTCGAGAATATCGAGTGCTTTTCCTTTTACTGGCTGTTCCTGTTCCGGTATTTCCACGAGAATAATATCCCCTAGTTCTTTTTGCGCAAGCATCAGAGCGGTTGTTGCACCCGTATGGCCAGCCCCGATTACAGCAATTTTTGGGCGTTTAAAAACCATGTTTCTCCTCCTTCCATTCTTTTTTCGTAATTAGGCAATGCCTTTAGATTTCTTACAGAATCGTCCCATTTATTTCCTGCCAATTATTTAGACTTTTTCATGACTCCATAGATATCATTATCTATCCTTGGTATGACATGTGCAGCCCGCAGCCCACCCACTCTTGCTGCAGCCTCTTTTCCCGCTTCAACAGCAGCCTGTACCGCACCAACATCACCTTCAACCAAAATCGAAACAAGTGCACCATCTATTTTTTCCTGATTTACAATGGTGACATTTGCCGCTTTCAGCATAGCATCTGCAGCTTCAATCGAAGCTATTAACCCGTAGGTTTCAATCATTCCGATTGCTTTTGCCATTCTATTCACCTTCTCTATCATATTTCTGTCTGATCTACAATTCCGATAATCGCTGCATCAAGAGGAGAAACACCGTCAGGCACTATCGCCCGCGCTGAGCTGCCTTCTGCAAATATTATCTGATCCCCCTTGCCGGCACCAATTCGATCGGCCGCAATAATCGGTGTTTTTATAAAAGTCCCATCCGGTTTAATGGGCTGTATTACTAAGAGTTTTAATCCGGTCATGCCATCCTCTTTCCTTGTTGCCCATATACTACCAATCACAATCCCAAGCCGCATGTCATCCCACCTTATGCATCAATAATCACAATTTTCTTCCCTGTAATGCGGGCTGTATCCCTTGCCAATGGGGTAACAATACTCATTTTTTTAATATATATATTTTTACCTGGAAATCTTTGTACTTCATGATCGGTCAATAATTTCCCACCAAAAACCTGATGATTCGAACGTTCCTCCGGAAAATCCTTAATATTTGGGGAACCCTGGATATTCTGCGGCTGCCGGTGCATAATAATCCTCCCGGGCTGGCCTGTTTGGATTAATCCGGTATTAGCTTCATCCGTATCAATATGCATTTCAGTCATATACGAAGGTGAAACCCGGACTAAAACCCTCTCAAATGTAATGGGCCGTGCAGTATCCACCCGCACCGTAACAAAACCGCCATCTTCAAATCCAAACTTTTTCGCATCTGCAGGATTTGTATGAATATGCGATTGCGCAATGATAAGGCCTTCATGTAAATAGAGGCTTCCTTTCGGTCCTATGATGGTCACTGGACTGGAGCCATTTAGGTGGCCAGATTGCCGGAGTGGCGGGTCAAGTCCAAGCTTTTTCGCATCTGTTATGCTTACTTCCACTTGCGTTTGTTTTCTTACCGGACCAAGGACACGAACGCGTTCAATCGTTCCTTTTGGACCCGCGATTGTTACCGTTTCTTCAGCAGCAAACTGATTGGGCTGGGAAAGCCGTTTCTTTATCCTCAATTGATAAGAGGCTCCAAACAGAACAGCCAGATCTTTTTCTGACACATGCACATGGCGGGCAGATACAGCTATAGGAATCAGGTCCTGTTCTAAAGTTGCCTGCTTTTCGCTCAACTGTTGAAGAACCTCTTCAACGATTGATTGAAGCAAGGGATGTTCCATTTTGTTTTCACCTCACTTTTGGCAAACCCCAAATAGTTAAAATATCCTATCGTATTGCTGATAAATCTGGTTCACTTTCTGAAGGGACTGCCGTAGGAATTTGTGGCAAAATTATCTCCAGCTCATTATGAGGTCTTGGAATCACATGGACTGACAAGATTTCACCTACCCGATTGGCTGCAGCTGCCCCAGCATCAGTCGCCGCTTTTACTGCACCCACATCGCCGCGAACGAGCACGGTCACGATTCCTCCGCCTACATGGACCTTTCCAACAAGGTGCACATTTGCCGCCTTCACCATTGCATCCGCTGCTTCAATGGATGCTACCAAACCTTTCGTTTCAATCATTCCAAGTGCTGTCATTTCTCTTGGCATTTTATCTTCCTCCTTAATCTTTATTGAATTGCTTTACAACTTGTACGACAATTCGGGCAATATCAGCTGCCTGATAATTTTCATTTAAGCCCATTTCACGGATTACTTCTTCAACAATCTGATTCTGCTGGGCTGACTCTTGAAGCAGTGCTGTACTTCGGTCTGGATTCATTATTCCTTTTTTAGGGATTGACACTTCTTTAATTCCATAAGCCATTCTTTTTATATTCATTAAATGCCTGGCGGTAATATTGTCTGATGTGATATTGCCTCCGAACGACCCACACCCCAATGTAAAGGATGGGTCAAAACCTGTAGTGCCTCCAACTGCCCCCATTGTTGAAAGCGTGTTGACGAAGATTCTTGATACAGGCATGTCCAGGGAAAATTCCTTAGCCACATGCTCATTTTCCGTGTGAATCGAAAGGCTGTGGCCTCTGCCTCCCAAATCGAGCAGCTGGTTGCAGATTCTTTTTGCATCGGCTGTATTTTCTGCACGATAAAGAGCAAAGATCGGCGATAGCTTTTCTAAGGAGAAAGGGACATGCTTGCCAATTTCAGTTTCCTCTGCAACAAAAAGACGAATGGTTTCATCAATTGAAATTCCTGCAAGCTCAGCAATTGTTACAGGGCTTTTTCCGACAATCGCAGGATTTACCTTTCCTGGTACAGGTGAAATCACCTTTTCCATTTTTTTCTTTTCTTCCGGATTTAAAAAATATGCCCCGTTCTGTTTCAACTCAAGAATCACATCTGTGGCAATCTCCTGGTCCACGACAATCGACTGTTCCGTCGCACAGATGGTTCCATAATCAAATGTCTTGCTATCGACAATCATTGAAACAGCTTTTTTTATTTTTACTGTTTTTTCAATATAAACGGGAACATTTCCTGGCCCGACTCCATAAGCCGGCTTCCCGGAGCTGTATGCAGCTTTAACGAGTCCGCCTCCGCCCGTAGCAAGGATTAAATTAACATCTTTATCCTTCATTAGTGCCTGTGTTGCTTCCATGGAAGCAAAGGATAGCCAGCCAATTAGCCCCTTTGGCGCCCCGGCCCGGGTAGCAGCTTTTTCGCAAATTTTCAAAGCTTCGGTTGTACATTTCACGGCATACGGGTGTGGGCTGGCCACAATGGCATTCCGTGTTTTTAAAGAAATCAGCGTTTTAAAAATAGCTGTTGAGGTTGGGTTGGTTGTTGGGATAATCGCGGCAACCACACCGAATGGTGCGGCGATTTCAACCATTCCCTTGACCTTGTCTTTCCTGATGATGCCAACCGTCTTTTCATCTTTTATTGATTCATATACTGCTTTAGAGGCGACATCATTTTTCATCTTTTTGTGTTCAATCACGCCCATACCAGTTTCCTTCACTGCAAGAACAGCTAATTCATACGAATGTGCATAGGCTGCATCTGCGACTGCTTTAACAATTCGATCAACCTGTTCCTGTGAGAACGACATATACTTAAGCTGAGCCTGTTTGGCCTTTCGAACGACTTCTCTCATTTCCTGTAGTGCAAGTAAATCATGGTCGACTACTGCATACATGTCATCACTACCTTAAAATATATAGATTGTTATTGAACTAACTGGGATACCCAACGCGAATTTACTTCTTTTTGAAAAAACTGATTTGTTTCAAGGTCCGGGTTTGGCATAACCCCGGATGTTAGAAGGGAGTCGTTTTTTTTTGCAATCGTGGCTCCCACTTCAATTGCTGTCCTGACAGAGCTCAAATCGCCGCCAATCATAAGGGTGACAAGTGCAACATCTCTTGTCTCATGTTTAATTATTGTGATGTCTGCCGCTTTTAACATAGCATCTGCTGCTATTATAGAAATTGCCACCCCAATTGTTTCGAGCAATCCAATCGCACCGTACAACATCATTCCCTCATCTCAAAAATGATCTAAAGATTTCTATGTCCAAGCTAGTGGCAGGGATATGAATCCCAAAATAACGAAACTACCAAATGCCGTTTGGAAAATCTATTATTTTTTATCAGATCCAGGTAAAATAATTTCCAATTCATTGTGCGGACGAGGTATCACGTGTGTGGATAATAGCTGTCCGACACGTTCTGCAGCAGCAGTTCCCGATTCTACTGCAGCTTTCACTGCTCCCACGTCTCCTGTTACCATAACCGTGACGATTCCACCACCGACGTGCACTTTTCCTATTAAATTTACATTTGCAGCTTTCACCATTGCATCCGATGCTTCTAATGCAGCTACCAGCCCCTTTGTTTCAATCATCCCTAAAGCTCCATCTATTATTCTTGTCATGTTCATTCCTCCATTTTGTTAACTTGCAACCTATTTCATAGCAAATTACCTTTTAATAAATGTTGAATATAACTTAACTTGTCCTTCTGTGTTTGCTCCATTTTCCGTTGCAGTTTTTCTAATAATGGCAGCTACTTCTTCCCATTTTTTCAACTCTGCTGCCTCCAGTGACCTAATGGCTGAAGGCTTATCGTTCGAAAGAATTTCATCGTTACCGCCAATCAAGCTTGAGGAAATGGTATTCCACAATTTTATCTCTTCATTTGAAAGTGGTTTGGGATTGGCAGCGTACGGCTGATGTTCTTTTCCCCAATTCTTGAAACTTGTTATGTTATTTTCATTTTTATTAAGAGGAAAAGCTTCAGCATGCTCTTCCATCTTTAAGAGAACGAGTTTGGTAATTTCTTTAATTATCGTTTCATTCATGTTCAGTCCTGCCCTCCATTCAGCAAATCTTTATAGCTCAGTATGGTTTGTCAAAAAAATTAAAGTGCTTACAAATTAAATCTTTCTAAATATCGAATGGCTAATGCGTCCGTTTGCTCTGTATATTTACTTCCGAGTTCTTGGCTGGTTGGGTTATCATGGCTGCCGATCCAAGCGATAAGCATTAACCTCCTCATTAAGATAAAGGTTGGAATCTCATCTTCTTCCTGTTTCGATAGCGGGCGAACCTTACGATATCCTTTTACCCATGCACGAATAAGTTCGGGCACATATGGTTGATGCTCAATAAAACTTAATGAAGTGGCTAAATCAAACATGTACCAGCTAAATCCACAGTCATCAAAATCAATCACCTTAATGACTTTATCTTCAATAATTAAATTGGGGAGGCGCAAGTCGGCGTGAATTAAACCAAAGCGGTCATTAGATTTTCCATATTGATCTAACCGGTGTTTGATCACTTCCGATACCTTTTGGAACAATTCGAGTCTTTGAGGGGTTATTCCCTTCCCATCCTGCCATCTGCCCCATATAGGATCATTCCCTATGACGTTTTCGTAATCCCAGGACCAGCGATTGATTGTTTGCGGGGGTTTCCAATTTATACTGTGATTGTGGAGATGGGCAGTAATTTCACCAAGATTTTCAAATTGCACGATTAACTCTTGTTCATTTTCCTCACTTGGCGATTCCCCTTCTAAAAAAGCAAATAACGTACAATAAAATGGTGATTGTTCATCGTGTAAATGGACTTCCTGAACATCCTCCCAATTTGAACCGGGGAAAGGTAAAGGAACAGTAATTGGGCTATCCCTATTGATTGATTTTAACCATAGTAACTCACTTTCAATTTCTTCCTTTGTGTGATAACCAGGACGATTGACTCGTAAAATATATTTCTTATTATTGGCAAAATCTCTCACTAGATAGGTAGCGTTCTCTGAGTAATTTAAGAGCTCGGTGTTTGCATTGTTTAATTTTGGATACAATCCGAGTGATTTTTTTGCCACTTCATGAAAGATATTTAACACACCTGCATAGGATGGTTCATTTGCTACTCCCATATTTTTTCTCCCTCCTAATCCAGTTCTTCAATTAATATCCCAGTTTTCTTGCTGCCTGCTTAATTCCAAGCTCACAACGTTCCAGCAGCTCGTCACAATAATTCTTGTCGCAAAGAAGACCTGGTTTGAACTGCAAAACGCGATTATCAAGCATGGAGTAGATGGCCCATACACCATTTTCATATAGTGAACTCATCACATGCTTGGCACCTTGCGGGTGATCAAATTCGAGCCCCATCACTACACCTAATTGACGAATTCCAACAAAGAAGTCTGAATGGCGCTGCTTGATCTTCTCCAATTCATATCGTAAATAGCGGGAAACAAAATTCACATTTTGGACAACTTCTTCTCTTTGGGAAATTTCTAATACTTTCATTGCTACAACACATCCCAGTTCAGAACCTCCAAAGGTAGAAATATGTGCCATCCCATCCTCATTCATCCACTGGCCCGCCCTCTTACTTACTACCGTTGCAGCAATTGGATAGATTCCCCCGCTAAAGCCTTTCGAAGTGACCAATATATCGGGTTCCACATTATAATGTTCGATTCCCCAAAGTTTCCCTGTGCGCATAAGACCAGTCTGAACTTCATCGGCAACATAGAGTGTTCCATATTTCTCACACAACCTCTTCACGGACGAAAGATAACCTTTTTCAGGAAGAGGGAAACCGTATGTTGCCGGGATCGTTTCGATAATGACACAGGCAACGTCTTCGTTTCTTAATGCAGCTTCCATCGCATGTAAATCATTAAATGGGACATGAATAAACTCCGATGGGTCCCCCTCACTTAAAAACGGCTTTGAATACCGCTCATTTCCTAGTGATACAGCTAATCCGGTATGGCCATGATACCCGTTGATGATTGAGACAAATTTCTTTCTTTTTGTAGCGTATCTGGCGCATTTTAAGGCAACGTCGATTGCTTCACTCCCACCGCAAGAAAGAATGGAGTAGTGAAGGCTGTCGGGAGTAGCCTTTCCAAGTGCCTTTGCGAGCTGCGCCCGAGTGATGGATGGAAAATGATGGTTTCCGATATCAAATTCTTCTAATGCATTCTTTAAGGTTGAAATAATTTCAGGATTCCGGTGACCTAAGTTGTATGTACCTCCATTCAAATGGACATCCATCAATTTATTTCCATTCATATCGTAAAAATAGTAGCCCTCTCGTTTCCCAATAACTAAGTCAACGCCATCCTTTTGCCATTGTTTTGTTTTTCCTGGATTCCACCATTCAATAGATTGTTGAATTATTTGTTCTTTCGATATTTCTTTAGTCGAATACAATCAGTATCACTCCTTGTAATATCACATTTTTTCTACTTGATAGGCTTACTATAACATCAATAAAATTATTGTTATTGTAAAAATCGGAACATTCAGAATAATATTCTTTAATTTATGTCTAGTAATTTGTATAATAAAAAAAGAATAAATACATAGATTCAACTATTCTTAAATAATCTTGGAGCAGTCTACTGAGGGAGGTTATGAAGTTTGAATTTATTTAGTCAGCTAAAAACAGTTTCTTATTTACCATCTCAACCTGAAATTGAAAAAAACTCTGACTATTACTTGGAGAAAAAACCCACAAGTTTTTTATGTAAAAGAAATATCGCGGTATTTTTCCAGTTTAAGATAAAGCAAAATGGGGCAAAGCTCGTTTCCATCATCCCAGACGGTGCGTTCGATCTCTTGTTTTGTTGTCACCCAAGCCAACCAGAAGTTTATTTATGGACAACCCCGTCCAAAAGAATGAGAATTCAAGAAGGCTTTCGGGAGGATTGTGACTATTTTGGAGTCCGCTTTTATCCTGAACAACAACTTTTTTACTTTCATTACAATATGAAAGGATTACTGGATCAGAAAATTCCCCTTAACGATGTCATCAAGATGGACCCCACATTTGCCGAACAAATTGTCGAGGCTCAAACTTTTGAGGAAAGAATCCAATTGTTTGAAAGTCTTATGGAAAAGCGTCAAGCAGAAAAATCTCCCAGCCAGCTCATCATCGAATATTCAATTCAAAAGATTTACTCCACCAAAGGACAAATAAAAATTGAGATGTTATCTGACGATATCGGCTATACGGATCGATATTTAAGAAAAAAATTCGAAGAACAAATTGGAGTCTCTCCGAAACAATTTAGCCTGATTGTTAGATTCCAAAACGCCTTAAAAGTTATGCTCAATGATCATAACTATGATCTGTCAAAAATACTTTTTGAACAAGGCTACCACGATCAGTCGCATTTTATTCACTCATTCAAAAATTTCACCAATTTATCACCTGAAAGATTTCGGGAAATCTTTTATAACTCTTAATCCATTTAATATGGGTAAATTGAAATCCCAGATTACTATGAACAAGAAACCCTCTCCTTTTTTCAAAAGGGAGGGTTTCTTGTTTTATTTTATATCCACTTAGGCTAAGGCATCTAAACTTTCAGGAATAATTTGGCCCCCATCCACTACAATTGTTTGAGCTGTAATATAATTTGCTTCTTTGGAGGCCAAAAAAAGGGCTGCATAAGCAATATCTTCAACTTTGCCAATTCGTTTCATTGGAACTGTGGCTGCCATGCTATTTATATAATCGTCCCCTAATTCTACTAATCCCTCGGTTAAAATATTCCCTGGCATCACCGCATTAATCGTGATATTGTATGGAGCCAACTCCAATGCGGCGCTTCTCATAAATCCAAGCTGGGCCGCCTTGCTTGCTCCATAGTGCGACCAACCGGCGTAGCCAGTAACAGGTCCTGTAATCGATGATGTAAGGATAATACGACCAAATTCAGCTTCTTTTAAAAAAGGAAGGCAAGCCTGAATAGCAAATAAGGCACCTCTAGCATTCGTATTCATAACAAGATCCCATTCATTAATACTCATATCCTCAATGGAGGAGTTTGGAAATACCCCTGCATTGGAACAAAGAATATCCACACCTCCAAATGAAGAAGCTACATCATTAGCCATTTTTTTCATGGAATCAAGGCTCGATACGTCCCCTGCAAATGCCTTTGCAATTCCTCCGTTTTTCCGAATTTCTTCTGCGCTGCTCTCTGCAATCTCTATATTCCTAGAAACAACGGCCACATTTGCTCCTTTCCCTGCAAAAACGTCGGCAATTCCTTTCCCAATCCCTTTGCTTGCCCCTGTTACGATCACGGTTTTCCCTTTTAAAGGCGTCAACATGAATGGATCTCCTCCTGCTTAAATGTTTTATTAAGTTATCATTCTATAATTCTAATTGTGGCGGAAGCTTACGGAATCCTTTCGTTTTTATTGCCAAGTAGACGATTCCAATGACAAGCCATGAAGTGCCAATGATTTGTGCCAATCGATCCATACTTATCCATACATACAAGATGATAAGGAATCCAATGATTGGCAAGACCAAATAACGGAAATGACTAATTCCTGATGGTTTCCAATTTGGAATACTACCAAGTTTTATTGATGACTCTCCTTTTTTCTTCACATAGTATAGCCAAACCACTGAAAAATTTAATGCAGCAAATCCGAATAACGCACCATAGTTTACTAGATTTGAAAGTGTTGCCATGTTTGAACTAAGACCTAATATAAATTCGATGGAAACAATAATAAGGATACTCCAATGAGGTGTTTTCCATCTTTTGTTCACTTTTGCAAATACATTTTTTGGCAGCAGATTGTCTCTACCCATTCCATATAAAAGGCGTGCTCCTGCAGCAGTAGCCACAAGATTAAAGACAGCTAATTCCGTTAAATACCCTGCTGTAAAAAAGATTCCAAAACCATTTCCACCCGTCATTTTTGATACTTGGAATAATACGGTATTTACCCAGGTTTCATTATTCATATGAGATTTCCAATCAGGAATGACGAGCATCCCAAAATATCCGCATGCAAACATCGTTATTGTTCCAATCCCAATGCACCAATAGATTGCCTTTGGAATATCCCTCTTGGGTCTCTTCGTTTCCTCCGCTAAGGTAGTTATCGCATCAAAGCCCAGAAAGCTAAAGATGGCTAGTGAAGTACCAGCAGCTAAAGTGGAAAAATTGGTAAAATGAAAGGGTTCAGCACTAAATAAAGTCCCAGTTCCCATTCCACCATGGACAGCATGAGCCCAAATAATGATGGAAAGCCAAACAACAAATTCGCCAAGTATGAGAAGTCCTAATCCCAATTTGGATATTAATTCAACACCGAATAGATTTAATAACCCTGTTCCGACTGAGAAAATCGCTAAAAGAATCCAATAAGGAATTCCGGGAAAATATTGTTGGGCAAAATAGGCTGAACTAGATGCAGTAACCGTTGGGATTAATATGTAATCCAATGTTAATACCCATCCTGATATAAATCCCAAATGTGGGTTCCATCCTCGTCCAACATAGCTGTAAACTGACCCTGCAAGCGGGAAATTCCTGACCATGACCGAGTAACTGAAGGCAGTAAAAAGCATAGCAACTCCAGCCAGCAAATAGGGAAGTGCTACCGTTCCACCTGAGGTTTGAAGCAACAATCCAAAAATAATTGCCGGAGCAATAGGAACCATATAATTTAGTCCGAATGCCGTTAGTTGCCAAACGTTCATCGTTCGATCCAGTTCTTGCGTATAACCAAATTTTGAAATGTCAGTAGGCAATTTTACTTCAATTTTTAATTCTCTTTCTTCAACAGACATTTGTTTTACCTCCCTTTTATCATATCCCGACAGAAAACTCTCACCTTAAGGCATAACTAAAGCCAATGAGATGGTGAATGGAAAGAAGTTAATAGTATTGCTTTACAAAAATCTGTTTAAAATTTAGCAGATGCTTATTATCGAGAGAATAAAAGCAAAATAAACAATCATCTTTTTTGTCAAAAGGCATTTCCAATCTTCTACAACAAAAGATACGATGGAATTAATGCTGATAAATACAATCATATAAATTGCCTAAACTTGGTCTTGTCCGTTTACAAAAGTAGTGAATTTACAGTGTAAGCGCTTTCTGGGTTAAAAAGGTGGTTGAATCAAACCAGTTAATTCAGTTAGCTTTTTTCATAATAAATTCGTTGGTTGAATGTGACAGAATTTTTAATATTAGTGCTTCATTTTGTCAAATGTCTTTTGAAAATTTTTTTGTCTGATACAAACTGACCTCCCTCCCTGTAAAAAATCTCTTCTATAAACTAGATAGAAATAATAT
>NZ_JBALPP010000131.1:0-18625 GCF_036965425.1 Neobacillus drentensis | reverse complement strand
TTTTTATGGTTGTTTAATGCTTTTATTGGTCTTTTTCCAAAAGAATAATTATAATAAAGAAATCAAAAATCCCTTGAAAGTAAGGAGATAAAATGGATAAGTTACATCTGCTTTGGGAGATAATCGTTCGCTTTTGGAAAAAGAGACATTTAACTCAAATTTTTTTATTAACCATTCTTGTTGTGGTTCTCGTAACCATTTGTTACTTTGGTTGGCTTGCTACAAGGGCGAATGTTCAATCCCTAAAGGAAGGTTTAAGCCAGCCGACCGTTATTTATGATAAAAGTGGCAAAGTGGCAAGCAACGTCGCAACAAATCGAACGCAAGGCGTTAAAATTGAAGAACTGCCAAAATATGTGCCAAATGCCGTAGTGGCCATTGAAGATGAACGTTTTTATGAGCATAGCGGCTTTGATGTACAAGGAATCGCTCGTGCCTTTTTTGGAAACCTTTTTGCAGGAAGGATTACTGGGGGCGGCAGCACGCTGACCCAGCAGCTGACGAAAAATGCCCTTTTATCACCGGAACGTACCTATAAGCGAAAAGCTGAGGAATTGTTTTTAGCTGTAAAAATTGAAAAGGTTTATACAAAAGAAGAAATTCTACAAATGTACCTCAATCAAGTTTATTTCGGCAGCGGCGCATGGGGAATCGGAAACGCTTCAAAGAAATATTTCAATAAAAATATCAAGGACATCAGCGTCAGCGAAGCTGCCATGCTTGCAGGGCTATTACACGCACCTAATTACCTTGACCCGTATAAAAACTATGACCTGTCGATGAAACGGCGAAATGTAGTATTGGCCAAAATGAAGGAATTAGGGTTTATCAACACTACCCAGTATAATCAGGCCAAAAAGGAAAAAATCCGTCTTCATGACGGCGGAGGAAGCTTTGTTGACCGTAAATACCCTTATTATGTCGATGCTGTTTTGAATGAAGCGATTTCCAAGTATGGATTAACCCAGGATGAAATTTTAACGAGAGGGTACAGAATCTACACTGAAATGGACCAGAACCTCCAGGCAGGACTTGAAAAAGTATATAGTAAAAACTCATTATTCCCTAGAGGAAGTGGAAATACATTGGTTCAAAGTGGTTCGGTATTAATGGACCCTGCCTCAGGTGGTGTCCGTGCCCTTGTCGGCGGCCGGGGTGAACACGTTTTTCGCGGTTTTAACCGAGCGACTCAATTAAAGGCACAGCCTGGGTCCTCGATCAAACCACTTGCCGTATATACACCTGCGCTTGAAAATGGCTATGACTATTCATCCGAGCTTGTCGATGAGCCGATGACGTTCGGTAATTACAAACCGGAAAATTTTTCAAAAAACTACCAAGGCAAGGTTCAGATGTATAAGGCTTTGGAAGAATCGTTGAATATTCCTGCCGTTTGGCTGCTTGATCAAGTGGGCTTAAATAAAGGGATTGATTCCTTAAAACGGTTTGGAATACCTGTTGAAAAGGAAGATCGAAACCTGGCTATCGCCCTTGGAGGAATGAGTAAGGGCGTCTCGCCCTTACAAATGGCTAATGCTTTTTCAGCTTTCCCAAATGGCGGAAAGCGGCAGGACAGCCATTTGATTACAAAAATTGTCGGTCCAACGGGGAATATTATCGCGGAGCGAGAAGCGAAAACGACAAAAGTCACTTCAAAATCTGTCGCCAATGAGATTACTTCGATGCTCTTAAATGTGGTGGAAACTGGAACAGGAAAGCGAGCACATATCCCTGGAATGCAAATTGCCGGAAAAACAGGCTCAACCCAGCTTCCCTTCGCCAATGTAAATGGAACGAAGGATCAATGGATGGTTGGCTACACGCCAAACCTTGTAGGGGCTATTTGGTTGGGCTATGACCAGACAGACCGGCAGCATTACCTGCCGAGTGCAAGCTCAGCCAATGTGGTTCCGATTTTTAGGGAAATCATGCTGGAATCACAGCGCTATCTTCCAAAAGATAACTTTGCGGTCGTTTCTATAAACGCCAAGCTGGCCGGAAAAGAAAATATCAAAAAAAGCATTAATGATCAGGCCAAAGAAATTGGTCAGGAATTAAATGAAAATGCCCAAAAGATTGGTGCTTCAATCAAAGAACATGCCCCGGCATGGAAAAAAGCATTGGATAGTGCACTTTACAATATAGGAGAAGCAGTTAATTCATTAGTGGAAAAACTCAAGTAATAAAAAAATAGCACGCTGCAATCAGCGTGCTATTTTTCTTCATTATTCTAACAATCCATATTTTCTTTTAAATCTTGATAAAATTTTAATCCAGATATCACCAAAAATAAGTAAAAAGATCACATTTGATACAGAATGAAATGTATCGAAAAGGATACTTCCACCAAAGTAAATTAGAAACGACTTAATCGTTATGTGACTTTCTGCCTGTGTAACAGCTAAGAACCCCCATACATTCATAATCAAGCCAAACAAATAACCCCAGATGATTCCAAAAAATACCCGGCCAGATTTCATATTCATGAACTTTGTTTTTCGCACAAGCCCTGCCGTCAAACCAACCAAACCCCAAGCAGCCATCTGCCACGGTGTCCAGGGACCTTGGCCTAATATCATATTTGATGCCAGGGCTGCGACGGCCCCTATTATAAAACCACTTTCCGCACCAAAAACAAATCCTGCCATCATAATGACAAAAGTCGTTGGCTGGACGCTGGGGATACTGGCAAAGGGAATTCGACCAACTGCAGCAATAGCCGCTAATACGGCCAAAAGGACAATTTCTCTCGGTTCTACTTTCCTACTTTCAAACCGAACGAAGAAAAACAAAATTGAAATAAATACCATTCCAAAACTTATCCATAAATAGGTGTTCTCAAACCTCATCGTTAAATATAGCAAGATCCCGGCAAGCAACAAAAAAACAATAGCCCAGATGTTTTTGAAGTTGCGCATCCTATTGTACCTCGCTGACCGTCTGAACAGCCCGATTTTGTAAATCACGGGCAATTCTTTGCAGCATGGTTGTATAAAAGAAATTACCTTTGAAGAATTCGCTGGGTACATCCTCGGATGTAATCTTGCCCTGAAACATCATCCCGCATTTCGTTGCATATTGAGCAGCAAATTCTACATCATGTGTCGACATCAGAATCGTCATACCTTCAGAATGAAGGGATTGGAGAATATCGGCTAAATTCTGTTTTGAAATGGGATCCAACCCTTTTGTCGGCTCGTCGAGTAACAGTATCTCAGGTTTTCTTATCAGCAAACACCCTAATGCAGCTTTTTGCAGTTCTCCGCCGCTTAGATCAAAGGGGTGGCTCGATATTAGATGTTTAATTCCTAAGTTGTTTAGCAGGGTATCTACTTCATCAACATTGTTTAATTCCCAATGCTTCATGGTGTATTGGATTTCTTTTTCTATCGAATCTTGTATAAAAAACAGTTTTGGATTTTGTGGTAAATAGCCGATTAAATTTATCAATTCAATGTTCTTTATGATTTTCGTTTTCTTCTTGTTAACTAAAACCTTTCCCATTTCAGGCTTTACTAATCCAGCTAATACCTTTAAAAATGTAGATTTCCCAGAGCCATTTCCGCCTAACAAGGCATAAAATTCACCTTTAGCCAGGCTAAAGTCCAAGTCATTTAATATGAAATCATTTTTCTTATCATAACGAAAAGAAAGGTTTTTTAAGCCAATTCGTTCGTCACCAATTGGATACTCCATCTTTTTGGATTCTTCTGAAAAGAACGCGCTCGATTCCTGAACCCAATTTCGTCCTTCCTTTACAGTTAAAGGGACCATACCCGTACCCTTATGGCTTAAAAATAAGCGCGGGATAGTAGGTACAAAAGCTTGATTTTTAGAGTTCCAAATTTGCGGAAGAACCTCTCTTGGTTCCCCATTAAATAGGATTTGCCCTTTTTCCATCATGACTATTTCATCTGCAAGGGTAAATACTTCTTCCAAGCGATGCTCTGCCATGATAATCGTCATGCCAAATTCCTCGTTCAACCGCTTAAGCATATCTAAAAACTCCCGTGAACTAACGGGGTCGAGCTGTGCAGTTGGTTCATCCAATAATAAAATATCGGGCTGCATTAATAGAACAGAGGCAAGATTTATCTGCTGCTTTTTCCCGCCTGAAAGCTCATGGGATTTCCGGTGGAGCAAGGACTCCGCTCCAAAAAAATGGACCATTTCAGCCAGGCGGTTCCTCATTTCATTTGTTTTCAGTCCTATATTTTCTAATCCAAATACAAGCTCATGAAGGACATCGTCGGCTACAATTTGATTTTCTGGATCTTGAAAAACAAAACCTATTTCCTTTGACAGCCCTGTTGTCTCCTGTATTGGCGCACCATTAATCGAAATCTCCCCATTCAGAACACCATGGGGCTGAATTTCTTTTTTTAACAACCTTAATAAAGTGCTTTTTCCAGATCCGGAAGACCCGAAAAGCACTACAAATTTACCTTTATTTATTTTTAAGGATAAATTCCTTATGGCTGGTTCAAAGCAATCTGGATAGGAAAATGTAACTTTGTTTAATTCAATATACGCCATCGGAATAATCCACCTGCTTCAATGATTATTGGAAAACTTAAAAACAGTATGTAACCAACAAGTACAAAAGTATCCATCGTCGAAAGCTGCCAGGTTTCCATGATTGGATAAATGGTTAAATAACCTAAACCGTGTACCCTGTTAAATAGTATAAACACAAATAATCCTACAAGATAAACCGCTGCCACTGCATCTGTTTTCTTAAATTTAAAATATTCGTAGGATGAACGCGGCCCATTTCCGTAGCCCCTTGCTTTCATGGAGTCCGCCGTTTGAATCGCTTCCTCGAGAGAATAGGTTAATAGAGCTTGCACGTAAAGCATACCTGTTTTGACTCGGGTACTCCATTTTCCCTGATTCACAGAAATCCCCTTACTCCTTTGGACGACTGAAATTTCTTCCAGCCTTCGCCTCATCAGCGGAATAAAGCGAAGGGTCAGCATTAAAAGGACAGCAAATTGCGGTAATATTTTTGCAAATAAAAACAGCAGCTTATTTGGTGTCATAATCACGTTATAGGAAACAAAGACGGCAATAACACCGATGATGGATAGAGCATTCATCCCGCCATAAACAACGGCTTCAAATGTAACTCGATGCTGCCCAACTTCAAATAACAGATGCCTTCCTCTTTCATTAAAAAGAGGATTGATTACGATCATGAGAATGAAACTTGTTATGATCAGAAATAACCAACGTTTAAGCCCTTGGAAACGATCATGAAAAAAGTTTATGATGAGGATAAGCAATAAGCCTACCCCCAAATAGAACGGATGCAGCAAAAGAAGTAAAAGAGAAACTGCCCCAACATAAAAGAGGAAGGGAATGAAAGGATGAAATTTCTCAAATCGCTCTTTCATTCCCATTCCCTCCTAAATTATTCCGTGTAATAACATTCAATCCGATCACCATCTTTAACCTTTATGACACCTATGCTTTTAGTAATACTAGCACCATTGTGTTTAAAAACCCAGCCGCTCTTAGCACCATAATCAAATTCATAAATATTGTCAATTCCTTCAATATAGGCCGTTGCCCCGCTTCCCCGCGAATCGACAGTGATTCCTTGTTTTTTTGTCGCCTGTGAGATGATATCAAAAATAGTATCTCCATCATTAAAATTAACCTTCGTTGCTCCAAGAATGGTCCCGCGGTCTTTTGGGCCAATGATAGAAAGAGTAACGGAAGTGACAGGTTTTGGCGTTTGAGTTGGTGTATTTGGTTTTGCTGTCGTGGCAGCGGCAGGTGGTTTACTTTGCTGAGTTGAACTCGACGTACCGCTCGTTTTTGCCGGCTGAGTGGTTGTCTTGTTGGGTGTACTTGGTGTTGTTTTCGGCTGGCTAGTTTGGGCAGTTTGTGTCGTTGAGTTAGCTTTTGGAGCTGCTTGCTCTGGTTGTTTTTCTTTTGTCGGAACGGAAGTATTAGTCTCATTCTCTTTTACTTGCACCGTTTTCTGCTCTTCAACAACTTTAGAGTCTTGTTGTTCCTTTTTTACTTCAACAGTCTTTTTGTTTTCATTTTTCGCTTCCTTCGAACTGTCCGAACTTTGACTGCAGCCAATTAAGCTAAAGGCTACTAGAATAATAAAGATTAATAATGCAGATTTTAGTATTCTCATCTTGTTGCCCTCCCCATCCGCCCCCTCCTAAAGAGGGGGCAAGGAATTATAATGCCTTACGTTTCCTTTGGATCATGTATAATACGCTGCCAAACATTAATAAAAATAATCCCAATGCTAATAAGTTATACATATTTGAAGCTGTATTTGGAAGCTTGTGGCCTTTTTGACTGGTAGGTTGAACTTCAGGTGTTGGCGTCTGAACGGCTGGCTGCTCTACCTGGGGTGTTTCCGGCTGTGGTGTTTCCACCTCATCAGGTTTTTGTTCTGCTAATGCCATTTTATACAGTGCACCATTTCCTTTTGAATATAGCTGATAGGCAACTACTGCTTGAAATGCTAGTGAGGTTGTAAATACGTCACTCGTGTCTCCGCCTTGCCAATCAAAACCGCCATCGGCATTTTGGAAAGATAAGAAAAATTGGAACAAACTGCTGTTACCTTTAGTAAATTGGGTACCATTTGCATCTATCCCTAAAGCAGAAAGGGCAATAATCACTTGTGCAGCGGTTGAGCTATTATCAATTTTACCGTTTTGATATTGCGAATTTAAATATTGAATCGCGCTATCTACTTTTTCTTTAACTCCTGCCTGATTTTTATAAGGTGCCAGAGCAGTTAGAATCATCCCAGTCGTGTCAATGTCACTTGTTGTGCTTTCATCCCAAGCCCAGCCGCCATCAGCGTTTTGTCTTTCAATTAAATGGGTTACGAGCTTTTCCCTAGTCCATTGTGCCGAATTTGGCACTGTGAAATCCGCGCTGTCTAAAGCAATCAGTGCGTAGGCTACACCGTTCAATCCCTGTTTAGTGACATTGCCATTATAAATGGATTCAACGAGGTTGTATCCTTCAACATTAGTAGGGTCGCCCCCTGCTGCAAGAATCCCAAGCACATAGCGTTCTACATCAGTAATTCTAGTAAACTTACCTTGTCGTTCTTTTACTAGCGATTTTACGGAATCAAGGTAGTTGGCAGGAATCGTTTTTCCAGCTTTCTTTAGGGCGATGGCTTCCCATTCGCCAATTTGCGACTTTAATACATAGTCACTCACTGAATCGACTGCACCTTGAAGAGTAGCATCTGAAATCGTTCCAGCCGGTGGATTTGTGGTGGGCTCGCCATTGCCGCCTGTCCCTGGATCCGGTTGAAAAGACTCTAACTGAAAACTGATTTGGTTTCCTGCCTGAAGGGAGTACCCTTCAGCACCTACGGATGCCATTTCTCCGTTTACATAGAATCCCCAATAATTGTTACCTTCTGCTTTGATGCCATTTAAAGATGTGATCATTTTTCCATATTGGGTATCGGTATATCCGACATTTTCAACGCCAAGCGCGACTTGTAATAGCTGAAAAGCATTAGGGTGACCGATAATTTCAATTTCAGGTAATTCCTTAACAACGTTTTTCTGATTGTCCATTACTTTTAGTGAAACTTTATTTTCTACAGGCTTAGTCCAGTCTTTTAATTGGAAAGTTAATTTATCGCCATTTTGAACGATATAGGAATCCGATCCTACCTGAGCAGAAACACCGTTAATGTAAAAAGCCCAAAAATTGTTGCCTTCCGCCTTTACTCCATTAATACCGGTTAACATTTTTCCATATGTAGTGTCAGTAAATTCAACGTTGCTCTCGCCAACAGCACTAATTAAACTTTGCGTTGCTGTTTCGTTTTCAGCCAATGAAACAGATGTTTCAGGCAGGACCGGATTTGTTTCATCTGCCCCTATCACGGTAATAGTCCCTTGTTTTCCAGGGTCAGCAGCAAAAACAGGTGTCTGAACGCCGCTTGTGATAAGTGTGAATACAAGCAACAGTGCCAGCCATAAATTCTTTCTCTCTAACATTCTCATTTCTCTCCCCTTCTACTAATCTTAAAATTTTTGACATAAAAAAATCCCCCAAAAAGGAGGAGTGCTATGTACCAAAATAGAAATACGAAAAAATTCTATTTTAACACACTCCTATCCGCGTAGGCTTTTGGTGTTTAAAACAGGCAGGTTTCCTGGCTCATGGTCATCGCTTCCTATGTCTTCCCATCTATTTGACAGTGACATTTTATAGGTTGCTCCCATTTACAGTGGCGGGACCGCGTTGGCTCTTTCCAACTTCCCTTTTAAGCTTAGATCAAAAAAATTAGACTTTAGCACCTGTTTTTTCATCATTTTTTTATGTTATTTCTATTATAGTAAACCGCTGACTGGTTTGTATATGGTTTTAAACGAATTATTGCTCAAGGTTTCGGCAAAGGTTAGCCATCTCAATTGCTCCTGCTGCTGCTTCCCAGCCCTTATTGCCGGCTTTCGTACCCGCACGCTCAATCGCCTGTTCAATCGAATCAGTCGTTAATACGCCAAATATAACTGGCACGCCGCTGTCTAAATTAATACGAGATACTCCTTTTGCGGTTTCATTACAAACATAATCGAAATGTGGAGTAGAACCGCGAATAACAGTTCCTAGTGTGATGACAGCATCATACTTTTTGCTGTTCGCCATTTTTTGGGCAATTAACGGCAGTTCAAATGCGCCCGGAACCCAGGCAACGTCAACATCAGACTCGCTTACACCATGCCGTTTTAGTGCATCCTGCGCACCGCTTAATAATTTGCTTGTGATAAATTCATTGAAACGTCCAACTACGATTCCAATTTTTAAACCTGAACCAACTAAATTTCCTTCAAAAATATGTCCCATCTTAATTCCTCCATTTTTTATTTACTTGGTGCGATAAACTTAGTTGTTGATTTCCGCTACAGGAGCTCTAATCAACAATATCTTTAAAACATTTATTTCTTTAGAAATGGTTTGCTGTATCTTTTTCCTTATTCTTTCTGTATTTAATTAAATCTTCAATGGTAATCATTTTTACCCCTAGTTTATCAGCAATTTTACGAAGTTCTGGGACACGTGCCATCGTTCCGTCTTCATTCATTATTTCGCAAATGACTCCCGCAGGGGCTGAGCCGCATAGTTTAGCTAGGTCTACGGCCGCTTCGGTATGTCCTGTTCGTTTAAGAACCCCGCCATTTCTTGCAACAAGCGGAAAAATATGCCCTGGCTTCTTAAAATCTTCAGGCTTTGATTCCGGAGCAATCATGCTTAGAACAGTAGCTGAGCGTTCAAATGCTGATATACCTGTTGTTGAAAATTTATGGTCAATGCTTACCGTAAAGGCGGTTCCATGCGGGTCCGTGTTTTTAGAAACCATCGGATCTAGCTCCAGCTTTTGTGCTAATTCTTCATCAATTGGAACACATATAAGGCCTTTACCATGGGTAGCCATAAGATTTATGACATCAGGTGTCGCTTTTTCAGCAAGTGACAAAAAATCTCCTTCATTCTCCCGTCCCTCGTCATCACAAACAATAATAACCTTACCTTCTTTTAAATCTGCTATAGCTGCTTCAATCGTATCAAACACGATAAATCCCTCCTAGAAAAACCCGTTTTCTTCTAAAAATTTAGCGGATATCCCTCCACTACTTTTGTGCTGATTATTTTTTCCAAGATTATTCATAAAATGTCCCACGTACTTACCAATCATATCGCATTCCAAATTTACGATATCACCAGAGCCTTTTTGCCCCACTATACTTTCACCAAGGGTATGCGGGATTAAAGATAAGGTAAAGCGATTTTCGGAAACCCCAAAAACGGTAAGGCTGGTCCCATCAACTGCTATTGATCCTCTTTCAATGACATATCTTAATAATTCGGGGTCTGCTTCAATTTCATAATATACGGCATTTTCGAATGCTTTCTTACTTTTAATGATTCCTGTCCCATCAATATGACCTGAGACGAAGTGACCGCCAAATCTTCCTCCAGCGGCCATTGCCCTTTCAAGGTTGACGTTAGAACCACGTTTAACCATATTTAAACTCGACGCTCTAACGGTTTCCGGCATTACGTCAACAGTAAAGCGATTTGCCGTGAAGGAGGTCACAGTCAGGCATACTCCATTAACAGCAATACTATCTCCAAGATTTACGTCTTCAAGAATTCTTTTCGCGGCAATGGTTAGGACAAACGACTCTCCTGACCTCTGAATATTTAAGATAGACCCAATTTCTTCAATAATTCCGGTAAACATTTTTCTTCTCCTTTATAAAGGAATACAAAAAACCCTGAAGAAGTTTCTCTTCAGGGGTAATTAAAGACAATAGGAAAGCAAGGCTTAGAAACAGGCAATTTTTGCCCTTTTCATAATCCTGTTTTTTTTTCCTTCTCCCATCCAGACTTTAACTGTCGGCCCTGGAATTTCACCAGATCCACCGTTTAACGAGTACGTTAACCGGGTCACGGACTAAGAAGCGTCGCTTCATCACCGCCGGTTAGGAATTTCACCTTACCCCGAAGGAATTATTAAAATATACTTTCTATAGTAGTATACTTTAATAAAAGAGTAAAGGGAAATGACTCCTAATTTCAGAAAAATCCTATAATGTCCTATTGTTTTAATAGGTTTTCACAGGTAAGTAAATTTCAAAATGGAGATCTCCATTCGCATTTTGTTGTTTATGTTCTTCTTTATATACTTCTAAACTTAATGCATAGTGATCCTGTTCATAGCCATATTCTTTCATCCATTCGAACATTTGAAGGTATGTATTCTTAACTTCCTCTTGATTGCCCTTATGGACCCCGACGACATAGTTTTTTCGCGGGATAGAAAATCCAACCATGCCTTCAGGGATGGTTTCAATTTTTTCTACTGGTTTCGTGACATAATAGGTAAACTCCGTTTCCCTGCTATGAAATGGCGCAATCAACACTGGTTCTACCGTTTGATTGGGCACTTCACTTAAGCGATTCTCCATCATTTTAAATAGACTTGGAATGATCTCACCATCTGAATAGGTTCCACTCCAAGAAATTCCAACTACTTTTATCTCTTCTTTTTCTACTACTTGGATTCCCAAGCTAATCCCCCCTTTAAAAATCATCATATTATTAATATTCTAAATTTAGTACTCAAATTCCTGCTTAGTAATTCGGCTAATATAATATTTCATAAAAATTTCCATTAAAAAAACAACCTATGTTCTAGGTTGCCTGCAAAAGAAATTATTTCAAAATATCTTGTGAAACATTAAAAATGTTCCATAGAAAAGTAGCATATATCGCTGATAAGATCCAAGCTAACCATGGTTTTTTATAGTGGACAGCCAACACGGAAAACATAACAAAGCTAAAAAATGCAGACCACCATAAATTCCAGCCATTTTTATGGATTAATGCACCTAATTTCAAATCTGTGTATTCATTTATCGTATAGATAAGTGTCCAAGCGAGGATATTAATAATTTTTTTCCAAGCCGTCTTCGGCATATGACCTAGAAATATGCTGATCGTAACAGGATATTTTATTAACATAACTAAGAAAGCAATATGCGTATGCTTTGCCCATGATTTATCGCTTCCAATTGGAACATATTCCCACATGCTATGTTTAAAAAATAAAAACTGATACACCAAATCCCCAACCATCAAGAAAAGAAAAGTAGGGTAATAGGCCCCCCAATTTTTCCAATCCCCCCATTTTATCGCTGAAAAAATAAAAATGGCCCCATATATTACGTTCAGATTCACATAGTTGCTCCTTCACTTTCTAATTACCTGTATTTTTTCCAGTAAATTGTAAATTTATGATATGAAAAAGCAGAGGTAAATAATATTCCTCTGCTTCACTAGTTTCCTGCATCTGCAACGCTATTCGGATCTTTAATCATTCCATTTTTAATCTGCAAATCACCGAAGGATAGTCGTTGAAGTTCATTCCATACAGTCAGTTGTTCCCGATCATTTTGTTTTACAATTTGATCGTTCGAGATACGATAAGGAACAAAAGTCATCCCAATTTTTTCATTTTTTATATCCAAGTGTAATACACCCGTTTGCGCTGCATTCCCTTTTATATAGTTAGGAAAAAGGAAATTTCCGAGTGAATAGGCTATCGGTTTGTCTTTATAATATTCAAAGCCTTGAAGCACATGGGGATGACTTCCAATGACCCCATCCGCACCTGCATCAATCATTAACTTTGCCCATTCTCGCTGGAAGGGTTCGGGTGAGCGCTTCGTTTCAATGCCCCAATGGATAAACACAAATAAATAATCGGCGTCCTCTTTTTCTGTTTGAATGGTGCGGTTAATCAAACTGATATCATAACCATTCGCTAGACCGGGTTTTGAAGCTGTCGCTACCCAGCTAAAGTCAGGCAGAACCTTCGAAAATGCCAGTATTTTAACTATTTTCCCTTTGATGCTATAGGATTGGGCTGAATACGCTTCATCTTTGTTCATTCCACCGCCAACATAATCCAATTGATATTGCTTCAAATTGGCGACTGTATCCGTAAAACCTTGCAGCCCAAAATCAAGCGAATGATTATTGGCAAGACTAACGAGTTGAAAACCTGCGTTCTTTAGTCCTGATAACGCAATTGGGTCTGAACGGAAGGTATATTGTTTCCTTTGCTTCGTCCCTCCAGTGGTAATGGATGTCTCCAGATTGACTACGCTTAAATCACTAGAAGCAAGTTCCCTTTTTATAAATTCAAAAGGATAATCCGCTCCTTTTTGTTTGACTGTTTGCTTTACTGACCAATCAAACATCGTATCCCCGGCAAACGTTAACCGAATTGGTTCCTTAATGAGTGTCGACTCTGCCTTCTGATTTACTGAGATATTGTAGGGTGTTCGCTGTAGAGCCAAGAGTTGATCATAATAGGAAAGTTTCCTATCCTTTGCAGAAACTTGGTTATTAATTCTTTCAAAAATCTTATCTGCATAAAAATTGAAAAACGATTTATTTTCGTTGGTTATGTATTGTTTGCCATAGGCCGTTGAATCTAATAGTACTTGACCAACTATAAAAATCAACATGGTGATCAAAATTCTATATTTAAACAATTCTCTTCCCCCTGTCTATGAATAAGTTTAATTGGAGAACAGAGAAAACATTGTCATATTTTGTAGAATTTTGATATTTTTAGTTGTAAAAGGCCGTTCAGTAACTGAACGGCCTTACTAGTTTAATAGATTTATTTAACTTCCTGGGGAATGGCCAGATTAAGCCCTTTTGCTATCCGCTCACCATATTCTGGGTCAGCTTTGTAGAAATGCTGGATTTGGCGGAGCTTAATATCCTCTCTTTCAACAGGCTTCATTGCCCCAACGATCGTTTCTACTAAACGTGTCCGTTCGTTCTGAGACATGAGTCGATAAAGATCACCAGCTTGAGTGTAATGATCGTTTTGATCGTATGTCACTTGTTCAGCTGCCCCCGAAACCTGGAAGGCTGTTTGCTTATGTTCTGGCGCTTCCTTTGGTCCGCTATAGCTGTTCGGCTCATAATAAATGGAACCCCCGCCATTATTGTCGGAACGCATCGCACCGTCACGTTGATAGTTATTCACTTCTACCTTTGGACGGTTAATCGGCAATAGATTGTGGTTCGCTCCAACGCGGTATCGATGAGCATCTGAATAGGCAAATATACGCCCTTGAAGCATTTTATCTGGTGATGCCTCGATTCCTGGTACCATTGATCCAGGCGAGAAGGTTGCCTGCTCCACTTCTGCAAAATAGTTCTCAGGATTGCGATTAAGCACCATACGTCCTACTTCGATCAATGGATAATCCTTATGAGACCAAACCTTTGTTACATCAAATGGGTCAAAGCGGTATTTATAGGCATCTTCAAATGGCATAATTTGAACTTGCAATCTCCAGGCAGGGAAGTCGCCGTTTTCAATTGCTTTAAATAAGTCTTCAGTATGATAATCAGGATTTTCGCCTGCTAATTTACCTGCAACATCTGCAGCCATGTTTTTTACACCTTGCTCTGTCTTAAAGTGATATTTCACCCAAACTGCATCACCCTCTGCATTGACCCACTTAAAGGTATGGCTGCCGTAGCCATTCATATGTCTTAATGTTGCTGGAAGTCCGCGATCTCCCATTAAATATGTGACTTGGTGAAGGGACTCAGGTGACAACGACCAGAAATCCCATACCGCATTTGGATTTTTCAAATGGGTTTTCGGGTCTCTTTTTTGTGTATGAATAAAATCAGGAAATTTAATTGCATCCCGAATAAAGAAAATTGGGGTATTATTTCCGACTAGATCGTAGTTTCCTTCTTCTGTATAAAACTTCACCGCAAAGCCCCGTGGATCACGAACGGTATCAGCAGAACCTAATTCACCAGCAACAGTTGAGAATCGGATAAACATTGGTGTTCTCTTTCCAACATCGTTAAAAAGCTTAGCTTTTGTATATTTTGACATATCGTTTGTTACTTCAAAATATCCATGCGCACCGGCCCCTTTTGCATGAACAACACGCTCAGGTACTCGCTCCCGGTTAAAATGCGCCAATTTTTCAAGAAGATGGACATCTTGGATTAATGTTGGTCCCCGAGACCCTGCTGTCATTGAATTTTGATTATCACCAACTGGTGCTCCAGTTCCTGTTGTTAAATGTTTGTTTTCATTACTCATTTGATCACCTCTTTAACAATTTTTGAACCATTGACTAAATTATAATATAAATTTTATTAAAATCAATATTAATTTATAATAATTATAAATTAATATTGATTATTAATTTTATAACATGTACCAACAATTACATAGCTTTAAAAAGAAAGGACGTTATTCCAAATTTAAGAAATAACGTCAAAAAAATTGTATTTAGGAAATATTAATATGTAAAAAAATAGATTATACTGTACTTAACACCATTTATAGGAGGCTAATATGTCTGATTCTAGTCAAGAAACACAAAAAAAGAAAATCAGCTTACAAGAGGCAATGAAACAGCAGCTTGAAAATAAAAAGAATAAGGCAGCCGCTGATAATGCGAATTTGAATGGCTCCCAAGCTACTAAAAAACTAAAGAGCCAGCAAACAAAAAAAGTAAGCAACTCGCGCAGAAAAATGGGTGTCTAATGAAAGGCAAAGACAATAAAAAACAGACTCAGATTACTGAGTCTGTTTTTTATTGTTACTTATGATTTACGGACGTTAACCGCTTGTGGTCCACGTTGTCCATTTTCGATTTCAAACGTAACCTCTTGACCTTCATCTAAGGTTTTGTAGCCTTCACCTTGAATTGCTGAAAAGTGAACGAATACATCGTCGCCGCCTTCGCGCTCAATAAATCCAAAACCTTTTTCACCGTTAAACCATTTTACTCTACCTGTTTCCATTTCTTTGTAGCCTCCTAGCATGTAGCTATAACATTATTTTGCAAATTATACTTGCTTGATTATTTTTACCAATCCTTTTTCTTCCTATACAATTCTTTACCAAAATATTTAAATATTTGTATTTGATAGGACCCATTTTCGAATCGCTTTGGCTACTCCATCCTCTTCATTCGTTGTTGTAACCCAATCGGCAGCTTCTTTAACGGCATCTTGAGCATTCCCCATTGCCACCCCAAGTCCAGCTTCTTTAATCATCGCCATATCATTTAAACTATCCCCGACCGCCATAACATGATTCATTTCTATCCCTAGGCGCTCGCAGACAATTTTGAGTCCTTTTGCTTTATTGATTCCAGTTGGGTTTACCTCGATGTTTTTTAGGGTGGAATTGCTTAATTCAAACTCCCCCTTTGCCTCTAATTCATTTTTTATAAAATCTCTTGTTGCATCATCATCGATATGAAAGCCAAATTTTAACCATTCCTTTGTATGTAAATCCTCAGGCATTTCATCATGCCAATTGCGTTCCGTGCTGATTGCCCAGAACTTTGTTTTATGCTGTTTAGACAACTCCCACATCCACTCAATAAGCTCTGATTTAACAAGATTTCTTTCGACGATTTCCCGTTTTTCATCCCATATTTCACTGCCATTTACAGTAACCAAATACGATGTGAGTTCAAGAGAGTCCGCGTGTTCCCTGCTGGTGAGCAAGGAACGACCAGTGCTTAGAACTACAAAAATGCCTTTTTCTTGTGCTTCCTTAATTGCCTGCCTATTTCCTTCTGATATTTTTCCTTTTTTGTTTAAAAGTGTCCCGTCCATATCCAGAGCAATCAGTTTAATGTCAGTAGCCATTACGATATAACCTTCCCCTTTCAAATGTTTTCATTGTTTAAGTAAACACTTTTTGTGAATAAAAATCAAAGTTCTCCACAGTATGTTATAAAAAACTGCGACAAAATCGCAGTCTCAAATTATTGCTGATATTGCACACGGTGGAGATTGGCAAAAATCCCTCCCTGGTCAATCAGTTCATCATGACGTCCCTCTTCAGCAATGCCTTCTTCAGTCACGACGATGATTCTGTCGGCATTTCGGATCGTTGCCAGCCTATGGGCAATGATCAATGTCGTACGATTTTGCGCAAGTTTTGTCAAAGCTTCTTGAATGACTAATTCGGTTTCTGTATCAAGCGCCGAAGTTGCTTCATCCAATATTAAAATTGGCGGGTTTTTCAGGAACAACCTGGCAATGGCAATTCGTTGTTTTTGACCACCGGAAAGCTTTAAACCTCTTTCCCCAATTTGTGTTTCGTATCCGTCCGGGAGGGAAGCGATAAATTTTTCAAGATGGGCCTGGCGGGCAGCTTCTGCAATTTCCTCATCAGTTGCCTCCTGTCTTCCATAGGCAACATTTTCACGGAGTGTTCCTGTAAAAAGAAATACATCTTGTTGAACAATGCCTATCTGTGACCGCAATGATTTTTTTGTCATATTTCGAATATCAAGTCCATCGATGCAAATAGCGCCACTGTTAACATCATAGAATCTTGGAATCAGCGAGCAAATCGTTGTTTTCCCAGCACCAGATGGACCGACAAAGGCAACGGTCTCACCAGCACATATGTTTAGATTAATATTTTCTAGGACGGATTTGTGCTCGTCATAGCGAAATGAAACTTCATTGAAGGTAATATTGCCATTAAGAGCAGAAACACTAACGGCTTCATCAATATCTTTTACATCCGGCTCATCATCGATTAACTCGATAAACCGTTTAAATCCAGCCATTCCTTTTGGATACAATTCCATAATTGCACTGATTTTATCAATAGGTTTAAAAAGGACATTGACATAGAGGACAAAACCGACCAGCTCTCCATAGGAAAGCTTACCTGAAAAGCTTAACCACGCACCGTAAACTAATACGATAATCGTAATCAGTCTTGTCATCATGTAAATGCCTGATAGACTGAAGGACATCACTCGGTATCCCCCAAGTTTAGCGGAGCGGTATCTGTGATTATTTTTTTTAAATCTAGCAATCTCAAATTCTTCATTTGTAAAGGATTGAACGACACGGCTTCCGGAAACACTATCCTCAACGCGGGCATTAACATCAGCGATGCTGGAATACATTTGCCCCCACGCCTTGTTCATTTTCAAATTACAAACAACCACAAGTAAGATTAATAACGGAAGAATTAAAATTGAAACGAGGGCCAGCTTTACGTTTATGGTAAGCATAATCCAGAATGCCCCGATGAACGTCATAACGGCAATAAAGACATCTTCAGGCCCATGATGGGCAAGTTCTCCGAGATCAAATAAGTCATTTGTTATCCTGCTCATTATATGCCCGGTTTTGGTATTGTCAAAAAAGCGAAACGATTGCTTCTGCACATGCTCAAATAGTTCTTGCCTCATATCCGTTTCAATATTAATTCCGAGCTTATGCCCCCAATAATTGACGACAAACTGCAGAAACGTACTTAATAGATAAAGGACGAATAATCCAATACTTACCGAAACAATGGATGGCCAATCACCTCCAGGCAGCAGTACGTCGATAAACCATTTAACCGCGAGCGGAAAAGCTAATTCTAAGACCGCTACCACCACTGCACTGCTAAAATCCAAAATAAATAGCCTTTTGTGGGGTAAATAATAAGAAAAGAAACGCCGAATCATACTATTCTCCTTTATTCAAAAGTGGCAATAATAGGATTATATGAAAAAATTATGAACAATTTCAAGTTTTTTGAAAATAAGAACAAGAAAAAAAGCACCTGGAAATTCTCCAAGTGCTCCTTTTTTTAATGATGATGGTGATGGCTGCCTTTTGATGGATTGGTAATGACCCATTCCTCTTTTGGCACTTGGAAGTATTGAATCCATACGCCATCCAAGTTCTCATCATTTTTATCGAGTATAAAATCAATATCCTTATCGGTTTTAACCACTTCATCATTTCCAGTTGGCGTATCAAGCATTAAATCATAATGCGCATGATCTCCATGAATACTGGTGACGTACACTCGGAACATTTTTCCTTCTGCTTCTTCCACATCCATCATTTTTTTCAATGCTTTAGCTGCAATTCGATTAATTTTGACTTTCATCGTAACTGTCTCCTTCTTCTATGTAGTATTAACATTATCTCATTATTATTCTAAAATAGACAATTTCAAGCCATTTTTCAACAATGATTAAGGCTGTGGAATGATATTTCCAAACTATTCCAT
>NZ_JBALPP010000130.1:266-18220 GCF_036965425.1 Neobacillus drentensis | reverse complement strand
GGTATTGTGATTGAATCTCCTCATCCAATATTAAATGCATTAATCCCCAATCAATCCGTTTCTATTCAAAATAAAAATAAACTCTTCACTCAACTCCAAATTCATTATTCTTTAAAGGAAATAGCCTATATTGCGACAACACTTGACTCATTTTTTGATAAGGATGAGCTTGTAAAAATTATTGACAAGGTCTATTTTCACTATAGAAGAAGCGGAAAATTTATGAAGTCATTTCAGATTATTCAAATTTTACATGATTTTGTACCTTCATTAAAATCAGCAAATGAACGTCTAAATTCACAAGAATTCAATTCATATCATGATTTTTACAAATCCTCGAGTTTACCTTCCATCCTAAAAAAGGATCCACTATTTGTTGAACTACTTTGCTTCCAAAATAGATCAAATCCAGAAATGCGTGTTTTTTTAGAAGATATATTTACAAAACAGGATTGTTTACTGGAGTTGTTCGTGCTCTGGATTGAATCTCCAAAGGCTGAATCGATTAAAAAGTACACAGATTTTGCTCTACAACTTGTTACGATGAAAGAATGGATATTCATACTAGGAGAGGTAAATATCAATCCGTATCGAGTTTTACCTGAGGCAAAGTCCATTATTGAAAAAATGATTCAAGAAGATAATTACGAGACAGCGGCCTTATTTTTATTAAATTTCATCCATGATCTGCCAACTTCCTATGATGCTATCCTGAATTCATTATGGGGGAATTTGAATGCTGGATTTGTAGGATCTCACCTAGACGATTTCATCTTTATGTTTCAACAGCTAGTCCCCGAAGATCACTCTAAACTATTGGAACAAAAAATCTTTCAACTCGCTGTTATCCTGCTTGAAGAGCATGATCTCAAAGAGGTTCACGAAAAACTTTTACCTATTCAAAAAATACACCCCTATTCAGCGGTGATTCGAAAAATGAATAATATGTTAGCATTATTAGAGGACCCTGATCAGATGATGGAATTGGGGGATTATTATGCAGAGTTTAAACAATTTGATAAAGCAATTGATTGCTTTTTCTGGGAAATGGAACTTCAACCACAGGACCCTAATCCTGTTCAGAAAATAAGTCGTATGTATCAACATAAAGGAATGGTAAAAGAAGCAGCTACATACCAAAAAGTTTACGCGCAAATAAAAAGTAATCAAGGAATAGGCTGAAAACAATTGAATAAATCTGCTGGTCAAAGAAATTATTTCTTGAATAGAAAAAATCAAGAAAAGCAATTCTTCGGAATTGCTTATTTCCGCCCATAGAAAAACTGCTCCTCCAATTGTTAGGTTGTCTAACAATTGGGGGGCAGTTTGTTTCATATAAGGTGTGTGATACGATTCATTTCAAATATAATTTAGTTGGATAAGAAATTGTAGTTTGGTTTGTACATATATCTCGGTTATATTCGCATGTTGCCTTGTAAGATTACGAAGATTTAAGAGTCGTATTCCACGCTTTTTATACGGCTCTAACTCCTCTTTATAGTAAAGCTCGCAGAGGCGATAAGCATCAACTGCATCTGTTTTCACTTTTGGTAAACTTGAACTTTTGGCTCTATGGGAAATTAATGGGTTGAGATTATTAATAAATAATCACGCTCCTCCAAATACTGAACAACTGGAGCGTGATAATGCCCGGTAACTTCTAATACAACCGGAGGTTGTTGACCAGTTATATCTTTTATTTCTTTAAGAAACTTAAGTAATAATCTAATCCTTCGAGATCATGCCTGATACTAAAGCTTTTACGATAAGGTTTTCCTTTATCTAAAAATCCTTGAACTTCACTTTCTCCTTTTGAAATATCCAGAGCGAACGGTTTAATTGTCGGGATCAAGTCCCACGGGTGATTACGTTCTACCCTGGCTACAGCTATCATATATCGATATAAAAAATGGTCAACCAGAAAAATTTTCTGGCTGACCTTATAATACGAACGGGTGCTTGAGTTCAAGAAGAATGACGATCATAACGATGGTCTATTTTTATTTCTATCCTTATTATTAAGGGAAATTCCATAAATGACAACAAATTGCCAATGATTGAATAATTACCGTGCCTTACAATTATGATGAGGTGGTTTGTATGTTTGTTTCACCCATGTTATTACAAAGAGTAGAACAGCCATTTGATGATGAAGCCTATTTACAGAGCTTAGGCTGGACGGTATTCGGCTCATACTTTCAAAGTTTGATAATAAGGTAAGGCTATATACCAGACACAAAAATGAGGTTACAAACAAGTTTCCAGAACTTTTAAATATATTTGATGTAATCAAATATAAGGGGAAGTCTGTTACCATGTTGCCATTAATGGATAGGAAGCAGCTGCTGGATGAAATTATTACTCAGGATACTAGTTTGGTAGCTAAAGTTAAATATATAGAAGGTCATGGTTCTGCGTACTTCGACTTTGTCCGGCAGCAAGGGCTAGAGGAAAGCGGGGCTGATGAAATTATGGCGATTGCCCAGGTGTATGATCACCAAGCCCGCCTTCGTTCTCATGAAATTTTGGCAGATATCACAAAAGGGGAATAATGGTAAATGGCTTGGAGGAAACTCCAAGCCATTTTTTGTGACTATTAAACCGATTGAGTTGTTTGATCCTATGAAGCAGAAGGTTTTAAATCTGTTCGATCTAAGAAGAAGGAAGCTAAGGTTCCTCCAACCAATCCCCAAAAAGGTGCCCCGATATGAAAGAGAGAAATTCCAGAAATCGTAATCAAAAATGAAAATAAAGCACCTGTTTTAAAACGCCCTGAAAAGCTCGTCTTCAAAGAGTCAATCAGGACATTAATCATGGCCAGCCCGCCCAGCATTTTAATTAATGAGGAGGGAATCAAATGGGGAACGGCTGCCGCCATTGGTGCAAAAACAGCTAATAAACATGACAAAATTCCTAATACGATTGCAGCGGCATAACGATTTTCTTTCAATCCAGATTCTTTACTTGCTAATAAGGCAGTCATTGGACCGGCAATACAAGCAGAATGGCCGCCCATAAATCCATTGAGAATCGATCCAATCCCGCTCCAACTCGTCATAGAATTAATGGGCGGGAGATAATTCGCACTCTCCAGAACAGCAATTCCTTGAGCATTTTGTATTGCGATGACCGTAAGCACTAACGGAATAACCAGTTCTCCCATCACAGATAGATTAAAGGAAGGAAAGACCACGTGCGGTACCGCCAAAGAAAATGATACACCATGAACTTGAATTCCTGGTAATACTTTTAATAAAACAATAGATGTGAGAATAGCCCCAACAATGGGAGGGAATTTTTTTGACAGCTTTCCGAAAAAAGAAAGAACAAGAAATACTAGAAAAGGAATTCCATTTAACAAGGGATAGTCGAGAACAGAACGAAACATATCTGTACCAAAAGGAAGAAGGACGCCGGAAACCATTCCCATCATGACTGGCATAGGAAGGACCTTCATTAATTTATCGATCATTCCAGATATTCCTAAAAGAAAAATGACGATGCCTGTCACGAGATAGGCACCAACTACCTGGCTAAATGTGTAATGAGATAAGGATGCTCCGACAAGAATTGCACCAGGAATCGAAAAAGCATATCCAATCGGCTGGCGGTAATAAAAGGAGAGACCAATCGATAGCAATCCCCCAATTCCATAAATAGCAAAGATCCAGGATGTAATCGCTGAATCAGATAGGTGGCCTTTCGAAGCTGCTTGTAAAACAATCAGTAATGGTCCAGTTGCGCCGAATAGCCAGGCCACAAAACCATTTGAAATATTTCCAATCGATAATAATCGGGGAAATTCAACAATATTCTTCTTCCACAAAGTACTCACTCCTAAAATAAGCTACAGTATAGTATAATATATTAAAACTGATAAAATGTATATAAAAACATACAAAAAATATGGAGGACCGAATGATGGGATTAGGAGATGAACAAACAAGAAAATTAATTCAACAAATGGGCGGGCTGCTTCGGAAAATTAGAAGCGAACAAAAATTGAGCCTCGAGGAGCTTGCCGAAAAAACAGGTGTTAGCAAGCTCACGTTAGGAAAGATTGAAAGGGGAGAAACGAATCCCACATTAGGAGTTGTATGGAAAATTACAGAAGGGTTATCGATCCCTTTAACAAGAATTTTAGTAATGGACGATCATGTCGATCTTTCGAGATGTGGAGAGGGCTTTATGATTTATGGGCCAGACCAAACATGGAGAGTAGAGACAGTTTTTCGGAATACAGATGGACCAACAATGGAAATATATCGAGCATTTCTTGAACCGCAAGCCATGTACTCGCCGGAGCCGCATCATAAAGGAGCAATGGAATTTGTGACGGTAATGAGGGGAAATATCAGCTTTAAAGTAGAGGAGAGGGTATACCAACTCAAACAGTTTGATTCCATTAAGTTTGAAGCTGCGAGCAAACATCTTTATAAGAATATCGGTGATGAAGAGGCCGTGTTACATGTAGTGGTGAGATATCCTTCTTAACACTTCAAAAGATTAAAATTTCCATAAAAACCCAAGTGAGTAACCTCACTTGGGCATGTAATTTCGATCCTTTGGAAGAGATGGAACATTTTTAGGTCTATAAGTAATGACATCAGAAGAATAAACATTAACAATCAATTTGTCCTCTAGTGTTTTCGCCTGATTGAGGATAGGCTGGTTGTAATTATTTTTAAAAATTAAATCAGGCCATTCCAGCTCACTGTGGCATCTCATACAGGAGGAACGTATGAAACTTCCCTGCTGTGTGAGGAGCGTTGAATCCCATTTATTCCCGCATTATCGACAGCATTGAAAAGGGTGGTAGATACTTGACAAATTCCACCGCCAATATCCTCGGAAAATTCTCCTTTAATAATCACGGTTGCAGGTCTATATCGTTTTCTGTAGTTCTTTTTCCAACCACTTTATTAAACGAGAATACTTCACCAGGGAATAGAACATAGTTATTTATTGCTTCTGCAGAAAGTATGGAAAGGGGGTTATTACTGTTGTTTAAAAAAGAGGAAAAAACCTTAGAATTTATAGCATGGTTTGGCATTGGGAGTGCCATTCTTACAAGTGTCTATAGTGTGGCGTTTTAATTTTTATTTACATACAGAACATTTGTTCGTTTATAATATATACGAAGGAGATGATCGAAATGAAGATAAAAGATCGCGGTATCAGCCAAGTGCTTCTTGAAAAAAGCCTTGGCTTTTTAGTATGTTTTCCATCGATTGTTTAGTTGTAGTATAAGATTCGATTCCTCTAGAGAATAAATACGCTTTATTCTTTTTTATTATATCTGTAGACCATAACCAGATTTTTTGGACTGGTGCATCTTAGTGTAGTGCTGAATATCAATAAAATAATGTTATGGTTACCATAACATTTCGTAATTTTACATGAAATTCATAAAAATTTAAAATATTTTTAATATAAGCTGCAGCAGCCAAGAACACGAACTAAAAGCAACTTATATTTATCTCTCATTGTGGTGCAAGAACTTCTAAGCACTTGCAATGAATCTCTAAATCTTAGACATACTGATACTATTACTATAAAAAAGAGTCAGGATCAGTATGGGAAATGTTTTGAGTTATTTGTAGGGGGGGACATTTTTTTATTGCCAAAAAAAAGAGAAGGAGGAGAGGCGATTGAAGAAACGTCGAAAATTGAAAAAGTTCACAGCGATAAGGTTGGCAACATTATTAACTATTACAGGTTCAGCGACTTTTGCAGGTGCCGCAAGTGTATAACTGTAAAAGTAGAATCGGTAAAACCTGATGAACTGATTAGACGAGACCGCTCAAATCAAGAGACAGCGGTAGTACCGACAGAACTAAAAGAACACGACAAAGTTCGTGTTATCGTTGAGGTAGAAGGAGATCCATTAATCTCCTATTCTATTGAAAAAGTGAAAATTATAAAGATTTACCAAAAGCAAAAAAAGTAGAGTTGCACACAGAAATTAAAGTCGAGCAAAAGCTCAAAGGAGGGAAAAGGATTAATTAGGTAAATTCAATCTAAATATGGAGGTACAAACATGATAAAAATCTACAAAAAATGGCTTGCATTGTCGATAGCTTTCATACTTACCATAAGTTCATTTGCTGCACCAGCTGGAAATAATATTAAGGCTTATGCAAATGACAATATTGAGACAAGCTATAACCGGGAATCTAAAGAAGTAATAGAGAATAAAATAAGTCCAAAACTAAAAAAAGAATTTGCCAACAACTCTCAAACTACCTTTCTTGTTAAATTTAAGGATCAGGTAGATACAGTAAAAGTTGCTAATGATGCTAAGGCTAAGAATAAGCAACTATCAAATGTAAAAAAAGAGTTAGTAGTTCGTTCATCAATCGTTTCTGAATTAAGAATTAAAGCAAATTCATCACAGAGTAATTTGAAGAAGTATTTAGAAAAAGAAAAAAATAACGGAAATGTAAAGGATATTAAATCTTTTTACATAGTAAATGGTATGGCAGTTACAGCAACAGAGGAAGTTATGAAAAACATAGCAGCTATGCCTGAGGTTGAAAGTATAAAACCTAATGGAATTACAAAGGTAATAGAGCCTGAAAAAACTACTGGAGCTGCTGTTCAAGCGGTTGATAATGTAGAATGGAGTCTTAAAAAAATTGGGGTGCCTGACGTTTGGTCCTTGGGAATAGATGGAACAGGGATAGTCGTTGGCAGCATAGATACAGGAGTTCAGTGGGATCACCCGGCATTAAAGACAAAATATAGAGGATATGACCCAGCTAATCCAGATAATCCAAATCATGAATTCAATTGGTTTGATGCAACTGAAACTAACGGTTCAGTACCGTACGATGATGTCGGTCATGGAACCCATACAGTGGGTACTATGGTTGGTTCAGAACCAAATGGAACAAATAAGATAGGTGTTGCGCCAGGAGCAAAGTGGATAGCTGCTAAGGCATTTACAGAAGAGGGCGGAGAAGATGCTGATTTAATAGAAGCTGGTGAATGGATGCTTGCTCCTAAAGATAGAAATGGAGTACCACATCCAGAAATGGCTCCTGATGTTATTAATAACTCATGGGGAGGCAGCCCTGGAATAGATGATTGGTATAGAACAATTATAACAAACTGGAGAGCAGCAAATATATTTCCAGAATTTTCAGCAGGAAATACAACCCCTTACAATTCTGGTGGACCAGGATCAGTTGCTAATCCTGCAAACTATCCAGAATCCTTTGCAACAGGAGCAACTGACATAAACAACAAGTTAGCCAGCTTCTCATTAAGGGGGCCATCACCATATGGTGGAATAATTAAGCCAGAAATTTCAGCACCTGGAGTTAATATAAGATCTTCTGTGCCAGGAGGTAAATATGAGGGTGGATGGAATGGAACCTCGATGGCAGGTCCACATACATCAGGACTTGTTGCATTACTTCTTCAAGCAAATTCATCTTTAAAAGTTGAAGAAATTGAACAAATAATAAAGGAAACAGCAACTCCTTGTACTGACTCTGAATATCCTACAACCCCTAACAATGGATATGGATTTGGTGTTATAAATGCATTTAAGGCTGTAACATCAATTATGCAAGGAATTTCTGAGATTAAAGGCCAAGTATCACAAGATGCAGAGGATACAGTTCTACCAACATTTAACCATATACCTGTTACAGAGGCATACGGAGGATTGGAACAAAAATTAAAAATAGATGTACAGGATAATGTAAGCGTTGAGACAGTTGATCTTCAATATAAAAATTCAGCAGATGAGTGGACAACAGTTATAGCTAAAAGGATTAGTGGGGACTACAAGTCAGGAAGCTATGAAGCTGTAATTCCAGCTGATAGAGTAGTAGTAGGATCAAAACTATCTTACAGATGGAGAATAATTGACTTTGGAAAGAACGAGGTTACAAGTGATATCTATACAATAATTGTTAAACCTGCAATTACAATAGGATACTTTAATGATTTTGAAACAGAAATGACAGGATGGGAACACTACACGGACGCTCCATCGAATGCTCAATGGAAGTGGGGAAAACCAACAACAGGACCTAATGCAGCAGTCTCGGGAGAAAAGGTTTTAGCTACTAATCTAGAAGGAACGTATTCAGAAAATCAAATTATGCTAATAAAATCACCTCCTATTGTCCTGCCGAAAGGAAGTGCTTATTTACAGTTTAAAAATTGGTATGATGTAGAAGAAAATGAACAAGCAATTGTTCTGGCTAAAGATGACGACGATGAGAATTGGTGGAGGGTAGCAGCATATACAGGCACTATGACAGGAGGATATTCAGATGCGGAAATAGATCTAAGCGAATATGCAGGAAAGAAAATGAATATCGCATTTGCCTTTGTGTCTAATGACTCCAATAATAAGCAGGGATGGTTTATAGATGATGTTAGATTAACAAACCAATCTTTGGCACCAGGTGGCACATCAGCTTTAAGCAACAGTCCTAAAGAACAGTTTAGATTACCAAACCAAACTGTAGCATCAGGTGACACATCAGCTTTAAGCAACAGCCAAAAAGAACAAATAATAAATCCTAATGCTATGACAGCAACAATTCCATTATCAGCTACAGTATCTATTGTTGAAAATGGTCGTTCAACAAAAACAAATCCAGCAGACGGCTCATATAGTTTTAAGGTTAAAGCAGGAGAGTATACATTAAGAGTTGAAACCTATGGATACTATCCACAGGATCAGAAGGTACAAGTAACAGAAAACCAAGTTCTTGAAAATGCAAACTTTACAATGGTTCCAATACCTAAGGGAACATTAAAAGGTAAAATCATTAATGCCCAAACAGGAAAACCTGTGAAAGGCGCTAAAGTTTACGTAATTGAGGATGCAGCAGTAGCACCAGTTACAACTGATGCAGAGGGTAATTACTCAATAACTGCATATGAAGGTAAATATACAGTACAGGTTACAGCAGAGAACTATTTTGATGAGAAATTTCCTGTAGATATTACGGGTAATGAAAATGTCTCACATGATATTCAGCTAAAACCATTTATAAATTTTCCAGGAGAGATAGGCTATGATGATGGAACACCAGAATATTCAGTGAATCAATGGGATGCAGGAGGCGGCTATGCGGTAAGAATGTCACTTCCAGAGGGACAGACCTCAGCAATAGTAACTTCTGGGTTATTTATGTTTGATCCAAAGTGGCCAATACCAGGTGGAAATACATTTAAGGTGGCAGTTTATGATGCAAGTGGAAAGGATGGCGCTCCTGGAAAAATAATCGCAGGGCCATTTAATGCAACTACTACTAGAGAGGAAGGAAAATGGACAGTTGTTGATTTAACCGCGGAGCAAATAGTGGTAACAGGCGATTTTTATATGGTTTTTATACAGGATAAGATAGCTCCTCTAAGCCCAGCAATTATGTTGGATAAAAATTCAATAGCAGCACAAAGATCATGGCAGTTTGTAAAGGGAGGCCCCTTCACTTTAGCGAATAAAGATTTTGGAAACATGATGATTAGAGCAACAATTAAGCTTGAAGCACTAGCTCCAGTTATTACCTTACCAGCGGACAACTCATATTTTAATAATGAAAACGTATCAATAAAAGGTATGGCAGCTCCAGGAATGGACGTTCATATATTTAGCAAAGATGAAGATATAGCAAATCGAAAGACAAACGATGATGGAAGCTTCTCAATTAATGCTGTACTTCAAGAGGGAGTTAATATTCTGAAGGCGAAAACTATTACAGATATCGGATCCACTCCTTATTCGAAGGAAATAAAGGTTATAGTAGACAAGACAGCACCAGTTTTAGAAATTACAAGCCCACATAATAACGCAAATATAAATGATCAGGTTATAACCGTAACAGGAACAGCTAAAGATGATTATTTAGAATATGTTGAAGTTAACGGAACAAAGACAGGCATAGATTCAAATGGGAATTGGACAGCAAAGCTTATGTCCAAGGAAGGGGAAAATGTAATAAATGTTGTTGCTAGAGACAAGGCAGGAAATGAAACAGTTAAGAGCGCAACTGTAAATGTAAAATATTCAATAACAGGTATTACTAATTTGAAACCAGATCAAGATTTAAAATTAAATTCTGATGATGTAGTTAAGGTTGAATTTGATTCAGAATCAGACTTAAAGAGAGCAGTATTTAGAATTATTTCACCTATAGGTAATGTAAATGAGCCTAAGGGTATACAAACAACAACTGGTTCTGCCATTGAAATGCCAATGAAAGAGGAACTAGATGCAGCTGGAAAAGGTACAGGTCATTATGTTGGACAATGGATTGTTCCAAAGGCAAAGGACATTGTACTAAACGGCGGACGGGTAGAGGTTATAGTTGAGGATAATAATGGAAATGAAATGACCATGATGACTGAAGGAAGATTGTATGTTAATTCAAAAGTAGTAAATCCAGAACCACCAAAGCCGAAATCAGGCTGGGTTAAGGAAAATGGTAAATGGGTTTATTACGACACTACGACCTTCCAGAAGAAGGTTGGCTGGTATAAGGTCGGTTCGACCTGGTATTTTGCTGATAGCACGGGTGCGATGCAAACCGGTTGGGTAAAGGACGGGTCGAACTGGTATTTCATGAACAGCAGTGGTGCGATGGTGACTGGCTGGCTGAAGGTTGGCACGGTGTGGTACTTCTTTAATGGCAACGGCGTGATGGCCACTGGCTGGATGAAAGCTGGTTCGGTGTGGTACTTCTTCGCTGATAATGGAGCCATGAAGACGGCCTGGTTGAAGAGCGGAATGAATTGGTATTACTTTAAGAGCAGCGGTGTGATGCAGGTCGGATGGTTGAAAATCGGCAATGTCTGGTACTACTTCAACAGTAACGGCGTCATGGCAACAGGCACTTTAACCATCGGCCGCATATCCTATCTCTTTGATAAGAACGGGGTTTGGATTAGGTAGTCTGAGGACTGTCCAAAGATTCTCGATAACTAATATTAACTAACAAATATAGAAATACACCAACTTCAAACCTGCTTGAGAACAGAATGTGCAAGTCAAAAAAGACAAATATTTATTTTATTCCGCTAATAATATTAGCGGAATTCTTTTATTTGCAATGTAGTACTGTTTGTCGGCTACCACTTTCACCAGTTCACAAAATGTTATGAGAAAAAAATATTTTCCATAAACCTGATTATTACCCCTCTTTCTTTCTATATAAGTAATGGATATGTGAGGTTGGGTGACATTATATCTGGATGTGTTGGAGACTGAATTTTGGAAAGAAGTTATTCCGTTTCGACTATTTTTGCAGTTGTTGATACTGGCATCCCGGGAAGAAGGAAAAATGGTCTGCGGGATTCCTTTGAAAAAAGGGCAATAAATCATGGTGTATTCGAAACTAGTGGAAGACCTTGGGTACCAGGAAGGCAGAAGAAGAGCTGTATTCCAAAAGTACAATTAAGCGTGCTGCTGATAAACTAGTCAAAAAAGGCTTGATCGCCGCAGAAGAATTAAGCAGTGGAACTCTATTTACCGTGCTAGATACTAAAGAAATAAGCTTTTTTTCAAAGGCATTGAAGGTTTTTAACTAAAAATAAATAGATTTGTGTTTTATGTTCCCTCAGGCTTAGTTTGAGGGAACTTTTATTTGAGGAGGCTAATATTTAAGTAGAATTAAGGATATTAGCTAATAAATTTTTACTCTAGCTATTTGAATAGGAATAAATAGTAATAAAGTATTGCTTCATATGCAATAAACTTAAATTTTGCTATTTCAGATTCTTCGCGAAGTAGTCCACGGCTTTTTTATATTCATTTTCCTCCTTTAGATAGGCTAACTCTCTTCGAAGTCTTCAAATTTCTTCATCCTCTGGTTTGAGGTTAACGCTTCCCTAGGACTAATATTTCATTAAGATAGAGGTGTTCAATATGATTGTCATATTCCTAAAATGCAGTTGAGGTTTTAAAGCTTGATATATTGAAAAAACCATATATGATACTTCCCTGCTGCAGCAATCAGTATACCCCATGTAGGCAAAGATTATCCGGCTATTTAAAAAACAAAGAATAATCAAAATTTAGATAAAAAATATCATTAAGTATATTAACCTAGTTTGTTTAATATTAAATTAGCTGGAAATTTGCAACATAACACATATTTTTAGTATTAAGGGAGGTGCATGGGGTTGCCTGTAATGATTAATAAGAGAGGGGGAAAGTGTATGAAGAAGAGGAGAAATTTAAAAGTTTATAAAAAAACTATTAGTTTATTTTTATCATTATTCATGGTTATACAAATATTTGCTTTTAAAGTTCCTTTTTTGTCTACAGCATATGCTGCTAATGCTGGGCAGCTCAATCAGTATGATTGGCAAAATCCATATGTGCAAAATTTTGATGACGGAAATATTGGAGGTTGGCAAGCTGCTGTTGGTACAGCCTCAACATTAACGGTAGAAAATAATCAAATGAAAGTAGTAAGGGGAAAAGATAACAATCTTATAGTAGTAGATCAAAACTCACCCCAGCTTGCAGATGGGGACTACGAATTTCAATTTACGTTAAAGGAAGGTGATAGTAGAGTAGGTGCTATATTTAGATATACATCATCAAGTTCATGGGCCTTTGCAGGATACAACAACAATGATGGAACATGGCTCATTGAATGTCCTGGAAATTGGAAGGATGGCATAAAAGGTCCAAAACTTGTTCCGGACAAGCAGTATACAATGAAAGTTAGATTTATAGGAAATAAAGTTACTTTATGGCTTGATGGACAGCAGGTCTTTGATGAAAGTGTATCTCTGACAGGTTTCCCTACAGGAGCAGGAAAAATAGGAGTTAGAACATGGTATGATAACAAGACACTTCTATTTGATAATTTTAAATATTCCACCCCAGCTCCAGCAGAGCAGCCAGGAATAAGGCTAATCACTGATACGGATATTATTGCATCTAATGCCATGAACGTTACAATAGATAAGCAATTTCCTAATGTGGTAAAGTATGAAAAAAATTCTGCTGTAATGTATGGAACTAATTCAAGCATGGATGTAGTAAAGATTAATGGTAAGGAATATAAGCCGCAAGTACAATATACTAATAATAATAACTCTGCGGAATATACACTTGTTTTTAACGAGATAAATGTAGCTATCAAAGCTAAGCTTCAAGTTAATGAGAATATTCTGAGTATGGATATTACAGATATAAAAGAAACTGGAGATACAAAGGTAAATTCTATAGAAATTCCAAACCACAACTTATTATCTGTAAGAAGTACCCAGAATGGAGCAGCCTTCGCTGGTTCACGTATGTATAATGCTGTAAGTGGCAGCGGCGATGTTTTTCTACCAGTGACAGGAACTCCTGCTACGGATGCTGCAGCTATAAATTACATTTATGGCATACTCAACACTAGTGAGCTTTCTGGAGCAATTTGGACAAATTCATTACCAGATTATTCATCAGACAATGATAATGAACGTATTAGAAAACAAACAGTAAAACAGCAGGGATACTATCAGACTGGCATTTGGAGCAGCTCATGGCTTTATCGTGCAGAGGGTATGAGTACCACGGAAGCACTGCCAAGTGTAAAGGTAGCGATTACAGGTGATGCCAATGAAGATAGTATAGTTGATTGGCAGGATGGAGCAATTGCATTCCGCAGCATTATGAATAACCCTGTTGGGGCAGACCGTGTTCCTGACTTGGTTGTAATGCGTATTCCTTTTAATTTTGCCAGCCAGGCAACGAATCCATTCCTTAAGACTCTTGATGAAACTAAGAGGGTTTATCTTGCTACAGATGGTCTTGGACAATGGGTAGAACTTAAAGGTTATCAGGGTGAAGGACATGACCAGGCTCATCTTGACTATGGCGGACATATAGGGGTGCGCCAGGGTGGAGCAGCTGATATGAATACATTGGTCGATGAAGGACATAAATACAATGGCTACTTTGGTGTTCATATATCTGCTACTGGTGCAAATCCTGAAGCAAATGCATTTTCAGATACAATTATTAATCCTAACAGTCTTGGATGGGATTGGTTAGATGAATCCTATGATTTTGATAAACCTACTATGCGTAAAGAAGCGAGTACTGATGCACGATTAAATCGGTTAAAGTTATTAAAAAATGAAGTTCCAAATTTAGATTTTATTTATGCGGATGCATTTTATGAGAAGGGGTTTAATGGCAGACGACTTGCTAAAGAAGTAAACTCCCAGGGATGGGCAATGACTACTGAGTTCCCAGATGTGCTCGAATATGATTCCACTTGGAACCATTGGGCTGTAGACTACAGCTACGGTGGACAGAGTATGAAGGGATACAACAGTCAGATTGCCAGATTCATAAGAAATCACCAAAAGGATACATGGATTGCACGTAATCCGCTTTTAGGCGGCGCAGAGATGTGTGACTTTGAAGGGTGGCAAGGAAGAGTAGATTTTAATGACATGATAAACATGACCTTTCAAACTAACCTGCCTACCAAGTATATGCAGCATTTTAAAATAATAAAGTGGACAACAGATACGATTAATTTTGAAAATAATGTATCTGTTTCAAATGCTACAGGAAAAAGAATTATAACTAAGGATAGCAGGGAAGTTTTAAGAGGAGACTCCTATTTGTTACCATGGAATCCTAAAGAAGAAACCAAGCTATACCATTGGAATTCAAATGGTGGAGAAACTACTTGGACATTACCAGCTAGCTGGAATGGATTAAAAGATGTTAAACTGTATAAATTATCTGACCAAGGCAAGACATTAGTTGACACTCTACAGGTTTCAAACGATAAGGTTACCATAAGTGCTGAAGCTAATACTCCATATGTAGTATTTAAAGGGGAAGCAGCTGCCAATCCAGATGTTAAATGGGGCGAAGGAACACTTGTAAAGGACCCTGGATTTAACAGCGCTACTTTAAAAGATTGGAAGGTAACAGGAGAGGGAGCTTCAGTAGAGCGTAGCACGCTTGGACAGTACGAATTGAAGGTTAGAAACAGTAATGGTACAACAGTAAGCCAACAGATAAACGGACTTTCAGAGGGAACATATTCAGCATCAGTATCTGTAGAAGCTGATGGCAAACGTCGAGCTACAATAGGAGTAAAGGATTACAGCGGAGCAGAGGTTACAAATTATACAGACAGCTCAATTGCTAAAAACTATATTCTTGCGGACTCAAAGCATGATACGAATATGCAAAGGATGAGAGTACTATTTGATTTACCAGCAGGTCAGACCCAAGCGACATTATATTTGAAGGTTGACGGAGGTACGGATACTGTTACTTTTGATGATATCCGTGTTGTTAAGACTAAAAGAACACCAAATCCAACAGGTGCATATTTTGCCGAGGACTTTGAAAATGTAGATCAAGGCATATATCCATTTGTAAAAGGTCCAGCAGGTGGAGTAAATGATCCACGTACACACTTGTCTGAACTACATGCCCCATATACTCAAAAGGGGTGGAATGGAAAAGCTGTAGATGATGTTATTGATGGTCATTGGTCCCTTAAAGCACATAAGGAATCTACGGGACTTTTATATCAAACAATCCCTCAAACTATAAGATTTATTCCTGGTAAGTATTACAAGGTTACTTTCAAATATGAAAACCAGACAGCAGGCAGTTATGGGTTTGTTATTGGTGATGGAAATGAGGAAATATCAACTAAAAAGTTTATAGCTGCTGATGTGCCTACTACCTTTAGTAAAGCATTTGAGGCAAGTGAGTCAGGTGAATCTTGGATCGGAATAAAAAAGATTACGGGCACAGATTCAGATTTCATTCTTGATGATCTAGTGGTAGAAGAAATTGATTCATTACCACCAGTTGAGGATGAGGATATTATACCTGTAGATCTCAGTATCGTACCACATTCTGGTATGACAGTTACAGCTACCAGTGAAGAGACCGAAAACGGAGACTTGGCAACAAACGCCATAGATGGAGATGAAGGAACATTATGGCATACAAAATGGGATAAATCAGATCCACTTCCTCAGTCATTAATGCTGGATCTTGGTGGAAGATTCGATATAAATAAGGTTGAAGTAACACCAAGGCAAAGCCAAGACAACGGGAAAATTACAAAATATGAGCTATATGCAAGCAGTAATGGGAAGGACTATACAAAGATAGCTTCGGGAAGCTGGGATAGAACTTCAGATGTGAAGGTTATAACTTTCGATAAGATTGCTGCTACCCATATAAAGCTTACAGCACTTGAAGGTGTTAATGGATGGGCAAGTCTAGCAGAAATTAATGTATTCAGAGAGCCTGTTACAATAATTAGTGCAGAACCAGTACAGGTAGAAACCGTAGCAGGTAAAGCACCTAGACTTCCACAAAATGTAACTGCACAGCTTAGCGATGGAGATAAAGCTTCTCTTCCAGTAAAGTGGAATGCTATAGATAAGGAACTTTATTCAAAGGAAGGTACCTTTACAGTTGAAGGATCTGTAAACAAGACAGAGACTAAAGTTACCGCTACCATAACGGTAAAGCCTTTGCCAGTGAGTATTATCAGTATTATTCCTATAAATGTTACAACAAAAGTAGGAACAGCACCAGTACTTCCAGCAAAGGTAACAGCGGCATATAGCGATAAATCAACCAAAGATGTTGACGTAAATTGGGACAACATTGATACTTCAAAATATGCAAAGATAGGAACTTTCACAGTAAATGGTACAGTAAATGGTACAACCATAAAGGCAATAGCTAATGTAACTGTAAATAAGGCTACCCCAAGTGTAACTACATGGCCAACAGCGGCAGATATTATCTATGGCCAGACCTTGGAAGCTTCAAAGCTTAGCGGGGGTGCTGCTTCAGTAGAGGGTACATTTGCGTTTAGTGCCCCAAATACTGTACCAAATGTTGGATCTCAAAGTTTTGATGTAATCTTCACACCGACAGATTCAACTAATTACAAAACTGTTTATGGTAAAATTAGTGTGACTGCAGTATACAAATACAGTGGAGTTCTTCAGCCAATTAATGCTGATGGCACTAGTGTGTTCAATGCAGGTAGTACAATACCAGTGAAGTTTACTTTGAAGGATTATTCAGGAAGTTATGTATCAACTGCTAATGCAACATTATCTTATGCTAAGCTTACAAATAATGGCTTTGGAACTGATGTTAAAGCTATTTCTACCAGTGCTGCAGCTAATGGAAATGCATTTAGGTATGATTCAACATCTAGCCAGTATATATTCCATATGAGTACAAAGAGTTTCACCGCAGGTACTTATAGATTAACTATCACTCTAGATGATGGAAAATCATATTCTGTGCAATTTAATCTCAAATAAATAATAGTGTATAGGAAAGAGGATGACTTTCTCTCTTTCAATGCTAGATTCCGTGATTAAAAAGAGCCAGCGATTAGATTTGCTGGCTCTTTTCATGTCATATGTTGGGCTTGGACTAATCATCAGCACTATAGGTATTGGTTTATTCGTAGATGCTCTTTCATATTTATATTTATTATATATGCCAATTTAACTATTATTAAAATGAGAGGGGGAATTATATGATAAAGAGTAGAAGTATGTCGAAAAAGTTTATAAGCAGCTTTATTTTATTTATAGTTATACCCTTTATAATCACTTGTGTTGTTGTTAATAAGCTTTATGAAGGAGTTTTGGTTTCTCACTACAATGAAAAGACTCAGCAAATTATGGAACAGCTATCAATGGATATTGAGCTTGAGTTAAGGCGGATATCCCTCAATGTAGCAAAGGTTTCAAATGAAAATGAACTATTACCCCTTGTAAATAGTTGGTATGAGGAAAAGGATTCTGTTAAAAAGCTTGAAATTTCCACAAAGATAGAATCAAAGCTTGATTATTTATTTGCCTATCAAGGGGAGATAAATTCAATATCATTTTTTTCAAAGAATGGCCAGATATTTAAGTATAAGGACCCTCTATATAAAATTGATTCTGATGTAAGAGAC
>NZ_JBALPP010000130.1:0-219 GCF_036965425.1 Neobacillus drentensis | reverse complement strand
ATTGTATAAGAAATGTATAAAAAATAAAGACAAAGTATTTAGTATAAATAATTTAAATTGCTCTGATGATGTACAGGCTAATCGAATTGATTTTTTAGTAGGAATTAGTCCCGAATACAGTTGGTACAATTCAGCTACTGAGTTTATATATTGTGAAATTAAAGCAGAGTCACTAAATTCTATCTATTCAAGATTTACCAATGATTCTGAAGTAAAAAT
>NZ_JBALPP010000129.1:314-3784 GCF_036965425.1 Neobacillus drentensis | reverse complement strand
TAGACGAAATTTCGTCTACCCTTTTATAAATATGAAAGCTAATACAGAAATTGGGGGATTCTAATGGAATACGTATATGCTGAAACCTTAAAAAAAGAATTCAAAGTGTTAGCAAGTTTTTATACCGAACAGGTTAAAGGAGAGGAATTTCACTGCCGGAAAATTGCTTTTGTTATGCAAAAAGGGATACAAAATATTCAAAGACCAGATGCATTTATCATTTTAATGAATCCAGGATCATCTGCTCCAAAAGGTAAAAAATCTTCCTCTCCGTTCTTATATTTAGAAGTACCCAGTAAATTACCATTAGTGGAGGCAAAACCGGATCCCACTCAATATCAAATTATGAGGTTAATGAGATTAAAGGGCTGGAATTGTGTAGGGATATTGAATCTCTCCGATATACGTGCTGGAAATTCAGATGAATTTAAGATTCTATTAGAGAAGGCTGAGTTAACTGGTTTTCATTCCCATAGCATTTTCTCTTCGACTAGAATAAATGAGTTAGTGTCCATTATTAATAGCAGCAATGGACCAATTATAACAGCTTGGGGAACAAATGAACTACTCGAACCTTTGGCGAATCGGGCATTAAGTATATTACCTTCATCTCGATTAAAGGGTTTAGAGCATATAAACAAACCCTTCTATTATCATATCAATCCAATTTTAAAAGAACGGCAACTAGAAGTACTAACCAAGCTTCAAGAAATGATCTAAATATAAGTGGGAGTTAGGTTAATGGATCAAACAAATTAATAACGTATTTATTTATCAGATTACGAGATATATGCCTCAAGAGTAGAATATGTGAAAGGTTCATGTGTAAGTAGGATCTCATTAGCAACAATCTATACGAAAAAAGCCTAAAATAAATATATATGTTAAAATGTGGTAAAGGGGTGTTTGTTATGAAAGAAGAAATTAATCCATTTAATGATGTAATAGACCACATAAATAAAATAGAAGGAAATTCTGCAAATATAAGTAAGGATGGGGTAAAAAAGTTGCCAAAACCATTAAAATATTTGGGGTATTTTATGACTGGCTTCTTATCAATATCCATCTTGTTAATGATTATTTTAAATTTATTACACTAACCGATACTTGATTCTTAACTGGCTGCCACTCAATGGTGGCCTTTCTTATTGCACTAAAGAATCAGATTAGTTGAAGAAGGTTTTTTTTGGATTTTCGTGGAATATATTACCTTAAAAGGTCTGGTATTGATGTAATATTCACATTGTGATTAACCAGACAGTGTCATTAAAAGCAGGAGACATAATTACGTTTGAACGAACTTTTACATTTTACAGTAAGAGATGTTGAATTATTTACTGAGATTTCAGGGGATGAAGGGATACATCATATAACCCCAGATGAACAAGGAAGACTTGTCATTCAAGGGTTACTAACTACAACTCTGCCAACAAAAATAGCTGGAGATAATAACGTACTGGCTCGTAGTACGAGTTTTGAGTTTTTAAGACCTGTTTTTACAGGAGATACAATAGTTTGTATAGTTAAAATTGAGAAATACGAAAGGCAAGAAAATAATAGAACATTGTTTGTTGCATCCTTTTTATGTAAAAATCAGAATGAAAAAGAAGTATTGAAAGGAGATGTATCAGGCGTAATTCTTTAAACTTTATTATAATATCGAGAGCAATATCGAAATCTACGGGACAGCATTACTGTAATAACTAAACAGAGTTAATATATTTAAAACCAGATAGTTTGTGAATAAATGTACTGATATGAACGAAACTGTCAATGCTCCCTACACAAATTGATTTTGGTTCGGTTTTTGGGAAACTCTAAGAAGAGAGAAGCGTTTTTCGGCTTCTTTGCTATTAGTTGGGATTCACCCTTTCAAGGCTAGGGGAGCTCCTTCTCAGCTTACTGTCTGCTATACTTTGTAAAGCTGAGAATGAATCAAATTACTCCTTTCATATTAATATAAAAAGTTAAGCACACGGCACCAAGGCGCACTCTGATATTCGTGGGTTTTCACATTTTATCTTTCCGTATAAAGGTGCTTCCACTAACTTTTTTGCTAGTTTAATCGAATCTCTACGGTCAGTTTTAATACGTTCACCTGGTTTTTTAGGAATTAAAGATGGTGCGATTACTTCACAGTCAATTCCCAAGGTAAGAAAAAGTCGATGTAAACCATAGCCAGTTAGTCTAGCTTCATAACACACTCGAAGATTCTCTTTTTCTCCAAGTTTTTTTACTAACTTTCTAATGGATTCCGGAGTGTTAGGAATCATTCCCCAATACCTTGGCTCATCACGACCTTCATCTGCAATGGCAACGGCAATTTTTTCCTTTGAAACGTCTAAACCTACATATTTAAAGTATCCTTCATAATAGCTAGCTCCTTTCGTAATGTTGCTCTGATTTGGTTTGTTTTTTCCAGTAAACAGTGAAACCAAATTAACCTACGGTGTTACGAATAAGGAGCTAGTTTTGTTCATGATAACTTAAACTATCGGGTGCATGAGTTTAAGTTCAGAATAACGGCAAAAATTATCTTGTCCCATATAACCAATTATTAGCAATGAAACAAGGGCCTTTATTTAGGCTCATCCATAAGCATTGTTTTTTTATCAATATTCTATAAAACTTCAACGTGAAATAGGCTCTTTATTTAGTAACAGGGACCTAAGAGAAAACATAATTTGTTGAAGAGAATACACAGATTATCTAATGTATTGACACAAAACTGACAATTTATTTTTCAGTTCTCTATTCAGGTTTAACCTGATTATAAATATCAAAGGGGGGACAAAATGCAGAATTCCCAAAATGATCTTCAAACGTTAGGGATGGATCATTACCAAGTGGGGCAGTTAATTCCGATGGATTTTCAAACTCAAGATTCAAGTTTATTTGACGCTAGGCGTTGCGGTGGTTTTGGCCGTTGCGGCGGTTTTGGTCGCTGCGGTGGCTTTGGTCGCTGTGGCGGTTTTGGCGGTTGCTTCGGTTTTAGTTGTTTTGGATGTGGTGGATGTGGTGGCTGCTATAACGGATACTATAACGGATTCTATAACTGCTATAACTGTGTCAGCGTTGTTTTTATTTAAACATTTCCGGAAATTTTTTTTGAAAAGTGTCCCTGCAAATAACGCAGGGGCACTTCTTTACAGTTTCTCATATTGGAGAAAAAATCGTACTTAAACTATCCTGAAAATAATTTTCTGAGAACTAAGAAAAATGGCAAATTCAAAAGTATTTTGTTACTCAGTAGGAACATAATTTCACTTGAAAAAGGTGTTTTTTATCTACGTGACGTTTGTACAATAAGGAGGGAACAACTAGGTGCAAAAGTTATAGTGGGAACGGATCGCAGTCCCTGTTTTTAGTGTTCTAACTGGGTTGTGGAACAAGGAACATTGAAATTTGATTTCAGTTATACGTTTAATTTTTAAAGCAAATAATATTAACAAATTGTTTTCTTTGTGGTA
>NZ_JBALPP010000129.1:0-278 GCF_036965425.1 Neobacillus drentensis | reverse complement strand
GTATTTTTCCATTTGTTTTGGGGAGTTGGTGATATTTGCTTGTTGGCGTTGGGGAGACTGGAGAAATATTGAAAAATACTACTCAACCTTGCTTGGGGTATAATTATTTTAATGCAATTAACTACTACAATAGTTGGAGATTTAGAGTACATTAACAGCATTTTAAAATTGCATTCCTTCTGAGTATTCCATGTATCTTTTTTTATTTATGGTGGTTTAATTACATGTAAATTTAGAGAGAGATTTGAAAAGGTAGATGTAAAAGTAACCCTTTATAT
>NZ_JBALPP010000128.1:23389-53240 GCF_036965425.1 Neobacillus drentensis | reverse complement strand
TTGTTTTTGTGAGAGTTGCTCACGTATAATTTCAACATTTTTTCCGCTCCCAATAAAAATTAGATCTTCATTATTGGATAAAGGTTTTCTACCTCTTGGTACAGATTCTGTGTATTTTTTCCACACACCATTAATCTTTGCGAGTGAAACATCTCCTCTTTTCATCACCAAACCACCAATACTTTTTGGCATCCTCAAACCTCTGATAAATTGATTTTTTGAAAAATAAAAATCTTCTTCCATTTATTCAACTCCTTAGTAATTAATAGTATATGCCAACTAGAAATAAACCATTAAGGTATTTTTATCTAGTATTAACGAAAAGTATGGCAAAACCCCTCTTCAGAATTCCTCTAACTAAGCATTCTTCATAATAATTACTTCAAATGTATTTGCCACTGATTTACAGCAGTTAGCGATTTCTTCTAGCCCTTCATAGATTTGTTTGTATTTAATAATTCGGATAGGGTCTTTTTCTAAGGTAAACAAATTTTTAATGGATTCACGGAAAATGTTGTCGCAATAAGATTCAATTTCTTTAATTTTGATTGCGTGTTCTCTGATATTTAGCAATTTCTTTTTAGAAAGGAGTTCAATACCTGCATCAATTTCAGATGTACAATTTTTAATGGCATCAACAAATTTGAGCATAAAATCGTCCATTTCCATCATGGAGTACATTTCAAATAGGGCTGCCGTATGGTATAAACCGTCCAAAATATCATCCATGCATATTGAAAGAGCTAAAATATCTTCACGATCTATTGGAGTAATGAAAGTATTATTAAGTTCGCTAATAAGATCATGTACCATGGTATCCCCGTTAGATTCAAATTCTTTCATCTTTTCAGAAAATATTTTAAGATCATTAACATTATTTAATTTATTGTCAGCAAAATAGTTAGCACTTTCTTTTAAATTTAAAGAAATGCTCTTTAAATAATTAAAAAACTTGTCATTCTTTTTTGCCATTGAATTACCCCCACATTATCCAACCTGTGTAGCTGCCAAAAAAGATTCTTATAAATCCTTTATCCATGTGCTTTTAAATGCAACTAATATAATAAATGCAACTATCGAACAACTTGTAACGGCTTACGTCCTAATCCCACAGGGTCAATTAGATTGTCTACCGGAAACGGTAGGCTATTTTTATGCTCTAAATAGTTGAAAGATAAGGGATTCGTATATAGTAAAACCCATTGGGGGATTTGGGGCATCTGTTAATTCCCAAAAGAAGGATTTGTGAATAAAATAAATCCCAATGATCAACGGCTGTTGCTTTATTTTTACGAACATTTACAAGTAAAGGGGAAGACACTATGCCAGCAAAATCAGGGTTTCTGCCGAGCTCATCCGCTTTTAAGTTTGAAAACAGCTTTGCAAAGGTTCCATTGAAGAAAATAAATGTTTTGGGTTTGGAGATTCCATTCGGTAATGCATCGTATGGTTTATGCGGTGGAATGATTTATGCTGGCATGGATTACTTTGAAGCAAAAATGCCGATACCGTCCAATTCGGAAGCCCCTTCCTCTGGAACATTGTTCGACTATATCGTTAAACGGCAGATAGAAAGCTTTCATTTGCCCTTAGGTCTTTTGAAATATCTGTTTCTAATGAATCCTTTTCTCCGGGACCATGAAACAAAAGCTAGTAAACTAGGAGTTGCACCGCATTGCAGAATGTGGAGAATGATGAAAAAGGAATGGCCAAGAATAAAAAAGGATCTTGATAACGGCAAGCTTTCACCGCTTGGCTTAATCAGAGTAAAATCCTTTAATCCTTTTCAGGTCAGACAACATCACCAAGTACTAGCATATGGGTATGACTTGAATGAAAACCTTCTTACTATTAATATCTATGACCCAAATTTACCAAACGATGATCATGTAACTTTATCCTTAAATATTGAAAAGCCTGAATCAACCACAACAGTGGTTCATTCAAAATCATCTGTACCGATTTATTGTTTCTTTAGAACGCATTATAAGTTTAAGAGGCCGGGATATTTAAACTAAATTTTAAGTGACTCGTTTGTTCCTGGAGATGATATGGAGCCTGGTGAGGAAACTTATGCCAGAGTAGTAAACTGCAAGGTAGAGAGAGAAATTATTGTCCCGCAAAGCACCAAGAGGAAAGGGCTGGAACCGGGGATGGTGAAGGCCACTAATTTTTTTGATATGATGAGACGTGTCTTCAGACAAAAAAAGAATCCACCCTTGAGTTCAGAGGCTCTGGTGGATTATTCCCTAATTAGCCGATCCAATTTGAGGGATACTTCTATTGCTCGACCGGACATGTTGCTGCATGTTCGGTTTTTTTAATTTATTCAATATTTATTTTTATGATAACTTAGGAACTTAAGAAACTCATTTTAAAGTGTTTAATGAGTGTGCTAATTATCTTAATGGGAAGAGTTTTGAGGAAGATTAAGGAAAATGTCATTAAAAAAATAGAATTTACCTCTAAGTACTAGGATTCGGCTGGATTTTTTATTATTTATTAAGGCAAGAATAACTTTATCGGCGAATTTCGTCTACTTATCAGCGAATATTAACCATTTATCGGCGAATTTTACAATTTATCGGCGAATCTGGAAGTTATATCGGCGAATCGGTTATAGCAGCCATATTTATCCTCAAACTTTCTATTTCTAATCATGCAGTCTATTTAAAACAATGCATTTACCCTTCATCCCCGACTAAGTTGACCGCTCGTCCTTTGTCGAACCTATACTGATTAGCAGAAAAGGCCTTCAGGCAAAAGTCCTCCATTTTTTAACAATATCTTTAAAAAATATTAATACCCCTTATACCTTTATTAAGTACTATTTTCATAGTAAGGGTTTGTAAACCTTTTACATATGTTTCAACTAAATGAAAAGGAGACAGAAAATGGTACCTAATTTTAGAGGGAAATCAAAAAAATTAACAGCCTTTTTAGTATCCGCAAGTATTTTCGGCAGTATTTGGATAGCACCAGTGGATGGACCAACAAAGGTTCAGGTCGCGGAGCAGGCTCTAACACAGGAGAATTTCGATCAAATCGCGAACGGTCAGCTTCCTGCGGGCTGGAAGCTTGTACAGGGAGATGCCAAGGTCTTGGACGGCAAGCTGGTATTAACGTCACCATCTTCCGGCGCTCCTGCCAGAGTTGTGATTCCTTTAGGAAACCAAACAGGAAATTACGTTTTTGAAGCGGATATGACGTTTAAAAGTTCAGTTGAAGACACCCGATGGGCTTCGTTAATGTATCGTGTCCAGCCAAATACATATCCGTATTATCAATTCGCCATGCGCAAAGGCACTACGGCGTTGAACGGACTGGAGTTCGCCATCAGAAATGAAAGCAATCAGTGGGTTGTGCCGGAGACTAATTTTTATCCGGAAAATATGGCCTTCAATAAGACTTATCATGTCAAAGTGATCGCAAGCGGAAATCGTGTGCAGCAATTTATCGATGGCCAGCTTGTGGTTGATACGGATCAGGCCGGGAAATGGACAAACGGGGATGTCGGCTTCCAAGCGAACGGTACGACCGTTCAATTCGATAATGTAAAGGTCAATACCTACTCAAATGCACTTCCTCCATTAGGGAGTACGAACGCCTTTCTTCCTCAAGAGCTGAAAACGAATATCGTGAATCCGCCAACGATTATTTCGAAAACCGTTGCGCAGGAAGGTGCAGCTTCCGTGCTCATGCAGGCAAATCGGAGCGAACAGGGGTATTGGACGGTTGAAGGGGCCCCCATTGAAAACGCCCTTAAAAATATTAAAGGAAAATTCATTCCGATAATCCAAGTGGAAGAACATTCGGATATAGAAGGTCTCGCCAATGTCCTGAAAGAAACCCAGACACAAGATTTTCAGATTTTATCCAGTAATCCTGCGATCGTAAAAGAAATGCGCAGTTTTATTAAAACGGCCCGCGGTGCCCTTCTATACAACAAGGCAGCTTTCAATAAGAATGATATGGCGGCTTTCGCACGTGAGATTCATAAAAGCGATGCGATGGTAGCGGTAGTTCCACAAAAAATTCTGAGCCCTGAGAACGTTCATTATTTGCATAGCCGTGCCATATCCGTTTGGGGAATCGCCGCTGAGGATGTGCAAGCTGCCCATACGATGATTCATCTTGGAGTGGACGGCATTGTATCTGAAAATCCTTCCGCTTCCATTGAAGCTTTGGGACAGTATCCAGAGAATACACTTGTACAGCGTCCGGTCGTGGCCGCACATCGAGGTGTACCTTCCATTGCGCCTGAAAATACGATGGCTTCCTATCGAAAGGCCTATGAAATGGGTGCAGATATGATCGAGACTGACGTACAGAGGACCAAAGACGGGAAACTGGTTATTATGCATGACTATACGGTGGACCGTACCACGAACGGAAAAGGAAATGTAAAGGATTTAACACTCGAGCAGATTCGGGCATTGGATGCCGGTATCAAGTTCAGTCCTGATTTCCAAGGAGAAAAGGTACCTACATTTAAAGAGTATTTAGATGAGTTCAAGGGGAAAGATGTGGTCCTGCTTGTTGAGATCAAGGCAGATGGCATCGAGAAGCAAGTGATGGAGGAGATCGAGCAAGCCGGAATGGTTGATCATGTAGTGATTCAAAGCTTTAATTCCAACCATATCCGCAACACTCGCGGTATCAACCCTGAAGTGGGCACGGGCTATCTTTACTCTGCAGCTGTACCATCTACGATTGACGGCAGGTTGAAAAAGGCTCAGCAAATGATGCAGTACGGTGCCAGCATGAACGCGACCCTGAATGCTGACTATGGCAGTCTGAATTCGGAATTCATTCGCTACATGCGCCAGCGTGGATTTCTGAATATGCATTGGACATTTAGAAACGAAGATCATTTTGGGCAAGCTTTGGAGGCCGGCGTGGTCGGACCAATCACGGACTATTCGCAGTGGTTGACGGATGCCCCGATTCGTTTAGAAATTCCGAATAAAAAGGTCAACCTGAATGTCGGAAAATCGGCAACGATTCAGGTCAAATCCTTTGTGAACTATCGTGAAGCTAAAACAGAAAATATTTCGACGACTCTCTTTGTTAACAATGGAGAAACGAAGGTTAAAGTCGAAGGCAATACCATAACAGCACTTGAGCCGGGAACCGTGAATGTGTTTGCGATGCATACATTCCAAATGCTTGGCAAGGAATGGCATTTAGTATCTGAGCCAATTGATGTGACCGTAACAGAATGATATGGTATAAGAATGCGCCCCAATTTATTGGAGGCGCATTTTTTTGATATCGATTATTAGTTTGCTAGGAAAATAGAGGGTTAGCAGAAGGGGGGATATTATGAAAATAAACTTAATTTACGAGATTTAAATATTGTCAACGATTAATGATAAAAGCAATAATATGCCCATTACAGTTCCTGTAAAGAAAGCCTTTTTCATACTGTTTGTGTTGGTCGGTGAACTTGTTTTTCTCCTTGTTAGTGCCGTCCGAAAATATAGAATGGCGCCAAGTGTGATCATTGCTGCTTCTAGGTTTAGGCTAACAGCAGGCCATTCCCAAAGACCGAGTCCTAACATTGGGAACCTTCCCATATTTCCAGGGAATATGGGTAAATCCGCCCGGTGTACAAATAGATCTAAAATCCAGTGACTAAATACGGTTGCGCTAATAACAATTCCGCCGCGTTTTCCCCATTTGATCAAAGCCAACATCCCAGCTAAGCAGGCGATTAACAAAGCACCAAATAAAGAGTGAGTATACTCAGCATGAATTAGAATCTCCTTACCGCCAATGCCAATAGACTCCATCGTTTCAACACCGGAAATAAACAAAGGGACAAAAATAATGTCGAGCAATTGGGTACTTATCATGAGTGCCCAAAGAGGTACTGTAGGCTGCTTAGCTTTAACTGCGGCTGCAAGTCCGAAATGTCCAGCAAACACTTACTCCACTTCCTTTCACTCTTGTTTCAAAAATTTTGAGTCCAACCAACCACACAACACCGTAAAAAGAAGGATAAATACAATAAAAGTCACAACGACTAACCTCCTTGAATTTATTAAACTAATAACGTTAGTTTAATAATAACTAATGATATTAGTTATAGCAATACTTAAATTGGAAAAAAATACTTAGATGGTATCCAAAACAAAATTAGGATATTTGGTTTTTAATGTATCGTACTTTTTCCAACAAAATTCTTAAACACATTTTTCAACTTGTATCACGGTCCTATTTGTAAATCAATAATAGAGTTCATAAATATCCTTTTGTCCGAATATTTAAACAAATAATGATATAATAAACAATAAATAGGAACCTTACATAAAAGTAGATGATAGACAAAAGGAGTGTTAGAAATGGAGAGTTATAGTTATTTCAATCATACAAGAATTGAGATGGGGTTGGGTAAAGCTGAGCAATTGCCAATGATGTTGAATGCTCTTCAAGTTGGGCGGTCAGTATTATTAGTCAGTGATCCCGGTATCATTAAGGCTGGATTAGTCACACCAATCAAATCGACGCTGGAAGAGTCGGGTTATCGAGTCGTTTTATTTGATTCGGTCTCGCAAAACCCGAGGGATACGGAGTGTTTGGCTGGAGCAAAAATTTTTCAAGAGCAGGGAATTGAGACGGTCGTCGCTATTGGAGGCGGAAGCGCAATGGATACTGGGAAGGCGATTGCTCTTCTTGGTCCTAATGGCGGTACGCCAATCGAGTATGTGGAGGGGAAGAGGGAATATGCCAATATTGCCCCGATTTTTTGTGTGCCTACCACTGCAGGGACTGGCTCTGAAGTAACCCGTTCCTCAGTGATCACCGAATCTGCCACACATCGAAAGTTGACTCTAAAAGATGCTTCATTAAGACCTATGATGGCCGTTCTTGATCCAAGATTAACGATTACCGTTCCTCAATCAGTTACCGCTGCTACAGGTGTGGATGCGTTAGTTCATGCGATTGAAGGCTATACCTGTAAAGTAACTAATCCAATTTCCCAGGCATTCGGCGCAAGAGCGATGTCCAAAATTGTTTCTTCCTTGCCTACTGCATTCAAGGATGGAGAAAATCAACAGGCACGCTATGACATGCTTGAAGGCAGCCTTTTAGCTGGATTATGCTTTGGTTCAACAGATGTGGCAGCTATCCATTGCTTAGCCGAAGCACTTGGCGGCCTATATGATACACCGCACGGAGTGGCCAATGCGGTATTTTTACCATATGTATTAAAATTTAATGCGGAAGAAGAGAAGGGCATCCATGCGGATCTGGCAAGATATATGAAGTTTGCCAATGAATCTGATTCGGATGAAAGTGCCGTTGAAAAACTATTAACCGGTATTCGGGAATTTACTACTAAATTGGAGATTCCAAAACTAAAAGATTTGCCAGGTATCCGAAAAGAAGATTTTTCACGAATAGTAGAACTAGCCGTACAAAATAATTCCACGCCTAGTAACATTCGAACCATAGGTGCTGAGGACTACCGGAAGATTCTTGAGCAGGCATACGAGGATATTTTTTAAGATATTACTAACCCCTTGATTAAACAAGGGGTTTTTTCATTATTAAAAAACCGATTTTTATCAATAGAAAGAATTTTCTCGCTAAATTCTCATCATTGCAAGAAATTTACCTTCAAATATAAGAAAAATCGGATAATTCATAATTTGGCACATTTTTTGCATGTAAATAAGATAGAAAGTCTAATAAAATAATAGGAGTGAAAAGAGCATGGATCAATTTGATTTAAGCAACAAGACTGCGATTGTAACTGGCGGAAACAGGGGGTTAGGACGGACAATTGCGTTAGCATTGGCAGAAAGGGGAGCCAATGTAGTAGTAATAGGAAGAGATGAAGCAAGAAATAAACAAGTCGTTGCAGAAATTGAACAGCTAAATCGAAAAGCGATTAGTTTTTCTACAGATTTAAACAGTATAGACTCACTAAATGAAATGGTTGAAAATATTGTTTCCACTTTTGGAACAATTGATATATTAGTAAATAATGCAGGTACATCGCAAACAAATTTTGCTTTAGATGTTACAGAGGCGGAATGGGATAAAATCATGAATTTGAATGTGAAATCGTTATTTTTTTGCTCACAAGCGGTTGCAAAAATAATGAAAAATCAGGGCAAAGGAAAAATTATTAACGTTTCTTCCGTCGTTGGTGCAGTAGGAGATGTTGGAATCAGCCCATACACTGCCAGTAAAGCAGCTGTCATTAACTTAACAAGATCTCTTGCTTTAGAGTGGGCCAGGTATGGTATCCAAGTAAACGCAATAGGCCCGGCATATATTGAGACAGAAATGAACCATGAAGAGTTAAGTAATCCTAAAGTTCGTGATAAATAATTGGGAAAACACCGATGAAAAGATTGGGAAATCCCGAAGAAATAGAGGGGGCCGTTCTTTTACTTGCATCAGATGCCAGCAGTTTTATCACCGGCCAAACGATCTTTGTTGATGGCGGATGGCTTGCACAGTAAATAAGTAGAAATTTCTCTTTATTGAAAACGTTTTTTCTCTCAAATAGGAAAATTCGCAAAAGAATTCATAATAATAATAAAAATCGGAAATTGATTTCTCAAAGACAACCTGCAAGTAACAGAAGAAGAAATTATCAAGTATTGCCAAAATAACCTGGCAAGCTATAAAAAAACAACAAGTGTGGTCTTTATTGAGGAATTGCCAAGGAACGCTGCAGGGAAAGTATTAAGGAGAGAACTCAGAGAATTAGATAAAATCGCTAATATTGTAAATTAATAGTTTTTAATCCACTCATGAATGTTACATGCTGATGTATGACAACTCGAACTTAGGCACAAAGGGCAGAAAAAAGTTTGAAGATTGTTATACATCAATTTTTTTGCAAAAAAAGGAATGGTTTCTAAGAACAAGCCATATTTATTTACATTAATGATGCCTAACCGAACTTTTTTGAAATGTAAAGTTCACGGGTAGGAAAAAGGAGGAAAAATTTTATGATGACACCGGAACAATATATTGAAAGCCTGCGTAACCAGAAGAAGGAAGTATATTTTATGGGCGAGAGGGTCGAAAATGTCGTTGACCATCCTGCAATGAGGCCACATATCAATGCCGCATCAGTGACGTATAAATTGGGCACAGAGGAGAAATACGAGGAACTAGGCAGTGCTACCTCCCATTTAACAGGGAACAAAATCAATCGTTGGACACATATTCCGCAAAATCAGGAAGATCTTGTTAAAAAAGCGATGATGCTCCGGGTTGCGGGACAAATAACAGGGACATGTTTTCAAAGATGCGTTGGTATGGATGGCTTAATCACTCTTTATTCCACGACTTGGGAAATGGACCAGGACCTTGGTACAGACTATCATGAAAGGTTTAAGCGATTTTTAATCGAGACACAGAACCATGATTACATGACCGATGGAGCCATGACAGATCCAAAGGGAGACAGGTCCAAAAGACCATCGGAACAACATGATCCTGATTTATATGTAAGAGTGGTAGAAGAAAAGGAAGATGGGATTGTTGTTCGTGGAGCCAAAATGCATCAAACAGGGGCGATAAATTCCCATCAAATTTTAGTTATGCCGGGAGCTGCCATGTCCCCGAAAGATGCCGATTATGCCCTTTCGTTTGCGGTACCCGCCGACGAAAAAGGTGTAATCTACGTTTTTGGAAGACAAGTGAACGACAGCCGTAAATGGGAAGGGAAAATCGATCAGGGAAATGCAAAATATGGTGTAGTCGGCGGAGAGGCATTGATTATTTTTGAAGATGTGTTTGTTCCTTGGGAGCGGGTCTTTATGTATAAAGAAACGCAATATACGGGCAAGCTTGTTGATCGCTTTGCATCCTACCATAGACAAAACTATGGAGCTTGTAAAGCTGGAAACCTGGATGTCTTAATAGGGGCAACGGCATCACTTGCGGATATGCATGGAATTTCCAAAGCTGGTCATGTGAAAGAGAAATTGGCTGAAATGGCCCACTTAGTTGAAACCATGTATAGCGGAGCCCTTGCCTGCTCCTTCAATTGTTCAAAAAATGGATGTGGCACCGCTTTTGTTGATCCGGTGCTGGCAAATTCATCAAAACTTAACACAGCACGGTATTATCCTGAGGTTACCAAGCTTTCTCAAGATTTAGCAGGAGGTTTCGTGGCAACACTGCCATCTGAACAAGAACTGGATAACCCGAGGATTGCTCCTTATATTTATAAATACTATAGCACTGGCGAAAATACTGATCCCATTAACAGGATTAAAATGGGACGTCTGGTTGAGAATATGACAGGCTCCACTCCGATTATCGAGTGTATGCATGGGGCCGGATCACCGCAGGCGCAAAAAGTGGTGATTCAACGTTCGATAAATTGGGGGGAAAAGATTAAATTTGCCAAAGAGATTGTAAAGGATGCTAAGGAACAGAATGAGGTTCTTCAATAATACAAAAAGCTAGGGAAAATATCTGTCCGGACTGCTGCCTTAGGGTAGCGTCCGGAATATAGGAGGGAATTTTTTGAATTCTGCCATTAAACAAATTACCGTTATAGGGTCTGGAGTAATGGGTTCGCAAATGGCAATGGTCTCGGCTCTTGCCGGATTTGAAGTCTTTTTACAAGATATTAATGAAGAAAGCTTAGGAGAAGCAAAAGAATCCTTACAGGGGCATATGAACAAAAGAATCCAAAAAGGGAAATTAACCTCTCAAAAAGTGGAAGAGGCTTTCAGCAACCTTCATTTTGTCACCTCATTAGAAACCGCGTTAAATCAAACCGATTTTGTCATTGAAGCCATTGTTGAAAAATTGGACGTCAAACGCCAGCTATTTGCCGAGGTGGACCAACTGGCTCCAGCCCACGCGATCATCGCAACAAACAGCTCAACGATAGTTAGTTCAAAGCTGGCTGATGCAACGAATCGGCCAGATAAGGTATGTAATCTTCATTTCTTTAATCCCGTTCTCGTAATGGAATTAGTGGAAGTTGTAAAGGGGCCGCATACCTCGGAAGAAACGGCGGCTGCCGCTTTTGGACTAGCCAAACAAATGAATAAGACTCCAATTCTATTAAAAAAGGAAATTTCAGGATTTGTAGCAAACAGAATCTTAGGAAAGTTAATAGATGAAGCCGTTTATTTGTTGGAAAATGAAATTGCTTCGGTTGAAGAAATAGATCTTGCTTGTACAAAAGCTCTAAATCACCCAATTGGCCCGTTTGCTCTTCTCGATCTGACAGGAATTGATGTCAATTATTATATTCGCCAGGTTCTCTACGAAGAAACAGGGGATGAATCTCAAAAACCGCAAAAAGTTCTTACTGAAAAATTCTTAAATGGGGAGTTCGGTCGGAAAACCGGTAAAGGGTTTTATAGTTATAGTACTTAGAAACAGAAAAAACCTTGTCATGCAAGGGTTTTTCAATAAGCAATGTAAGTTAAGATATTTTACTAATTTATTAGAGGGATGAACGATAAGAATTTGGGAGAGAGCCTATATGAATCTGTGACAAATGATGCAAAAAAAGGAACCATGATCTTAACCCGGAGAAATAGCAAAAATGTGACGGAAGCAGCCAATAAACTGGGCATATCTTTAAGTACACTATATCGATGGATAGGAGAATATCAAATTAATATAAAAGATTACATAAAAAGGCAATAAAGATATAGTTGATACTTATGCGTGCTTTCTCATTAAAACTGAGATGAAAAAACGTTTTTTAGTCATAATCTGCCCGTCTAAAAAGTAAACATGTTATAAGGTTTACTTTATCCAAACCATTCATTTTATTAAAAATTCTTCTAACTATATGTATGGAATTATTTCAGCCTTGATAAGGAGGAGTTACAGATGAAATCGGTTGGAATCTTAGGCGTAGGGCAAGCAGGTGGAAATATGGCGGAAATTGCAACCGTCTTGGGTTTTCAAACAGCGCTAATTAATACAAATCAACGTGATGGTGCCGTAAATACCAGAGTGGAAAGAAAGTATTTTGTCCCGGGTTATAATGGGGCAGGCCAAGATCGATCTTTAGGAATGCGTGCGGTTCAGGAAAAATATCGAGAAATGATTGATTTTGTACTGGGTTCCTTTAAGAACATAAAGCTGCTATTGGTCGCTTTTTCAACGGACGGCGGTACAGGGTCAGGGATGAGCCCGCTTTTAATTGACCTGTTAATCGACCAATTGCCTGGCATTAAAGTGGGGGCCATTGCCATCATACCTGAACGAAACGTATTAGCGGGGAATCGGATTAATACGGCAGAGTGTATTGAAGAGCTTTCCCAAATAGAAGGCATTTCTTCTGTTTTCTTGGTAGATAATGATCAGATGCGCAAATTGAAGCCGCAATCCAGCAAGCATGAAATTTACCTCTCTGCTAATCGTCAAACCGTGGAGGCTATCAGTCATGTCCTGAAAATAACAAATAAGAGTTCGTTTTACGGGAACTTCGATGAAACCGATCTTATGAATATACTTGGAACAAGAGGAGTTACCCTCATCTCTTCCGTTGCGATTACTGACGCCAAAACCAGTGGGGAAGTTTCGACCAAAGTACAATCCTCTTGGGAAAACTCGATATTCTGTCCTGTTGAATCACAGGGTGTCATTCGTGCAGGGCTCATATATGAAGGACCAGAGACTATTTCAAAGCTTATTAATGTACCTTCTATTTTTGAAAGAGTAGGGGAACCAGTACAATTATTTGAAGGGACCTATCTCTCTGAAACTGATCCTACCGTTACAACCATTCTTGCAGGGCTATACTTCCCAACCCGTCGGCTGCTTTCCTTGGAAGAATCTCTAGAAAAGAATAAAGAACGTTTACAGAATCTTGTTAAAAAGGAACATACTCAAAAATATGAATCTTCCATAAGCTGGGCATCCAACTTAAAAGTTAAAAAGACAGAAAAACAGACTGTATCCATAACATCCAAGTTATCGAAGTATAAGAAATAATGGGGACTCAATGAAACACATCGGAAAGATACAATCCGATGTGTTTTTTTATAAGACTATGTTTAATGCCATTGGTGATTATAAACACGTTGATTGGAGCGAAGCGCCTGGAGCGCAAATCAACACCCAAGTTTAACGGAGCCTTTTATAAAAATGAACCTTTTTTGCATCAGAGTAATGCAAAAAAGGTTCGTTTTTATTTCATCCATACTTACCAAGCCATTATTTTTGGCAAGTAACAAATCAACATACACCTTGATTTTCCAGGAAGTATGGTAAAACTTTTAAAAAAATTTATTCTTGGCACAGTAATTGCAATATTAAATAGTGACGCTTCAAAAATGTCCAAAGAAAGGAGTGATCCTAGTGGCCCAATTTAAAAATTTATTTTCTGAAATTCAAATCGGGGATACCTATTTAAAAAATCGAATTCTCAGCACGGCCCACCAAACCAACCATGTGGTTGACGGTATTCCAACTCCAGATATGACAGCCTATCATGTGGAACGAGCGAAGGGCGGAGTGGGGCTCATCATTCTGGAAGCTGCTGCCGTACATCCTTCGGGAATGCTGACCGGTCATACCATTGCTGGGTATGACAAGGAGGTTATACCCGCTTATGCAGAAATGGCTGCACAATTGCATCAGTATGGCACGAAGGTATTTGCCCAGCTTTTTCACGGTGGAAGGGAGTTTATCGCAAGCGACTATCGGCATGCAGCATGGGCACCATCTGCAGAACCAAGTTTGCGGTTTGGAACGATGCCAAGGCCCATGAGTTTGGATGATATTGAAGAGGTTATCAATGGGTTTGCCTTATCTGCTAAGCTGGCTAAAGAAGCAGGATTGGATGGAGTGGAAATTGCTTGTTCCCATGGATATTTACCCGCTCAATTTTGGTCGAATCATACTAATCATCGAACTGACCAATACGGCGGTAGTTTCGAGAATCGCATGCGTTTTATCCTTGAAATTATGCAGCGGATTTGGAGGACGACAGGGGAAGACTTTACTGTTGGAATCAGGATCAGTGCGGATGAAATGACAATGGATGGCACCACCGTAGCAGATGCTATTAACATCGTTGAATATTTGGTCGAACGAGTCCGAATTGACTTTATTAATGTTACGTCAGGAGATTCAAGTACCTATTCAGGTTCTACCCATATAGCACCAGGATCTCCCATAAAACATGGATATAACGCACCCCATGCCTTTAAGATTCGAATGGCGGGTGCAGTCCCTGTATTTGTAGGAACGCGAATCGTCGATCCTGTAGAGGCTGAACAGATTATCAAAACCGGAAAAGCGGACATGGTGGGAATGACCCGTGCCTTAATCGTGGATCCCCAAATGCCAAATAAAGCGATGAATGGCGAACTAAATGCCATTGATGCCTGCATTGGATGTCTCCAGGCTTGTATTGGCCACTATCATAAAGGCCTTGCCATTGGCTGTGTCCAAAATCCAATTGCAGGTAAGGAGAGACAGTTGATCCCTAAGCTCCAAAAGGTAAAATCCAAACAACATGTGGTCGTCATAGGTGCGGGTCCTGCTGGTCTGCAAGCAGCCATAACAGCGGACCTACAGGGGCATCAAGTCACACTCGTGGAGCAGCAACAGGTGATCGGCGGTCTCCTGCAAACCATGAAAAAGGCCCCCATGCGGCAGGAACTGGCCGAAACCATGCTGGATAACTATTCTAGGAAGCTAGAAAAAAGCAATGTTAACGTTCAATTAGGAAAAAGAATCTCCAGGGCGGATTTAGTAGAATGGAAGCCTGATGTCATCATTTGTGCGGCAGGGTCCAGGCCATACTTTCCACATGTGCAGGGAATGGATGATAATCGAATAAAAACTGTAGATGAGCTATTTGGCAGCAATCCGACGCAAATAGGAAAACGGGTACTCGTGTTTGATTTTTCCGGGGACTGGCAGGGAATGGAAGCGGCTATTTTTTTACAGGAAAAAGGCCATGAGGTAGCCCTGTATTCTACCAAACTCCATATCGGTCAGGAGGTCCATCAATACTTAAGAAATGAATACTTAAAAAAGCTTTACCAGTTAAAAGTTAAAATGCGTCCCCATTTTGATTTCGCGGGGATTGAACAGGACCAAGTGAACATTCGAAATCTATTTACCCATGAAAAGGAAACAGTGGATAACTGGGATACTATCGTTTTAGCTTATGGACGAATTCCTAATTCTGAATTGTATGAGGAAGTAAAAGGTTTAGCTCCTGTTGTTCAGCAAATTGGTGATGGTCTTGCACCACGCACCCTGGAAGAAGCTACCTATGAAGGTTTAACTACTATTCTAAATCTAGGATCCATAGAAGTAGAAATATCAGGATAGCGTGAATTCTCAATATTTACCTAAAAAATATAGTGATATTTTTAAAAATTCAATGTATTATTACTAGTGATGAAAGCCCTTACAAAACTAATAAGCTACATGCTATACCGTTACCCTTATATTTTTTATCAAATTTAGGGGAGGTGAACTTGAAATCTAGCACTTAAAATGGATGGATGGGATCTGGCGGGATTTGATTATGTTTGAAGGGGGAAAGAATATGACGGATCACACAAATGTTGAAATTCCTTCTGCTTCCGTGCATTTACCTATTAACCCAGAAGGATCACAGAGATTGGAAGATATTTTAGCAGAAATGTCTGACGAGAAGAATCTTGGTGATGATTTCAGCAAGAGGGATTACTTTTACCTTGTCCTTGTTGGACTCATTATTCCTTTCATCCTAATGATTTGGGGGTGGTTCTTATGAAAATAAAAAATGTTGAGCTATCCATTTCACAAGAAGTAGCCCAAAGCAGCTGGCCCTTACCAAAAAATCAACGAACATGGTCTTCATGGGGACTCATGGGAGTTGCCCTTAGTGCAGGGGTTGCAGCGTGGAGTTATTCGATCGGCGGTTATGTAGCCTACTACTTAAATGCAACCATGGGTACGATTGCCATGATTGCAGGATGTTTAGTTGGAATGTTTTTTGTCGCACTTGCTACTGTTCCGGTTAGTATAAAATATGGTATAGAAAACATCGCTGCCAGCAAATCTATTTTTGGTGAAAAGGGTTCAATCTTTGCCATTTTTCTTCAATATGCCTCGATTGTCGGTTGGAATTGTTTGTTAATAATATTATTTGGGAAAGCCGTAAGTGAAGTTTTAATTGCTACCGGTATACTCCAATCATCCTCACAGCATCTTGTAACAGCCGTTAGTTCTCTTGTTGCATTAGCTATCAGCTGGATCTCGTTACGAGGCGGTTCAGCTTCTGTAAAAAATTCTTCTCTTATTATTAGCATCCTAGTTGCTTTAACAGGCATTTTAATTATGTATAAATTAATCAGTACTGTTGGCATAAGCAAGATTTTCACTGCAAAACCGCAGGCATCCTCAGGGGACCGCCTTTTGGATTACACAACAGGATTTGAAATTTTAGTAGCCAGTGTCCTTTCATGGTGGCCGTATATGGGCGGAATTGTCCGGATGGTTCCTAGTTCTGGAAAAGCTTTATGGCCGACGATGCTTGGAATGGGCTTACCTACTGGTGTTATTAGTTTAATTGGGCTCTTTTCCGCGCTTGCAACTGGAAACTATGATCCTACTAAATGGTTCGTAGAGGTAGGCGGAATCGGCTTTGGAATCATTGCCCTCTTGTTTTTAGCTCTGGCCAATATCGGCACAGCCATTGTTGGAGCCTATACGACTGGAATTGGTCTAAGGCAAATTAAATGGATTGAAAGGAAAACAACCTGGAATCAAACCACTCTGATTGTCTTGCTGCCGGTTGCACTTATTAGCGCCTTTATTCCTGATCAATTTTTAAATTCGATTCCATCTTTTCTTGCCTTTCTTGGTGTTGCTTTTGCACCAGTTATCGGTGTTCAAATTACCGACTATTTCCTTCTAAGAAAGCAGAGAATTTCGCTTGATCAGCTTTATAATCATGATAAACAGTCCGACTACCATTTCTGGGGCGGCGTAAATGTGGTTGCGTTTATTTCCTGCATTGTTGGATTTTTTGCCTATATTTATTTACTTGATCCTATCAGCTATGAATCGGCATCAATCTTTAAATATATTAGCGCTTCGATCCCTGCCACGATCTTATCGGGAATTTGTTATTACCTTCTTACCAAAATCTTTGTGATTCCGATGAAGAAGGGTGGATATGTCAATTGGGAATAAATTTGCAGTTAATTTATTGAAAATTCTGTCTAAAAAAGATGAGGAGGTAATTTATATGAAACAAACCGCTTCAAAAACGTTATACGCCAAGACGTTTATTAATGGCAAATGGCTTGTTGGTGAAGGTGATCTCGTCACCCTAACGAGTCCCGTTGACGGAAATGTCCTTGGTTCCTACCAAAATAGTTCATTGGAACAAGTAGAGTTAGCAATTAAGAGTGCAAAAGAAGCCCAAAAAAAGTGGGCAGAGGTTCCATTATTGGATAAATTGGATTTACTGCAAAAAGCCCATGAAATCGGAATGAAATACGGGGAAGAAATGGCGCGAACGATTACATTGGAAATGGGGAAAACGATTACCGAGGCACGGGAAGAAGTGTATGAACTCGGGATTTCCAATATTGAACATACGATTGGGGAAGTCCAGCGTTTTAGGGGATGGACCTTACCAAGTACGTTTGAAAGAACCAATAACAAGAGAATCTATGTTACCCATGCCCCAATCGGGGTGATTAGTGCCATTACACCTTGGAATTTTCCGATATCGCTGGCAGCTGAGATTATCCCTTACGCTTTGGCGGTTGGCAATACCATCGTCTTCAAACCATCAGAAACAACCCCGTTTAGTGGGGAATGGTTTGTGAGGCTTTTTGATGAAGCCGGTTTTCCGCCAGGAGTAATCAACTTGGTCCATGGGAAAGGGGATGTCGGCAATAAATTGGTCACTCATCAAGATGTCCGAGGTGTCTGTTTCACAGGAAGTGCGGCGGTTGGAGAAAAAATTGCTCAAGCCGCAGGGTTAAGAAGAACGTTGTTGGAGCTTGGCGGAAATGGTCCGCAAATTGTCATGGAGGATGCAAATCTGGAAGAGGCGGTAGAAGCTGCGGTTAATGGTTGTTTTTATAATGCCGGCCAAGTATGTACGGCAGCGGAACGTATTCTCGTTCATGAAAGTGTCCATGATGAGTTTGTCCAGTTATTAATCGAAAGAACGAAAAAAGTCCGTTTAGGCAATCCTTTAGAAGATGACACGCAAATGGGGCCTTTATCCAGTCAAAACATTGTGAATAAGATGAATGAGCATATTGAAGATGCCGTAAACAAGGGGGCCCATGTGGTTTATGGGGGAGGTCATGACGGTCTCTACTACAAACCTACCATTCTGATCAATTGCAATCAATCCATGCTTCTAGGAAAAGATGAAACGTTTGGCCCGATTGCTCCCATCATTAAATTCCGAACAAGGGATGAAGCCGTTGAGATTGCCAACGATACTCAGTATGGCCTAACCTCTTCAGTCTTTACATCGAACCTGGAAGATGCCTGGTATATGGCCGACCATCTTGAGCATGGCACGGTTCATATCAATGAATCTACCAACTACTGGGATTTCCTTGCCCCATTTGGCGGAATGAAAAATAGTGGCAATGGAAGGAATTTGGGTCAGTGGGTTTTCCAACACTTGACTGAGATTAAACAAATTACCTTTGACCCGTCCAAAACGAAGAAAAGGTAAGAATATATAGAAATACCAGTTGCTTCCATTTTGTTTGTGGAGGTAACTGGTTTTTTCCATTATTATTAAACTACATATCTCAAATAATAGAAGAGGGGGGCAGGGATATGAATCTTGAATATCAAACGACGAATACCATATTGAGTCAGATGACATTAGGGGAAGTGAGAGATTCAGTTGAGCACCTATCTTTTCCTTTAATAATTGTTAATTACGACCATGAAATCCAGGGGATCGTAAAGGAGGGGCATTTTTGGAGAGGGGCTGCTCTAGATGGCTGGTGTGAAAAAGTAGACAAATTTATCGACACTGATTTTCGCGTTTATGATTCATGGAACCAAATGCTTTCTGAAAATGGGCAGTGGTGTACCTATTCGATTTTAAAAGAGAATCATCAGGTTCAACTATATTCAAAGGAATTTTTACTAAAATATATATATGAGGAATTAAAAAAGGATTTTGATAAAGCTGAAGAGGTTCTTGAAGTGGCGAAACAGGAAAATAAGGATTTTCTTCAAATCATAAACGCTTCCTATGACGAAATTTTCGTCACAAATGGCGAGGGTGATGTTTTATTCGTGAGTGAAGCCAGCAAAAAAGTAACCGGTTATCCACCTGAAATTTTTATTGGGAAAAATATGGTTGATTTGGTTGAAGAAGGGTTTATTTCTAATTCTGTTACCTTGAAAGTATTAAAATCTCACAGGACTGAAACGGTTGAGCAGGATTATGAAAATGGGAGGAAAGTAATCGTAACCGGAAAGCCTATTTTTTCTCAAGATGGGAAGCTTCATCGTGTGATGATCAATACACGGGATATTACAGAGTTAATCGAATTACAAAATAAGCTCGACGTGGCGCAAGCGATTATGAAAAAAAAGAATGTTTCTTTTACAAAGGAAGGGAATTTACTAACGAGATCAAGACAGATGAACAAAATTCTTGAATTAATAGAGAGGGTGGCACCTCTTGATTCGTCCATCTTAATAGAAGGAGAATCCGGGGTTGGGAAAGGGGTCCTCGCCAAACTCATTCATGATTTAAGCCCTAGAAAAACTAAAGAGTTTGTTCAAGTCAATTGTGGTTCCATTCCCATTTCTTTAATTGAATCTGAACTGTTTGGGTATGAAGGTGGAGCGTATACCGGAGCAAAAAAAGGCGGCAAAAAAGGATTGGTTGAATTAGCGGATGGCGGAACTTTATTTCTAGATGAAATTGGGGAGCTTCCCTTGGATGTCCAGGTAAAATTACTGAATCTAGTTCAAGATAAAGTCTTTAAACGGTTAGGCGGGAATATAAGTAAAAGAGTGGATATCCGCATCGTTGCCGCTACGAACCGCCACTTAAAGAGTATGGTAAAGTCGGGGAAATTCCGTGAAGATTTATATTATCGTTTACATGTTGTTCCTGTAAATATTCCTCCTTTAAGGGAAAGAAAAGAAGATATTGAACTCTTGGTGCAGCGTTTTCTTTTTAAATACAATAAGGATTATCATTTAGATATCTCTTTTGACGAATCTGTTATTGATGCTTTAACGGAATATGACTGGCCGGGGAATATAAGAGAATTAGAGAATTTAGTCGAACAGCTGGTGGTAACCTCCCAAAACCAACTGATCCATCCAGAAGATTTACCTTCCTATTTACAACCTAAGAAGAAGGAAGAGTCTGTAACAACAAAGGGAATTATTCCTCTTAAGCAGGCAGTGGAAGAAGTTGAAAGGCAAATACTAAGACATGCCTTAAAAAAGTACCATTCTTCGAGAAAAATCGCGCATGCTCTAGAAGTCAATCAAACGACGATTATAAGGAAGTTAAAAAAGTATAATATGAATGTTCAATTAGAGGAATAAAAAAATCTTGAACTATTCAGAATATTCCTGTATGATAAGAATAAGCTTCATCCTATCCGCTAAAAACAGCTGAGGGCAGTGAAGTATAACCTTTTAAAATCTGAATATTTGACTGATCAGTTTCCACTCCCAACCGTAGCAGGTTGGTTACAATGGATCGTAAAGCCAGTCCATACCACAATCGTGTGTATTTGGGCTGGCTTTTTTATGTTTTTAATAGAGAACAAGGAGGTGGCAGTATGGGCGGAGCGTTAAAAGGAGTTAGAGTATTGGATTTAACAAGGGTGCTGGCTGGACCTTATTGCACGATGATTTTGGCAGACCTTGGTGCAGATGTTATTAAAGTAGAAGGCCCGGGCGGCAGCGATGAAACGCGGAGCTGGGGGCCACCATTTCAAAATGGTGTAAGTGCCTATTATCTCTGTGCCAATCGAAATAAACGAAGCCTCACGGTCAATTTGAAAACGGAAGAGGGAAGAGAAATTATTCGGACATTGGCAAAGGATGCTGATGTTCTCATCCACAATTTTAAAACCGGTTCTATGGAAAACTGGCTGCTAGACTATGATTCTTTGAAAAATATGAATCCGCGGTTAGTGTATTGCTCCATTACGGGATTTGGGGAAACAGGGCCTTTCCGTCATTTACCCGGATATGACTATATCATCCAGGGCATGAGCGGACTTATGAGTATAACCGGTAGTGAAGAGAGCGGGCCTATCAAAATTGGCGTCGCAATGGTTGATATTTTGACAGGTTTATATTCTGCCATTTCTATAGAAGCGGCGCTATTTGAAAGGGAAAAGTCCGGTCAAGGTCAAAAAATAGACATGGCACTTATGGATACGGCCGTCAGCTCACTGGCGAATGTCGCCAGTAATTATCTGATTTCAGGCACAGTGCCGCGAAGATTGGGAAATGATCACCCAAACATCGTCCCTTATTCCATATTTAAAGCACTAGATGGTGAAATGATTATCGCAGTCGGAAATAACCGCCAGTTTACTAGCTTATGTGAAGTGGTGGGAAATAAAGAGCTAGCCGAGGATGAAAAATTCCGTACCAATGAAGCCAGAGTGAAAAATAGGGCTGAACTTACGAGAATATTAGAAAATCTGCTTCACGCTAAAACAGTAAATGAGTGGCTGGAGCTATTCTCGGAAAACAACATCCCGTGTGGTCCCATTCATTCTATGGATCAAGTGTTCGAACATCCACAGATACTCGCCCGGGAAATGGTCGTTGGTGTGGATCACCCGGAAGCAGGGACCGTAAACCTTGTCGGATCACCTATCAAACTATCTAGGACGAAGGTGAAAATCGAACGACACCCTCCTGTTGCGGGGGAACATAACAGTGAGATCCTTCAACAAGCCGGTTTTTCCGAAGAAGAAATATCCCGATTAAAAGAGAACAAAATCATTTAAAACTTAAAAAATCCAGGAGGTAATATGTCATGAATTTTGAATTCACAGAAGAACAAGAGATGTTAAGAAAAATGGTAAGAAGTTTTGTAGATAAGGAAATTATCCCAAATATGAAGGAATGGGATGAACAAGGGAAATTTGATCCTGTCATCTGGAAACGTCTAAGAGATTTAGACCTGATGGGGGTTTGTATCCCTGAACAATATGGCGGCAGTGGTATGGATTATAATTCACTTGCCATTGTTTGTGAAGAGCTTGAAAGAGGCGACACCGCTTTTCGTACCGCGGTTTCCGTTCATATCGGTTTAAATAGCTTAACCCTATTGCAATGGGGAACAGAGGAACAAAAACAAAAATATCTCGTGCCCCAAGCTCAAGGTGAAAAAATCGGGGCCTTTGGTTTAACAGAGCCGGGAGCTGGTTCAGACGTGGCATCCCTCGCGACCACAGCCATAAGAGACGGGAATGATTACATTCTAAATGGGTCCAAAACATGGATCTCTCTATGTGACATTGCGGATCATTTCATCGTATTTGCATATACGGATAAAGAGAAAAAACATCACGGCATTTCCGCCTTTATCGTAGAACGTACCATGCCAGGCTTTTCATCCAAAGCCATAAAAGGGAAACTGGGAATCCGTTCTGGCAATACAGGTGAATTGTTCTTTGATCAGGTAAGGATTCCAAAAGAAAATTTACTAGGGCAGGAGGGAGAAGGCTTTAAAATTGCCATGGCTGCATTAGATAATGGCCGTTTCACGGTTGCCGCAGGAGCCGTTGGCCAGATTATGGCTTGCATAGAGGAAAGTGTAAACTACTGTCATGAACGAAAAACCTTCGGGAAAGAAATTGGAAAACACCAGCTTGTTCAGCAAATGATTGCCAACATGGAGGCAGGATTTCAAATGAGCCGTCTACTAGTTTATCGGGCGGGCGAGCTTAAAAACAAAGGGAAGCGGAATACCAGGGAAACTTCCCTTGCCAAATGGCAGGCATGCGATTTTGCGAATAAAGCGGCTGACGATGCCGTTCAAATTCATGGGGCATACGGATTTTCAAGTGAATATCCTGTTGAACGTTTCCTTAGAAACTCAAAAGCCCCTGTTATTTATGAAGGAACGAGGGAAATTCATACAATTATGCAGGCAGAATATGTTCTTGGCTACCGTGAAGACAAGGTATTAAACAACGTGCTGCCAGCCTGGCCATTTGAAAAAGAAACTGTCAATAACGGTTAAGGAAATAACATCTAAAAAAGCAATGCATTTGTATATGCATTGCTTTTTTATTGATAAATTAAACAGTAATTACCACTTTCCCTTGAGCATGGCCTTCCTGAAAATATTTGAATGCTTCCGTTATTTCACTTAACTTATACCTTTTATCAATAATTGGTTTTACTTTTCCAGACTCAAGTAATTCTTTTAGATAATTTAGGTCTTTTTGGTTTGCTCTCTGTAACAGATTACATATTTTCTTGCTTCCAGTCATTGAAATAATAGGTCCAAGAAATAATGTTTGAAACAATTGGGATTCCGAACCTCCCACGTGAACAAAATTCCCATTTGGTTTTAGTACTCGTTTATAGGCTGATATAACATTAGAACCGTTCACACCAAGAATCAAATCGTAATACTCCTCACTTTGGGTGAAATCTTCTTTGGTATAATCAAGGATATGGTCGGCTCCTATCGAACGCAATATCTCTACATTTCTTGGACTACAAACCCCAGTTACTTCAGCCTCAAATGATTTGGCAATTTGAACCGCGAAAGTGCCGACACCACCAGATGCCCCATAAATTAATACCTTCTGACCCGATTTAATCTTCCCTTTATCACGTAGTCCCTGTAAGGCAGTCACACCTGCCATAGGTGTCGCAGCAGCTTCCTCGAAGGAGATGTTGGCTGGCTTTAAGGCTAAAGCAAATTCGGGGACTGATACATATTCAGCAAAACCACCCCAGCCGCAAACAGAGAGATCGCCAAAAACTTCATCACCTACTTGAAATTGCTTAATATCTTTACCAACAGCTTCAACTGTACCAGCAATGTCACCTCCTGGTATGGAGTATTTTGGTCTCGTTAATCCGAAGGCAAAGCGGGCCAAGAAAGGTTTGCCTTTCAATAAAACCAAGTTACCAAAGTTCAAGGATGCTGCATGAACCTTTACCAATACTTGATTCTCAGCAGGTATAGGTTTTTTTATCTCTTTTAATTCAAGTAAATCGGGTGAACCATATTTATCACATACTATAGCTTTCAAAAAATTCCCTCCTTGTTTTAATTTTATTTAATGGTAACAAGGGGATTAAAACCGTTCATTGACTTAAGTTAATTTCTAGAGAGTCCTTTGAGTTTTTTATGGTGGTTATTTGAAGATTGGTGAGTTAAGCTTCGATGTTTGGTTCCAGCTTAGGGGAGGGGACTATTGAGAAATGCTGATGTCATTTATTTGTTTTCATTCGCTTTTTTATTCTACTTAATGACTCAGGAGTAATCCCAAGATAACTAGCCAATTGATGCTGTGGCACACGGTCAACTAACTGAGGACGGATCCTTAAAATGGACTTATAGCGTTCTTCCGGAGAAGAATAGATAAATTCTCCAAATTGTTCTTGTATTTCTCCAAGGTTAATCTCCATCATTTTGCGTATCATCGATTCAAGTTGTGGATATTTGTTATACATCGTTTTTTCAGAATCAACGTCGCCAACCACTAATAGGCAGTCTTCGATACACATTAATGAAAACTTTGATAAATCATCTTGTTTCTTTTCGTTAATAATTGGGATAGCTTGTTCTTCTGTAAAAAAATTTGTTGTTACCTCTTTACCTGATTCATCTATAAAAAACTGCCTAACACATCCCATTAATACGAAATAACATTTAATTGCAGATTTTTCCCCTTGTCTAAGAAGGTATTTTCCTTTTTTAATTTCATCAATTCGTATACTTTCAGAGATTGCCCGCTGTTCTTCTTCGCTGAATGAAGTAAAATCAGACATGTATTTTAAGAGAATTTCCTTCATATTACCTTCCCTTCTAATTGAGTTAAGTTAAATGTTCCTTAATCATTTTAACATTTTTATCCATACATTTGCTTGTAAAAATGAAAAATGCAGTCGATTTCATTTGTGAAATCCACTGCGTTTTTCATTAGTTAAGTAAGAGATTCATATTGCTTATATAAGTCTTTTAATGCAGCAATCAGAGCATTATTTGCTTTTCCTAAATAGCCCGTTTTTAACTGATCAAGAGGGGATTCTATTCCATTGCGTAAGCTATGGCCTTTTAGGAGCCTGGAGACATAATCCCTGCCATGTTCGGTAGCCAGTGTACAGGAAGCATCCACAATGACTCCATAATGTTTATCAATTTCGGCAGTAATGGTTAATGTTTCGTAAACATTCTTCGCAGCCATACCCGTGGGCAGCTTCGCATGACCGGCAATAAATATTGTATTCATTTCATCCTACTCCTAAATCCTACTTTTATTTTTTTGATGTCTTGGCTAACACCTTACATATTTACGTTTGAAACCCAATTTTCCTCTATCTATTTCTTTTTGAATATTTTCAGAAGCAAGTAGGATACTGCTCTTTTTCTTGTCCCGCTTGATTTCGACTGGGCCAACAGCCTTAGCGGTATCAACTGCCTTATCATGGAGAGGTACATAGGAAATCGCGACGGTGTAGATAAAATTATTCATTGCAGATTTTGTACGATCCGGAGAATCGTGAATCGTCTTTTCAACCTGATCGAGCATTTCGGCAAGTTTGCTTGGGCTAAATTCACTGTCTTTGCGATTACCCAAAAGCCAGCAGTAGCAGCTCCAGCCTGCCGACATTTTCAATTCTTCACCGCTTGCAATCCATCTATCGGCCACTACCTGGGCAATATCGGCTTCTGCCAACGTTACGGCAACGACATAATCGGACAGCATATAAAAATACGCCGCATCAATCCATCGGTCAAAATCCGCCTCCGTCATTGACTTCGGGTCCGCAATGACGCCGGCAAAATACATGGCATCATAATTTCCGGTGGCATAAAGCTCTTCGGCCAAAGGCTGATTTTTCTTGATTTTCTTTGCGATCGGCTTCATTGCGCCTGTAGCTACGCCAAAAAGCGGCTCATGTGCACCATTGCCTATGTACATTTTTTTCAGTCGTTCCTTACCGAGTGCTTCTAGTTCCTGCATAACCGATTCGAAATCCATTGTTTTGCACTTCCTTCCTTTATAATCCTATCTTCATAATTTCTTGAAAGTAATTCCGTATTCCTTCCAGTTTATCCAAAAGTTGATACATAAAAGTATTTAGAACATATATTCGTAATATACCATTTATTGCACGTAGATGGAAGAACAAAGAGAGGGGGGCAGGTCAATAGACATACGGGGAATATTTAAAATGAAACAAGCATAGAGATATTTGGTAGTCTACTTTTTTGAAAGTTTTGGAAAAAACAAAAAGGTCAAAAGGAGTTTTGAGCATTTAGGCAGAATATAATTGGTAGCGCTTACAATAATTAACTCCATTGTCCATTTTATTTTAAGGGAGTGATTTGAGAATGGCATTAAATCAACAAAACGTTCAAGAGTTGGATGCTGTTGTAGTTGGGGCTGGTTTTTCTGGATTGTATATGCTGCATAAATTACGGGAGGCCGGTTATGCGGTTCGCGTTTATGAAGCAGGGGAAGATGTTGGGGGCACCTGGTATTGGAACCGCTACCCTGGTGCGCGTTGTGACGTCGAGAGTATCTACTATAATTATACTTTTTCAGAAGAGATTTTGAACGAATGGACATGGTCGTCCAGATACGCTGAGCAGCCGGAAATATTATGCTACATAAATTTTGTGGCAGATAAACTGGATCTAAGGCGGGACATTCAATTCCAAACACGGATTACCGCTGCCCGATACAATGACCAAAACCGTAACTGGGAGATTCGCATGGAAGATGGCACCCGAGTCATCGCTGAGTACTTTATCACCGCGTTAGGCTGCCTTTCTTCATCCAACATTCCAAAGTTTAAGGGAATAGGTTCCTTCAAAGGCGAAATGTATCATACGGGTAGATGGCCGCATGAAAAAGTCGACTTTAATGGGAAGCGTGTAGGAGTGATTGGAACCGGCTCAAGCGGAATTCAAGCGATCCCAGCGATTGCCAAAGAAGCTGGCCACCTCACCGTCTTTCAGCGGACCCCACAGTACAGCTGTCCTGCGCAAAATCATTCGCTTGACTCAGAAGCAATCGAACAAACACGCGAAAACTATGGAGAACTGAAAAAGCTCATGCGTTACTCGATGCATGGTGTACCGTCCGGACCACGGATGCGATCCGCTCTGGAGGATTCTCTTGAAGAACGGGAGCGTTTATATGAAAAGGCTTGGCAGGAGGGGGGATTATTCTCTCTTACCTATAACTACAATGACATCGGAATACTGCCTGAAGCGAATGAAACCGCCGCATCCTTTATCCGCTCCAAGATCAAGCAAATTGTTAAAGACCCCGAAGTTGCTCAAAAGCTAATGCCAACCTACTACTACGCTACCAAACGACCAATCATTGATACCGAATATTTTGAAACCTATAACCGAGATAATGTCTCACTTGTTGATATAAAAGCCGCGCCTATTGAGGAAATTACCCCAAATGGAATCAAGACGGCAGATGGGGAGTACGAACTCGATGTACTTGTGTTTGCAACCGGCTTCGATGCCATGACAGGTCCATTGTTTAACATTGATATTCGCGGGAAGAATGATCTTTCGCTAAAAAGAGAAGTGGGCAGACGGTGCCGAGTTGAAGACGTACCTGGGACTCGCAACCTCCGGATTCCCCAACATGTTTATGCTGACTGGTCCGCAGAGCCCATCGGTACTAAGCAACATGATGGTATCTATTGAGCAGCATGTGGATTGGGTTGCAGATTGTATTGATTATCTTCGTGAACACCAATTGGAAGCCTTTGAGGCAACAGAAGAGGCGGAAGAATTTTGGAGCCAGCAATGCCGGGCCATTGCCGACATGTCGCTGTTAACCAAAACGGATTCATGGTATATGGGTGCCAATATTGAAGGCAAGCCGCGAGGATTCCTTGCCTTTGCCGGCGGGGTCGGATTGTATCGTATCATTTGTGATGATGTAGCGGCTAGGGGCTATGAAGGGTTTACTTCCGTTTTGTCTTCCGAAGGTACGGATGAAAGCTTTGTGAAGGAAGGATTTTTCAGGTCGAATATTGATCCGCAAGCATGGTTTATTTTAAAACAATTGGAATCAGTAGGGGCGCCGCCATTGGATCTACTGACTCCTGAGCAAGCGAGGCTGGGTGCTGATTTCCGCCTTTTAGCAGGAGCTCCGGAAGAGGTAGCGAAGGTTGAAAACAGGACGATTCCAGTGCCAGGAGGGGAAATTCCTGTCCGAATCTATACGCCTGCTGGTGAAGGGCCATTCCCAGCATTGGTTTACTATCATGGCGGTGGCTGGGTGATCGGCAATTTGGACACCGTTGATGTACCTTGCCGTATGTTAGCCAACAGGGCTGGCTGTGTTGTGGTATCTGTTGATTACCGCTTGGCTCCGGAGCACAAATTCCCGACTGCTGTTGAAGATTCGTATGCCGCAGTTAAGTGGGTAGCGGAACATGCTGCATCCATTCAGGTGGATCCTGAGCGAATTGCCGTTGGAGGTGACAGTGCAGGTGGTAACCTTTCAGCAGTCGTGGCCTTGATGGCTCGTGATCAGGGAGGACCTTCAATTAACTATCAAATGCTGATTTATCCGGTGACCCAACACTCTTATGACACAAAGTCGTATCAGGAGAATGCTGATGGTTACTTTTTAACTAAGAATACAATGGTGTGGTTCTGGAATCATTATCTTCGTGATGAGCAGGATGGTAAAAATCCATATGCTTCGCCATTATTGGCTGAAGACTTAAGCGGACTTCCGCCAGCGCTCGTGATCACGGCCGGTTTTGATCCGTTGCGGGATGAAGGAGAGGCCTATGCCGAACGTCTAAAAGCAGCGGGAGTACCCGTTGAAGCGACGCGTTATGACGGCATGATCCACGGATTCTTCTGGATGCCAGGCGTGTTGGTGCAGGGGAATGCGGCCATCAATCAGGCAGCAAATGCTCTTAAGCATGCTTTTCATGTTGTAAAAACTAGTTGATAGATTTTCAGTTAAATAAAATCATTTAACCCCTTGCATTAGCAAGGGGTTTTTTCACGCTTCTCAGTTATCTACTTTTGTTAACATCCCACTTAAGATCGTCCGAATGAACTTTTGACTTTCTTCTACAAGATCGAATTCCTCGCCGAATAATGCCCAATCGTATAGGGTGCCTCTCATACAGCGTGTGATCAGCATCGTAATTTCCTGGGAAGATAAATATTTCTTAAACTCCCCATTTTCTTGACCTTCGTTAACAAATGAGTGAACAATTTTAAAAAGAGTCCGATCGGTATTAGAAAGGAATTTAGGCTGATTGGGAATTAAAGCACTCATATAAACGGTACGTATTAAATCGATTCCTAGGCAGTCTTTTAAATAAATCATTTGGGATTTTGTTAAAAGAAGAATTTTTTCATAGGAACCCATTTCCTCTGGGAGTGTTTCTGTGAAATTTTCATAAAACTCGTCGATTTCTTTGAATTTTTCAAGGAAGATTTCATATTTCGAATTAAAGTGTACATAGAATGCACCTTTGGAGGTGTTACTAACCTGTACAATTTCATCCACTGTGACATGATCGAATCCTTTTTTGCTAAAGAGATCCAAAGCTGCCGCCACGATCCGCTGCTTAGTTTGCAGCGCTTTTTGTTGTCTTAGAGAAGGTGACATTCGAACTCTCCTTTTTTACTTCACAATGTAAGGGCTTACAT
>NZ_JBALPP010000128.1:10947-23351 GCF_036965425.1 Neobacillus drentensis | reverse complement strand
ATTCAATACTATTAGATAAAAAAAGATCAGTCGTTAAATATATCTAATTTTATTATAATTTTGAATATTTAAAAAATATATTGACGATACTAAGTCGGTTATATAAAATAAATTACAGACTATAGTCTGTGAAATTTATTTTTAGGTGAAATGTAACCGCTTCATCCGAGATGAAGAGACGAAATTTAGAAACGAGAAGGGGGTAAAGTCTATGGATATTGTCGGCAACAGGACGTTACGAGAGTTGTTAAAAGAAAAAGTAGAAATGAATCGTGATAAAACGTTTCTTCTGTTTGAGGATCAAGAACAAAAAAAGTTCGGGCTAACCTATAGTGAATTTGCTGAACAAGTGAATCGTCTAAGTAATGTGTTCCTACAATTTGGGGTAGTGAAAGGCCAACATGTTACCTTGCATTTGCCTAACTGCCTCGAGTTTATGACTTCCTGGTTTGCACTTGCCAATATTGGAGCCATCATGGTTCCAACCAATATTTTGTCCTCTGGAGATGAAATGGAATATATCCTGAACCATTCAGAGTCCGTTCTTCTAATTACAGAAGAAGAGTATTTGGACAAGTTTATCAGTAATCGTCAAAATCTGCCGTATCTAAAAGAGATTTTATTAGCACGCTACGAAAAAGAAGAACGTGAAAAGCAAAATTTAAACCGCTTGATTGCCATTGCCAGCTCAGAGACTCCTACTATTCCTCTAGACTCAGAAGATGTTGCGGCAATGCTTTATACTTCTGGTACAACTTCAAAGCCAAAGGGCGTTCAAATCACTCATGCAAATTATATTTATACTGGTGAGCTAATGTCGAAATCCATTCGTTTGACTCCAGATGATCGGCAATTCATCGTTCTACCATTGTTCCATGGTAATGCACAGTATTATTCTACGATGTCAGCCCTTGTGGTCGGAGCAAGTATTGCCTTTACAGAAAAATTTAGTGCATCCAGGTATTTTAAACAGGCTATTGGTTTCGGAGCAACAGTTGGCTCCCTGTTTGCTGCTCCAATCCGAATGATTCTTGCAAAAGAATTTGACCCCGCTGATCGTCAAAACTCCTTAAGGGCTATTTGGTTTGCTCAATCCGTTTCGGAAGAGCAATTAAAGAGGTTTGAAGAAAATTATCAAGTCAAATTATTGCAGATGTATGGCATGACAGAGACTGTAGGTGTCCCTTTGATGAACCCAATCGATGGAGCGCGTAAAAACATGAGCATTGGGAATCAAACCATGGGGTATGAAGTAAAAATCGTCGATGAAAACGGTAATGAAGTTCAAAATGGTGAAACGGGACAAATCACCGTAAAAGGAATTCCGGGACGTACCTTGATGAAAGGGTATTTTAAAAACCCGAATGCAACGGCAGAGACCTTAAAGGATGGTTGGCTGTACACCGGTGATAATGCAAGATTAGGAGATGACGGTTACTTTTATTTTGTGGACCGTATTAAGGATATGATTAAGCGTGCAGGAGAAAATGTTGCTGCTAACGAGGTTGAAAGTGTTCTTGCTGACCATCCGGAAGTATACGAAGCGGCTGTCATAGGAATCCCTGATGAGATGCGTGATGAAGCCATTATCGCCTATGTGATTTTAAGAGAGAACTCTTCCATTTCAAAAGATGAAATGATTCTTTATTGCCGTGAAAGATTAGCAAAATTCAAAGTACCCGATACGATTGAATTCATTGATGAGTTTCCTCGCACCTCAGTCGGTAAAATTCAAAAGCACATTTTACGAAAAAATCACCTTGAGGCAGCTCAAACATTCAAATAGCCATAATTTTATTTATTACAGCTATTATTCCTATTTATCTATAGAAAACATTTAATCTTATTCAAAGCAGATATTGCTGAAAGGGGTAGCTTTATGAACAAAGCTCGTGTTCTATTTGCAAGTGTTTCTGGGTCAGTCATTGAATGGTATGATTTTTATTTGTATGGTACTGCTACTGGATTAGTATTTTCCAAGCTCTTTTTTCCAAGCGCAGATCCTGCCATCGCACTTCTTTTAGCTTTTGCAACATTCGGAGTGGGTTATGCAGCGAGGCCAATCGGCAGTCTGATTTTTGGCCATTATGGCGACCGTTTGGGAAGGAAAGCCAGTCTCATGTTAACGCTGCTAGGAATGGGAGGCAGCTCCTTGCTTATTGGTCTCGTTCCGACCTATGAACAGGTTGGACTCTTAGCCCCTATTATTTTGGTTCTCCTTCGTCTGATCCAGGGAATTGCCCTTGGAGGGGAATGGGGAGGAGCTGTTTTATTGGCCACTGAATATGCACCAAAAGGACTTCGTGGACTGTATGGCTCCGTTCCTCAACTCGGTGTCCCATTAGGGTTAGTGCTTGGGACGTTTAGTTTTACCTTTATTAGTTCCTTAACGACAGATGCTCAATTTTTGGCATGGGGCTGGAGGGTTCCGTTCCTTTTTAGTGCAGTACTCATTGTTTTAGCGCTTTGGATTCGAAACGGTATTGAAGAGACACCTGCTTTTAAGAAGCAGAAAGAAAGTGGGGAACTAGCAAAGGTTCCCGTTGTCGAAACCTTTCGCAACAATGCGAAAAGCGTCTTTCACTTAATTGGTTTGAAGCTTGGTGACGGAATGTTCAATGTCTTTTCAATGTCTTTTATTCTTGTCTACGCCACTACTCATTTAGGTTACTCTAGAGAAGTTGCCTTAACAGGTGTCACAATCGGCTGTGCCACCATGATTATTACGATCCCGTTAATTGGTTATCTTTCCGATTTTATTGGCAGAAAGATTATTTATATCAGCGCGTTAGTTGCGTTCCTCGTTCTTGCGATTCCTTACTTTAGCAATATTTCAAAGGGACCTGTTTCTTTCTATTTTATGCAGGTCATACTCCTAGGAGTTGTCTGGGCGGCGATCTTTTCAACACAGGGAACCATCTTTTCAGAACTGTTTCCTGCGAAGGTACGCTATACTGGGTTATCATTCGGTTACCAGGTTTCCGCCGCGATTGCCGGTTTTGGACCAATGATTTGGACACCAATGCTAGCAAAGTTTGGACCTTCTCCAATGGCCTTTGGGGGATTAATGATGGCCGGGTTTGCCTTTTCTCTCATCCTCTCTTTCTTTGTGCCTGATACGAGAAAGATTTCGAAGTATGAGGATAGTCATGTAAAACCAATTAATAATAAGAAAATATCAATCTAATAAATGTTAGAGAAATTCCATCAGTGTTCATCCGCTGATGGAATTTTAATAAAAAAATAATTGCCCTGAGGGAGAGTACCAAATGAATAAAGTTGCAGTATCTGGATTGGGGATTACCCCATTCGGGAAACATGAAAACACCTCAATAAAAACATTACTAATGGACGCTTGTCTAGATGCATTAAGGGAGGCAAACTTCCCTAAAATCGATGCGGTTTATATCGGAAATATCATGTCCGGTTCTTTATGCAATCAAGAAATTTTAGGAGCTATCACAGTGAATGATTTAGGGTTGGGGTCTATCCCAGCTGTTAAAGTAGAGGGGGCTTGTGCATCAGGTGGCATTGCTTTTCGACAGGCATTCCTAATGATTCAAAATGGTGAATATGAAAATGTTTTAATAGCAGGTGTAGAGAAAATGAAACATGCCACAACTGAGGAATCGACAAGGGCCATAAATGCGGCAATGGATAATGACTCGAATGAAAAACATGCCGGATTGACTTTTCCAGGTTTTTTTGGCATGCTGGCAAATCGATATTTTTATGAAACGGGAGCATCCAAAAAGCATTTAGCAATGGTAGCTTTGAAAAATCGAGAGTACGCGATGAACAATCCTATTGCACAATTTAAAAAACCGACGAGTTTGGAAGAAATTATGAATGCCAGGATCATTACTGATCCTCTAGGCCTTTTTGATTGCTCCCCCACAACAGATGGTGCTGTTGCAATTGTCCTTTCAAAAGGAGAAAAAGGGGTAATAGTTCGGGCATCCGCACAAGCTTCTGGTAGGACCCAGTTGCAGGAGGCAGAGGATATATTAAGTTTTCCGGCGATAAAAGAGTCAGCGAATCGTGCCTATCACATCGCTGGACTTGGTCCTGAGGATATTGATGTAGTGGAGTTGCACGATTGCTTCTCGATGACTGAAATAATAGCCATTGAAGAACTGGGCTTTTTCAAAAAAGGTTCCGGCTGGGAAGCAGTAGAGCTGGGTCTAACAAAGCACGGAGGAAAAGCACCTGTGAATACAAGCGGTGGTTTGCTGTCTAAAGGGCATCCAATTGGGGCGACCGGTCTTGCACAAATCTATCAAATTGTTTCCCAGCTTCGCGGTACAAGCTGCAATCAGGTAGAAGGAGCAAACATTGGATTGGCTCAGAACCTAGGTGGAACGGGTGCCTATTCAACCGTCCATATTTTCGAAGGGGTGAACTAGTCATGGAATTGATTCAAGTATATGAATGTGCCCGGTGTGAAAAACAGTTTGTCCAACGTAAATGGATTTGTCCAAACTGTAAAAATAACGAATTTCTTAAAAAGAATATTAGTGGTGAAGGAAGGGTTTTTTCCCATACAACGATCCACGTTTCCACAAAGGAGTTTTCACATCTCACCCCTTATTCAGTTGCTTTAATCGAATTATCTGAAGGACTTCGAGTGACTGGACGGGTAACAGATCAAGTTGCAATTGATGATAAAGTAAAATGCATTTCATATTTTGACAATACTTATGTATTTGCAAAATGTTAAGTGCAGAAGGTTTACTCACGGACCGTTTCCTTTTGGAAACGGCTTTTTTTAAAATTTGAAAATTAGTATGATAGTAGTGTTATTTTGGTAATAACTAGTGCATTGAGCCTGTTTTCCTACTATAATATAAACATTAAAAAACTAAACTTTATAAATATTGCTACAAAGAAAGGGTATAAACGATGGAATTAGAACACAAAAACGATAACTATCAAAAATTTATTTCTAAAGAAGTTTTCCAACACTATTCAAATGGATATGATTCATTACAAGTCGGTCAATATTTTGCTGCTTCGGTTTGGGCAAGTGTGTTCTTAGAGGCATTTTTAGTTGAATTACTAAACAGATTTGAACTTTCTCAAGCCAGTGGGAATGATTTAAATTCTAGAATTGATAGATTAAAAGGCGCATCTGATATCATCCCGGATGAAATTCATAAACGTTGTCATGAAATAAGATCTCAAAGAAACCGATTAGTCCATGATACAGGATTGGGAAAAAACACGTTAGAACAAGACGCGGTTAGTATTTATTCTCATCTAGAGGTGATCTTAGACTGGTATTGTAAGAAGGTTTCTCCTTTTGATGATACCGGCGGCAACGAACCTGATCCTTTGGATTTAGAAAAGGATAAACGAATTCCAGTATTTCTTAGTACGCTTAATCCTGATAACGAACGCCAGCGTTTCTTTTTAAATGGATTTAAGGATAAATTGAAATCAATTGGTATCGAACCGGTTCAGTGTGAATTCGGCTATTATGATTGGAAAGACCCCTTAAAGGTAGTGAGAAATAAAATTTCTGAATGTCGAGCAGTGATTGTATTAGGGCTTGAGAGAAGTAATGCCTACTACATAAAAGATAAAGAAGGGTCCAAAAAGGAATCCATCGACACACATCGTAAATATACCTCCGGCTGGCTGCACCTCGAGGCAGGGATGGCGTCTGCCATGGGAAAAGAGGTATTTGTTCTTTGTCAGAAGGACATATATAGCGACGGGATTTTTGACCGCTCTTGGAATACTTATCCGGTAATGGAGTTCAAGCTTCTTGACGAAGATTCCAGAGAATTCATCATGTTTTTTGAATACTTGAATGCATGGGTTAAAGTAAACCAGGAAGAAATTGAAAAAGAAAATACAGAACTGGAAAAAGTGGGTAAATAGTAAAATTACTATTTAATGTAGAATAGAGTATATTCGGAGGTTGATTTTAAATTGCTGTTGTCCTATGAAGTTCAAAAAGAAACAGTTTTAAATGTAAATCTAAATAAAAGTAAAACCGCGTTTATCATTCCGTTCACGTTAAAAGATGATTATAAACAACTTCATGAAACGCTTATCAATAGTGACTGGGATGTTCCTAAAAAGGTTTCAAGGAAAAATATTTTAGATCATGTTAAAAATCTCATTCAGTTTGATGATGATAGTTTTGGAAATGGTACCATTGGAAGAGAATACACATTAAAAGATGAATCAAGAGAAAAATATAATCTTCCTCAAAATGCATCCCACAAGTTCTATCTGTTAACGAAAAAAGGAGAATACATATTCAAGGTTCCCAAGGTTTCCTTATATCTTTTTGAAACGAAAGTCGGCTTTTTGACATTTGAAGTCACGCACACAAATAAAAATTTAGATCAAATTATCAGCACCAATTATTATATTAAACACCTGCACCATCTTTATAAATCGCAATTATTGGATCAAAAGGAATATTACTTAACCAGAAATAGTGCTGAGATTCACTCTGAGAATTTGGAAGATTCTCAGAGGACCATGTCCAGTATCGCCATGAATCTATTGGAACCGATCAAGGTAGACCGCTATTTTTCTTCTGAAAAAAATGAGCCGGAAAGTGCCATTGTTTACAATTCAATCATGCTCGATGAAACGTTTGAAGAAGTGGATGATAAGGAAAAGCTGCTTGGAGAGTATTTATTTAAGTTAAGAAGATCCTTTAAGGAATCTTATAAACCAGCTTCTAAAGAGCTCATGCTTGATGAAAATCCACAAATCATCCAGTTGTTTGACAACAGTTATTGGGGCGTTTCTTTGGAAGGATTGACGAATGTTGTCCATTTGACAAAGGATGATGTGACCAATGAATTTTTTAATGGAAATTACCAGTCTAACCTGGCACAGTCTTACTTTTACATTTATATCATCGCCTTGCATCAACGTTATGCTCTTTTGGCATTAAATTCAAGAGCGCAAGATATGCCTCAATCTGAAAAATTGAGTGCAACTGAATGTGAAAAAATTCAAAAGCTGCGTAAAGAAATCAATTATTTTATCCTTAGGAGCTTTTTTAAGCATGTATCAAGCATCACGCATCAGCAGGCATTATATGAAAGAATAGAAAAATGTCTGCAGATAGAGGAGTTGAAGCAGGACCTGCATCTAGAGCTGGATGCTTTATCCTCCGTTGCAGAGCTGCAGCAGGAGCTGCAAAGGCAGAAGGATAAGGATGAACAGGAACGAAAAGCAAATTTGGAAGTCCTACGTAAGGAAAAACATGCAGATACTTTTTTACTCTGGTCGACTGTTTTTGTTGTTTTTTCCGCCATTACGGGAACCTGGTCTGTACTTGCTGATTTGTTTATCAAATCAAAAGAACCGATTTTCCATTACTCAGCCAACAAAGTCATGCTGTACATCTCGATTGGTTTAATTCTTTTAGGAATTGGTGCTTTTGTTAGTGTGAAAAAGAAGTGGAAGACTATAGAAAGTTCTAATAATTAAATTTAAAATATTGATATTTTGAATGAGGAGATTACAAGATTTATGAGCTTGATTAAACAAGAGCATTATTTGTCAGAGCGTTTTGAGGTTGCCTTTAACCAAATTCACGAATCTTTAAAATCGATCGTAAAATTGAATGATGATCGGTTTAAGGTACTTCTTGATATTGGTGCGAGAAAACATCAAATAATAGACAAATATTATGACGAACTTAAACAATATGCTAAACTTAGAAACTCGCTTGTGCATGATAAAAAAGAACTCGGTTTTTATATTGCTGAACCCCACGAGGATGTAGTTAAACACATTGAATGGATTTCAACCATTTTTAACAAACCGAATTACGCCCTTTCTATTGCAACAAAAGAAGTTATTTACTGTGACATTGAAGATAGTATTTTATTTATTCTGCAAGCCATAAAAGAGCATGGATATTCACAATATCCTGTTTATCAAGATAACAGATGTGTTGGTTTATTGAAAACAGGAGATATTGTCAATTGGATGGCTGGTAATATCATTAATACGATCGTGGATTTAACGGATATTAAGATTGGGGACATATTAAGAGATGTGAAACATCATCCCATCGAGTTCGTCCCAAAATCAATAGACATTTTTTCAATTGAGGATATCTACGAGAGAAAGCATAAGGAAAAAGTGGAATTAGAAGTAGTTATCATAACAGAAAATGGAAAATCAGATGAAAAACCACTTGGTATGGTCACTGCTTGGGATTTAATCGAGATTGATTATATGGTTGATTAAATAAACGTTAAGGTTTATCACTGAATCATAAAACCATACAGTTGCTTATATTCAAGGAGGAAAGACATGGATTACATTTCACCAATAGAAGAGGTGTTAAAGGTGAAACGGTGGCCCAAAGAAACCATAGCGGCGGGGCGTCGTCATACCGTTGGGCTTAAATCGGACGGCACAGTGATGGCTGTGGGTGATAATAAATATGGCCAATGTGATGTAAGCGTTTGGCGCGATATTGTGGGTGTCGCGGCAGGCACTGTTCATATGGCGACGAACACGGGTAATGCTCATACAATTGGGCTTAAATCGGACAGTACTGTGGAGGCCATGGGTTGGAATAAGCATAACCAATGCGATGTAATCGGCTGGCGCGGTATTATGGCGGTTGCGGCGGGTAGTAAACATACCATCGGCCTTAAATCGGACGGTACCGTGACGGCTGTGGGTTGGAATGAGTATGGCCAATGTAATGTAAGTGATTGGCGTGATATTGTGGCGATTGCGGCGGGTTGTGCCCATACCGTCGGGCTTAAATCGGACGGCACGGTGCTGGCAGTGGGTGATAATGAATTTGGCCAATGCGATGTAAACGACTGGCGCGGCATCCGACTGCCCGGCCTTGTGTAAAGATATTTTTAATGGACTGAACGGTAATTCCGATCAGTCTCTTTTTTATGTTCAAATGGTTTTATCATAATAAAAAACTTTCAATACTTGATATTACAAAGAAATTTTTTGAAAAATCAACAAATACCTATTATAATAAAAATAACTATTTTTAAGACCAAGTCCTAATATGTAGTAATAATATTACAAAACTGGAGACCAAAGCATGCCAATCGAGACGAAACAAAGAAAACCAAGTATTTCAGCCTATTATAAGACACTGAGAATCAAGGACTGTAAAAGCAAGCGCAGCTATTGGAAGCACGTTAAGGGAGTAGATTCAGTCTTGGCCGAGGAACTTGAACCGTTACTTAGCCGTGAGAAGCAGGGGAACTTTTATGAGGTAAAGAATGCTACATTGCCTTTCAGTTTGGCAGTGGAATCATGGACGATGTCCTATCATAAGTCTATCCTGACTTGGATTAACCAGCAAAAACAACTGAAGCCGAAGCGAATTTTGGAAATCGGTTGTGATAATGGGTTATTGGCATGCTGGTACGCTACTCGTTTTCCAGATGCGGAGATTATTGGAATTGATCAGTCGGAGAATGGAATCCAGTGTGCCAACGAGTTGGCTAAGGAGCTCGGACTTGCAAATGTGAGCTTTTATCGAATCGATTTTTTGGATTTAAGGGAACGTTTTTTGATGAATTCTATTGATCTCATTATATCTGTGCGAACCTTTCATGAGATTATGGGGCCTATATTCTTCCCAAGGTATTGGTCCCTGCAAGATTACTTGAAGGAAAATCCAACCTATAAAAACTGGAGATATTTACAAATAGTCGATGATTTGTTAACTGCGGATGGCAACTATCTCTCTTTTGAGCGATTGGAAAATCCCGCAGATCTTGGGAAGTGGGCGAATTCACTAAACCTAGCAAACCTCCATGTCCAATGGGATAAATGCGACATTATTGATTATAATGAGTTTGGAACGGACAAGTGTTCTCCGATAGTTGTGGTGTCAAAAAGGGAGACAGGATTAGCAACCCTAGAAGGTATGGAGTGCCTTTATACGAAAGATCATTCAATAGTATTAGAGGCCGGGAAATCTTACAGCGGGGCAAACGCTGAGATTGCCTACCATCGGTTGGGGCAGAAAACATTTATATCAGGCTATTATCTGGATGTGCCCAACCACTGGCATGTGTTTCGATTTGAAATTTGGGAGACGAAGAGTTTTCTGCTTGTCTATAGTTATGGGAACATGGGGCATCGTTTTTTGGATATTCTTCCTGCCGGGGCATACGAAGATGCCCAATCGCTGATAGAGGAAGTAATGGGGCAGTTTAGTCACTTGGGACCAATGGTTCAGTATGATAATTTAGAAGACAATAAATATATTATGTTAACTGATTAACCGCATTTAAGATCTAAAGTCTTGTACCCGGTATGATCCAATCATTTTTGGAGGAGATACCGGGTATTTTTATAGAACGTAAAAAGATAAATCCTTTTCCAACAACAATTTTTAAGTTAAATTTATTATTAATTAGGAAATACGGTTTGAATTGGAAGGTGATCGTGTATGAAGGAAACAAAAAAGCTGCAAGAAAAAGATTTGTATAAACCAATTCAGACATTTTTTGTAAAGGAAGGCTATGAGGTTTACGGTGAAGTAAAAGATTGTGATATAGTTGCCGTTAAAGATGAAGAGTTAGTCATTATCGAATTAAAGCTTACGTTAAGTGTTGATTTACTTATCCAGGCTGCTAAACGTCAGCGGATAACGGATCAAGTTTATATCGCCATTCCAAAACCAAAGCATCGATTGAATACTAAACGCTGGGCAGAAAAATGTCATTTAATTAGAAGGCTGGAGTTAGGATTAATTGTGGTTTCGAGCCCAGGAAAACGGGCAAAAGCAGAAGTCATCCTTCACCCAGCTGCGTTTGACCGGCGTAAAAGTATGGGGCAAAGCAAGTTAAAGAGAGAAGCTGTTTTGAAGGAAATCAATGGGCGAAGTGCCGATTTCAATGTCGGCGGAAGCAATCGCACCAAAATCATGACAGCCTATAAAGAAAAATGTATCCAAATTGCTTGTTACCTACAGCAATTAGGTCCCTTATCACCTAAAAACTTAATCAAAATGGGCACTGGAGACAAAACTTCATCCATTCTCATTCAAAACTATTACGGCTGGTTCGAACGAATCAAGAGAGGGATCTATGTCATAAGTGAGAAGGGCAGTGACGAAATAAAGGAATATCCTGATCTTTTGAAATATTATTTGAAAGATAGTTTAAGTGACGAAAAGTTAAAATAAATTTTCTATAAATCCAAGATTTGAGGTATAAAGGTGTTATCTATAAAGGCTATTGCGGACTCGAAACTGACAATATAGCGCAGCCGTGTCCTTAATAAGGGCTCTTGCAGACTCAAAACTGACAAAATAGTGCTGCCGTGTCCTCAATAAGGGCTATAGCAGACTCGAAATTGACAAAATACCACAACCGAGTCCTCTATGGGGCTATAGTGGACTCGGACCTAAAAAAATAGTGCTTCAAGGTCCACTATATGGGCTATAGCAGACTCTGACCAGATAAAATATCACAGCTGTGTCCTCTATATCAGCCACGTTCTCCGATTCCCTCGATCAATCATTTCCCCTCTAGTAAGGCAACAGTCAAGCTCCATTAGAGTGATCCAGGCAATGTCGAAATTGTTGATCCGCCGCGACATTTATTTTACTGTAATAGGACTTTTTGATTAAATATTGTGAAAAATGTGGATTTTTGGAGGAATAAGCAGGATTTTTGGTTTTTATAAAGGAATATATTAAATACAAATAATAGATAAAAAGTAGTGCAATATTTTTCATCAATTCTATCAAGGTTCGAAAGAAGGTATACGAATGATTGAAAATTTCTTTGCTGACTATAAAAAGTTTATTGTTGTACCGGAAGATGAAAAGCGATTGGTGAATGAAGTTTTTGACCCCAAAAATTTTGCAGCCTATTATATCCTAACTCTGTCTATTTTTGATTCTCGTTTAGCGACCTGGAGAGATGCAAGTAAATTTGATATTGATATTGAAAAAAGCATCAAAACAGTCCTGAAGGATTTTAATCAAAATCAGCGTGAGAATTATCACCTTCAATTACTAGAATTAGATAAGTTTAAAAACTATTTCATTCTGGCCTTATCTTCTAAAACAAAATTTAATCCAGGGGAAGAAAAGGACCGAATCTCTTTTATTATTGATCGACTGCTAACGAATCCTTTTTACGTAGCCCAAAACTGGTTCAATCTAATTGGTGAGAAAGGAAAAGTGGAACGTAAACTTTTTTGCTGCTCTTTTAAGGAATATACAGCGGAAGACAAAAAGGATGAAGGATATGAAAACATCAGTGAACTAGTCCCTAAACATGGAGAGATTAAGCTGATAAAAAACTCACCAAAAAGAGAGATACTTTAGAATTAGGCTTCCTTTGTGGAAGCTTTTTTTGTTTCTTTCTAAAATTCTATACCGATATTTGGAAATAATATAATATATCAATGTTATT
>NZ_JBALPP010000128.1:0-10896 GCF_036965425.1 Neobacillus drentensis | reverse complement strand
CCATTGGTAAACATTCATAAAGAAGAACTCTTTAAGAGATGAGGAACTATGATGATTGTCATTGAAAATGATTGGCTAAAGGTTGATATAGCAAGAAATGGAGCAGAAGTACGAAAAGTGAAGCATAAGAAAAATGGACTGGACTATATGTGGACAGGGGACAGCGCCTACTGGGGCCGTGTTTCTCCGGTGTTATTTCCGATTGTTGGCCGGTTAAAGGAAGATCACTATCAGCTTAATGGTCAATCCTACAAGATGTCACAGCATGGCTTTTTGCGTGATGTTGAATTTAATGTGGAAACACAAACAACAACTACCGTTTCTTTTGTGTTTGAATCAGCTGGACGTTTCCTTGATATTTATCCTTACGAATTTAAAGCGAATATTCGTTATATGCTCAAAGAGGATTCACTTAATGTTCAATGGGAAATCGCCAATGAAAACGAGGAAGAGATGTTTTTTTCCATAGGCGCCCATCCTGCCTTTAGGGTTCCGCTTGTAGAAAATGAAGCGATAGGGGACTATAGTTTGCACTTTACTCCTGCTGCTAATAAGAATGTGTTGGAATATGAGCTTAAGAATTCCCTTTTACATGAGAAAGGAACGGCTAATACTATCTCATCGATGCAGTTGAAAGCTTCCTTATTTGCCCATGATGCTCTGGTTTACAGTAATATCGATCAAATTTCCCTGATAGCTAATAAATCGAGTCATGGAGTGAAAGTCGTGTTCGAGGATTTCCCATTTGTGGGGATTTGGTCGAAATTTAATGATACTGATGGTACAATGGCGCCGTTTGTTTGTATTGAGCCTTGGTACGGGGTTGCCGATACATATGAAACAAATGGAAACTTGAAAGAGAAATTTGGAGTGAATAAGCTTCAAGCAGGAGAAACCTTCCAGGCTGAGTATAAAATGAAATTCATATAATGAAAACGTTTTTAGTACAAAATATTCAAAAAATATTGACAACTATTTGAAACGGAGGTAAATTATATTTAAACAAAGTAAATAGTATAAGATTATAAAGTTATAATATTATAAAAAAGGTGACTAAATCATGAAAATTGATAAAAATAATCACGCACCTCTTTATCGACAGGTGGAACAGGTGCTCGAAGAGAAAATCATGTCCAAGCAATGGGATGTAGGCTATCAGCTGCCGACAGAGCATGAGTTATCTGAACTTTTTGATGTAAGTACGATTACTGTGAAACGAGCTGTAATTGAATTAGTGAATAAAGGATATCTATATAGGCAGAGAGGGAAAGGGACCTTTGTAGCTGGCTCCACAAATGAACAAGACATCAACGCCATTTTTTCATTAACAACGGATGAAGAGGAACATCCTCATGAATTAATCAGTTTTTCCATTGAAGATTCAGATAGCGAAGTAGCCGAAAAACTGGGTTTGAATCCAAGAACAAAAATCTTTAAGATAAAGCGTGTAAAGATCGATAAACATGAACCAGTAACACTTGAATATACCTATCTTCCATATGAAATTTGTCCCGGTCTTACACCTGATGATATTAATAATGAACTTATTTACAATATTCTAAGAAAAAAATTTCATGTTTCCTTAGGCAGGGCCAAATTAATTGTGAAACCATACATTGCCGAAGGGGAAAAAGCAGAAAGGCTGCAAATTGAATCCGGTACACCTGTTTTTAAATGGGAGCGGTTAACCTACACGAAACAAGGAGAGATCATTGAGTACTCGAAATTTTATGACCGCCAGGATAAAACCACCTACTACACAGAAATGAATTTTTAACCAAGACAGACGAAAATTTATTAAACTATAAAGTTATAATATTATATCTTAAAAGATTATAATATTATATTTTTTTAATAGTTAATTTCTGAAAATTGGAAATATTATATTGGTATAAAAAATGTTGGCCTACGTTGAAAAGGGGGAGTGAAACAGCTGTAAATGCCCTTCAAGCTCACAAAGCTAAAAAATGAAATGAAATGAGGAGGAATTAGGATGAAGAGAAAAACGTTGCTTTTTGGGTTCATTTGTTTATTGCTAGTTGTTGTATCTGCATGTAGTAGTGAGACAGGCACCACCTCCAAAGAAACTGCAGGAAAAGCTGACAAAACCTTAGTGTTGGCAGCTTATGGAGGAAGCTATGAGAAAAAAATGAAGGAAACCGTTATCCCTAAATTTGAAAAGGAATTTGGTGTCAAGGTCCAGTATATTACTGGAAGCTCTGTTGATACCGTATCCAAGCTGCAAGCACAAAAAGCTAATCCGCAAATTGATGTAGCCTTCATCGACGACGGCCCCCAAGCACAGGCAAAATCCTTCGGCCTTCTCGCACCATTAGATGAAAAAATTGTTACGAACTTAGCCAATGTCTATGATATTGCCAAGGATAAGGACAATGTCGGTGTCGGTTTTGGGATTATTACCACAGGACTTGCTTATAATAAAAAGCTTTTCGAGGAAAACAAGTGGGATCCTGTCACATCCTGGAATGATTTAGCCGACCCTAAGTACAAAGGAAAACTTGTCTTACCATCCATCTCTAATACTTACGGAGTCCATATGCTTCTTATGGCTGCCAAGGCAAATGGCGGAGATGAAAAAAATATTGAACCAGGATTTGACAAACTAAAAGAGATTGCTAAAAATGCCGTGACCTTTGATAAAACAGCAGATGTATCCAATTACTTTTTACAAGGACAGACGGTTGCCAGCGCATGGGGCAGCAGCAGGGTATTCACGTTAAAACAGTCAGGATTCCCTATTGAGTTTGTCATTCCGAAAGAAGGCGCACCTGCATTGATGTCGACTGTTAGTGTCGTTAAAAATGCTCCGCATCAAGAGCTTGCACAAAAATTTGTTAATTATGTTTTAAGCGAAGGAGTACAAACAGAATTTGCTAATTCCTTGTTTGATGGTCCAGTAAATAAGAACGTGAAACTAAGTGGCGATCTTTTAGAAAAAATCATTTACGGACAAGATGAAATTTCGAAGCTCGTGAAGGTAGATTGGGAATATGTGAATCAAAAACGATCCGAGTGGACAGAGAGAGCAAACAAAGAAATTGAAGTGGCCCATTAATGAAGGGGTGATATGATGAGCTATTTATGCCTTGAAAATGTAATGAAGACGTTTAATAAAACAGAAGTCGTCAAAAAGATGAACCTGGAAATCAAGAAGGGTGAGCTTGTTTCCTTTCTTGGTCCTTCAGGATGCGGCAAGACCACGACGCTAAATATGATTGCAGGTTTTTTGGATGTTGATGGTGGAAGTATTGTGGTGGACGGGAAACCCGTTCACCTGCTTCCTCCCAACAAAAGAGAAATGGGCATGGTTTTTCAAAACTATGCTCTTTTTCCCCACATGACCGTGTTTGATAATGTGGCCTATGGACTTAAACTTCGGAAAGTCCAAAAAAATGAAATCAATCAACGTGTGTTGGAAGCGCTTGAAATGGTCCGATTATCCGGGTATGAAAAACGGTATCCAAAGGAGCTTTCCGGCGGACAGCAGCAGCGTGTGTCTTTGGCCAGAGCCTTAGTCATCAAACCAAAAGTGCTGCTCCTTGATGAACCATTAAGTAACCTGGATGCTAAGCTGCGCCAGGAAATGCGTGAAGAAATCGTGGAAATCCAAAAAAAGGTTGGCATTACCACCATATTTGTTACCCATGACCAGGAGGAAGCACTGGCCATTTCAGACCGGATCGCGGTTATGTATGAGGGGAGAATCGAACAGGTTGACACCCCAGTGGCCATTTATAACCAACCGCAAACTGATTTTGTTTCGAGGTTTATTGGAGAAGTGAATCAGATTCAAGGCCATGTTGTAGAATCGTACAGCGGGAATCAGTGCAAGGTGTCCTTTAATGGATATCAGCAGGTCCTTACATGTAATGGTAAGAATGATGATTTGGTCGACTTTTATCTGAGACCTGAAAAAATCCAAATCTATCAAGAACAAAGCGAGGGACTTCGTGTTCGGGTGGAAAGAAAAATGTTTTTAGGTGCAAAAACGCGATATATATTACAACTAAAAAATCAACAATTAATCGCGGACATTTCCAATACTGTTCTAAACCCCGATCAAATACTAGAAGGGCAGGACGTATTGGCTGTATGGAATCCAGAGGAACTATTAGCGACTAAAAAGTGAGGTGACTTCGAATGCAGGCTGAACTGGAAATGAATCAGGAACAAGAGATTCAATTCAAGCAAATGAAAAAGAAAAAGTCGAAGAAAAGGCTTGATTCGTGGTTATTATTACTTCCAGCGCTCAGTATTTTTATTTTTTTCTTTTTGCTGCCATTAGTCTTTCTTTTTATCACAAGCTTTAAGACCTTCGATGCAGCCACTGGAATTGGTCATGACTGGACCCTTCAGAACTATGCGAAGTTTATTACGGATCAGTTTTATCTCGGCGTTTTATGGAGAACAGTTAAAATCGCTTTAATCACCACATTGGCTGCGGTTATTATTTCGTATCCAGTAGCTTATCAGATTACGAAAATTAGAGGAAGAATGAAAAATTATTTAACTCTCCTCGTCTTATCTCCATTGTTAATTAGCATGGTTATCCGTTGTTATGGATGGGTCATTTTGTTATCCAATAATGGGGTCGTGAATAATGCCCTGATGAAGATGGGCTTGATTGATAAGCCACTTACCTTACTGTATACAGAGTTCAGCGTTGTGGTTGGCATGGTTCACGTTTTATTTCCATACATGGTGTTAAGTATTATGGGATCACTTGAAAGAATTGATCCTAGTGTAATAAGAGCTTCGCAAAATCTTGGTGCGGGACCTATTCGAACCTTCTTTTCCGTTGTTTTGCCGCTGACTCTTCCAGGTATCTTTGCCGGTTCGGTCATGGTGTTCAGCCTAGCAGTGAGCTCCTTTGTTACTCCGGCCATTCTTGGAGGACCTCAGGTGAAGGTAATGTCGTTTCTTACATATGAACAGGTCTCGACCATATTGAATTGGCCTTTTGGTTCAGCTATCGGCTTCCTGCTAATCTTTATTGCTACGATTACCATTATTATTTACAGCAAATTACTTACCAGATCTGAAAAAGGAGTGGCCATTCAATGAGGAAGGTATTACCAAAAGCCTGCTTGAATTTCTTTTGTATCCTTATCTACATTTTTCTGGCTGCCCCAATTGTAGTGGTTCTTTTATCATCCCTAACCACAACGGAGTACATCGTCTTTCCTCCCAAAGGGATCACCCTCCGGTGGTACGCAGAGCTGATCAACCATCCAGAGTTTATGCAGTCCTTCACCCTAAGTATTACGGTCGCTTTGGGAACTTCAATTATTTCGACGATCATCGGAACAATGGCTTCGATTGCTGTTGTTCGGTATGAGTTTAGAGGAAAAACAGCCGTTACCCAATTAATTGGGTCGCCCTTATTAATTCCATCTGTCGTATTTGGGGTAGCTTTACTGCAGTTTTTTTCCTGGATTGGTTTGGCAGCAAGTCCCGTTGCGTTAGTGGTCGGACATTTTATCTTAACCATTCCTTTTGTGATGAGATTGGTTGTGGCTAGCCTAGTAGGTTTCGACCGTTCGATCGAACTGGCGGCTAAGAATTTGGGGGCTGGAAGCCTTAGAGTATTTTTTCAAATTACCCTCCCTGTCATAAAATCAGGCGTGATTGCAGGAGCTATTTTTGCCTTTATTACCTCATTTGACGATTTAACTGTTGCTTTGTTCATTGTCAGCACAGATGTCGTCACTCTTCCAGTTCGAATTTATACCTATATGCAATACCAATATGATCCGATCATTACATCGGTATCCAGCATCATGATTTTACTAACCGTTATCTTAATGGTGGTCATAGAAAGAATCCTAGGTGTTGGAAAAGTGTTTTCGTCGAAAAATTAAGAAGAAGGTGTTTGTAATGCATATTCAACAGCATCCTGTATTAGGCGGGCAGCTTCAAAAACCAGTGACAATCTATTTTAATGATCAGCCCTACAAAGCTTATGAACAGCAAACCGTTGCGGCCGCCTTAATGGCTAATGATATTAAAAGGCTGGGTTTAAGCAGAAATTTGGTTCAGCCAAGAGGTCTTTTTTGCACTCGGGGGAGATGCTGCAGCTGCTATATGACGGTAAATGGGGAAGACCATGTCCGAACCTGTATGGTCAAAGTGGAAGAAGGAATGAAAATTTATCCGAATGATGAAGATCCGGACGTAAGGAGGGAGTTCTGTGGAGACTGATATTCTAATAATTGGTGCCGGTCCGGCTGGTCTTGCGGCTGCCTTTGAAACGGCTTCGAAGGGATTAGACGTAACGATTGTTGATGAATCTTTAACAATGGGCGGACAATTAAACCAGCAAACGCAAGTGATTCCTTCCTTACCTTCCTCGTTTCAGTCGATGCGCGGGTTTGAATGGGCAGCTCATTTAACTAATCAGTTAAAAGAATATGATATTCGTTATTTACTAAGCCATAGGGTCATTGGTTTTTACAAGGATGGAAGTGTAGGCATTACGGATGAGCAAGAAGTATTTGCAGTTAAAGCGAAGAAAATCATTGTGGCTACTGGCGCCGCAGAAAATGCAGTAGCCTTTCCAAAATGGACGCTTCCAGGGGTGATGACCATCGGAGCGGCTCAAACTTTGATCAATCGGGATTTTGTTCAACCGGGCAAGGAGGCGGTAATCGTTGGTTCCAGTGATTTTGCCTTGGATGCTGCCCTGCAGCTTTCTGAAGTGGGAGTTCACGTCAAAGGCTTTATTGAAAAGAATGCCGGCATTCTTTCCAGGGATTTAGAAAAAATAGAGCAGGTAAAAAAAATCGGCATTCCCATCCATTTAGATTCTTTTATCAAGGAAGCTAGGGGAATAGGTGCCGTAGAAGAAATTGATATCCAGATTGGGACACGTGTTTTTACCGAAAAAGTGGATTTAGTTTGTGTTGATGGGGGAAGATCTCCAATCCTTGATATTTTTTACCAGCTGGGTTGTTCCTTTGGATATCAAAAAGAACTCGGAGGCTGGGTTCCGCAATACAATCACCAATTTCAAACCGACCGTGAGGATATTTTTTTAGCAGGGAATGCCGCTGGAATTAGTACACAGGGAGTCCTATTAGTAACGGGTATGCTGGCAGGCATTAACGCTTGTGAAGCCGTTGGGGCCATAACTAAGACCATAGCAGATGAAGAAAAGGACTTCCTTTGGAAAGAGCTGGAGATTCTTGAAACGAAGTACAACCCAACCATCTGGGAGGCAAGAAACCGGCATATGGAAAATTTCGCGTATCCGGTGATAAAGGAACAATTTCTCTCTTAATTCAAATAGATAAAGAGACAGAAGGTGAATGAATTGGATAAAAGCACGATCATTTGTCGATGCGAAGAAATTAGTTACGAAGAAATTGAGGACGTCCTGACCAATGGGGCAACAACATTTGATGATTTAAAACGATTAACACGGTGCGGCATGGGTCCATGCCAGTCAAAAATATGCCATTCTCTCGTAGCTGACATGATCCACGAAAAAACAAACACCCCTTATTTCCAGATACCGCTGCCGCGAATGAGGATGCCGCTAAGTCCTATTAAACTTGAGACATTAGCTACGAATAGCACTTCCTTTTCATCTGTAAAATCAGTTATGGATGAGGTGGAATTAGAGGATGGGAAGGTGAGATAATTGGATACAAGTTATCAAACGATCATTATCGGCGGCGGGGTGGTTGGAAGTAGTATTGCCTATCACCTTTCAGAACAAACCAAAGAAGGAATCCTTGTTCTGGATCAAAAATTTCCATTGTCAGGCACCTCCGGATCCACCCAAGCCTGGGTATGGGTTCACAACAAAACCCCTTCCTGGTATGCTGAATTTAGTATGTATAGCGCCGAGCTGTACTCGTATCTGTCCAAAAAAATCGGCGATGTGGAGTTTAAACGAACAGGGGGTCTTTCGCCGTTTTTCAATGAGGTAGACCGTGAAAAGGCTCTACGGCTGGCTGAGGCGTACGAGCAGATTGGGATAAAGATTAAGGTTTTATCCCGGGAAGAGGCACTTGAAAAAGAGCCATTTCTCAACCCGGCTGTAGTCGGTGCTACCTATAGTGCCATCGACGGCAATGTAAATCCTTTTCGGTTAGTGGATCGTTATATGAGAGCGGCAAAGAAAAACGGTGTTCAATACTCTACCTATAATAAAGTAACCGAAATTCAAAAGCTGCTTGGAAAATTCATTGTGGTGTCAGAAAAGGGGACGTTCGCTTGTAAAAACCTTATTCTTGCTGGCGGAACATGGTCCAGGGAGTTAGGGAAGTTGGTGGATGTCAATATTCCGATTAACCAATTAAGAGGACAAATTCTTGTGACAGAGCCCTTGAAGCCTTTTTTAAATTATACGATTAGCGGATTAAGACAGGCATTTAATGGAGAGGTGTTAATTGGTTATTCCATGGAACAAGAAGGGTTTAATAGGGCAACCACTCTTGATGTGATTCAAGAAACTGCTAATATGGCTGTCCATTATGTCCCTGCGTTACGAAAAGCAAAGGTGGTTCGGGCTTTTTCAGGGATACGTGCCATGCCGGAAGATGGCTTTCCTATTCTGGGGAAAATTCCAGGTGTTGAAAATCTTATTGTTGCCGCTACCCATAGTGGTGTGACCCTTTCTCCACTCATTGGAACGCTCATGACGGAGTTGATTTTGGACGGAGAAACCTCGATTCCGATAGACCGATATTCAATCAGCAGATTTGCATAACGTAATTTTTACAAGCATAGGAGGAAAACAAAATGCCCCATTTATTTATTAGAGGAGTAACAGTTGAGCAGGTTAAGACGATTAGCAGACCGTTAGTAGAAGAATTGGCTGATCTTTGTGACTGTGGAACGGACAATTTTACGTTAGAAGTGGTGAACTCTACCTTTGTCTTTAATAATGACGAGGTACCTGGATATCCGTTTATTGAAGTGAAATGGTTTGAAAGAGGCCAGGAAGTACGAGACCAATTTGCTAAAATTGTCACGAAACAAGTTCACTCGCTCGAAATCCCGGAAGTAGAAGTTGCCTTTAGTACCTTTAAGGAGTCTGCTTACTATTTGAATGGGAAGAGTTTTAACTGAAACTAAAAGGAACCGTTTATGTATGGACCGAGCCATGTTGCTGCATGTTCGGTTTTTTTAGTTCCTATTTTTTGAATCAGTTAATATATTTAAGGCACGATAATATTTGTAACGAAGAACAAAAAAAGGGGCAACTATAATTGGACATTGAAAATACTCAAAAAGTCACATTTCAGCTAGAAAATGACCTTGGGAAGTTAGATGTAAAAGGTGAAATTATAGGGGAAAGCCAAATCCCATTTTTTGATGATTTAAAGTTTAAAGGGGTAATTGCTTTACTTAATTCCATCGATAAACAAAACTTTGATGGATCCGGAAATCATCAACTATTTGATCATTTTATTAAGGAAATAGAAGAGACCATCGTTGAAATGAAAAAATATGACCAATTTCAGGGAAAACTTATCTAATCAAATAAAAGGGACTACAACATAAGTGATGAAAAAAGGGAGACCGTTGAAGGCTCCCTTTTGAAACATTGATGCATCGATGTATAGAGCCTTCTCACTGAACATGCCAACGAAACAGCAGATGAGCAGCGACGCCATGATGGCACGCATATAGTAATGGTTCCCTTTCGATTTATAGAACTCAAATGTATTTTTGGCTGATTCATTCTTCCTCCAAACCATCTATTGGGACAAGTCGTTTCTCATCGTGGGTTCCTCTTTGAGTGACCAACGCCATGCCGGTTGTATCTTGAATGCTTTCAATCCACACTGGAATACCATGATATTTAACGGAAATCTCTTCATCTGCTGCAAAAATCTCTTTCACTCTATTTAGGTCCATTATTTTCACCTCAAAATTATTTTCCCAAATTTGTTTCAACAATATAAGTAAAATCATATTCCGTATAAGGAACAGTATTTTACGCAAAATATGATAAATTTGTGTTAGATGGGGGATTCAAATGTTAAATGAGAACAATAAATCCGAAAAATCTTCGGACCCGAGCAGTATGGAGCAGCCACTATTATCAACTGGTTCTACTGAAGCTGGTTTTAATTGGAATTCTGACGACAATGAACAGGCCAAAAAACCGAGGATTGGTAATACCGTAGTTGGGGAAGAAGGGCAGTAGTGTTGACCTTAAAGTTAATAAAACTATTTACTTATTTCAAAAAAGATATTGAAAGGACTACAAATAATCCATGAAAAATCAACGAATTCCAGAGCATAAATTGAATACAACAAACACAGTAGGGCAGGCAATTGAAAATATAACAAGCAATGATTTAACTGCATCAAGTTCAGCAGAAAAAATTAATAAACAAAATACTAACAAAGCCAAATAAGAATGTATTTGTTTCACTCATGAACTTACCTTTAAAACGTGATGTTAATCACAATAAAGAACTGTAGTTTGCACTATAATGATATAAGAAACTACACTTTATAGGAAAAAGAGGGAATGGTTCATGGCTGTAACATTAGAACAGACAAAAGTGAATGAGTTGGTAGACCGCTTCTACGAGAAGTTACTATTGGATCCCTATTATGTAACCATGTTTAAAGAAAGAAACGTGGATATTGAATTGCTGAAAATTCGGCAAAGAGTTTTTATAAACCGCTTAGTTTTTGATGCGTCTGAACAGGAACAAAGTAAGCAGAAATCACAGGTAAGGGAAAGACATCCGTTTCAAATAGATCCAAACAGGGCCGGGGTTTGGTAAAAAAGCATCTTATTGAAAAGGTAGATATCCTGTTAAAAAAGATAATAAAATAAGCTTTTTGAAAAGATTAAAAAAAATAATCCACCTGCGAGTTAATTACTCAGGTGGATTACTTTTATTT
>NZ_JBALPP010000127.1:23446-23633 GCF_036965425.1 Neobacillus drentensis | reverse complement strand
CACACTGTTACATTCTACAGTGTAGACAACGCCGGCAACATTGAAGAAAAACACACAGTTGAAGTTAAAGTAGACAAAACAGCTCCAACTACTGTTAGCAATCTCGAAGATAAATGGTACACAGATGCAATAAACGTCGAACTAACCGCAACCGATGACCTAAGTGGTGTAAAAGCAACCTACTATT
>NZ_JBALPP010000127.1:184-23435 GCF_036965425.1 Neobacillus drentensis | reverse complement strand
ACAGTGTAGACAACGCCGGAAATATCGATGACAAACACACAGTTGAAGTAAAAGTGGATAAAACAGCCCCTACAACCGTAAGCAATGTAGAGGACAAATGGTACACAGCAGCAGTGGACGTCGAACTAACTGCAAAAGACGACCAAAGCGGAGTAAAAGCAACCTATTATTCTATCGATGGTGCTGACTTCAGGGAAGGAACAAATTTAACTATTGAAAAAGAAGGCACTCACACGATTACTTTCTACAGTATAGACAACGCCGGAAACATCGAAAACAAGCACACTGTCGAAGTAAAAATAGATAAAACAGCGCCGACTATCAAGGCAGATCTTCCAACCGAATTTGCACTTGGCTCAAGCTTTGATCTTAAATATGAAGCGGCCGATAATCTTTCCGGCATGAAAGAAACTTACGTCGAAGTAAACGGAATGAAGAACACAACAGGAAAAATCACCTTAAATAAACCTGGTGAAAATACGATCAAAATTACCGCCATCGACAATGCCGGTTTAAAGACGGTCGTAGAAAAAACTGTTACAACGTTTATCCCGGCTATGATCGAGGTTACGCCGAAGGTGATTAATTGCAACAATGGTGAATTCACAGTTAGAGCAACATTACCGAAAGGATACGGATTCGCGAATGTTGACTTATCAACTGTCACCGTTAACAATGTCCATGCCCTAAGCGACAGCAAGGGCTTACAGAACCAAGCAAAGAATGGCCAATTTAAATTTGAGCGAGACGACTTTGTTTGGGATGAAAACGAAGAGCTGCTAGTATTCCGTGCAAAGGTTGGCGGTGTACTAGTGGTAGGAAGCACCACCGTCGATGTGATCAATTATCAAAAAAAGAGCTGCAGCAATAATTGGCTTTTCGACCTTTTATTTTAAGCCTGATTGAATAATTAAAAAAAGAGGATGTCCCAAAAAAGCTAAGCTTTTAGGACATCCTCAACCTGCTTATTAAGAAAGCAAGGAACAATAGTAATTGTTAACACCTTTTACCCAGTGATTATTTAAGCCTGCCGGGTCGTTAGCAGCGCCGACTGGCGCATATTTACCGCCGATTTTGGTGATCGTATCGAATCCTTTATCTAAATAATTTTTTCGGAGATTCCTAGCCATATCAAAAATACACTCTTCGACCGAATCATACTGCTTTAAACCGTGTTTTCCCATCATACCGGCAATATTATTTTTTTCATTAGCCGCCCGGGACTTGCCATTTCCAGTTTCGTGGATGGCGATAGAGGCAAGCAAGTTCGGATTAATATTGTATTTTTTACCCGCTTCCATAAAGGCTTCGCCCAAATTGGCTAATTTCCCCTTTAGGGCTGAATCTAATTTATGTAAGGAAACTTCGGTATAATTCAATGTCGGGTTAGCTTCTAAAATTTGAGTGTAATCTTTGATGTTGGTAAGAATGGGTGCGCTATTTGTAAAAAAGCTCTTGTTTAATAAGTTTGAGTGAGTAAGATTGATGCTCTCTTGTTCCTGTAACACCGATTGTAAAATAGCTTGAAAGATATCGCTTGACGGAAAGGGCTGGATGTCACTAGCAATTTTCGACACATTATTTGAAATCGAAAGTAATGCCATATTTTTAAACCAGTCTGTTGAAACGGGACCTATGCTCATTATACGTACTCCTGTAGTAAGATTTCTTACCTAATATTTTACTCTATTATCAAAAAAGGGTAAATCTTACAAAATAGAATTTTACCAATTTTTATTGTTATTCGACAAAAAAAACCTTATTTTAGAAATAACGTATCCTCCACTTGAAAGGAGAATAATTTGTGATTCAATCAACTTCCTTGCCATCTGCTCAGCACAAATTATCAGATAAAAGCGGGACCAGTAAATCAGATGGACAAAGTTCTGGATCGTTTATCGAGTTATTGAATGAGTTGAAAAACGTGAAGGAACCTGAAAACAACAAGGATCTCATTTCCATCATCAGTGGATTGTTGGGGCGGATGAACGAACAAAATAACCAACAAGCAGACCAGGATTCTCATCAGGAAGACGGACCGCAAACGAGAAATGACCTAATCGCGTTTATCAGTACCATTTTTGAAAAAAACGTTGATCCAAGCAATCAGCCTATAGTAGAAAAACCAGTACATAACGCAAGTAATCCGCAAGAAACGAACATCATTGAAAAGTTGCCACAGCTGCTGAAGGAAGTGACGGCACCAAAAGAAGTGGCGCCTTCCGTGCCATTCAAACCTGTTTTTTCTGAGAAATTTGTCGAACGTGATTTTGACTTTCACCGCCAGTTTGAAGGGAAAGAAGTTCTTTTTCAATCCATTACCCCAACTGGCAATGCCCATTTGACTGCTAAGAATGATCCCAGCCTTACACCGAAGGTTTCGGTTGAACAATTTTTTTCCGAAGTAATGGGGTTATTGAAGAATCAAACGAGCATAAAAAAGGCCACCGAATTCATCGAAGCGAAATTCTCGCTCACGCCTGAAAAGCTTGGAGAAATCGATGTGAAGGTATCCATTCATAAGGGGCAGGTAGTAGCTCACTTTTCCGCTGATACACTTCTCGGCAAAGAGGCGTTGGAATCACAAATTTCCCTGCTAAAATCCTCGCTTTCACAGCAGGGATTTCAGGTTGATAAAATTGAGATTGCTCTAGGCGGACAGAGTTTGCAAAACTCCTTTTCAGGACAGGAAGAAAAATCCCGCCAGGAGCAGTCACAGCAGCGTTTTTCGAAAAAGAAAATCAATCTCGAAGAGTTTTATCAAAATCATACGGCAATTGAGGATTTGACCCGCATTGGAACAGAAAACACAATTAATATTCTTGCTTAAAAGGGGATAAGTGATTTGACAACGATTGATACCGTGAATTTCAAGACTGCCGCCAATATCAAGCCCCAACAAACGGGCCAAGTAGATAAAGACCTTTTCCTTCGTATCTTAACGACACAATTACGAAACCAGGATCCAACTCAGCCGATGGAGGACCGGGAGTTTATTGCCCAATTGGCGCAATTTAGTACACTTGAACAAATTTCAAACTTGAATCAAACCTTCTCGCAATTCATGAATAGCCAACATGATGATATTAGTCAATTTTCAACTATGATGAACAAAGAAGTATCGTGGATGAATGAAGAAACAGGCTTTGTTGAATCGGGAGTTATTAAAGGGATCGTCAAAAGGGATAATCAATTTTACTATCAAATAAATGATCAAGAAATTCCGGTTGGAACTATCATTTCTGCTAAAGAACAAGAATCATAATACTCAGGGGGTAATGAAAAATGCTGCGTTCATTAAATTCAAGTGTATCTGGGATGAAAGCATTCCAAAATAAATTAGATGTGATTGGTAACAATATTGCAAACGTTAATACTGTTGGTTTCAAAAAAAGCCGGATCATGTTTCAAGATGTGTTAAGTCAAACGGTTCGCGGCAGTTCAACTCCTAATGGGAATGCTGGCGGAACGAATCCAGTGCAAATCGGTTTAGGGGTAAAAACCGCATCTGTTGATACTATTCAAACACCTGGAAGCCCGACCACAACGAACCTTTCATCCGATTTATATATTGATGGAAATGGCTTCTTCGTCGCACAAAACGATAATGGCTCCAAATACCTGACAAGGGCCGGAAACTTTGACCGCGACGCAAATGGCGACCTCGTGACTTCGCAAGGATTTAAGGTACTGGGGTTTGATGCTGCTACTAATACCCTTGGCCCGATTAATATTGATTCGGATAAGTTCGTTTCCTACACGATTGATTTTAATGGGGTTGTTAAAGGAGTAGCAGCGGATGGAACCACCTCAGACATTGCCACTCTGGGTACAGTTGTCGTATCGAATCCAGGCGGGCTTAAAAAAGTTGGCGGTTCCATGTATGAGTTAACAGGGAACTCCGATCGGGAAACGATTATTGACAACCTTATCCAAAAGCGCCAGGATAATAATGCGGGGCAAATTGTTTCTGGTCAGCTGGAAATGTCCAATGTCGATCTTTCCGAAGAGATTACTGAAATGATTATCGCACAGCGGGGTTTTCAAGCGAATGCTAAGGTCATTACAGTTTCAGACTCCATACTAGAAGAGCTTGTGAATTTAAAACGATAATAGGATGAAGGGAAAGTAGACCACTTTCCCTTTGGATGATTTTACGGCGGTGAGGAAAACACGATGAAACTTTATGAAAATAACAATGACGTGAAAGTATATGATTTTAAAAAAGCCCTGCGTTTGTCCATGGAACAAGTAAGGGTGTTAACGAGAATTCATGATAATTTTGCCTATCAATTAGCTTCCTCTATTTCGACTCAATTACGGACCATTGTCCAAGTGGAAGTGCTATCTGTTCATCAGATGATCTATGAAGAATTTATAAAACAGCTGCCTCCATTTACAATATTAAATATTTTTGAAACACCTGAAAAAGGCCGAATGATTATGGAATTAAAGCCGCAAATGGCATTTGCGATTATTGACCGCCTATTAGGGGGACGCGACCTGCCTGCTTTGGCTAATGAAAAAACTACGGTAACCCAAATTGAAAAAAAAATCCTCCACAACCTATTTGAGGGTTTTGTGGACAATTTAAAAAAGTCCTGGAAGGATTTAATGAATGTCCAGTTAAATGTGGTCGAAATTGAAACAAATCCACAATTTTTACAAGTAGCAATTCCGAATGAAACCGTCATTGTTATTGCGTTTAATATCAAAATCGGCGATATAGAGGAACTTATGCATATTTGTATTCCCTATATTATTTTAGAACCGTTCCTGCCAAAATTATCATCCTATCAATTATTCTCAACACGCAATAAAACCATTAGACCCGAGGAATCGAATTTACTAAAATCGAAGCTGCAGGAGCTTGAAATCCCGTTAAAAGTGGAGTTGGGTCGTTCCACCATCTCGATTGAAGAATTTTTAGCCTTGAATGTGGGAGATGTCGTCCAGCTTAACCAGTTATACGAGGAACCTTTAAAGGCGATGGTCGGGAAAGATGTGAAATTCTTAGTCAAACCAGGTGTAAAAAAGACGCGGCTGGCCGCAGAAATAGAAACTGTTTTCGAAAAAGAGGTAAAAAAAGATGAGTAACGATGGGAAAATTTCAAGAGAAGAATTAGAGGCCCTATTAGGGGGGAAGGAAGAGGAAACCAAACCGTTTCTCTTTAAGGATTTAGAAGAAAAACCAGTCCAAGAAGTCGTAGAACAATCGATTAATTTGGACCTCCTAATGGATATTAATTTGGAAGTGGTTGTTGAATTAGGGAGAACCAAAAAGAAAATTAACGAAATCTTAGAGTTGTCCCAAGGTTCGATTATAGAATTGGACCGCGTGTCGGGTGAACCGGTCGATTTATTAATCAACGGCAAGATTGTCGCCAAAGGGGAAGTCGTCGTCGTTGATGAATATTTTGGGGTTCGCATAACGGAAATATTAAATAAAATAATTAATTAATGTTGAAGAAGGCTGATTCTTAGAGAATCAGCCTTTCTTTATCATCAAAAACCTCAACGTTCACTGCCAAAACGCCGTTATCCACTATTAGTAACTAAAGTTCATGGTTCGGAGGATGGAAGGATGATTACAAACAATCTTCGGTTTTCTGGCTTGGCTTCCGGAATCGATACCGAGTCACTTGTAAAGAAATTAATGGATGCGGAAAAGGTACAATTAAATAAGGTGCTCCAAAATAAAACCAAAACGGAGTGGAAAGTCGATGCCTACCGGGATGTAAATACGAAATTCCTGGATTTGCGTTCGTCGATCGAAGATTTAAGACTGGAGTCTACCTTTAATCGAAGCAAGCTAAGTTCCTCGGATAGCAGCAAGGTAGAGGTAACATTAAGCGGAGTGCCAAGCAGAAGTGAGTATATCATATCGAATGCGAAGGCTTACCAGCCGGGAACGCCCTCCTCTGTCAAATTTGCCGCCGCGGCTGTAAGCGGAGATACAACAGAACTTGGCGCAGGACAAGGTTTCAGTTTTACATTGAACGGAGAAACCATCGACCTTACTGCCCAAGATACAATCAAAAGCTCAATTAGCAAGATCAATGCCATATCCGAGAAAACCGGTGTTACGGCAAGCTTCTCGAGCGGCGATCAGGCGATTATTTTTACCTCAAAGGATGCTGCTACTTTTATTAGCATTGCTAATGTATCCAATAGCAATAATGTTTTAAAAATAGCGGCAGGCACCGTCAGTGAAACACAAAATGATTTCTCCGCCGGAAATACCAGCGGGGCAACGGGAAACTCGGCTGTGAAGGCCGTCGATGGAGAGGTTACCATTAACGGAACGACTCTGACCCTGAAAAGCACAAAGCTAAACTATGACGGGATTGCCTTTACCATCAAAAACGATATCCCACCAGGAAGCAATATAACCATTACGAAAAAGGCGGATGTCGATTCGATATTCGACAGTATCAAAAGCTTTGTGGATAAATATAACGATACTATTAAGACGCTGCATGATAAGCTTGGTGAAAAACGAAATAAGGGTTTTGCCCCTTTGTTAGACGAACAGAAGAAGGATATGAAGGACAAAGATATTGAATTATGGGAAGAAAAAGCAAAGAGCGGATTATTACAGAGTGATCGCATGATTTCTTCAGCGCTAGATAAAATGCGGCAAACCCTTTATTCGAATGTTCGTGACCCGGACGCCGCGAAAATGAATAGCCAGTTTGATTCGCTAGCGGAAATTGGCATCACCACTAGCTCTAATTACAAGGACAATGGCAAGCTTTTAATAGATGAAAAAAAATTAAGAGAGGCAATAGAAAATAACATTAAGGATGTCTCGTTGTTATTCTCAAAGAAATACGACACGAAAAGCAGCGAAAATAATACGGCAACGAATGCAGAAGAATTCAACAACAGCGGGGTCGCTTGGAGAATGTATGACCAAATCAATGAGACGATGAAGGAAATTACCAAAACCGCTGGTTACTCAAATGACGCCTTTCTATCCAAAACATTACGGCAGCTAGATGATCAAATCGATTCTTGGGAGAAGCGATTGCAGACAAAAGAAGATTATTATTGGAAACAGTTCACCGCGATGGAGCAGGCAATCCAAAAATCGAATACACAAAGCAGCTGGCTAACACAGCAAATGGGCGGGGGGATGTAACCTTGCATGAAGAAAAGGCAGCCCTACTCCAAAAATACTATTATCTTACCCTAAACCTAGTAAACGAAATCGATAATGCAGCAATTCAAGCATTATTGGATGAAAGGCAAACGTACATTGAGAAAATAAACCAACTGGATCAAAGCGCTGGGCAAATTCTCATGAATTCGGCACTAAAAGATCAGGTACGGCAAATCCAGATATTAGAGACAGCGCTTCAGAAAAAATTGAAATCTGAACAACAAAAGATATTGGGCAATATCCACTCTCTTAGAAAAGAGAAAAAGATTAAACTGCAATACGATGAACCAGCCTTGGCTTCAAGTGGTTTATTTTATGACAAAAGAAAATAATGCAAAGGTGTGAAAAACATGACGCTTACCAATGCTTATCAGGCATATGAGAATAATCAGGTGTTATTTGCAAAAGGGGAAGAGTTGACGGCGCTTTTATATAAAGGGGCAATTAAATTTATTGAGCAGGCCAAATTAGCGATTGAAAAAAATGATTGGTCCCGAACGAATGATCGAATCATTAAAGCCCAGAATATTATCACAGAATTAATGGTAACGCTGAATATGGAGATAGAAGTGTCAAAATCGCTGGTCCTACTATATGACTATATCAAACGAAGATTGATAGAGGCGAACATGAAGAAAGAGCCAGGAATTTTAAACGAAGTGCAAGAAATGCTTGTGGAATTGCTAGGTACATGGACTGAGGCCATGAAAACAGTAAGACTTACTTAATGATAAGTAGGTCTTTTTTCATTTTTAATTATTGTAATATTTATTATGGCATTGTAATATTAAAGTATTGGAAAAATTTCGACCTTAAACAACATGAAACGACACACTCAAACACAATCCGATAATGGCAAACCTGGGGAAATCCAGGGACGCAAAGCTATAGGGGCTAAAATCTATTCCAAGATTATGCCAGCCAGTTGCCGAAGAGTATATATCTAACCAATTATACTATTCTTCGGAGTAGTCTTTTTTTTGTCCTAAAACGGATTGGTAAAATAAACCAATTTACAGGAGGTTGTTTATGCTTCAAAACATTACTATTCTCCAGCAGGCTTTAGATGCATCTGTTTTAAGACACAATGCCATTTCTAATAATTTGGCAAATGTGAATACTCCTAATTACAAACCGCAAAAAGTAGTTTTTGAGGAAATTTTAAAGGGAGAACTATCCAACACCCGTTTTACTGGCAATAGGACGAATGACAAACACATTCAAATTGGAAAATCCATCCCGTATATTACCGAGCAGCCTGTTGTCATGCAAAATAGCGGGAATGGCGTGGATGTTGATAGTCAGATGACCGATTTGACGAAAAACTCGATTTGGTATCAAACCTTAACGTATCAGTTAAGTGAAGAATTTAATTTATTAAAAACAGCCATAAGGTCAAGGTAGGGGATTACGATGTCAATGTTTCAGCCATTAAATATTAGTTCTTCCGCATTAACAGCGAATCGCCTGAAAATGGACATTATTTCTTCTAATATTGCGAATGCCACGACCACTAGAGGGAAATTCGTAAATGGGGAATGGATTCCGTATCGTCGAAAAATGGTCGAGGTGGAGCCGAATGGGGCCGCACCATTTAGTCATTATTTAAACAATGAAATGAGTGCAAACGGTGTTAAGGTAACAGGAATTGTCGAAGACCAAACTCCTTTTCATCCAGTCTATGACCCAACTAATCCCGATTCCAACAAGGATGGATACGTCATGATGCCAAATGTTGATATCACAAAAGAGATGGTTGACCTCATGAGTGCCTCCCGGGCCTATGAAGCAAACATAACTGCCTTTAATGTTGGAAAAACAATGTCTTTAAAAGCTTTAGATATTGGTAAATAAGGAGTTTTAAATGATGAAAATAGATCAATTGCTGACAAACCCATCCGCCTTTTTGGAAACGAAACGAGCTGCAAGTCCTGCCCAAGCATCCGAGACTTCCTTTTCCACGACTTTGAAAGAGGCATTGCAGAGCGCAAATGAAACGATCGTTAATTCGGAGAAGATGTCAGAAAAAATCGCAACTGGTGAAATAAAAAATATTCATGATGTAACGATTGCAGCCCAAAAAGCACAAATTGCCCTTCAGCTTACCACACAGGTAAGGGATAAAGTGGTTGAATCCTATCAGGAAATAATGAGAATGCAAGTTTAATTGAGCTGCTAGATCGGCGGGAGACCTATGAAAATAAATGTTGGCTTTACAGAAAAAATAACGCAGTTTTGGAAAAATACCAGCCTAAAAGGGAAAACCTTATACATTGGTTCGTTTATAGGGGCCGTCATCCTTTTAACCCTTGTAATCTTCTTTTTGTTCCGAACAAACTATGTACCACTGTATACCAATAGCTTAAGTCAAAAAGAAATTGGTGAGATTAAGGGGGCTTTAGAAAAACAAGGGTTCACCGACTATAAAATTGCGGGCAATGGAACACAAATTCTCGTTCCTAAAGAAGCGGCCCCCGACCTGATTGTGAATTTGGCCTCAGAAGGTCTGCCGAAAAGCGGGCCGATCAGTTTCACCGAACAAACGAAGGATCTGAAATTTGGGGTAACCGAGCAGGAATTGGACGTCATCGAAAGAGAAACGATTCAAAAGCAATTAGCGAATTTAATGACGAAGATTAGCGGTGTCAAAAACGCAGAAGTGATGATCACCATGCCAAAGGATAGTGTCTTTATTCGGCCGGAGCAGGAGGATAAAGCCAGTGCCTCAATCATTATTGATGTTGAACCAGGCACACAACTGGAGCAAGGACAAATTAAAGCACTTTACTTCCTGGCTTCGAAAAGTATTCCGAATCTGCCAAAAGATAACATCGTGATAACCGATCAATATGGCCAGCTGTTAACGTTAGCAGATTCTGACGATTCTGCTGGATTTGACAGCTATGACCAACAAAGAAATATTAAGCAAAAGGTAGAGGCCGATATTCAGCGCAGTATTCAGCAAATGCTCGGCACGATGCTCGGAAAAGACAAGGTTTATGTGCAGACCTTTGCCAAGCTGAATTTTGATAAAGTAAAAACACAACAGAGCATAGTGGAACCATCGAACAAGGATCAAAATGAAGGCATTGCCGTCAGTGTGGAGGAGATATCCAAAACATATAAAGGCAAGGGAACCGCCACGGCTGCCGGCGGCGTCGATGGCACTGGCGAAAGTGATGTTCCAGCCTACGCTGGAGGCGGAACAGCCGGAAATAACGACTACAATGAAACACAAAAAAGAGTTAATTATGAGGTCAGCCGAATTACCAAAGAAATTACTCAAAGTCCATATACGATCGAAGATTTAACCATCAATGTAGGCGTGGAGCCTCCTAATCCGAAAAATCCGAATTCGTTAACACCAGAAACACAGGCGAATATCAGAAATATCATAGCCAATGTAGTTCGAACAGCCATTGATACGAATAATGTCAAAACAGAAGACGATATTAATAAGCGAATTACGGTTTTTCCTAGAGAATTTACTGGAAAAGCCCAAATGGCAGCATCTCCAGCGAAAGAAAAAGAGAAAGAATCCTATTTAAATTATATCTTAATAGGCCTTGCCGCTTTAGGACTTCTCGTTGGCGGAATAATAGCAGGGAAATTGATCAAGCGAAAAAGGGATGAAGAGCTTGAACCGATTTCGGAGTTTTTAGAGGCGAAAAGGATCAATGAATTTGAGGAGGCCATACCGAAAAAGGAAACAGTTCAGGATGAAATCAATCAATTAGCTGGAAAAAATACAGAGGAATTTGTTGATCTATTACGCTACTGGCTAAAGGAAGAAAAGGAGGTATAACATGCGCAAGCTAACGGGGATTCAAAAAGTGGCGATTCTTTTGGTTTCTTTAGGAAAAGAAGGCTCTTCTACCATCTATAAACATTTGAAGGAAGAAGAAGTGGAATTATTAACGAAGGAAATTGCCAATCTTCAATGGATTGACCCAAAGGTAAAGGAAGATGTTTTAAAGGAATTTTACAAAATGGCTTCGGAGAGGAATGTCGTTGCCAAAGGTGGAGAACATTTTGCTAAGGATCTGCTTGCCCTTTCTTTTGGAGAAGAGAAGGCAAAAGAGATGCTCCACCGGTCATCAGAAAAAAACCGAAAGAAACCTTTTTATTTTGCCAATAGGGCGGAACCGGTCCAGATTTTGAACCTATTACAATATGAAAATTCCCAAACGATTGCCCTTGTATTATCGTATTTAGATTCGAAAAAAGCTTCGGCTATCCTTTCTTCTTTCCCGGCGGAAAAACAGACTGATATTGCCAAAAAGATTGCGCTGATGGACACAGTTTCTCCGGAAGTGGTGCGACAGGTTGAAGAAGTGCTTAAGGAAAAGCTAGCGACGACCTCTTCACAAGACTATACGGTTAATAATGGCATCGATAATATTGTCAGTATTTTAACTGGCGTGGATCGAGGAACTGAAAAGCATATTCTAGAATCGTTATCTGAGCAAAGCCCAAGTCTGGCCGAAGAAATCAAAGGGAAAATGTTTATCTTTGAAGATATTACATTATTAGATAATCATTCTATTCAACGAATCCTTCGCGATGTGGATAGTGAAGACTTGTACTTAGCCTTGAAGATTGCCAGTGAGGATGTAAAAGAAGTTATTTTTCGAAATATCTCGAAAAGACGAGCGGAACTACTTGAAGAACAAGGTAAATATGATAAGCCTGTCCGGCTTAAGGAAGCGGAGGAGGCACAAGGCCGTATCGTAGGAATTGTTCGAAAGCTGGAAGAAGAAGGTTCCATTATTGTTGAAAGAAGGGGTGTGGAGGCCATTGTCGTCTAGAATCTTCAAATCTGCTTCCATCCCTCCTGTCATAGAAGCCAAATTGCTATTATCCAGAAAAAAAGTAACTGAAGGTGCTGCCTATCCCCTTGTATCGGAACAATCTGCCGAGGAGCAACGGCGAAATGCGGAACAACAAGCGGAAGCGATTCTCTTAAAGGTCCGTGAACAAATCCTCCTTGAAAAAGAAGAGGCTGAAGCCGAGCTGGAGCAGTGGAAACGGGCTGAGCAAGAAAAAGTATTGGCTGAGCTTGCAGAAGTCAAACGGCAGGGCTTCAAAGAAGGTTACGATGAGGGAATGGGGAAGGCTGAGATCGACTATTTCTCCAAAATCCAGCTGGCAGAAGAGGTTTTAGAAAAAGCCTATAAGGAAAAAAAAGAAATTATCAAAGAATCGGAGCCCTTTATTATTGAGCTTTCTCTCCAAATGGCGGAGAAAGTGATTCATAAGGAGCTAGAAACGAAGCCGGATGTGCTTATACATATGATTAAACAAAGCTTGTTCTATTCCAATGAACGCTCGATGATTTCGATTTGCGTCAGTCCTGATGATTTCACGTTTGTGCAAAATCAACGCAATCAATTACTAGAATCGTTGGAGGGGCAAGTCGAAGTGAAAATTTTACCAGAGCATTCAATTGAAAAAGGCGGCTGTGTCATCCGAACCTCTTACGGAAGCATTGATGCCCGGATTGATGTACAGCTGAAAGAAATCAAACAAGCGCTCCTGAAAACATTACGGGATGATTCGTATGAAGAAAATGCTGGAAATTGATAAATATGTACATACGCTGCAGACGATTAATCCGATTAAGTTTAATGGAAAGGTTACACAGGTCATCGGCCTGACCATTGAATCACAAGGCCCAGATGTCAAGCTTGGCGATGTTTGCCACATTTATCCTTCGAGTAATGAACCTCCTTTAGAAGCAGAGGTTGTCGGATTTAAAGGGAATCGAGTTCTTTTGATGCCATTAGGAGAAGTTGTTTCGATTGGACCTGGATGTGACGTTGTATCAACGGGAAAACCGTTAACTGTCAAAGTGGGGATGGAATTATTAGGGAAGGTGTTAGATGGTTTAGGCAAGCCGATGGATGAAAGTCCGCTTCCCTCCGGATTAATTGAAGTGATTACAAACAACAATCCGCCGAACCCGTTAAAACGACCGAGAATTCACGATCCACTCAATGTGGGAGTCCGTTCGATTGATGGGCTGCTCACGATTGGCAAAGGGCAAAGGGTCGGGATCTTTGCGGGGAGCGGCGTAGGTAAAAGTACTTTATTAGGAATGATTGCCCGTAACACAAGTGCCGATGTCAACGTCATCGGACTGATTGGAGAACGGGGAAGAGAAGTTCTTGATTTTATCGAAAGAGACTTAGGGAAAGAAGGGCTTGAAAAATCGGTGGTCGTCGTTGCGACCAGTGACCAGCCTGCCTTAGTCAGAATCAAGGGTGCCATCATAGCCACCACGATTGCAGAATTTTTTCGGGATCAAGGGTTAAGTGTAAATCTAATGATTGATTCGGTTACACGATACGCGATGGCGCAAAGAGAAATTGGACTGGCCATCGGGGAGCCGCCAACAACAAAAGGCTATACTCCTTCTGTTTTTGCGATGCTGCCAAAGCTTTTGGAGCGGGCAGGTACAGGACCGAAAGGGGAAATTACCGCTTTCTATACGGTCCTAGTAGATGGCGATGATATGAATGAACCGATTGCCGATACGGCAAGAGGAATATTGGACGGTCACATTGTGTTAGATAGGCAGTTAGCGCAGCAGGGACATTTTCCTTCTATTAATATATTAAACAGCGTAAGCCGTGTGATGAAGGATATCGCATCGAAGGATCATCTTCAGGCAGCAGAAAAGATGAAACGATACTTAGCGATTTATAAAGAAGCAGAGGACTTAATTAAGATTGGTGCCTATAAGCAGGGGACCAATTCCGAAATTGATTTATCCATTAAGTATAAGGTGTGGATCGACAACTTTTTGAAACAAGGAGTGAATGAAGCCTCCTATTTAGATGATTCGATTCAGATTATGATTCAACAGTTTGGAGAGATGGTTAAATGAGCTTCCAATTCCGTTTTGAAAAAATCCTGTCCATGAAGGAAAAAGAAAAGGAATCAGCCTTAAATGAAATGAATGTCTTCCGGAAATTGAAAGAAACGGCTGAAAAACAATTGCTGGACATGATTGATAAAAAAGAAAGTTATCTGAGAGATTACGAACGATTAATGAAAAACACCTTACGGATCACAGACATACAGGAAAGTGAACAATACATCCATTTTCTAAACAAGCAAATTGAAAAATTAAGAAAAAAGGTAATGGAGCTGACAAAAGAGTTTCAGGTTAAGAATCATTTGCTGCTGGCCAAAAACCAGGAAGAGAAGATGTGGAGTTCTTGGCGGGAAAAATCGTTTGCTGAATATACCGATAAAATTAACAGAGAAGAACAAAATTTGTTGGATGAAATGGCGGTTATTCGCTATTTTCATCACAAAAACTAGGTTCGTATTTTACAAAAAAGGAAGAGTGCAAACAAACCATGAATGGTAAGCAAATAAATCGGATCCAAACCGTCCAATTTGCCCAGTTATCAGAAGGAGCAAAATCACCCGGCACAGGGAAAGAATTAAATACGATTGAAGATGTCAATTTACAGTTAATTGTCGAGTTGGGTAAAACCAATATGAAGGTCAGGGATATTTTGAGGATTAAACCTGGCGTCATTATTTCCGTGGACAAATTGGCTGGGGAACATGTGGATGTGGTCATTAACGGATCGTCCGTCGCGGAAGCAGAAGTGGTCGTCGTGGATGAAAAATTTGCGATTAGGATTACCGATATCGTTTCCAAGCAGGAACGTGAAGAAAGAATGAATGATTAGAGGTGGCGGGGATGAATTTCTTTCATTTTGCTAAAAAAATCACCCTGGTCTTTAGTTTTGTTTTGCTTCTGTCCTCTTTTCACAGCCAGCAGGATGCTTTTGCCAAGGAAAGCAACACCGTTTATGATGCCTATAAAACCGATAAAGCCACAAAAACTACGAATATATCGAAAGAAGATCAAACGATAGGGGAAAATAGCTCGCTTGTGCCCCAATTAATAAAATTTTTCTTTTCGTTTGCTTCTATTATCATTCTACTTCTCTTGGTTTTAAAATTTTTAAAAGCGAAATCAAAGCACATTGATTCTCGTGGTCCTTTTTATACAATGGGCGGCCATTCTTTAGGAGGAAACCGTTCACTTCAATTAGTAATGATCGGCAAAACCTTATATATATTAGGAATCGGTAATGAAGTCCGGCTCCTCAAGACGATTGAATCTGGGGAAGAACAAGATTTCATCCTGCAATCGATGGCGGAAGAAACAGAGCAAAAACAAAAACCAAAGCTTTTTTCCTTCCTAAAGAAAAATGCGGGTCCTTCTTCGGAGGATTGGGAGCAAACCTTCCTCTATCAAATGAATCAAGTGGATCAACCCAGTATTCCAATCAATAAACTTAAAGACTAACACAGATGGCGGAGATTTAATTGGCAAAAAAAGTATTAATGATTCTACCTTTTCTTTTTTTCATTTTTAATGAAGTGAGTTTTGCGGCCTTTGATGCCACCATACCAGGAGTGAATTTAAGCTCTGAACCTGGAGGAGTAGCCACTTCCATTAAAATTATGCTGCTTTTAACGGTACTATCGGTGGCACCAGCAATTCTGCTCTTAATGACATCGTTTACGAGAATTGTGATTGTGTTATCATTTGTCCGGACCTCGCTAGGCACCCAGCAAATGCCGCCTAACCAAGTCATCATTGGACTGTCATTGTTTCTTACCTTGTTTATTATGGGACCTGTTTTTTCTGATATTAATAAACAAGCGTATCAGCCATTTATGGACGGAAAAATCACGCAGGAACAGGCGTTTCAAACCGCTAGTAAGCCGATCAAGGAATTTATGGCGAAGCATACAAGGGAAAAAGACTTAAATCTATTTTTGGATTATGCCAAACTGAAAAAACCAAAAACGATTGATGATATTCCTTTACACGTTTTAGTTCCAGCTTATTCGATTAGTGAGCTAAAAACGGCTTTCCAAATGGGGTTCATGATTTTTTTGCCATTTCTCATTATTGATATGATTGTATCGAGTATTTTGATGGCGATGGGTATGATGATGCTGCCGCCTGTGCTTATTAGTTTACCGTTTAAAATTTTGTTGTTTATTTTGGTAGATGGCTGGCATTTAATCGTCAAATCCTTGCTTACTAGTTTTTAAACAGAGAGGAACTCCCTATGACACCGGAAATGGTTATTGAAATTTCGAAGCAAAGTGTTTATATTACCGGGCTTGTGGCGGCGCCTATTTTAGTGCTTGCTCTAGTGGTTGGGCTGATTATTAGTATTTTTCAGTCTGTTACGCAAATCCAAGAGCAAACGCTCGTGTTTGTTCCCAAAATCATCGCTGTATTTATCGGATTATTGGTGTTTGGACCATGGATGCTCAGGCAGTTATTAAATTTCACAGAACAAATTTTTGGCAATTTATCTCATTTTACAGGGTAGCGTTTTTGTATGGAATGGTTAAATGTAATCCCATTATTTTTACTCATCTTAGTTAGAATTTCTTGTTTTTTTATCACCGTTCCGATTTTTATGGCGAGAACGATCCCAGCCCCTTTTAAAATAGGACTCTCTTTCTTTATGGCTATCCTGGTTACCATTTCTTCGGAGCAGCATGAGATTCAGGCCTTTTCGGCTGTGTATATTCTGTTGATTACAAAGGAAGCCATCGTTGGTTTAGGATTAGGATTCATTGCTTCGGTCCTTTTTTATGCGATTCAATTAGCAGGTACGTTTATTGATTTGCAAAGTGGTTTTGCGATGGGTGCGGTATTTGATCCGCAGTCTGGTACAAACGTGAATTTAACGGGAAGGTTTAAAAACGTTTTAGCCACTCTATTTTTCTTTTCGACGGATGGGCATCACTTACTCATCCAGGGTATGCTCCAAAGCTATCACTGGATTCAGGTGGATGCGCTTGTTCCAGCCTTAATGGACGGGAGAATATCTACTTTATTACTAGAAACCTTCAAAAGCTCGTTTGTGATTGCCTTTTTACTGGCTGCCCCGATCGTATTTACGCTTTTTTTGGTCGATTTAGTGCTTGGCATTATCGGAAAGACGTCACCGCAAATCAATCTAATGGTGGTCGGTTTTTCTTTGAAAATAGGTATTTATTATCTTGTCTTGTTTTTAGCGCTTCCAGGTTTTTTTCTATTATTTCATACTCTGGCAGCACAAATGGTCGAATCTATCAGTAATATGATTCGGATTATGGGAGCGTCTTTATGAGGGTAAAGGGTCAATTTCTGCTTCAAGTAGATCTGCAATTTTTCGCAGGGGAGAAGACAGAAAAAGCAACTCCACAAAAAAGGAAGGAAGCGCGAAAAAAAGGACAGGTTGCCAAAAGTATGGAGGTTTCCTCTTCCTTGCTGCTGCTATCCTTTTTCCTGTTCCTCCTCTATTATGGTAAATCCTTTGGGACCTCGATTCTGGTCTTGTTCAGAGAAATTTTTTCTACTTATTTATTAGTCGATTTAACCGAAGCGAGTACACACAAACTGTTCATGGATTTAACCGTTATCACTATGAAAATGGTTTTGCCGATTCTATTATTCTTATTTGTTGTCGGATTTTTAGCGAATTATGTTCAGGTTGGCTTCTTATTTACAACCGAAAACTTAAAATTCAATTTAAATAAATTAAATCCAATAGAAGGGGCGAAACGCATTCTTTCCATCAGGTCCATCATTGATTTAATTAAAAATGTATTGAAGATTACTTTGATTGGATGGATTTCCTATTTCTTATTAAAAAAAGAATTCGCGGCCTTTCTTCATTTTTCACAGTTGAGTATTACTCAAATCCTTGATGAGCTCTTTTCAGTCTTGATCAAGGTTGGAGTGTCTACTTCGGCGATGTATGTGGTCATCGGGGCGGCCGATTTTGTTTATCAAAAATATGACAATGAAAAGAAAATGAAAATGTCGCTCCAAGAAATAAAGGATGAACATAAAAAAAGCGAAGGTGATCCCTTAATCAAAGGGAAAATCAAAGAAATGCAACGGGAAATGTCGCTGAACCGTATGATGGCAGACGTACCGAAAGCTGATGTTGTGATCACGAACCCAACCCATTATGCGATTGCCGTGACGTATGATGCCGATTCTGCAAAAGCACCGGTGGTGATTGCTAAAGGGGTGGACTTCAGGGCGCAAAAGATTAAAGAAATAGCGAAAGAAAATGGTGTAATTCTGACGGAAAATAAGCCTTTAGCACGGGCTTTATATGCCAATGTGGAAATTGGGCAGGAGATTCCAGAGGAATTATTTAAAGCGGTCGCCGAGATTCTCGCCTATGTTTATCGATTAAAAGGAAAATATTAAGTCTTTAAGGAATCAGGTGGAAAAATGAAGTTTAAAGAAATATCCGTATTACTAGGTGTATTACTCATTGTCGTCATGATGGTTATTCCATTGCCTACTATTCTATTGGATATTTTGTTGATTATAAATATCTCCCTATCAATCACTATTTTATTGGTAGGAATGAATACTAAGGAACCTTTGGATTTCTCTATTTTTCCTTCGTTATTACTATTAACGACCCTGTTCCGTTTAGCGTTGAACGTATCGACAACCCGTTCAATCCTTTCTCATGGGGATGCCGGGCATGTCGTGGCCACCTTTGGGGAATTCGTTATTGGCGGGAATCCAGTCATCGGGTTTATCATCTTTTTAATTTTGATTATTATCCAATTTCTTGTCATCACTAAGGGTTCAGAACGGGTGGCTGAAGTGGCTGCACGTTTTACCTTGGATGCCATGCCTGGTAAGCAAATGAGTATTGATGCCGATTTGAATGCAGGGCTCATCAGTGAAAAAGATGCCCGCACCAGGAGGGAAAAAGTCAGCCAGGAATCAGATTTCTACGGTGCGATGGATGGGGCAAGCAAATTCGTAAAAGGCGACGCCATTGCGGGTATCATCATACTATTTATTAATGTCATTGGCGGTTTCATTATTGGGATGACGATGATGGGGATGGATTTTACCCAGGCAGCCAGCACGTTTACCCTGCTTTCGGTCGGTGATGGGCTGGTAAGTCAAATACCGGCTCTGTTAATTTCTACAGCAACCGGGATCATCGTCACAAGAGCGGCTTCCGATGGGAATCTGGGGGACGACCTGACACGCCAGTTATTCGCTTATCCGAAATTGATTTATGTTGTAGCAGGATGTATTGCCTTATTCGGCCTGGTTACGCCAATTGGAATTCTGCTAACCTGGAGCATTGCCGGCCTGCTAGTGTTTGCTGGATATAGAATGCAAAAAGCCAAAGAAAAAGAAATGGAATTAGAAGAAGAGCTTGAACTGCCGATTGAGGAAGAAAATAGTCCGGAGAATGTCCTTAATCTCCTCCAGGTGGATTCATTGGAATTTGAGTTTGGCTTAGGACTTATTCCTTTAGCCGATGCTGCCCAGGGTGGGGATATTTTAGACCGTGTCATTGCGATTCGGAAACAAATCGCATTAGAATTAGGGCTGGTAATCCCGATTATCCGGATTCGCGATAACGTCAATTTAGAGTCCAATCAGTATGTAATCAAGTTAAGAGGCAACGAGATTGCCGCAGGAGAAATCTTTCTGAATCACTATCTGATGCTCCTGCCGGAAGAGGATGATCACGGAATCGTTGGGATTGAAACGGTCGAACCAACCTTTGGCCTTCCTGCTTTATGGATAAATGATGAGATGAAGCAAAAAGCTGAAGTATTTGGCTATACCGTTGTTGATGCTTCTTCGGTTATTACTACCCATCTCGCGGAGACCATCAAACGGTATGCCCATGAAATTTTAGGTAGGGAAGAAACGAAGCAGCTGATTGAAAAGGCGAAGGAAACCTCTCCATCAATCGTCGAGGAGTTAGTGCCATCCTTATTATCAATGGGGCAGATTCAAAAGGTGTTACAAAAACTGTTAAAAGAAAAAATCTCGATCCGGAATCTGCCTGTCATCCTTGAAACCCTTGCTGATTGGGCGGTTTTCACCAAAAATCCTGATTATTTGACTGAATATGTTAGACAAGGCTTATCCCGGCAAATTACGAAGCAATTGTCCGTGGGTAAAATGATTCAAGTGATTACGGTCAACGCCAATGTTGAGAAGATTATTAGCGAAAACCTTCAAGAAACGGAGCAAGGGATTTATTTAACCTTAGACCCACAGACTATTCAGCAGCTGGTCATGGCTTTAAATGACACAATTGGACAGGTGGTGAAAATGGGAATCCAGCCGATTCTCATGACTTCCCCAACCATTCGGATGTATGTAAAACAAATAGTAGAACGAATTAACGGAGATATTCCTGTCATCTCTTTTAACGAATTGGAGCCGGATGTAGAAGTGCAAAATATAGGGGTCGTTCATTTTCAAAGGGTTGGAGTGGTATCTGCATGAAGATTAAAAGATATATTGCCGCCTCCTTGCCGCAAGCTGTGCAGCAGATTCGGTTAGAGTTAGGGGAAAATGCCGTCATCTTAAACACGAAGGAATCGAATACAGGCGGATTTCTTGGCCTATTTAAAAAGAAGCAGCTTGAGGTGATTGCCGCTTCGGAGGTCGTTGAACGGAAAATCGAACCGCCTTCATCTCCAGAAGTGAAGGAGGGAGCCCAAGAAACGGAGGTCCTTAACAGATTAGATCAAATGGAACAACTGTTAGGGAGTTTTATCAAAAATCAAACCGATTCGCCAAAGCAGCCCCCTTCCAGATTAGATAAATGGCAGAAACAATTAGAGGATCAAGAGGTTGATGGGGAAGTCATTCGATTTCTTGTGAAGAAAATTAATGTCGAGCATCCATTAATCGAACGGTGTACTGAGCAAGAAATTGAAGAAATCGTCTTGAACACCTTAACGAAGCTTTTTCAGGACGGTATCGCACCAGATGGGTTAAATTCTGATGCGGCAGTGGTTACACTCCTTGGTCCAACGGGTGTTGGCAAGACAACCACAATCGCGAAGCTTGCATCAAGAAAGGTGTTATTTCAGAGAAAGAAGGTTGGTCTTTTAACGGCGGATACCTTCCGGATTGCTGCCATCGAGCAATTAAAGACTTATGCCAGCATTTTAAATATCCCGATTGAAGTCGTAGAAAGTCCCGAGCAAATTAACCATTCCTTAAATAAATTAAAAAATTGCCAAATGATTTTTATGGACAGTGCAGGAAGAAATTACTTGGAGGAGCAGTATATCGAGGAAATTAATGACTTTCTCTCTCAAGTAGGCAAGCAAGAAAATCACTTGGTCTTAAGTATGACCTCTAGGTGGAAGGATATGAAACAAATTGTTGAAAAGATGAAATCGGTTCAGATTGATCGAGTCATCCTGACCAAGTGGGATGAATGTACATGTTTCGGAGCCGCTCTCAATCTCATTTATCATTATCCATACCCTTTATCCTTTCTATGTTTGGGACAAGGTGTTCCGGAAGACATTATGCTCGCAGAACCAGAATATATGGCTAAAAAGATATTGGGAGTAGATGATGATGAAGCCGGATCAGGCGCAAAAGCTGAGAGAATTGTATCAGCGTTTTAACCAAAATAATGCAGATCAAGAAAAACGGACTAAGGTTGTATCGATCACAAGCGGAAAAGGCGGCGTTGGAAAATCAAATTTTGCCCTAAACTTTGCCCTAAGCCAGATTGAATCCGGACAAAAGGTCGTCTTAATTGACTTAGATATTGGCATGGCGAATCTGGAGATATTACTAGGAATGGCTCCGAAGTTCCATCTGATTGATATGGTGAAGCAGAAAAAAAGCATTTGGGACGTGATGGAAAAAGGGCCCGCAGGATTGGAATTGATTTCAGGCGGGAGTGGCTTTCATGAAATTCTTGATCTAAGTGAGCACGATTCCAACTATTTATTTACAGAACTTGAAAAATTGCAGGGATACGCTGATATGATCCTGTTTGATACAGGGGCAGGACTTTCAAAGGAATCTCAGCGCTGTCACCTGGCCGCCGATGAAATCATTCTGGTTACAACCCCTGAACCGACCGCGATTACCGACGCTTATTCCGTAATAAAAATTTTACATCACCAGGATTCGGGCATAAATGTCCGTTTGGTGGTAAACCGCGTGGCTAATTCCAAAGAAGGAATGGCGATTGCGAACCGGGTGAAGGCAGTGACAAAACAATTTTTAGAAAAAGAAATTGATATTCTTGGTTTTATCCCAAATGATTCATTCGTGTTTCAATCTGTTCTGGATCAGACTCCTTTTTACTTAAAATATCCGAAATCTCAAGCCGCAAAATGGATGAAGGATATCGTGAATATTTATTTGAATGGGGAAACCAAAAGAGCAGATGTGACCGGAATCAAAGGGTTTATCCAAAGGATTTCAGGATTTGTAAAAAAATAATTTATGATTTTGTCTCAACTAAAAGGAGGGGGAACTTTCTTGAGTCAACAACGGGATGAAGAGTTATTCGATCAATATCTGCCATTAGTTCATAAAATCGTAAAGAACACGAAGAGAAGTCTTCCTCACACAGTGGAAGAGGATGAACTCATGTCATTTGGGATGATGGGGTTATTAGATGCAACCCGAAAATTCAATCAGCGCGAAAATGTAAAGTTTGAAACCTATGCTACCCAAAGAATACGTGGAGAAATTTATGATGGACTTCGTCGAAACGACCCCCTGCCAAGAACGTTAAGAAAAAAGGAAAAAGACGTTAAACGGGCTTTTGAGATTTTAGAACAACTGCTTTTTCGAAAGCCTACCATTAGGGAGGTTAGTGATTATTTACATATAGGCGAAAAGGAATGCCGGGAGATTATCACGCAAGCTTCCTTTGAAAAACAAGAGTCGTTATATGAACCGATTGAACATGGCGAGGACAATCAATTAAAGATTGACTCACTTTCCGATTATAGTATTCTCGATCAATCTGAAATAATAGAAGGAAAAGAGCGAAGTAGAATCTTAGCATCGCTTATCGATGGATTACCAGAGAAAGAAAGACTGATTCTTTCCCTCATCTATTATGAGAATTTAAGTATGAGTGAGGTTGGAAGAATTTTAGGACTTCATAAATCGCGAATATCGCAAATCCATTCGCAAACCTTAAAAAAGCTAAAAAAGGTTTTGGAGAAGGAGCTTGTTTAAAGAGGAGCGGCTTACCGGGAATAGGG
>NZ_JBALPP010000127.1:0-132 GCF_036965425.1 Neobacillus drentensis | reverse complement strand
ATTTTTTTTTTTTTTTGCGGATATTTGGAAACATGATGCCAAATGACTCAACGCGAACCTATAATATGCCGTTAATAATACACAGAAAGTGTTAATCGAAAGATTCGTATAGAATTTTTATAAGGGGTATAT
>NZ_JBALPP010000126.1:0-13918 GCF_036965425.1 Neobacillus drentensis | reverse complement strand
AGGAAATATTATATGTATTATTTCTAAATAAATGGAGAAGTATGGGAGGATTTCCTAGTGCGGATATTTGGACTGATAATTGGATCTCTTATTATTGTTATTGCTTTTAACCTTTTTTTAATTCCACATGAAGTGTTAAGCAGCGGATTAAGCGGAATTTCCATGATGTTTGGAATGATTACCCCAATTAATACAGGGTTGGCCAACTTTCTTTTGAATTTCCCATTATTAATCATTGGATATAAAGTGCTTGGGAAAAAATTTATCATGAATACCATCTTTTCAGTATTAATTATTTCTGTAGGGCTTTATGTAATACCAGTATTCCCAATCGCAAAAGGTACGATCCTTTCCTCCATATTCGGTGGAGCTTTAACAGGCTTAGGTGTGGGAATCGTGTTCCGCTGTTCAGGATCAACTGGAGGGTTTGATATTATTGGAATGATCGTTGCACGTAAAAAAGACTTTCCAATAGGTGTGTTACTTTCAGGCATGAATGCAGTTGTTATTTTAATAAGTGGCTTTTTGTTCACGTGGGATGCAGCTCTTAATACATTAGTTTCGATATTTGTTACGGGTAAAGTGGTGGATGCTATCTATACTGATCATGCAAAATTAACAATCATGATTATAACGGAAAAAGGCGAAGAGATGAGACAGCATTTACTGACTAACCTATACCGGGGTTTAACCATAATGGATGGAGTAGGCGGCTATTCAAATGAAAAACGTAATGTAATGTTTACAGTTATTTCTCGTTACGAACTAAATGAAGTAAAAACGCTGATAACCGAAGTGGATCCAACTGCTTTCGTAAATATTACCGAAACAATTGAAGTCATGGGGCTGTTTCACAGGCCAAGTCCTTCATAACTTATGCTTGCACTTATTTAAAGTGCGAGCATTTTACTTGTATTGAGGTAATGATTTCATGGTATCGTTATCGAGGGATAAACAAACGATAAGTAGAAATCCCATCCAAAAGGAGGAATCATCGATGGCAACTTCTGTAAGTACTAAAAGTTTGACTGAATTGATTAATGAACGTCATTCAGTAAGAAAATATGATGCAACCTATAAAATTCCTAAAGAAGTAATTAATGATATTCTAAAAGAAGCAACAAAAGCACCATCATCTAGTAATTTGCAGCCATGGCGCTTTATTGTGATCGAAGACCAAGAAGTTAAAAAAGAACTTAGAACAATTGCGAACAATCAAGAGCAGGCGGAAACAGCTTCCGCCGTGATTGCGGTCATTGGCGATAAAGAGATGTATAAAAGTGTAGAAATAGTTTACCACAGTGCATTTGAAGCTGGATATTTAGATGAAGTAAGCATGAACCGATTAATTGAAAACACAAACAAAACGTATCCTTTTGCTTCGGAAGAGATTCTGAAAAACATCGCTTCCTTTGATGCAGGACTAGTTTCCATGCAGTTAATGTTAATTGCAAAAGATAGAGGCTATGATACGGTGCCAATGGGCGGTTTTAGCAAGGAGCAATTTGCGGAAAAATTTGATCTCCCTGAACGCTTTTTCCCTGTAGTCCTAATCGCCATAGGGAAAGCCGCTGCACCGGCTCATCATACAACCAGATTGCCATTAGATGATGTTTTAATTGATTATATTTAAATAAAATAACCCCAAGCTCGGTTTGGGGTTATTTTTAATATATTTAATTATTAATGTACTTTTCAAATACAGAGCCAAAGTCCTTCACGCAATATTGCTTTTTACTGTCTTCTAACCATTGGAATGCTGCTTGGTTAAGCATTTTAAACTGAACCACTAAATTGCTGTCAGGACTTGTTACACGGCCTAATGTAGTAGAGGCAACTTCAAGGCTTTGCTTTGCAAATTGCAAGGAAATGTCATTTTCATGTGTGATTTCAGATATTTTGATCAAAGCTTTATATAAGTCCTTTACTTCTTCAATATGTTTTTTATGAACATCAATGGAGAATGGCATAGAACCAATTTTGAATTTAATTTCCACGTCAAGATCGACGGTTCCGGCTGTTTCAAGCATAACATCAGAAATTTTATGGGTAGCATAGCTATATCGGTGCAGCATGCGCTTTTTGCTTGTGGCACTTGTGCCATCCAAATGGATAAGAGCATTGTTCGTAAAACAATATTCATCTGATTTTGATTTAATTAGGAAATAGATTTTTTCATTATCTTCATGCATCACATAATCATCGGCGTCCACTTTATCATAATTCTCCGGCTGAATAACCGCACCAACATCACTTAGTCCCAAAATATCAGCAGCAACTTTTCCGAACATTGTATCTACCTCACCTTGTAATTTATCTTGCCCACAATATGTACGTGCGAAAAAGAAGAAAGTTTCAAATTCATCGGTGTTAATTTTTCTTTAAACAAATAATTCAGAAATCTGCTATACTAAAAAAAGTTGATCTACGTATGAGAAAAAATTTTTTTGAAGGGGATATTGTTGATGCGGCCCATCATTTTAGGCATCCTTGCCGCTTTCTTTTTTGCGTTTACCTTTATATTAAACCGGTCGATGGATTTAGCCGGCGGGAGCTGGGTTTGGAGTGCATCCTTACGTTATTTCTTTATGGTTCCCTTTCTTTTCGTTATCGTAATCATGAGAAAAAATGTTAGGGAATTATTTGCTGAAATGAAAAAACAGCCAAGTCCATGGTTCTTATGGAGTTTTGTTGGATTTGGATTGTTCTATGCACCTATTTGTTTCTCAGCTGCTTACGCTCCCGGATGGTTAATTGCAGCCACTTGGCAAATCACCATTATTTCCGGTTCTTTGTTAGCTCCGCTATTTTATGAAACCATTATGACAGATAAAGGACCAATCCAATTAAGAGGGAAGATTCCATTCAAAGGATTGGCCATGTCATTGATTATTTTATTGGGAATTATCTTAATGCAACTGGAGCAAGCCAACCATCTTTCTGTTTTGGCGATTTCCTTAGGGGTGGTTCCGGTTGTGATTGCATCTTTTGCCTATCCTCTTGGCAACCGAAAAATGATGGATGTTTGCGGCGGACGTTTAGATGTATTTCAACGTGTATTAGGGATGACATTGGCGAGTCTTCCACTATGGATTATTTTATCTCTATATGGTTTTCTTACAGAAGGACCTCCCAGCTCGGGACAAACGATACAATCAGGACTTGTTGCCATTTCTTCCGGTGTCATTGCCACCATTCTCTTTTTTCATGCTACCGATTTGGTAAGAGAAGATATGCAGAAATTAGCCGCGGTTGAAGCTACACAATCAATGGAAGTTTTATTTGCTTTAGTTGGGGAATTATTGCTGTTAAATTCTTTGTTCCCTTCAACGATATCATGGATTGGAATGATATTAGTTATGGCTGGAATGGTGCTTCATAGCTATATTTCTCATAAAAATACCGCCACTTCCCCGCCAATTACTAGCAAAGAAAATTCAGTTAGTTCCTGAAAATATTGAATCCTTATCAATCAAACGTTGATAAGGATTTTTCGTGTTCTATCCATTTAAAAATGGACTAAGCTTATCAATTGTTTCCTGTAGAAGAGTAGCATTTTTCTTGTACATTGCTTTTGATTGTTCACAATCGGTCTGATGCGAAAATATTTCTAAATCGGCCTGGGTCTTTTTCATTGTTGCAAGTAATAGAGGTCTTTGTTGCGGCTCGGGAACCTGAATTTTATCATCATATAGATCTACGGTTAATTCACCGTAAGAATCAACTTGACCAATGAAAACATTTGCAAGTGTAACGTTTAGTTTTTCTAATTCTGTATAGAGCCAGGCTCTGCTTTTTCGAGCAATTCGCAATGGTTCATCGATGATATTTCCATCCATTATAACCGTTTGCGGCTCTTTTTCATTTGGTACTTTCATTTGTAAATCTTTAGGTGTAAGCGGACGGTTTTCCTTTTTTAACAAGGCGGTTAAATTGCCTCGGGGTTCCAGAACCGCAAATTCCACATCTGCTAGCCTAAAAATATCCTTTTGACGAAGCAGTGCTGAAAGCTCGTCAATCGTATATTTTTCTTTCTTTAAATTTTCTTCCAAAACTTTTCCATCTTTAATGACAACCGTACCTTTTCCTTCGACCATGTCCCGAAAACTTTTACTGTATAAAGAAATAAAGTCAACCAGCCAGGTAACAAAGCCAAATACCACACACGCCAATATTCCATGATAGATATTGGCTTCAAGTCCGGTTACAACCTCCCCGGCAATACTGCCGATTGTAATTCCGGCAATATATTCGAAAAAAGAAAGCTCAGAAATTTGTTTTTTTCCAAGAATTTTAGTTGTTAGAAATAAGAGCAAGATAAATATAAGCGAACGAACAATTATAAATATCCATCCTGGCACTATTTTTCACCTCAATGATTATGAGCCTTTATATTGCGGTTCCTGTCGTTCTAGTTCCAAAACACGATATTGAAGGTCTTTTTTCATATCGGCCATCGTTAAGGAGGTTTCATGAAACACAGCTTGAGCTTCTTTATCTAAAGAATTTAAAGCAAGCGAAGACAGCTGCGCTTCAATTCCTTTTATGGTAATCAGACATTGCTTAACATTTGAAGCAACGGTCACTAGAAAAACTTCCTTTCGTTTGTTTTTAAGCCAAAAAATAAATGAAAAATGGGTTGGCTAAGCGCCAACCTATTTGATTATTGATTGTATTGTGGTTCTTCAGTTAAGATTTCTTGAAGACGAGGCTCAAGGCTATCAAGAACTTGTTGTGTTTGCTGGGCAGCCTGTTGATATAGTTGTTTTGCATTTTGGTTATCAGTTGCCAGCGCAAAGGTTTCGAAACTTGCCTGTGCACTTTTTAATCCAGCTAATGCTTGTTTTACCTGTGTTCCTACAGTCATAAGTTAATCCTTCTTTCGTGATATTGATTGAAATTACAAAAATAGTATGTGATTTATCTTGATGCTTATGTACCATTTTTATATTTGGTCCATTGAAAATTTTTCCACCACTCTTAATTTAATTATTTTTTTTGGAACCTGCGCATATAGATGAAACATTAATATCGTGAGGTGAATGTAATGCCTAAAGTTGGAAAGGATGATTTTGTTCCAGGTTTTGTTCCACACCATAATCATGGTTCTGTAGACTATACTGGTGTTAGTTCAGGACATGTCCACCAATGCCTTGATGTAACCTCACCGCCAATACCAACACAGGATGGCGGACATATTCATTTTACTGAGGGGTATGTATTATTTGAGGATGGGCATACGCATCATTACAGGGCATATTCAGGACCGGCAATCCCAGTGGGAAATGGAATGCATGTTCATTATTATGATTTCCATACAACAGAGGAGAGCGGCCACAGTCATCATGTTAAAGGCGTAGATCAACCAGCACCTGGAACAAAATAAAATGGGGAAAAACCAGTTAATTATTGACTGGTTTTTTAAATTCAGATTTTTGTGAAACTTTATCTGAGAAGTAACGTCAAATTATTCAGATAATGGTAAAATAAAAGGAGTAAAATACACAAGGATGGTATTTTTTATATGTTTTTGCCAAAAAGGAAAGAGTCTGCCGAGGATAATCAGGTAAAGCTTGTTGCCTATACAATTATTTTGTATATCAGCAGTTTATTTGCTCCATTTATTGTTGTGGCTTCCTTTCAGAGTATGGTCTATTACTCCCGAACCCAATGGTTTTTTACAACGCCTTTAACAGCCTATATCACTTTTGCGGCAGGAATGTTAATAATAGCGTTCGCTTTAACCGTTTATCTTCTTTTTCGGCAGAAGTCGAATGGCAGAGGAATAAAATGTGTCACTTGGGTCTTAATTCTTGGAAGCATACCAGCGTTTGTAATGAGCCTAACCAATTATTATTTTTTCGATGAAAAAGGAATCCATTATAAGGCCCTTACTAAAATTAGGGAAGAAGAATTTAAATGGGATAAAATTAAAAAAATTCATATCGTTTATCGAAGCCACCAAGGAACCACGGCTATATTAGAATATCAATTTGAAAGTAGGAATGGCAGGGAAATTACCATCCCATTTAATGATAAACTTTCAGAAAATAAGTGGCGGGTTGAAAAAATGGTAAAGGAGAACAATATTCTGGTAACAGATAATTTTAATAATCCCATCGTGGATTAGCATAAGAAAGGTCTTCCTTAAAAATTGGAAGACCTTATTAATTATATTAAAATATGCTCCAAGACGAGGGGGCGCAATGCTGTGGTTTTATCGATAAAAATAAATCCATCATACCTTTGACCCATGTTGGAGGGAACATAATTTCCAAAATGCTCATATTCAGGCAGGTATACTACACCTATCGCTCGATGACCAATGGTGGCGGAAAATTCTTCTTGGTTCTTATTATTAAAAATGAGATATTTATTAAAAGCACCCGAATTGTGCATGAGATATTCCCAGCTTCCATATTGGGCTGGCGGTACTTCTGTGACCTGAAAATCCAGACCCCATTCAGTTGCCGAAATAACGGTGCCGTTAAAAGTTCCAAAGCCGATAATGAACACGTCTTCTGGTTGGTTTTGTTCTCTAATTAATTGTCCGACATTTACCATTCCCTCATCCTTCATGTCAGTTGCCCTTGCATCGCCAACATGAGTATTATGCTCCCAAATAATCACTTTTGCATCTTCGCCATAAAACTTCATTACCGAATCTAAGGCATCTACCATATGTTTGTCCCGAACATTCCACGACCTTACATCACTTGTTACCATCGTTCGGTAGTATTCCTCAGCATGTGCCGTAACTAAGGCATTTACTTCCAAATTCAGACTGCTTTCCTCTTGGTCATCGAATTGCCATTTGTTTTTTCGAATTGATTCTAAAAGTTCTAACGATTCTTTCATACAATCGTCCGATAGAAACCCGGCCGAGACTGCATAAGTTTCATGGTTCCGGTTAAAGGGTTCATAGCAAGAGAATGCTTTTTTCGCTTGGATTAGGCTAGGGGAGTTGTTTTTTTCTAAATATCGGAGGATTTCGTCCATACTTTCCCAAAGACTGTATACATCCAAACCATAAAATCCGACTTTTTGTGTTCGAGAATTTTCTAGGTTGTATTCTTTTAACCATTCGATTAGCGTAATGATTTCTTGATTAGCCCACATCCATGTTGGCCATCTATTAAAGGATTGAAGCACCTCTTTTACATCCATACCAGTTTGATCAATCCCCTTTACGTACCGGTTAACACTTTGGCAGGAAGGCCAATCACCTTCAACGGCAATAAAAGAAAAACCTTTTTCCTTAATCAATTGTTTTGAAATCTCGGCACGAACTGAATAAAACTCGGAAGTTCCATGAGAGGATTCACCGAGAAGAACGTATTTAGCATCACCAACAGCATCAATTAAAGGGGTAAGGTCTGTAATTGTGTCGAAAGGTTTTGCGTGTTTTTTTATGGATTCATACATTGCGTTATCGCATCCCTTCAAAGTTCATGTTAGTATTTTTCCCTCATAATTTTCGGCTACTACATAAAAAAGAATCCTTTTTTAAAGGATTCTTTCGTTAACGGTGCATCGTCCACATGCCAATATCTTTGAAGCCTAGTCTTTTATAGATCCGACCCGCCTCAGGATTATCATAAAAGAGGCAAAGAGTTTTTCCTTCTGATAAAACATCATTAAAAAGCTTTTGCATAATCCCAGTGGCAAGGCCCTGACGGCGATTTTCATTTCTTGTACAAACACCGACAATCATTGCTGAGATGGAATTTTCAGCTGTTGTTGACACACATGAGGTCATAATGCCGTTTTCTTCAGTATAATAGGTTCTTGATGTATTGGACTCTATTGATTTTAATAAGATTTCACGGGCATCACTTCGAATTTGAAATTCTTTAATCGTGCTGCGAAGAGAAATGATTCTGTCTACATCTTCTATACCTGCTGAGTGTATTTCTAAATCAGTCGTCCCCAAGTTTTCGGGTGAACGGCATTCAGCAAAGTATGTGACCTGTTTTGGTCCAAGTTCCAATTCTTTATAGGACTCGAATCTTTCTACAATAGCTGATTTTCCAGATAGGTAAAGAGGCTTCCTATACTCGTTCATGATTGAAGCAAAACCTCTAACGTTAAATTCCCCTTTAGCATACGGAATAAATGATTGATAAAAGCGGAGCAGGATGGCTTTGAACTCCCCTTGTGGATCAAATTCCCCCCAAATTTCCTGAAAATCAGAATGATATCCAAATACCTCTAAATCCCCAATAATAAATAAATTTATCGAAGGTTCCTCTCGTAAAAAGGAGAGGACCTGTTTGTGATCATTTTCTGATAGTTTTCTAATCAAATTAATCTCCCCCTTGGTTCTATTAGATTAATCAAATAATACGGAAAATTCAACCATTTAAAACTGAAAAGTTTGTTGCATCTATAGTAAAACCTAATGAGTCTACACAAACTACTATTTATTAATACCTAATAGAGGAGGAGTAAAGCATATGAAGACAGGTCGATTAATTTTATTAAATATCATCATATTAATTATCCTAGTTGGCGGAGGATTTGCTGCATATTCCTACTACAACAATACTGTAAATTATATATCTACAGATAATGCTCAAATTGCCGGTCAGCAAGTTACTATTTCCGCTCCGGCCAGTGGGAAATTAACCAAATGGGATGCAAAGGTTGGAGATCACTTTGCCAAAGATGAGCAAATTGGTTCCGTTATTACTGCAGGTACTGGAGCTGGAACAGCACCTGCGGAAATAAAGATTACCCTTCCAAGTGATGGAACGGTAGTCCAAACAAGTGCTGTCAAAGATTCATTTGTGGCTGCTGGAATGCCTTTAGCTCAAATGTTTGACCTTGAAAATTTATGGGTGACGGCCAATATCGAGGAAACCAGTATAGATGAAATGGCTGTTGATCAGGAAGTTGATATTTATGTAGATGCATTTCCAAACACGACATTAAAGGGAAGAGTGGAGAATATCGGATTAGCTACATCTGGGACATTTTCATTATTACCTAGTACAAATGCAGCCGGTAATTATACCAAAGTGACACAAGTCATCCCTGTTAAAATAGCCATTGAGGATTATAGGGGTCTCCAATTAGTCCCAGGTATGAATGTAACCGTGAGAGTCCATAAGTAGGTGAAAATATGTCCATTTATATTTCTGTTTATATCATTTTATGCATTTTGCTTTTATTCGTATTGAATTATTTATTTTTGAAAAAAAAGAAGAAGAATGCTAAAAGAGAAAGTGTCATTTATTCTAAGGTTTCTGAGGCAGAAAATGAGGATTTACACTTGCAAGTGGAAGACATATTAAAGGAATCTGCTATTCCTGAACCTGCCTTAGAATATGTCGAAGCAAATGTAAAACCAAAGCGAAAAGCAGCTGGAAGATCAAGACTGCAAGATGCCAAAGCAGATAGTGGAAAAGGTAAAATTCTCGCAGCATTAATGCTAGGAGCATTTGTTGCGATTTTAAATCAGACGCTATTGAATGTAGCAATCCCGCATATTATGACAGACTTAAATGTTTCAGCTACAACGGTTCAATGGCTTTCTACAGGATATATGCTTGTAAATGGGATATTTATCCCAGTTACTGCTTATTTAATTGAAAAGTTTGGTACAAGGAAATTGTTTATCACTTCTGTTTTTCTGTTTACATTTGGTTCTATCATTTGTTCATTTTCGGCAAATTTCAGTATGCTGATGGTTGGAAGGGTTGTTCAGGCTTCAGGAGCAGGGATTATTATGCCGCTTTTAATGACCGTCTTTTTCTCTTTATATCCACCAGAGAAACGAGGAAAAGCAATGGGGATTATGGGAGTGGTTATGCTGTTTGCACCAGCCATTGGTCCTACTTTGTCAGGTTGGATTGTAGAACATTATTCTTGGAGACTTTTATTTGATGTGGTAATTCCCATTGGCATTCTCGATTTAATTTTGAGTGTCTTTTGGATGAGAGATGTCACTGAGGTGACCAACCCGAAATTTGATTTCCCAGGTTTGTTATTTTCAACTTTGGGTTTTGGCTTCCTTTTATATGGCTTCAGCGAAGCTGGAAGCCATGGATGGTCCAGTGGTACAGTTGTGATTTCCTTAATAATAGGGGCAATCACCTTAATTGCCTTTGTTTGGAGAGAGCTGACCACAAAAAATCCAATGCTCGATTTACGTGTCTTTAAGTACGATATTTTCGCCTTAACCACTATTATCAGTATGATTATTAATATGGCAATGTTCGGGGCGATGATTTTGCTTCCAATTTATTTGCAAAACATTCGCGGCTTTACTGCTTTTGATTCTGGTCTATTGTTATTGCCTGGAGCAATTGTTATGGGTATCATGTCTCCAATTGCAGGAGCACTATTTGATAAAATGGGTGCAAGGTGGTTAGCCGTGATTGGTTTAACCATTACTGTGATCACAACTTGGCTCTTTACCCAATTGAGTATGACTACTAGTTTTAGTCATATATTATTACTTTACGTGTTAAGAATGTTCGGGATGTCTTTTTTAATGATGACGGTTATGACGGAAGGGCTAAATCAATTACCGCGCCATCTTGGTGCCCATGGGACAGCGGCTTCGAATACAGCAAGGCAGGTTGCCGGCAGCATAGGTACGGCCTTTTTAGTAACGGTGATGACAACAAGACAGGGTGTACACATGGGAGAATATTCGAATCTTATAACAAGTGTCAATCCTTTTATAGCAGGTAAGACAGCTGAAATTGGACAGGGCATCGCCGCATTGGCTCATTTGCCGGCCGCAGCAGGCAGCCAGATAGGGACATTTTTGATCTATGGACAAACGATGAAGCAAGCCACAATCGATGGTATTAATGATTCGTTTATTGTGGCAACAGGAATCGCTATGGTCGCATTAATTCTCGCCTTCTTCATCAAACGGGCACGATTAAAAGAACAATAACAGGAAAGCAGCAGGGGATTTACCTTGCTGCTTTTAATTTAAAATTTCATAATAGTTCACAGCTTCGTAACAACTATTCGATTAATTCCAAAAATTCGGTGTTATAATAAAAGTGTAAAAGATAATTATAAAATATTAACATCTTAGGAGACTCAACCAAACGTGTTCGTTCCGTTTGTGAACGAGTAGTAAGGATATTCCTTTAACACATTTGGCAGTGGAGCGATGTAACATAATTGACGATTGACGGGTGTAACTCTTAACAAAATCCTTTTTATTGTTTCTATCCTTTAATAGAAAGCAATAAAAAAGAAAAAGGCTAGGACTTACTTGCCTAACATGTTTATTGCCACGAAGCTGATTCGCTAAATGAAGGAATAATGAGTTTATAAGAATGAAAACCGAAGATTTTGTTTCATTAAGGAATTTGAATTCCATTTATTCATGAGAATTAATTCCTTCAACGGAACAAGCACACACCGGCTGATATTCAAGTTTCCATTTAGATCAAATTTTTGACTAAAAGGAAATAAAATTTGAAAAATAATATTGGCTGATGTCATGGTTGGGTCCCCTAAGATGTTACTACTAATTAAGGAGCTGCTTCAAAAGTAAGTAGCTTCTTTTTATGTAGCGATAATGGAAAATAATGTTTTTTGTGCTTTAATAGAGCATATTAATATTAATAAAGGTAATGTTTCGATATACTTAAATATAGAAATCATATTTGAAAGGGGCAAGATAATGACAGGAACACAAGAATTGAATGTTATTGCACAGCAGACCGCCATTATGGAAAAAATACAGCACCGAAAATTGACAAAGAAAAAGCTTTTTCAGCGAATTTTGTTAATCACCATTGGTGCCATATTAATGGCTGTTGGACTTGAAATTTTCCTCGTACCAAACAACGTTATTGATGGCGGAATTACCGGCATCTCCATCATGCTATCGTACCTTACTGGCTGGAAAATTGGTATTTTCCTTTTTATTCTAAATATTCCTTTTTTCTTTATTGGTTATAAACAAATCGGAAAAACCTTCGCTTTATCCACACTTTATGGAATCATCGTTCTTTCCATTGCAACCACATTGCTCCATCCAGTCCCAGCATTTACGCAAGATATTACCTTGGCAACTGTTTTTGGAGGTGTTGTCCTTGGTATTGGCGTAGGTATTGTAATTCGGTACGGAGGTTCCTTAGATGGTACCGAGATACTGGCAATTTTATTTAATAATAAACTGCCATTTTCTGTTGGAGAAATTATTATGTTCTTCAATCTTTTTATCCTTGGAAGTGCTGGATTTGTTTTCTCTTGGGACCGTGCTATGTATTCACTAATTGCCTATTTTGTTGCTTACAAAACGATTGATATTACGATTACAGGTCTGGATGAATCCAAATCAGTGTGGATCATCAGTGATAATGCCAAGGAAATCGGCGATGCAATATTAAGTCGACTTGGCCGTGGTGTTACTTACATCAATGGGGAAGGTGCCTATTCTGGAGATGATAAGAAGGTTATCTTTTGCGTTATTAACCGTCTTGAAGAGGCAAAATTGAAGGAAATCGTTACCGAAAATGACCACAGTGCCTTTTTAGCTGTAGCAGATATTGCTGAAGTCAGAGGCGGTAGGTTTAAGAAAAGAGATATACATTAAAAATCGGTATTATTGTAATTTTCTGATATTTAATGTCGTATTATGATGAATAAGGCAGGGTTAAACAATCAAGATTTGTCGTACTATGCGCTTACCTCGGAAATAAATAGGCGAAAAATGAAATATTTCCTAAAAAGATGGCATAAATTTATGCCATCTTTTTTACGTATCATAGTAATAATTCATACACTTCATTTAATTGATAGGCCCTTTTTTCGTCCTGTTCTTCTTTTGCATAGTTAATTTCTTTAGGAAGAATGGCATTTAAAAAATTAATTTCTTTTTGGTCTAAATCTTTTACAAATGCCCCTTCCGATGAATAATGACCTCCCGAAAGCTTATGATATAATTGTTTACCCTCAGAGTGTTGGTCGGTATAATTTGATAATATTTCCCTAAGGTACCCTAATGTTTTATCCACGTGTGTCACCCATCCTTTCAATAGCTTATTTTTCGTCGAGAATTTTTTTAATATACACTAGAATATGAAAGGATGAAGATCTGTTAATTTTTGGAGCATGTAATAATCCGATAACTTAAAATATCTTGGTATTTAAGTACAATATGACCATGCTGGTTTAGAATATCAAATAATTCTGGTTCGAAGTTTTTAGAGAAATTAAATTCTGCTCCTTGGTTTCCAATATTCGGACTAAATTTTTTTAGTTTTAATTTTATTTTTTTAAACCCAGTACTTTCTAAAAGTCTTTTCCAGTCTTCCTCAAACAATATTGAATCCAAAGCGTAAAAGTTTTTAATTTCCAATTCGTCTTGTGGGGATAGTTTCTGGTTGATCGTCATTTCATTTGCAATGAGTCTTCCGCCCTTTTTTAACACCCTATAAAATTCTTTAAGAGCAGCAGGTTTATCAACAAAAGCTAAAACCGATTCACAAATGATAAAATCGAAGGTTTGATCCTCAAAGGGAATTCTTTCTATAGAGCCTTGAATTACTTGAATAGGTAGCTGCAAGTTTTGAAAACGGTTTTTTGCTTTTTCAATCATAATCGGATTGATCTCCAATCCAAATACCTTTGCCTTATACTGCTGAAATATAAAAGCCGCAGTCTGACCCGTGCCGCAGCCAGCATCCAAAATGATCGAATCCTTAGTTATCCCTTCGTTTGAAAGGAGATGTTTTGTTAATTGGATTCCACCAGGATGGGCTCCGCCAACGCCAAACTTGGCCAAGAAATCAAAATATGTTAGGCCTCCCATAGACACCACCCAGTTTTCTTTTATGCATAGTATGTAAATAGGGGGAAAGAGGTTCATTTTAACGGAACAAAGCAACAATAATAATATTATGTAAACTAAAATTTCTTATATTTTGAAGTATTCATG
>NZ_JBALPP010000125.1:0-8667 GCF_036965425.1 Neobacillus drentensis | reverse complement strand
AAAACAAGTGATAAAATAGCAATAAATTCAAAGTTTAAAGGGTGCTTGTATATTGGACCATCTGAGAATATATAAAATTTCTTTGCTGTTAATTTTTGGTTTTATGTTTATTGGAATATTATTGTGTTTAGTCTTTATTATGGCGTTAAAGGAAGCCCTTTTAGTCTCAATTTTAGGGTTGATTTTTTCAATTTTTACAATCGGATATTCAATTTTTCTTTGGCGAAAAAGAAAAGAAGGTAAAGGTTTTTATTGGGATGATGAAGGAATTGTAATTGACTTAAAAGGAAATAAGGTTTATTGGGATGAAATAGAAGATATTAAATATTCAAATGTAAGAGGTTTGAAGTCAACAGTCATTTATCCTCACTATACAAATCACGAAAAGATTAGAATTCGACGAGGAAAATCGCTTCCAACACCTGCACATTCAATTGATTGGATTTTAATCAAAAAGGCAAAAGAATATCACAAAAATTTAATGAAAGTTTGGGAAGAAAAAAATAATGCACAAAAATAAGACTAACTTTTATTAGATTCCATATTCAAGTAACGGTAATGGATTCACGAGTTGAAGATCGAAACTGTCATTTTGGTGGCAATGGTAGCACACTACCTGTTTTTGAAACCCTATATTGAAAAATTGGCGCATTGATTTCTTGGGAGAATTATATGCCATTGGCTAGGGCAATGATGTATGCACAAGGTGTCCAACATTATATTGCACCTACTACAGATGCAAGAGAGTCATGGCAATCACTATTAGTCACATTGCTTTGGAAGGTAGATGTTTTGATTTGTCCTGCAATCAATATGTCACGAAAGATATGTATCCCGCGGATTTAACCTGCTATGATGATCTTGTTACTTCCCCTGATATAATGTGTAAGGGTGGAAGTGCAATTGTTGGACCATTGGTTGAGTACATGGCTGGACCTGTTTGGGAAAAAGAAGACATCATTATTACTGATCTTGATATGAAGCAAATAGCCTATAGCCAGTTTGATTTTGATCCTGTTGGTCATTATTCGAGACCGGATGTTTTTAAGTTATTAGTAAACAAGGAAAAGCAGGTTAACGTTAGTGAAATAAACGGATCGACAATTATTGATTAATAATCCATCGGGGTCGGCTTGTTTCAAACAAAGTTTTAAGACAAGTTTAGATTGGATTAGCAACGCCATATTGTTACTAAATCGCCAAAGAGATAGATCCGCAGATAATCTTCAATTCTCATAGATCAAAAGAAGTCCCGACCGGGGCTTCTTTTCATTTTAAAGCAAAAAAAATAGAGCTTTTCGCTCTCGTGTTAGAATCAGCTCCTCCTACGCTGAAGGGAGCCTGCCTTAAATTTTCGATTCGATGAGGACAGCTGGTAGGTTCATATAATATAAACTTTCGAGGGTGTGCTTCGTATAAAAGCCAGGAGGAATCCTAGCTTTTGTTTATGCCAAGAACAATATGGGTTATTATAAATCCACGATTCCCCTCCGTTAACTGCCGATACACACTAGTTATATCCGAATAAGCTATATTGAGTTCAAAATAAGGAGGTGCATAAAATGGCAAAGCATGCTTTTAGAGCATATAATCTTGGTGATCAAGTTATTTCCAGGTTTGACGACCCAACAAAAGTCAAATTTCCAATAGTGGAATATGATCTAGCGCATGAATATAACCCAACTACCTCTACGTTTACTCCTTCTACTAGTGGTGTATATTCCATTTGTGTCGGATTATATATGGATCCACTTTCGGTAAGTCAGCCCCTTGATATGGCTATTCGGATTAATGGCGTATTAAAAACGTTTCTTTTCGGACAACCTTCTGTAGATGGAGGAACTATAGTAATGGGGTGTAACATGGTACCACTTTTTGCTGGAGATCAAGTTGATATAATTATAGGACACGGCGATGACATCAGATTAGACGGCGGTAATGATAGATTCTATTTTACAGCCGCTTTATTTTAACAATCCTATATGGTGAGATTATGTAAAAAAGAAGCCTGATGGGCTTCTTTTTTGATTGTACTAATTCATGATTAAGGACAGTATTTCTCTCTATGATTGTAGTATTGGCAGCTATGGCGTAACAGTTTACTATAATCCCAGCATTGCTAGAAAGAGTAATTCTAACTTCATAATGACTTAAAAATAAAGTCGGCTGTGCGGTTGATTCAAGCACGAGGGCAATAAAAGCATAATGAGTATTCGGCAGAATCGTCACTGATCCTGGCCAGGAAACCAGATGGCAAAGACCTCTGCCTTGCTAGCTAGGCTTGCATACCCGCGTCTCCTAGTAATTTTGCTAGTATGGATCTCTTTTTTTGTCTTGTTAAGTGTAGTCATTCAACGCATATATAATAAAATGGCATCAATTTGCTAGTACACCTTGATACTCTTCCTTACTTTCAAGAACACTTTTTGCGTAAGGACATACAGGAATAATATATAAGTTTTCATCTCTAGCATATTCTGCTATCTTATTTACTAACTTTTTGCCTAATCCACGACCATTATGTCCATCGTATACAACTGTATGGCTTACAATAATTAAATTTCTTCCATTTACATCTTTTCCGCTTGGGATAAATTGAATTTTTGCAATAATTTCATTAGATTCCTCAATATAGAATTCATTCTTGCCCATTTTAATTTCAGTCATTTCCACATTCTCCTAACTTTTTAGTTCTGTTTATTTTTGCTCATAAGTAAGTGCTCTGCTTGGACAACGATCAATCACTTCCCTGATTTTTTCAGCTGTTGCATTCTGTGGTGATATCCAAGGTTTTTTCTGGGTATTGAATACACTTGGCAATCCCTTTACACATTCTGCTGCATGTTTGCAAATATTGGGTTTCCAATATATTTTGATACCTTCAGCTTCATAAGATTTAATATTTTCGCTCATAATATCCTCCTTCTAATTGTTACTGTATGATGGGTTTTTAACAACAAACGAGCCACTTGGTAGCAACATGATAAATTTTTGAAAACAATTTTAATAGTACTTTATGTTATGAGGAATCTCCAATTTGAGACTTGTTATTTAAAAATAAAATTATGTAGACGTAGTTAAAATCGTAATTTATATTTTGAAATAGTTGCATGTCCGTATCAGGGCTTTTCATTTATTCATATCCTAGTAATATTAGGGAGGAGATGAATAGCTGTGTATAATGATCAATCAATTTGTCAAGAGTTTGCTAGAATTATCGGTGGGCAAGAGGGTTTTGCGGGTGGAAAATGCGTAGCAACCATAAATCGAAATGAAATAAAAGCAATAATTTTAGGAGAACGTTTCAGAGTAACCTCTTCTTTCTCATTTGAATCCAGAGATAATCAGACTGGACGAGCATTATGTTTAGGTAGGGTTGCACTCTTGCAAATAGAAGTCGAGAATTTTGTTGCTTCCATTCTTAAACAAGGAATAATAGTTTCATCCGTACACAATGAGTGGTTTTTTGATCATCCTAATTTGATTTACGTTAATATCGAATCTGTTGATGATCCATTAGTTTTTGCAAGGAAAGTTAGAAGAGCGTTAAAGAGCCAACAGTCGTAAGAGTTGAAGTTCAATTCAAAAGGGGCTTAAGTTAAAGATGATGATCGTTGCGGCGGTCATTTTTCTTTTGGTTATTTGAGGAGGGAGATACTGTTACTTGGGAAGCCATTCATTTTGGTATTAAACAAAGGCTGACAGCCAATGTGACATTAATGGAAAAACCCAATAAGTTTAGTTTTCAACCTGAAATATGCAGGTTTGAACACGACGTTACATTAACGGGAAAAATGGGTATTAATTTTACTTACAAGACATAAATCTTAGTTAGGAATTAAAAAATAGGCGAAATTGATGCTCGTATCCAGCCTGCAGCTAATCGTTTGCGTTTGACATGCAAATACTCAAAATATATAAAACAGTTACATTTAATTTAAGGAGCAGGATACATCTTGATTAATGAATTAAACATATACGATCAAGGCTTTCCTCAATATATTCCCCGAAAATACATGAATAATTGGATTGAAGTAGGTTTATCTAACGATTTTTATTTTAAATTTTTCCTGACATATTGGGATAAAAATTATTTAGGAGGATACCTTTCCCGAAATGCGTATCATACATTATTTTGTGGACCAACATTAACAAATCAATCTTCACTTCAATATGGACTTAATCATAATATTCTACAATTTACTCCGAATGACTGTATAAATAATTGGGTACAAATTGGCTTTGAAAATGCCCAATATCTAAATTTTTATTTAACCTTTGCTAGTGAGAATGACATCGGAGGTTTTTTACTACAGAAATCGATAAAAAAACTTGATTTCTCCATTGTTCATTATCAGGAATTTTTCGAAGAATATGAAAACCAATTTCATCCAATGCTAATTAATAACAATATTCAATTATCAAAAGAGGAGAAGACTAGGCGAATACAAGTTATTAATGATGTTTACACTATACTTTTGGCACGTCTTTTGAAACGTGGGTTAGCTTCAAAAGAAGGTGGAAGAATTGCTAAACATACTGAATTGCCTAACGCTGCTATAGATGATATTCAATATCTATCAAATAAGCTATTACAACTTTATAAAGAATTTTTTAATGGTTTTTATGATCAGTCCAATTTCCATCGATTTCATGAATGCTATGAATTATTTTCCAACGGTGAAATTAGAGGAACAAAATATCCTGGACATGGGCAGCCAGACTCCTCAGATGAATTTTTATTTTCAGAGTTCGCAATTCAAGCTATTGAACTAAACATAGATATGGAAATTTGGTGTGAACTATTAAAAATATTTGTCAAATCTCAAGAAATTTTTATACAGGTGTATAGACCAAAAGGAATCGAAGTACCTACCTTAGAAGATTATACATTTAGCAATTTCCAATACTTTAAACAAGTTTCCCAAAATGAAAAAGAAAGACTTAGAAAAAAGTACGATAAAATGTCGTTTTATGAGTTAATACATGCATACTCTAGAAACCTATTAAAAGCACAGTCTCCATGACCAAGCTAAGTAATTTAACGTTCCTATTAAACGAATCTGTGAAAAATTTTACTTAAGCTAAAGGGGGCAAGAGCAAAACACTGAGTGGCTACGGCTGCTCTTTTTTATTATTCAACTAAAGGGGCAGTTTAGTTAAGCATCAATATTATTAAATAGAGGATTTTTAGCATTCGTAAAGAAAGAGTAAATAAATAAGTAGTGAGGGGATGAAATAAATTTGGAAGCAAGTAACCATATCATTCAGATAAAGCCTTGGGAAGATAATGACCTTGATTTACTTTTTCGTATAAACGCTCCAGAAATGATGCAGCATCTTGGCGGTCCAGAGAGTAAGGAGAAGATTTTGAAACGACATAAACGATATCTTGAGCTTGGTAATAAAGGACGTATGTTTAGTATTATATTGTTACCAGAATTAGAACCAGTAGGTTCTGTGGGTTATTGGCAAACTACTTGGAATAATAAAAGTGTATATGAAACTGGATGGAGCGTTCTACCCTCTTATCAAGGGAAAGGAATAGCTACAGAAGCAGTAAAGTTAGCAATAGAAGAAGCGTCTCGTGAGAACAAATATGAATACATTCACGCATTCCCATCGATTGATAATCCTGCTTCTAATGCAATTTGTCGGAAGCTTGACTTTCAGTTTATCTCTGAATGCGAATTCGAATATCCTCCAGGAAGCTTTATGCGGTGCAATAATTGGCGTTATAACTTAATTGGAAAATAGCTGATTTTTTAGTTCATAATTTTCAAAAAAAGTTTGTGAAGAAATGTACTTAAGCTAACGGGGTGCAAGAGTTGAAGATGGGATCGCTGCGGGCGTCTCTTTTTTATTGCACTAATGAAGCAGGATAACTTAAGAAAAATAACGTATACCAAACAAATATGGTAAAATGAGGATATGAATTCAGATGAATATTTAGGGAGGTTTGTAAATGGTAAAGAAGAAAAATGAAATGTATGAATGGATTAAAGCCTTAATAGGTGCACTTGCAATAGCAGTCATTATTCGCTCTTTTTTCTTTACGCCGATTGTTGTTGACGGTGCTTCAATGAACCCTACTCTTCAGGACCAGGACCGTATGATTGTAACAAAAATTGGAGAACCGAAAAGATTTGATATTGTTGTGTTTCACGCCCCAGAAGGTAAGGATTACATAAAACGCGTAATCGGACTCCCAGGTGACAGAATTGAATATAAAAATGATGTTTTATATATAAATGGGAAAGCTTACAACGAACCTTACTTGGAAAAATACAAAAAATCATTAAAAGATGGAGGAACATTAACAGACTCCTTCACTTTAAAGGAAACCGCAGTAGGTAGTGAGACTGTCCCTAAAGATAGTTTGTTTGTAATGGGAGATAACAGAAGGCAAAGCAAAGACAGCCGTACTATTGGAGCGATACCATTGAAAAAGGTAATAGGGACAACAAATGTTGTTTATTATCCAATAAAAGATATTAAAATCGTAAAAGACTAATTTCTGGTTTGACAAAATAGCTAGACTGTTTTCTTCTTTAACCATCGGGTGCGTTTAATCCTAGAAGGATTACCTCCCTTTTTTTGTTGAATACCTTCTTAAACAAACTGAGCAGCATGTCTGAATAAATATAATATGTGAAGTATTACACTTAAACTAACGGGTGCTTGAGTTCAAGATGGATCGCTGCGGCGGTCTTTTTCTTGTTGTGCTAACGAAGCAGATTAGTTTAAGTAGGAAAATTAATTTTCGCTTATATTATATATTGTATTTAGGGGGATCCTTACCGTTGTAAGGCACAAATAATTGTGCCTTTTTCTATACTTTTATTAATATTGCAGATCTTTAACAAACATTATGGAATCTGATTGATTGTATTTAGATTGTTAAAACAAATTTAAACGAAGTGGCAGTCCATTAGCTTATGTATTGAGAAATATAAACAAAACCATCCTATCGGTAAGGATGGCTTAGAAAAATGGACTAGGTTTGTTTCTAATGATATTGTATTCATTCTTTTGGCTTATTTAATCAATAGTACACGATTTATTAAAATTTTATTTGACTAATATCTTTTCCTTCATTATCTGTACATAACGAACCGATAATGAATTAATGATAAAATAATCTTGGTCATTTCTCACAATTAAGTATTTATAACAATCCATCTTCTCATATATTTCTTTTTCAACATCTTCTTTTTTAACATCTGATTCTTTTATTATTTTTTCTATGATTATTTCATTATCCAAGGTATAGCAAATTGTAAATTCCTTCAAACTAATTTCCCTTTCATTTTAAGTGTGGTTTAAACTGTCCCAATATCACTCATTCCGAATTATTGAAGCCTATTCTTTATTGTATTTAGAGGAACCACACTTTTTGTGCAATATTGTTTACACGATCATTTTATGACTAGTGCGAATAATATTGATTAGGGCATAACTAAAATGAATACTATATTAAGCAAGTTCCCCAAACTCTATCTATGTATTATAAAAGATAATTGATGGAAGTAAATCCCTCTATTTACCTTTAGCCTTTATACCTATTTGAAGTTCAACTACATAAAAAACTGCTAATTATATAACAGATGCAGGAGTTCAGCACCTAATGGTTGTCCAGTGAGTGTGAATAAATGTACTTAAACTAACGGGTGCAAGAGTTAAAGAATGGGGTGGCTGCGGCGATCCCTTTTTTATTGCACTTTTGAGGCTGGTTAGTGCAATAAGGTTGGCAGGAAAATGAAGGGTGAATCTAGAATTTGGTTAGAATCGGAGGTGTTGTTTATGCAACAATATGTATATCATATGGTACCGAATGAGTTAGAAGGGGGAAAATTGATACCCTTAAATTCTTTGAAGAATCCTTATCCTCAACTATATGAAAAATATACTAAAAAGTATTTTGACCATCCTGAGAGACCCAAACTGCTCCAAAAACAAGTTCCAAAACTAAATTGTTTTTGGAATGATGTTTTACATTTTCTACCGTTACATCCTCATTACGTTTACCAAGCTATCACAGCTTTAGAAATTAAGACTAGAGAAAAGCAACCCTTTTTCAAAATCCCTATTGAAAAACTGAAAAACAATAAGAATGCTATCTACTTTTACTCCAAAGAGAAATATAAAGGTCCAGCGGAACCTATTGAGGAAGGTCAAATCGAAATAGTGGATATTGATGATTATAAAGAACTTACAGGATTGCCATCAGTTACATCTGAATATTACAAAGATGAAAGCAGAAAAGGCAATAGATTCGGATTGTTTCACTACGTCCCACATTTATTAAGTCTCGGAGAAGTCGAAATTGGCAATGTTGAAATAATAACTTGGAATGAACTCAAATAGATTGATGAGTATTGTACTTATGCTAACGGGTGTTTTTGCGGGAGATCTGGCTGCCTTTTTCGGCGGCTTTTCTTATTGAAGTAACGGAGCAGTTTAGTTGAATAAGGAATCTTAAAATAAGTTTGAAATATAAATAAAGTAAAAGATACGGAGGTATCGTTTACGATGAAACAGACTATTGAAGAAATTGTAAACAATTTGAGTAATAAAGCTGTTGAAAATGCTAAATCTTTTGATAAAGTATTTAACTATTCAGAAGACGATATAAAAGATTTGGAAGAAATATTGGATTATTATTCT
>NZ_JBALPP010000124.1:647-4324 GCF_036965425.1 Neobacillus drentensis | reverse complement strand
AAGAGCGTTTCATTGCCCGTAGAACAAAAAAACAAACTACAGCGGTCAATGAAATATAAGATCTAGGCCTATCTTATTTTTACAAAACAACTAAAAAACCAGATTCTAGTTTGAGAATCTGGTTTTACAAAAATTCTAGTATTCTGTTAAGCAAGTCTGACTTTAAAATCTTGATAGCCAAATTCGCGTACGACCTTACAATCGCCATCTTTATCTTGTACCGCAATCGCTGGTAAAGGCATGCCGTTAAACGTGGTGTTTTTCACCATGGAGTAAATCGCCATATCACCAAAAACCAATCTGTCGCCGCTCTTTAATGGCTGGTCAAACGAATAATCGCCGATCACATCGCCTGTAAGACAGGTTTGGCCACCAAGGCGATAAGTAAATGGCTTCTCGCCTGCTTCTCCTGATCCAAATAAAGGAGGACGATAAGGCATTTCCAACACATCCGGCATATGACAAGTTGCGGAGGTGTCAAGAATAGCAATATCGATTCCGTTTTTATGGAGATCAAGTACAGATGTGATTAAATACCCTGCGTTGAGAGCGATGGCTTCTCCAGGCTCAAGATAAACTTCTAATCCATATTTTTCTTGCATTCTCTTGATGCATGCTTCAAGTCTCGGGATATCATAATCTTCCCTCGTAATATGGTGGCCGCCGCCGAAATTGATCCATTCCATTTGCGGAAGCCATTGGCTAAACTTTTCTTCCACTGCATTTAAAGTCGTCTCTAAATCATCAGAGTTTTGCTGGCAAAGGGTGTGGAAATGCAGTCCTGAAACACCATCAAGTAATTCTGGACGAAAATCTTCCTGTTTTACGCCAAATCTGGAACCCGGTGAACATGGATCATAGATTTCATGGCCAACTTGTGTTGAACACTCAGGATTGATGCGCAAGCCCACTTTCCTGCCAGCCTGAAGAGCTTTGTCTTTAAATTTTTCCAACTGTGAGAAGGAATTAAAGATAATATGATCGCAAATCGAGATGATTTCGTCGATTTCATCTTCACGGTAGGCAGGGGCAAAGACATGATTTTCTTTGCCCATTTCTTCGTACCCCAAACGTGCCTCAAACAAACCGCTTGCTGTTGTACCGCTCAAATATTCTCCAATGAGGGGATACATGGTTGTCATAGAAAATGCCTTTTGTGCCAAAACAATCTTAGCTCCCGTACGCTGCATTACGCCATTAAGGATTTTTAGATTTTTTTCAATAAGACCTTCATCAACTACATAACAAGGCGTTGGTAATTCTTCAAACCGCATCTTATCGAACTAGCTCCAGCTCTTTTTCTTCTGCTTCTTCTGGCAATGCATCCACAAGTACAGGATTAAAGTCTTCTACCCATGGAAGACCCCATTTGTTTAACTCTTCCATGAATGGATCTGGATTAAACTCTTCAATATTGAATACGCCTGGCTTATTCCATTTGCCAGTCATAATCATCGCTGCACCAATCATTGCAGGAACGCCTGTTGTATAGGAAATCGCTTGAGAACCGACTTCTCTATAGCACTCTTGGTGGTCACAAATGTTGTAAACGTAATAAGTTTTATCTTTTCCATCCTTTTTCCCTTTGAAGATACAGCCGATGTTTGTTTTTCCAACTGTACGAGGTCCAAGGGAAGCTGGATCTGGTAATACCGCCTTCAAGAACTGAAGTGGAATGATTTGTTTTCCTTCGAATTCGATTGGCTCGATGGAAGTCATTCCAACATTTTCAAGGGCCTTTAGGTGTGTAATGTAGCTTTGGCCAAATGTCATGAAGAAACGGATACGCTTAAGTCCAGGAATGTTTTGTGCAAGGGATTCAAGCTCTTCATGGTAAAGCAAGTACATATCTTTTTCGCCAACTTCAGCGAAGTTATAAACTCGTTTGATTTCCATTGGCTCGGTTTCAATCCATTCACCGTTTTCCCAATAACGTCCGTTAGCAGAAACTTCACGGATATTGATTTCAGGGTTGAAATTCGTAGCGAACGGATAGCCGTGGTCGCCGCCATTACAGTCAAGAATGTCGATATATTCAATTTCATCAAAATAATGTTTAAGCGCATAAGCAGAGAATACACCTGTTACACCTGGGTCAAAACCGCTGCCTAAAAGAGCTGTAATGCCTGCTTTTTCAAAGCGCTCACGGTATTCCCATTGCCATTTGTATTCGAATTTTGCTGTATCTTCTGGCTCATAGTTAGCCGTATCCATGTAGTGAGTCTTTGTTGCAAGACAAGCATCCATGATAGTTAAGTCTTGGTATGGTAATGCTAAGTTCATAACGATATCTGGTTTTACTTCATTAATTAATGCGATTAACTCATCCACGTTATCTGCATCAACTTGTGCAGTTGTAATTTTAGTTTTGCCGCCGTCAAGTTTCGCTTTTAATTCATCACATTTTGATTTTGTACGGCTTGCAATACAAATCTCTTCAAATACCTCACTGTTTTGAACACATTTATGAATAGCTACTGATGCCACGCCGCCGGCGCCAATAATAAGTGCTTTTCCCATTCTCCTATCTCCTAACTTAATAGATTTTGATTTTGCAACAACAACAAAAAAAGCAAGTGAAAAACGCATACCTGCGCACAACACTTGCTTTAGATATAATCAATATTAATACCATGACAAAAAGTCATAGAAATCCGTCTATCACAAAAGTCCTAGGACCATTGGGCAGAAAGCATTTTAATATTCAAAATATATCTTAGTAGGATCAGAGTCTATATAGCAAATAATTACTTTTACCACTCTTATTGACCGTTTCACAAGTTGTGTGCATATGCACTGGTTGTAAAGTAACCAACTTATAAAATTTGAGCTTTTAACTCAATCAATAAGGCAACCAAAGTTGCCAATCGGCATTTGACCCGGCTGTCCGTATGGCCTTGACTTCCAAAAGGAGGTGGTCAAAATTATCTGCTTGGAAAGACTCAAGATTTTGAATATCAGCTTTCCAATTTCATGCTATTACATATTATCACATTTAAAAATAATAGCAATAGTAAATTTTGAGAAATTTATCATAAAATGTCGAACTATTTTATTTGAATAATATTTTTTAGTGCTTTGTCCTTCATAGAGTGAATGAAGGACATTTTGATGGTGTTTCAAGAAGAGTTTTGTCCTTCATGTTGTAAATTCTATAAAAACAGGTAATTCGCCCTATAAAAATAGTTCTAATATTAATAAAACATATAAGTCATGGATTTATTGAGCGGGATGCTGGTATTGCGGAGGAAAGGTAAATTTTAAAAAGGAAACTGACTTTCGGAACATATATACATACATAAAGAGACCCCTTTTCATAAAGAAATTGGAGTCTCTTTTTTTCTTAAAAATAATTTGATAGAGGCAATAGGAAATGTTGTACTTTTTTGCTCAAGTAACTATTGTTAAGTTTTATATATGTACATCCTTTTAAAACCTCCTCGGGCTTAGCACTTTCGTACTTCTTCCACTTCTTTTCTAAAGGTTCAATCCTATACATGGAAACTCTATGTGTATTTAGGAAGAATTACTGATTCATGAATAACCAAGAATTTTATTGACAAACTAAAAAAGAAATTCGGTCTCTCGGGGGTATAAAATGAACGTAAATGAATTAGGTTTCCTTTGGTACTTACAATCAAGTTCAAACATGATCAATTTATTATTAAAATATCTTA
>NZ_JBALPP010000124.1:0-621 GCF_036965425.1 Neobacillus drentensis | reverse complement strand
CTACATATCAAGAACATGAGGCTACTCAATTATTGTCTGACGAAGGTTATAAAGATACGCCTTTCTTCAGGGAAGATGATTTATATAGTTCAACAGCAAAGCTATTTTCAGACCAATTAATTCTAGAAATCTTAAAGCATATAACGAGTAATGGATTGCGAGCGCTTGCTGCTCAATATGTTGAATTGACAGATTATAAAGTAAAAAATTTTTATAAAAAACTACTCAATGATGTAATTGAATTAGATTTTTCTTTATTAAAATTGCTTAATGATAAAGATTTATTACAAAATAATTCCTTCTCTTACAAAAAAGCAGATGAAAGAGCTGGGAAACTATTCAAAGTTGCATCAACTCAGAACCGGCCACTTAATGCCGTAGAATTGGCAAATATATTCAGTGCCCTTCAATGTAACAATGTTGGAGTTGCTCTTTGTACCGGTTTTTCTGAAGTCGCAGAGGATATGGACACAAAGAAATTTATACTGGAAGGGAAAAAGTTAGCATTTTATCAATCAGCCTCTTTATCCGATATCTATAGAGAAAATGGAATTCCAACTATAACTGGACTTGAGGCTCACGTTAATAAAGTAAAGGAATCACCTTTTTCAGATAAATTAA
>NZ_JBALPP010000123.1:219-14329 GCF_036965425.1 Neobacillus drentensis | reverse complement strand
TAATTATAATAAACAAAATTTAAATTGTCTCAAAATCCAAGTATACTTAAGAAAGTGAGACAGAATAAAAATTTCACTTTTTTACTACTTCATTCCTACAAATTTTAGGTAGATTTCTACAAAAACGCTAAGAATTTCTACAAAATTAATGATCTTTTCTCCAAAAATCTAATCGTTTTCTACAATTAACGAGATAAATAGGAATTACCAACCCTATTCTCCGCCTTAGAAGTTATAAAAAAGCGTTCAAGAAGTCTATAGACTCCCTGAACGCCCCTTCTCTACCCTACATTCTTCACGGAATTCTCGCCAGTAAACTGACTATTATACAAATCAGCATAGAACCCGCCTTTTTCCAGCAGTTCCACGTGAGTTCCTTTTTCTATCACACTTCCATTATTCATCACCAAGATTAAATCAGCATCACGAATGGTTGATAGCCTGTGAGCGATAATAAAACTAGTGCGCCCTTGCATTAAGCGATTCATTGCCCGTTGAATTTGGATCTCGGTCCTAGTGTCAACGCTGCTGGTTGCTTCATCAAGGATTAAAATGGCTGGATTTGCGAGTATCGCCCTAGCAATCGTTAATAATTGCTTTTGACCTTGAGAAATGTTGGAGGCCTCTTCATTCAAAATAGTGTCATACCCTTCTGGAAGTGTTCGGATGAAATGATCGGCATTAGCTGCTTTTGCAGCCGCTACAATCTCCTCCTCCGACGCCCCCTCTCTTCCATATGCAATATTGTCGCGAATCGTGCTGTTAAACAGCCATGTATCTTGCAGCACCATCCCAAATAAACTTCTTAGATGCTCCCGCTTTAAATCCCGAGTATCGATACCGTCTATTAAAATTTTACCGGAATTAATTTCATAAAAGCGCATCAATAAATTAATCAATGTCGTTTTTCCAGCGCCGGTTGGACCAACAATCGCCACCCTCTGCCCTGGCTTCACATCGATATTCATGTCACCGATTAATAGTTCATTTTCTTTATAGCCGAAAGAAACATGGTCGAATTTCACTTCACCTTTTGGCTCCAAAATCTCTTTCGCTGCAATGGCTTCAGGTACTTCTTCGGCTTCATCCAATATTTCAAAAACACGCTCAGCACTGGCAATTGTCGATTGGATGACATTCGCAATCATCGCCGTTTGAGTGATTGGCTGGGCGAATTGGCGGGCATATTGGATAAACGCTTGAATATCACCAATTTCAATTGCCCTTTTTGTAACTAAAATACCACCTGCTACGGATACTAATACGTAGCCAATATTATTAATAAACGACATTAATGGCATGATCATACCGGAAACAAATTGTGCCTTCCAGCCAGATTGATAAAGCTGCTCATTGATTTCCTCAAATTTTTCAATCGACTTTTTCTCATGGCCAAATACTTTGACCACTTTATGTCCCGTGTACATTTCTTCAACGTGCCCGTTAAGCTGGCCAAGTGATTTTTGCTGTCCTTTAAAAAAGGTTTGTGATTTTTTCGCAATACTGGCGGTGGCCACAAAGCTTAGCGGCAGCGTAACTACCACAATTAGTGTCATTAAAGGACTGATGGTAAGCATCATCACAATAACCCCAATTATTGTGACAACCGAAGTGATAAGCTGAGTCAAGCTTTGCTGCAGGGTCGTACTGATGTTATCAACATCATTGACCGCACGGCTAAGAATTTCACCGTGTGTCCGCGAATCAAAATACTTTAATGGCAAACGGTTAAGCTTATCTAACACTTCTTTACGAAGGTTATAAACGGTCTTTTGTGCTACTCCTGCCATTATATATTGCTGAATATATGAAAATATCGCACTTAAAATATATAATCCAATTAACAGCAGGATGATTTGACCGATGTAATCAAAGTCAATTTTTGCTCCAGGGACACCGCTTAGCTTTTTCATTAAACCTTCAAATAGTTTGGTGGTAGCTTTCCCCATAATCTTCGGACTGACAATCGCAAAGATGGTGCTTATGATCGCTGTAACCAATACAGCAAGAAGCTGAAATTTATGGGGTTTTAAGTAGCCAATTAATCGTTTTAGCGTTCCTTTAAAATCCTTTGCTTTTTGGACAGGCATTCCCATGCCGCCAGGTCCAAATCCGCGTCCTCCAGGCCCAAAACCCGGTCCCTGCCTTTGATTATTCGTCTCTTTACTCATGCGATTTCTTCCTCCGAAAGCTGTGACATCACAATCTCACGATATACAGAACTTGTTTCTAAAAGGTCTTTATGCTTCCCGATTCCGACAATTTCACCATTATCGAGGACAATTATTTGATCTGCATCCATGATCGTACTTACACGTTGAGCCACAATCAAAACGGTGGAATCGATGGTTTCTTCTTTCAATGCGGCACGCAGTTTTGCATCGGTCTTAAAATCCAATGCAGAGAAGCTATCATCAAAGATATAAATTTCCGGTTTACGAACCAGCGCCCTAGCAATGGATAAACGCTGTTTTTGACCTCCAGAAACATTTGTTCCCCCGTGGGAGATAACGGCATCGTATGCACCCTCCATTGAGGAGATAAAATCCGAAGCTTGGGCGATGTCTGCCGCATATTGGACTTCTTCTTCCGAAGCATGCTCCTTTCCATAGCGAATGTTTTCCGCGATGGTACCTGTAAAAAGAACAGCTTGCTGCGGGACAAAACCAATTTTTGACCTAAGATTTTCTTGCATTATTTCACGTACATCAATCCCGTCTACCAGGATTTTTCCACTATCCACATCATAAAAACGAGGGATCAAATTAATAAGTGTCGATTTACCTGAACCGGTTCCGCCAATAATGGCTGTTACTTCTCCTGGGTTCATCGAAAAAGAAATATTCGAGATGGCAGGCATCTCTGCACCTGGGTAGCTAAAGGTAACATTTTGAAACTCTACCTGACCTTTTTTGCTTTCAATTGATAACGGCTTAGATGGATCCGTAATATCAGCTGTTGTCTCAAGTACTTCGTTTATTCTAACAGCAGATACTGACGCTCTTGGGATCATGACGAACATCATTGATAACATGATGAACGAGAACATGATTTGCATCGCATACTGGATAAATGCCATCATATCCCCTACCTGCATATGACCATTACTGATCCGTATGCCGCCAAACCAAACGATCGCGACGGAAGTAAGATTTAAGACAACCATCATAATCGGCATCATCGACGCCATAATTTTATTGACCTTAATAGCTGTTTGCGTTAAATCCCAGTTGGCCTCATTAAAGCGTTTTTTCTCATGCTGGATTCGATTAAACGAACGAATGACCCGTATCCCCGTTAGATTTTCTCTTAATACCCGATTCAGATTATCAAGCTTTATCTGCATCGCTTTAAAAAGAGGGATACCCGTTTTTGCGATAATCACGATAGCCAAAACGAGGACTGGCAGCGATACTGCAAGAACTAATGTTAATTTGGCATCTTTTGAATAAGCCATAATGATGCCGCCGATACACATCATTGGTGCCATTGCCATCATCCTGAGCATCATCACTAAAACCTGCTGCACTTGTGTTATATCATTGGTAGTTCTTGTGATCAAAGAGGCAGTTCCAAGTTTATCAAACTCATGCAAGGAAAAACCGCCGACATGAGAAAAGACTTTTGTACGAAGTAATTTTCCGAAGCCCGAAGCAGCTTTTGCAGAAAAGAAGCTTGCGGTAATGGAGCAAACCATCCCCCCTAAAGCAACCAAAAGCATATAACCGCCAATTTTCCAGATGTAGTCTGTATCTCCTTTGACAACACCTTTATCAACGATATCAGACATTAAGGTGGGTAAATAAAGCTCTGATACCGACTGTAGAAGGATTAGACTTAAAACTATAATAATCGATAATTGAAATGGCTTAAGGAATTTGCTCAATTTCAACAAGGTTCTTCCACTCCTCCCATTTAACGTTTCAGTTCATAAAAATATTTATGGACTTTGTTTAATAATTCCGCCAGCTTTTCACTGTCCTCTTCTCCTAGGTAATCAACTAATCCCAGATATTTTTCAAAAAATGCCTTTCTAGCATTCTCGGTTAGTTCTTTTCCCTTTGGAGTAAGTTTAATTCTTACGGCACGCCGATCTTCTGGATCGATTGTTCGTTCGACTAAACCACCTTTGTCGAGGTTATTAATAATTTGGGTTACAGTCGGAGGGGTTACCTCTAATATTTGACTAATTTCAGAAACCTTCATTTCTAATTCTTTCTTATTCGCCCCCTCATAAATAACAGCCAGTACCTTGTACTCGCTCGGATTATATCCGTTTATTTTTTTATCATGCCATCCCGTCTTTCTGAATTGAATAAACGATCTAAGTAGTTTTTGCACAGTGGGATTTTCACGGTCTGCCATAATCACACCTCTAATTTAATTAATATACCTAATAATTAGGTAGCCTAATTATATTCCTGGAAAATGGCATCGTCAATTTTAATTAATGAATTTTTAGATTAAATTTTGATTAGAATTCTTTAGCAGTTTATTTAAAAGGCTGTGTTAAACTTGGTTGTTGATTTGCGCTCCAGGCGCTTCGCGCACCTTAGGGCGTGCCGTGGAGCCTCCTCGGCGCTTTAGCGCCTGCGGGGTCTCCCCTGTCCCGTACTCCCTCAGGAGTCTCGCGCCTTCCGCTCCAATCAACAGGTTATAAAAAATCAATATGTGCCTTTAACACAGCCATATAAAAAGACTCCCTTTTTTTAAAAGGGAGTCTTTACATGCAATTATTCGCTTGGTGTCTTTGGTTTTTCTTCTTTCCAAACGGTTGTCACTTTTCCGTTTTCACCTTCATCAAGGATGAACGAACCGTTCGAGTAGCGATCACTAAATTTAAGATCCGCTGTTTTTAACGTTTCCGTATATCCTTTATCCGTCTGGATATAAATTTCATCCTGATCATTTGCTGTGACAAATCCCATAATACGATGCGGATTGGATTTAAGCTCTCGTAGGATTACCACTCCGCGTTTTGCGCGTGTAGCTTTTTCGAATTCTTTCAATTTCATTCGTTTCACAGAACCGCGTTGTGTCGCAACGACAACAGTTACACTACTGTCTGTGGTAATGATTTTACCGCCAATGACAAAGTCGCCATCCTTTAGGTTAATGCCCTTCACTCCTGCTGCACGCTGACCAACAATACTGATTTCTTGTTCATCAAACCAAAGGGCATAGCCATTATGGGTAATGATGAAAATCTCCTTGGCACCGTCAGTTAAATGCACATCAACCACTTGGTCATCATCCTTCAGATTCACGCCAACAAGCGGTTTAGAGTAACGTTGAGCTTTATAGGCTTTAAGCTCGGTTTTCTTGACCATTCCATTCTTTGTCACAAAGACTAAGAAGGCATCTGCTTCAAAATCCTTTATCGGAATCGCCTGAATGATTTCTTCGTCCCGTTCAATCGGAATAATATTGGCAACATGCTGGCCAAGGTCTTTCCAACGGATATCAGGAAGCTCATGAACTGGGCAGAATAAATAGTTGCCTTTGTTGGTGAAGAGGAGAAGGACATCCTTCGTATTCATATCCAGCTGTGCCAGTAGACGATCGGTTTCTTTCATCGCAAAGTCCTGTCCGCCTGATGCTGCATAGGAGCGCTGGCTTGTCCGCTTTACATAACCATCTTTCGTAACTGTCACAATTACATCTTCACTGGCAACCGTCACTTCAAGATTGATTTTAAGCTCTTCAATTTCTGCTTCAATTTTTGAACGACGTTCATCAGCAAAGCGCTTTTTCACGTCTTTTAATTCTTTTTTGATAACAGAATGGAGTTTTGTCTCACTCGCTAGGATGCTTGTAAGCTCCTCAATTTTTTTCGCTAATTCCTCCGCTTCATTTCTTAGAGCGGTAATGTCCGTGTTGGTTAAGCGATAAAGCTGTAAAGAAACGATTGCCTCAGCCTGCAGCTCGGTAAAGCCGTACTTGGCAATTAAATTGTCTTTTGCATCACGTTTATCTTTCGATGCACGGATGGTCGCAATTACTTCATCAAGAATCGACAATGCTTTCATTAAGCCTTCGACAATATGCTGACGTTCCTTGGCTTTATTAAGGTCGAATTGTGTTCTTCTTGTCACAACTTCCTTTTGATGTTCAATATAAGCATCTAATAATTCTCGAAGACCCATCAATTTTGGTCGCTTATTGTGAATAGCTACCATATTAAAATTATAGGTTACTTGAAGATCACTATTTTTATATAAATAGTTCAAGACACCTTCTGCATCTACATCTTTTTTTAACTCAATAACAATCCTAAGACCAGTTCGGTCTGTTTCATCGCGGACCTCTGATATTCCTTCTACTTTACGGTCCAGACGGAATTCATCCATTTTTTTGACGAGATTGGCTTTATTCACTTCATACGGAATTTCGGTAATCACGATTTGCTGTTTCCCGCCGCGTACTTCTTCAATTTCTGCTTTGCTGCGGACGATGATTTTGCCTTTACCAGTTTCATAGGCTTTTTTAATTCCATTTATCCCTTGGATAATACCGCCTGTAGGGAAATCTGGACCCTTAACGATTGTCATTAGTTCATCAACAGAAGCATCTGGTTTATCCATTCTCATGATTACCCCATCAATGACTTCTCCTAAATGGTGTGGAGGGATATCTGTCGCATAACCAGCAGAAATTCCTGTCGATCCGTTAACAAGGAGGTTCGGGAACATTGCTGGTAGAACAGTTGGTTCCGAAGATGTATCATCGAAGTTTGGGATAAAATCAACTGTTTGCTTATCAATATCACGCAATAACTCAGCAGCTATCGCGGAAAGACGGGCTTCAGTGTAACGCATTGCAGCAGGCGGGTCACCGTCGACGCTTCCGTTGTTTCCGTGCATTTGCACAAGAACATTTCTGACCTTCCAGTCCTGACTCATCCGTACCATCGCATCATATACGGAGGTATCACCGTGAGGGTGGTAATTACCGATTACGTTACCAACGGTTTTCGCTGATTTACGGAAGCCTTTTTCATGGGTGTTGCCTTCTACATGCATCGCGAATAAAATTCTTCGCTGTACTGGTTTTAAACCGTCTCTAGCATCCGGGAGGGCACGTTCCTGAATAATATACTTACTATATCTTCCGAAACGATCGCCTAGTACATCCTCAAGAGGTAAGTCGCGGAATTTTTCGTTTGCACTCATCCTTCAGCACCCTCCTCAAAAACTGTAATGTTTTCATTTTCTAAAATGGATTCATCTTCTTCCAATCCAAAAGCCACATTACTTTCAATCCATTTCCGGCGTGGTTCTACTTTATCACCCATTAGAGTGGTAACACGGCGTTCTGCTCTTGCAGCATCATCAATTTTAACGCGAATAAGGGTACGTGTTTCAGGATCCATCGTCGTTTCCCATAGCTGATCTGCATTCATCTCACCAAGACCCTTATAGCGCTGAATCATATAACCTCTGCCAACCTTTTTCATGGCACCCTGTAATTCATCTTCATTCCATGCATATTCAATAACTTCTTTTTTACCAGTTCCTTTACTCACCTTATATAAAGGCGGCAGGGCGATAAACACTTTTCCTGCTTCTACTAACGCTCTCATATAGCGGTAGAAGAATGTTAACAGTAAGACTTGAATATGAGCACCGTCTGTATCGGCATCGGTCATAATGATAATTTTATCGTAATTGATATCTTCCACATTGAAATCAGACCCTACACCCCCGCCAATTGCATGAATGATGGTATTGATTTCTTCGTTTTTGAATATATCCGCCAGCTTCGCTTTTTCGGTATTAATAACTTTACCTCTTAAAGGAAGGACGGCTTGAAAACGACGGTCACGGCCTTGTTTGGCAGAACCGCCAGCTGAGTCACCCTCTACAAGATAAAGCTCGTTTTTTTGCGGATTCCTTGACTGGGCTGGTGTCAATTTACCTGATAATACGGCTTCCGAACGCTTCCGCTTTTTGCCGCTTCGAGCGTCTTCGCGGGCCTTTCTCGCCGCTTCCCGTGCTTGATAAGCTTTAATAGCTTTTTTGACAAGGAGAGAGCTTATATCAGGATTTTCTTCTAGCAGGTAGGAAAGCTGCTCCGAAACAACGGCATCTACAGCAGACCGTGCTTCGCTAGTACCCAGTTTTCCTTTTGTTTGCCCCTCAAATTGGAGCAGTTCTTCAGGAATTCTAACAGAGACAATAGCAGATAATCCTTCACGAATATCGGAACCGTCCAAGTTTTTATCCTTTTCTTTCAACAAGCCAACCTTACGGGCATAATCGTTGAACACCCTTGTCATCGCAGTTTTAGCACCTGCTTCATGTGTCCCGCCATCCTTCGTGCGGACATTATTGACGAAAGATAAAACATTCTCCGAGTAACCGTCGTTAAATTGGAAGGCAAATTCAACTTCTATTGCATTTTGTGTACCATCAAAGCTAGCAACAGGATGAAGAACATCCTTTTCTTCATTTAAATACTCAACAAAGGCTTCGATTCCGTTTACGTAATGAAAAACTTCATGAAGGTCATTACGTTCATCACTGATTTCAATTTTGAGCCCTTTCAACAAGAAGGCTGATTCACGTAACCTCTCACATAAGGTTTCAAAATTATAAGTTGTTGTCGAAAAAATCGTGGGATCCGGCTTAAAATGAATCGTAGTTCCCGTTTGATTAGTTTTGCCGATTTTTTCGAGTGTTGTGATTGGCTTCCCGCCATGTTCAAACTGTTGTTCATACACAAAACCGTCTCGCTTTATTGTTACAGTTAGCCGCTCCGATAATGCGTTGACGACTGATGCACCAACACCATGCAAACCGCCGCTAGTTTTATAACCGCCCTGGCCAAATTTTCCCCCTGCATGGAGAACAGTTAAGATGACCTCAGGAGTCGGTTTTCCCATTTTATGCATCCCGGTAGGCATACCGCGGCCTTTATCGATTACGCTGATTGAATTGTCTTTGTGTATTTTGACAATGATGTGATCACCAAATCCGCCAAGCGCTTCATCGACTGAATTGTCCACAATCTCATAGACAAGATGGTGAAGTCCCCGTGAATCGGTGCTGCCAATGTACATTCCTGGACGCTTTCTAACGGCCTCTAACCCTTCCAGCACCTGTATGGCGTCATCATTATAATCAAAAGCTTGCTGATTTCTTGCCACTAAAATACCCCTTTCATGCCTTACAAAAAGAAAAACATACTTCTCTAATTGCTATAATAAATCTTTGCTTTAATAATAATTAATCCGATAATATAATAAATTAGAACGAGTGTTTGCTACATAATTTTACCACAAGTTCTTGCGGCGTCTATGCTTTATTTTAGCGATTTATTTCGATTTGGCAAATAAGTATTTTAAAACTACTTATTTTTGTCATCTGATTTTGGTGATATTTTGGTCAAAAAAAAGTAAAAAGCCGCATATTTTATAAGCAGCTTTTTGGTAATAATTTAGTATTTTGTTAACGCGTGCTCAACTTTAATACACCGGTCCATAATAACAGTGTATCCTTTAGACTTTAGGAATTCATAGGCTTCTTCATTGACAAGCCCTTGCTGGGCCCAAAAAACCGGAGCGCCGATTCCATCGAATTCCTTCGCTACATCAAACAACTGTTCAGAGCGGCGAAACACATTTACAATGTCAACTGGGCCTTCGACATCCTTCAATGACGCCACCGCCTTAACACCGAGTGCCTCATCAATGGTAGGGTTGACAGGAATGATTTCATAGCCTGCATTCTGCATAGCAGCGGAAACTAGATAAGAAGTACGGTCAGGATTATTACTTAGTCCTACGACAGCAATTCTTTTTGCCTTTTTTAAAATATCCTTGATTTCATCACGGCTTGGATTTTCAATCGCCATTGGGATCCACTCCTTAATATATTTTCCCTTTAGTTTACCTTTTTCTAGCAAAAAAACATAATAAACTGTTTTAACAGGAAAAACTATTTGGATGGAGTGTTATTAGAAACGGATACCTTTGGCAGTAATATACTGAATCGGGCGCCATGGCCGGTATTTTCTACCGTAATAGAGCCATTCATTTTCTCGATAATCAGTTTGGACATATGAAGTCCGAGGCCAGTGCCTTGCGGGCGCGTTGTAAAATATGGCTCAAATACTTTATGGATATGTGCTGGGTCAATTCCACCGGCATTATCGATGAAGTCAGCATTAACGATGTTATCGGTTTCCGTTAATTTTATAATGATTTTTCGATTAGGAATTTCCTTATGTACAAAGGCATCTCTTGCGTTTGTTAAAATATTAAGCACGACCTGGCTGTATTCATTTGCTACTCCATAAGCCATTTGCTGACCCCTGTATTCAAATTGAACCACAATCCCATGGTTCTGAAGGCTTAAAGAAAAAATAGACAAAGCCTCTTCAATGGAATCACCAACAGAAAAAGTGGTTTTTTCTTTGTTAAATTTGTAAAATTTCCGAAAATCATTAATTGTCTCTGACATCTGAGTGATTTGACTCATGCTATCCCTTGTGAATCGATCTAAGTATTTGTCGTTAATTTCCCCATATTCCAGGGCATCCTTTAAATCATGGATTAAGAGGGTTAAACTGTTTAAAGGCAGCCGCCACTGATGGCCAATACCCGCTAACATTTCCCCCATTGCAGCAAGGCGCGATTGCTGAATTAATAGGTTATCCTTTTGCTTATTTTCTGCAGCAATCTCCTCAATCCGTTTCTCTAAATATCGATTTAATTTAATGGTTTCTTCATATTTTTCTAACAATGACTGGTAACTTAAATCCTTTTCCGTTTGCATGTGCATCACCCTCATTCCCTTAGAAATATTTTTGGAATATAAAGATAAACCGACCATTTTTTTCGATCTGGCCGGTAATTCTTCATTATGTATGGTTGTATATCTTAATTATATTGGGCGTTTCCATGGCTTTCAACGGCTTAACAAATCGTTAGAAAATTCTCCATATTTTTGTAATAAAATTGACTCTAATTGTTCTTACTTTAGCAAATTTAACAATTAGCAGAGTTAATTTGTTCAAATATTTATTTTTAAGTTGGCTTTTCAACATGTCTGTTGATTGGAGCGGAGGGCACTCGACTCCTGCGGGATAGAGAGGTCACTGGAGACCCCGCAGGCGCCAATGCGCCGAGGAGGCTCCAGGACCTCCCCGCGGAAAGCGAGTGCCTGGAGCGGAAATCAACAGGCCAGTTAGCAGAATCAATCTATTAATAAAAAAATTGCCGAGAAAGATACCTTTCTCGGCAATTTTTTTATTTTTGAGTAATCGCTTTGTTCGAATCCAGATTTAATGCGGTCCACGCCGTTGGATCGCCAAAATACCTTGACCAGGTACCAATGCCGGCAAGCTTATATTTAATGGCTAAATCTGCTCGCTTTTGTAAGGACTGTACATCCTCAATCCAAATTTTATAGGTGGCTTTTTCAGCTTCTGAATAATATTCTGCATAATTTTGACCGCTTTCTTCATCGTACGAGGGCTGTAATCCCTTTTCAGTGATCAATGTTTTTACCTTATCCATTGCTAGTGCCTCAGTAGTTAGTTCCATCGTTCCATCTAGCTTCGTTTGTTCCTTCCAAAGTCTCGCATATAAAGGTATACCTAGGACTAACTTTGTATTTGGAACCTCTGTCAGCAGTTTCTCTAGATTGCTTTCGACCCATGGAAGGCTTGCTACACTTCCAGCGCTAGCGGATGCACCTGTGTGTTCATCATAGGCCATCACGATTAAATAATCAGCAATTTGAGCGAGTTTCGTTCTTTCATAGAAGGATGACCAGTTGTTATTTTCACCAGCCGAAAAGGTAATATCCATAGAAACGATCAATCCAGCTTCATGCAAGTATGGTGCTGCTTCCCTGATAAACTGGGTCACGAGTGGACCATCCTCTGGATTTACATTTTCAATATCAAAATTAAGTCCTTGTAATTGATACATCTGGCTATATTGCAGCAATTGGCGAATGATCTTTTGCCTTGTTTCATAGTCTTTAAATGCTTCGCCTGTGAGCTTTGGATCAAAGGCATTAGAAAACACTCCCCAAACTTGATAGCCTCTCCCATGCGCCCAGTTGCTATAGTCAAGAGAAGCAAGATTTTTTATCGTTCCATCACTTCCGGCAAGTGAGAACCAAGTTGGTGATACCACATTAACGCCAGTCATTTCAGGAATTTTTGCTGAATCAGGATTTTTCTTATAAACTGCTTCCCAGGTTAATTGAATCGGACCATTCAATTTAGGCAGCTGAAAGGTCTTACTTTCATGGTCTATCGTGATTCTCTCTGCTTTCCCCTTCTGGACGTATTCTTTTTTGATATATCCACTAATGCCGTTGGTTTTCCTGACAAGATAGAAATCGTCTTTTTCACCCTCAATAATCACGGCTTCCTGTTTTTTCATATCTGCCGTGTAGGGTGAACGCAATGTAGGCTTAATACGGAGTCTTAGCTTTTCTTCATTCACGTCCTTATCTATTAATCTTGCAGTCTCGTATTTCTCACCATCGCGCTGAACCCAAATGGCTTCACTTCCCGGTAATTGCTTGTATTTTATCGGGAAAAATGAAAGGATCGAATCAATGGCTATGTAAATTTTTCCGTCCTTCGATAGAATTGGTGACAGCTGTAAGGTAACTCCTTTTTGATTGACAAAATAGGTTAATGAATCTGTCGGCATCTGGACAACTTTGTCCTTAGTAGTAATAATGACAGATTTTGATTTTTCATCATAAACGATGGATGGATCAATTTGTTCTTGTAAAAATGTGAGCGGGACAAACACAGTATTCCCTTCAATAATGCCATTTCCCTGCAGGTTCCCATTATATAGAATCGGATATTTCCCTTTAAAATAGATTATTTTCTCTGTCGAGGCAAAAGGATAGAATAATAGAAAAATCGATGAAATGATCAGCAAACCTGCCCCTATCAGTCCGACGATTATTATTTTTGGTGAAATTGTTTTTGTCTTATGATATTCAATGCGTGCCATGAAATATTTCCTCCCTGATTCTATCGTAAGGTATCTATTGGGTATTGAGAAGGTATTTTTCTTTATTAGGTATTTTTTCATGTTTATATCCAAGCTGCATAGTGTTTTTTCAGAAATACATGGTAAAATAGAAGAACTGGATCTTTTATAGAAGGAGAAATTATCAATGGTTCAAATTATTTTAGTCTTGATCCTGGCTTATTTGCTCGGCTCTATCCCCTCAGGTTTAATTATCGGAAAAGCGTTTTATAAAACGGATATCCGCCAGCATGGAAGCGGAAATTTGGGAGGTACCAATACCTTTCGAACCCTAGGGGTAAAAGCAGGTTTAGTCGTTACCCTCGCTGATATATTGAAAGGAACGTTAGCAGCTGCATTGCCGCATTTATTTCATCTTGATATAAATCCTTTGCTTGCTGGAGGTTTCGCTGTTATCGGACACACGTATCCCATCTTTGCCGGGTTTCGCGGCGGAAAAGCAGTTGCGACTTCAGGCGGTGTACTTCTGTACTGTGCACCATGGATGTTTGTCGCGGTCCTAATTGCTTTCTTTATTAGTCTTTACATAACGAAATATGTTTCACTATCTTCAATGATTGCAGGAATTATAGCGATTCTTTTTACATTAATATCTGGGTTTACTCGAGAATGGGATATCCCCTTACTAATTGCGGTAACATTATTAGTATCCTTTGTCATTTACCGGCACCGGGCAAATATTAAAAGAATTATCAATAAAACAGAACCGAAAATCAAATGGCTCTAAAGGGAACGTAACGGTCCTTTAGGGCCTTTTTTCATACAATTTTCATAATTATTCCATTCACCCCGTATGATTTAAGGTAAAATAAAATTATATAACAGTACCTTTTGGGGGTGTTTTGGATGCAAAAAGTAAAGAAAGACTATCATTTTTCAACCGTAGTATCTGACAGTAATGATGAGAATGAATTTATTGTTGAATTTTCTCCTTCTCAACCCGCCGATACCACTCAACCAAAGGTAACAAAAGATTTTGATGAATTAATTGAGTTCCTTCTGGAAATAGACCAAAATGAATAATTAATTGGATGTGTTAAAGATAATTGATATTTTTTACTCCTGTTGATTGGAGTGGAA
>NZ_JBALPP010000123.1:0-125 GCF_036965425.1 Neobacillus drentensis | reverse complement strand
AAATCAACAGGCAAGTTTAGCACAGCCATTACATTAAAGAAGCGGAGCCGCCATTAGCTGGACCTCCGCTTTTCTTTTTTTCCGGACATTATTTTAATATTTACCTGAAATATTATATAGTAATA
>NZ_JBALPP010000122.1:13291-46829 GCF_036965425.1 Neobacillus drentensis | reverse complement strand
GGTTGTACGAATGAACATTTTTAATAAAATCGCTTTATTTTTCGTTCTTCTATATTCAGTTTTCATTATTATCAATACTTATTTAGGAGAAACTGAACGGATCCAATCCAATGTTGTTTACCTCTTTATGAATGGATTTGCCTATATTGTCTCAGCTTTAGAACTTGAAAAAGAAAAGCAGAAATTTGAAGTGAATTTGCTTTAGTTTCTATTGGAATATCTATAGCGAAATGAAAAAACTAATCAAACGTTTGATTAGTTTTTTCAAATTTCGGCATTATGATCCCGCCGCCCATTTCAATTCGTCCTTCGAAGTGTTTTGTTTCGAATAAAGCTCTTTATTAATAACCATTCCGCTTTAACTGACTCAAAAGTGGGGGAAGACCAAGATTCGGTCACGTAGGCGTTATCTATCTGACCTAAAAGTGGGAGAGGCAAACATTTCAGTCACGTAGACTCCCCATTAAACAATTTCAATACAACAAAAAGAATTTATAAAGCCACAAAAAAAGATTCTACCATTTTGGTAGAATCACAATTTCTTCATACTTTTCGCAATGTATGCCGCATCCTCTCCTACTCCTAAAAGAAGGGCTGATCCCCGGCGATGCTGCCATGGCAACCCAAGGAAGTAGAGTCCATCAATCTCCGTTATACCCCTATGATGCTTTACATCCCCATTAGCATCCACAAGATTCTTAACATCAATCCATGAATAATCTCGAATGAAACCAGTGGCCCAAATCACATTCTCTACTCTAATGGTTGAAAGATCATCAAATTCAATCTCATTTTGTACAATTGATTTTGTTCTGCTCTTTAACTTAATCGCACAATTTTTTATCTTCTCCTTCAGTTCATACCCAAATATCGGATCAGGTTGGCTTTGCACTCTTTTTCCGATCCAAGAGTCCCGGTCCGCCTTTAAAATCCCCAGTTTATCGAACCACCAAAAGATACTCCTGCCTGCAAGGCTTAAAGGAAGAAATCGAACTTTTGAGCCAATAGATAAGTATGTTTCATGATGTCGTGATAATTCTACTGCTATTTGCCCGCCAGAATTCCCACCCCCGACAACTAAAACGGATCCTTGGTTAAGTTGGGCTGGATTTATGTATTCTGATGAATGAAGCTGAGCAACATGATTTGGCAGTTTTTTTGCAAACGGTGGAATATTAGGGGTTTGAAAAGGCCCTGAGGCAACGACTACTTTCTTTGTTCTTATTACAGAGTTACTAGTGGATATAGTAAAGGAATCATTTTCTTTCTGTATTTTTTGAACATGGCAATTCAATTGAATCGGTAAATCAAATGTTTTGGCATATCGCCCCAAGTAATCAGCAATTTCATCTTTAGTTGGAAAACCGGATGGGTCCCCTTCTAAACCCAAACCTGGCAAACTACTATAAGCACGTGGGGTGAACAATGCAAGGGAGTCATACCTTTTCCGCCACACTTCTCCTATCGCAGCATGGTTGTCGAGAATAATAAAAGATAAAGAGGTTTGCATTAGGTAATACCCCATCGATAATCCCGCCTGGCCGGCACCAATAACCACCACATCATAAATCATAAATATCTCTCCCCTACAAGATTCCATAAAAAACTACTGGCTGTTTCCCAGTAGTAGGTGTTAATACTATTCATACATTCTACAAATTTCCATTTCTCCATGCTTATTCTTTTATTTCGATTACAAACGGGAAGGCTCTTACTTTCCCATTTTGCTTGAATTCTGCCCAAATTTTGTAGATGCCCGGCTTTTCAAACTGTGTTTCAAAAATTGGTTCTTTTTCATTTGATGGATGAACATGGAGAAACTTTTTACCATATTCATCAAGAATCACAACATGCCCCATTGCTCCTAAATATGGTGTCAAATTTGTTTGATCTAAATCAAAGGATAGCGTTACGGGTTCTCCTGCCTTAAAGGAGTTCACACTTAATGTTACCGTTTCACCATCTATCGTTTTGCTATAATTCGTGTCAGGCACCAGCGCATGACCGTGTCCTTGAGCGCTCGGATTGCCCACGATAAATGAAACCGGCTCTACCTCATATGCTAGATTCTTTGGTTTAATATCGATAAAAGCTTTGTAGAATCCTTCAGGAAGATTCTTTTCAATTGTAAATTCACCTGTTCCTGTTCGTTCTGGGTGTACGTGGTAATACTTCTGTAATTGTTCATCTACAATAATTAGATGCAAAATCTTCTCATGATTTACTTCTAATTCATCAACGGGGTTCCCTGCTTTATCTTTTAAGAAAATCTTGATCTTTCCTTGATTGTTTTGCACAAATGCATTGACTTGGCTGCTCTGCTGGTGTGCATTGCCTTCATGTGCATGGCTGCTTCCAGTTTCAACACCGTTATGATTTCCATTCTCTTCTCCCTCGGTACCATGCCCTGCTTTCTGATCCATTGATCCGTGGCTGTCTGTCTTGGCAGCCATTCCTTTATCATCTGCGATCCATTTATCATAAGCACCGAATCCAAGCACAACTAAAGTAACGTAAAGAATTCCTGCAATTGCCCATTTTCTCATCCTTTTCACTCCTAAAGGTTTTCACTTGTATTAGTTGATTACATTGTACGTCGTTTCTATTTCTTTCAAACCGCATATATTTTGAGTGAAACCGCAGAATTTTGTGGTAGGTGCCACACGGTGATTGTTATTTAAAAACCATGAAAAACCTTAACTGGATGTGTTAAGGTCATTAATGCTGGTTTTTTTACTCCTTCTTTGAAAGGTAAAAAATACGATCCCCCCCAAAATTACTACTGCAATTAAGGCGATTTTTAAAAACAAAGGCAGAATTAGAAATGCTATGGCAAACCATGCATACAGAAGTGCAATCGGGCTGGTTGACCTGAGTATTATATATATAACCCTACCCAAACCTGAACGAATGATTGATGTTGCTTCTAATAACAATATCGTCGGGTTCATGATCACCCCAAAGACCAACGGGATAACGACATATAGGGAAAACTCGGTTTTTAGGGCAAACTCCAAAATATACGCGAAACCCATTGCAAAAGCTTGCATGAAAAAGTCGAGGTGCGCTGACTTAAGTTTTCTGGTATTGATGAACAGCTTTGTCATTGGAGTATTCTTTTGATAATGGACCGCTGCAAGCGGGAGCGATAAAACAATCCCAAGCATAAAAGAAAATAATCCCCACTGTAAAAGTTGATCGTTCATTTATCTTCATCCTTTCTATCCTTTTTTTAATAGCAAAAGTTAGCTTAAAATTTATAAACTTGCTCTTATCGACCGGCCCCCCTCTTTTTCCGGTCTTTCGGTCTTTATGAATCGCACTTATCGACCGGCATTGCACTTTTTCCAGTCTGACCGGCTTTCTGAACCACTCTTAAAACCTCAGTAAGACAACCAGTTAAAAAAGACTGGTTCACACCCAGCAATTTTTTCTACCTTAAACACTCCTCAGTGCATCAATTGGATTCAACCTCGAAGCCTTCCTGGCTGGGGCAATTCCAAAGATGATTCCGATTGCTGCCGAGAATCCTAGGGCCAGGATGACCGTTGATACCGAAAGGGCAAAAGCAGCGCCGATCAACCAACACACAGCAAAAGCGATTAGCGTTCCAAACAAGAACCCGATGGTACCACCAAAGAGTGATAAGAATACGGCTTCGAGCAGGAACTGCTGTTGGATCCGTTTTGGTTCTGCTCCGAGAGCCTTTCTAAGCCCGATTTCTGTTGTTCTTTCTGTTACCGAAACCAGCATCATATTCATAATTCCAATGCCGCCGACAACAAGCGAAATTGAGGCAATCCCGCCAAGCATGAGGGAAAGCATTGTTGTAATCTTATTCATCGATGCAAGCATATCCTGCATGTTTATCACAGTGAAACTACCGTCTTTGTAATTAAATGCCTGGTTTAACACAGATTCGATATCACTGGTTATTTTTTCAGATTTATTGGCATCACTCATGTAAACATCCACGCTAGAAATATACCCTGTTCCAAGAAGGCTCATTGAAGTGGTATATGGGATTATGACAGCATCGTTATTAGAGGCATCCGAAAAGCTGCCCGACTCCTGTAATGTGCCAATCACTGTGTAGGTCACACCAGCGATAAGAAGCTTTTTGCCAATGGGGTCCTCCCCCCAAAACAAGTCATTGGCAATATTGGAACCAATCAGGCACACTTTATTTTTGTTCTCGATATCAAGAATATTTAGCCCCCTGCCTGTTTCGATTAGGTCATCAGTCTTTGAAAAATACACATTGTTCTTACCTTGTATGAACACGTCTGTTTTTTCACTGCCGTTATAAACCACCGTCGTTTTTCCGGTAAGGGTTGGAGAAACTCCGGCAACATTATCAATCTCTGAAAGCCTTTGAATATCACTGGCTATTAAACCTTGCTTGAGCGGTGTTCCCGTTGCCTGAACGGTTATTTTATCTGCCCCAAAAGAAGAAAACTCACTTGTCATCCCATTCATCGCCCCCTTCACGATCGTGATCAAAGCAATGATGGAAGCAACGCCAATTACAATTCCCAGCATCGTCAAGAAGGAACGCATTTTGTTATGGATGAGATTCATCCAGGACATTTTGATATTTTCTTTAAACATACACATACTCCTCCTGCAGTTTACCGTCTAATATCCGGAAAATTCGGCTGGCGTTTTTGGCAATTTCAACATCATGGGTAATCATAATAATGGTTTTTCCTTCTTCGTGAAGCTCGTGGAAAAGGTCCATAATTTGCTGACCTGTTTTTTGATCAAGTGCTCCAGTTGGTTCATCTGCCAGCAAAATAGTCGGCTCTGTTACCATTGCTCTTGCGATGGCTACCCTCTGCTGCTGGCCTCCAGATAGCTGATTTGGACGATTATGCAATTTTCCACCGAGCCCGACCCGAATTAGCATATCCTGGGCCTTCTGTTTCCGTACTTTTTCAGGCAATTTTGCATACACAAGTGGAAGCTCCACATTTTGAATCGCGCTCAGTCTGGGAAGGAGCTGGAACTGCTGAAACACAAATCCAACCTCCTTGTTACGAATCGCAGCAAGCTCGGATTCATCTAATTCATCCACTTTTTGTTCCGATAAAATGTAGGTGCCGCTTGTAGGAGAATCAAGACAGCCAATCATATTCATAAGCGTGGATTTTCCTGAACCTGAAGGTCCTAAGATCGCAACAAAATCACCTTTATGAACGGTTAGATTGATTTGATTTAAGACCACTTGTTCTTCCTCTCCCATGTAATAGGTTTTGGTAATCTGATTCATGTTGAGAATTTGCTCAGTCATTATTGATTACCTCCATGCATCATGGCTGGTGCGGAATCACTTTTATTCGGTATGATTACTTTTTCGCCGGGGGTAATTCCACTTTTAACTTCAACCATCTTTCCGTCGTTAATGCCGGTTTGGATGTATTTTTTTGTTGTCATCCCTTTTTCTGCCGGAATTAGAACATACGGTTTATTTTTACTATCAAAATTGATCGCCTTCATGGAAAGGGTTGTTACTCCCTTCACGTTTTGTTTCAGAATTTTTGCTTCTGTACTCATTCCCACTTTAATCGCTTCATCCTTGGACAGGTCAATCGTTGCTGTAAAATAGGAAACACCGTTTTCGTTTGTGGCTTCCTTCGAGATGGCAGAAACCGTTCCCTTTAATTCTTTTTCAAGTGCATTAATGGTTACGTTAACCTCCTGGCCTGCTTTTAAATATTTAAGGTCATATTCATCTACCTTTACGTTTGTTTGTAAAACGGAATAGTCGACAATATCGATAAGCTGTGTCCCTGCCATTAACTGTGCATTTTTCTCTACATAGATTTTTGAGATTTCCCCGTTTAATGCAGCCTTTATTTTCGTATCCTGTTTGGTAACCATTAAGACATCGCCGTTTTTCACTTGGTCACCGGCTTTTACTTTTATTTCTTTAATCTGAATGGCTTCTTCACTCATGATCGTTTTCTTGTTTTTGGCTTCTACTGTACCTGAAAAGCTGTAATAGGTTGTTATATCAGCGGTTTGAGCTTTTTCTTCTTCAACATTACCGGATCCCTTCGGCGTGAATAGCACTGCTGAAATAATTGTGGCTGCTAAAAGCCCAACAATCGACCAAATGACAATCTTCCTTTTACCCTTCTTTTTTGGTTTTGAATTCATTTCCTTACCTCCCAATAATGGATGTTCATCTGAATGATTTCATTTTATTTCCAATTGATATTTTCAAAGCCGCACACTTTTGGAGACCTGCCGCAGATTTTTGCGGTAACACCCCCAGCAATTTGCACATCAAATCGTTTTTTTTCGAAAAAATAGACCGGTACATGGTACCGGTCACGCCTAATATAAATCTTCTGCTGGCAGAATCCCCAGGATTTTCGCTTTTTTAATGGCTTCCACCCGTGAATTCACATTTAGTTTTTGAAAAAGCTCTGTCAGGCTATATTCCAATGACCGCTGGCTGATTAGCAATGTCTTGGATATTTCTTTATTGCTATGCCCCTTCGCCAATTCGCGCAGGAGTTTTTCTTCTTTTTTGCCGATGGTGGTCTTTTCATTTGTGTTCTCGCCTTGGACCACAATTTCTTGGCGTCTCAACTGTTTCAGCAGCTGCATCGGGATGATGGCCTCTTTTCTAGCTGCACTTCTTATTGCCTGGACCAATTGCTCGCGAGTGGAAGTTTTTGAAATAAAGCCAGAGACACCTGAATCCATGAGCAAATTAAAATGCGGCGCAATATCGAATCCAGAATAAATCAGAATGATCGCGTCCGGGGCATCGGCGAGCACCTTTTGTGCCAAATCCGCTCCATTTATATTCGGCATATATAAGTCAAAAAGAATCACGTCAAAATTTTTAAGACGCACCAGGTCAGAAACCAGATAGACATCTGTCTCAATCGTGACATTCATATCCGGCTCTGCTTCAATTAACATTTTGGTTCCTTCGACAACCGATCTATGATCATCAACCAATAGTATTTCCATTGTAATCACCTTTTTGCAGCATAGTTGTTGGGATATAGATATCTACTTGAAACCCTTGTTGAGGAGCAGAATATAGTTCCACTTTTCCTTCTAAACTAAGAACCCTGTTTTCAATTCCGGCAATTCCCATGTGTTTAAATGAGCCTCCAAAACCGGACAAATCCATTCCTACCCCATTATCACCATAAGAAAAATGAATCGTTTCTTTATTACTGGTTAACTTCATCGTCACTTTCGTCGCCTTTGAATGCTTATTCGCATTATTTAGCAGCTCTTGTACAATTCGATACAACCCCAATATCTGATCTTCCGTCAGCGGATTTTGTAAGTCCGTTGCCAAAAAATCAATTTCATAATTGGAAAACATCCGAGCGTATGAAAAAAGACTTTTTAGCGATTCTACCAGACCCATTTTTAAGAGAAACGGAGGCCGCAATTCATTGCAGGTAATGCGGATTTGGTGGATCGCATCCAGCAGACCTTCTTCTATTTGCACCAGTTCACCCTTTGTTTCCTCATTAAAATAGGTTGAGGAGCGTAATGACTCAAGCTTGCGGTACCAGATAATCAAATCCTGCAATACAGAATCATGCAAGTCGCTCGAAAGGGATGCCCGTTCCTTTTCTGATAACCTATACAAAAGTTTTAATATCCATTTGGGGGTAGTGTTATAGGTGACCATATCCTCTAGACGTTTCATCAAATCTTCCGTCCGCTGCAAATTATCATAAAGGATGGTGACATAATGAACGGCTGTTTCAAGCCACTCTTCCTCCATTTTTAGCAACGGTTGCTTGAGGCCAATCCTTAAATAAATCCATTGCTCCTTTTCGGTAATCTTGACCCATTTTTCATTCTTGCTGTCCGGAACCTCTTCATGGTCTCTAGGTACTTCTTCAATGGATACTTCAGTAACGGAAAGTACCTGCTTTACTTCCTCCATTAGTCGATTCTCTAAATCAGTTACTTTCATGACGTTGGCAAGGTCGTTAGAGAAACGGTTGATGCTTTCTGTGAGCGACTTATATCTTTCTTCACTTTGGATTAACTCCTGCTCTTCCTTTTTCCGCTGGGTAATGTCTTTTACGATTCCATGTACACCATTGAGTTGTCCAGAAAGGAAGATAGGAACAAAGGTAATATTAACGATACGCTGATCAGCATGCCTTGAGCGAAGGATCCGACATTCGACATCCTTTGGCTCCTTCTTTTTCATGACCTCTGAAAGAACTTGATAAACATCAATATGATCCTCATCATAAATCAACCCGAGAAAGCACCGGTCAGTAAGATTAACAAAATCAATACCTGAAATTTGTTCAAATGACCGATTAGCATTGACAAAATCACCATTTAAATCAATGGAAAAAACCCCATCCAAATTATTCTCAAACAAGGACTTATATCGCTGTTCGCTCTCTTCTAATGCCAGCTCAGATCGTTTTTTCTCGGTAATATCCAAGCTTATGCCATCAAGACGTTCAATCTCGCCTCTATTATTCATATAAGGTTGGATGATCATTTGATTCCACCTTGTTTCTCCTTCTACATGGATGAATCGGATTTCACTATTGACCGCCATTCCTTGATCTAATTTATCCTTCGCTTCTCCCATCAGCATCTCATTATCATCTGGATGGATATGGTCATGCATTCGTATCGGACTATTGACAATCTCCTGTCTTGGGAGGCCCGCTAATTTTTCCATGCTTCCTGAGCAAAAGGTTAAGCGGGAAAAATCCTTATCCGTTGACCAAACTGCTGCGTTTACACTTTCCAATATATTTTCGAGTAATTGCTCCGTCTTTTTTCGCTCCGTTATATCTCTCACAACGGCTACAACATATTTTACATTCCCAAAACTATCGAAAACAGGCTTCACCTTTGTCTCAACATAAACGGTTTTACCGTGTGAGTGCAGCAAGCGATATTCCAAATCCATTGGCATTTTAGTTTGAATCACTTGAACGTGTAAGGAACGGACTCGGTCTCGGTCCTCTGAGTGAATAATTTCGAAGGCATCCATTCCCTCATATTTTTGAACGGTAAAACCTGAAATCTGTTGAATGGATGGTGATACATAACGAACAATTGCTTGATTATCAACAAGAACTATACCGTCAGATGTGTGATCAGCCACAATTTTGTACCTTATCTCTTCATTAAGAAGATCCGATTCATTTTTCATTCTCTTTCCCCCTGTTGCTCTCCGTCTCTATTCTTTAGTAATCATTATAATAGAAGAAAAATATCGAAAACACGCAAAATTATGGGGAAGGAACGCAATTTATTAAAAGAACTTCCTAAATAAAGAAATTCTATAAGGGGATACTAATGTTAATCAATGGGAATTAGGAGGGTATCAACTTGCAAAACAATGAAAACACATTATCCATTTTCGCCTTGGGCGGCATTAATGAAATCGGTAAAAACATGTACGTGGTTCAATATGGTGACGATATTATTGTCGTCGACTGCGGCGGTAAGTTTCCCGATGAAAGCTTGTTAGGTATCGATTTGATCATCCCTGATTTGACCTACTTAGAAGAGAATCAGGAAAAAATAAGAGCCTTAATTGTGACGCATGGTCACGAAGACCATATCGGCGGGGTCCCTTACTTTTTAAAAAAATTAAATGTACCCATTTATGCGACCCAATTTACTCTGGGTTTAATCGAATTAAAAGTGGATGAGCATCGCCTAAAAAGAGATACCAAACTGATTCCGATTGATTCGGAATCCAAGCTTGAGCTGGGGGAGATTGGAGTTTCCTTTTTCCGTGTCAGCCACAGTATTCCTGACTGCCTCGGGATTGTTTTTCATACCCCGGAAGGGAATGTCGTTCATACCGGTGACTTTAAATTTGATTTGACGCCCGCCAATAATCAATTCGCGGATATACATAAAATGGCCGATATTGGCAGTAAGGGAGTTTTAGCCTTAATATCGGAGAGCACTAATGCCGAGCGAACCGGACTATCCCCATCAGAACAAATGGTAGGCCACCATATGGAAGAGGCATTTATTGATGCGCCAGGAAAAATAATCGTATCGACCTTTGCCTCTAATGTGAACCGAGTTCAGCAAGTCGTGCAGGCAGCTATCAAAACAAACCGGAAGCTGGCACTTTTAGGCCGGAGCATGGTGAATGTGGTTTCCGTCGCCATTGAACGGGGATATCTCGATGTGCCGGAAGGAATGCTGATCGAGGCAATGGAGGTCGATCAACTGGCTCCTGAAAAGGTCGCGATTCTCTGTACCGGAAGTCAGGGGGAACCAATGGCCGCCCTTGCCCGCCTTGCTAGCGGCAACTATCGTGATGTAGCGATTTACCCTGGAGATACGGTTATTTTAGCAGCCTCACCGATACCCGGAAATGAAAAGGATGTTTCAAGGATCATCGACAACTTATTTCAACTGGGGGCGAAAGTGATTTATGGCTCTGGGAGTACCACCGGAATGCATGTTTCCGGGCATGGCTATCAGGAGGACTTGAAGCTGATGCTTACCTTTATGAAACCAACCTATTTTATTCCGATCCATGGTGAGTATCGAATGCTGCACCATCACCGTCTCCTCGCCGAAGCGATTGGAGTGGAGAAAGGAAATACCTTCATTATTAAAAATGGAGATGTCGTCGATATTGAAAACGGGGTGGCCAGGCAGACTAGGAGAATACCTGCTGGAGATACGTATGTAGACGGAATGGGTGTCGGTGATATTGGAGAAATTGTGCTTCGCGACCGAAGGCAGCTTTCTGAGGACGGAATGCTAGTAATTGTTGTAACAATCAGCAAAACAGACCGTAAAATTATTTCAGGTCCTGACACCATTACCCGCGGTTTCGTTTATGCGAGGAATTCCGATGAGCTCCTGAAAGAAGTGAATCGTCTTGTGAAGAAAACCGTCACCGACCTGCAGGAAGAAAACAGACATCAATGGAACGTCATGAAACAAAGCATCAAAAAATCCGTCGGACAATATCTATACAACCAAACAAAACGAAAACCAATGATCCTCCCCATCATCATCGAAATTTGATACGGTACCACCGTATAGCGGTGTCAGGCACCACCCGTGGACAAATGTCCACGGGTGGTGCCTGACACCTTTTTTGATTACAAATTGGTTGACCTTTCTTATGGTTCGAAGTATAATCTAAACATAAGTTTAACATTTAAACAAAAGTTTAAAACGTATTGCCGTATCATAAATCAATCATCCTAAGGGGGAACATAAATTGAAAAAACGTAAAGTTGGAATGGCATTATCACTTGTTCTTGCAGCCGGCACGCTATTAGGTGCTTGCGGTAAAAGTAATGATAGTAAAGGTAACGGGGCTGATAATAAAAAGACTTTCTCTGTAGGTATGGTAACTGACATCGGCGGTGTTGATGACAAATCCTTTAACCAATCTTCTTGGGAAGGTCTCAAAAATTTTGGTAAAGAAAATGGCTTAAAGAAAGGCAAGGGCGGCTATGATTACCTTCAATCCAAATCGGATGCCGATTATACAACAAACTTAAATACACTTGTCCGCCAAGGATTTGATTTAGTTTATGCGATCGGATTCTTAATGCCATCAGCGGTTGAGGAAATTGCTAAACAACAAAAAGATTCTAAATTTGCGATTGTCGATGCGGAAGTAAAGCTGCCAAACGTTGCAAGTATTTTATTTAAAGAGCAAGAAGCAGGATTCCTTGCGGGTATTGCAGCGGCTAAAACAACAAAATCGGATCATATCGGTTTTATCGGCGGGATGGAGATTCCTGTTGTCGAGCGCTTCGAAACTGGATTCTTAGCCGGAGTAAAAGCGGCTAAACCAGAGGTAAAAGTTGATGTTCAATATGCAGGAGCATTTGACAAGGCGGAGGTTGGACAAGCGATCGCTTCTAAAATGTATTCTTCTGGAGCGGACGTAATCTTCCACGCAGCAGGAGCATCGGGTGTCGGTCTATTCAAAGAAGCCAATGACCGCAAGAAAAAAGATCCGGGTAAAGACATTTGGGCCATTGGTGTAGACCGTGACCAAGCAGACATGGGTCAGGATGTTGTCCTTACCTCCGCTTTAAAACGTGTTGATGTAGCAGTTAAGGATCTTGCAACCAAAACAAAAGCTGGCAATTTCCCTGGTGGAGAAGTCGCGTTATACGGCTTAACAGAAGATGGCGTAGGCTTAGCACCAATCAATGCAAAAGCTGCTAACAAAGCTGAAATTGAAGCTGTAGTTAAAGAATGGATTGAAAAGATTAAGTCTGGTGAAGTAAAAGTTCCTGAAACACAGGAAGAATTAAAAGCCTTCAATCCAAAGTAATAGCTTATTTACAAGATAAATGGGGTGATTTCTGTGCCTGAAAGTATGACAGAAAAAGAACAAACGATTTTGGATTTAATACGCAAGAACCCCTATGTTTCACAGCAAGAGCTTGCCCAAATATTAGGATTATCCAGGCCTTCTATTGCCAATATTATTTCTGGATTAATTAAGAAAGGAAATATTTTAGGCAGAGCTTATATTTTAAATGAATCACAGCATGTAATTTGTATCGGCGGGGCTAATATTGACCGTAAATTCCACGTCAAAGAAAAAGCCCAGTTAGGTACCTCCAATCCGATTTATGCTACCCAAAATGCAGGCGGGGTTGCTCGGAACATCGCAGAAAACCTTGGACGGCTTGGGTTAGAAGTGTCACTTATCTCTACAAGCGGCGCCGATAAGGACTGGTCAATCATTGAGGAAGCATCCTCTCTTTACATGAACTTGGAAACGGTGACCCAATTCCCTGAAAAATCAACTGGCTCCTACACAGCCGTATTGGACTCGACCGGAGAATTAATTATTGCGTTAGCGGATATGGAAGTGTATGAAGCGATTACACCGGATCTGCTGCTTAAGCATGATGTCATCTTAAGTCGCTCGAAATGTATTATGGTCGATTTAAATTGTCCGAAAGAAGCGGTCCAATTCTTGTGTCATTTCGCTAAAAGCCATAACATTCCGATCGTATTAATTCCCGTTTCTTCTCCAAAGATGAATCGGTTACCTGATGATTTAGACGGTGTTACATGGCTTATTACGAACCGGGATGAATCAGAATCCTACTTCCATACGAAAATTAATAATGAAGAAGATTGGAAAAATGCTGTAGGAAAGTGGTTATCACTTGGGATAGACAACGTGGTCATAACGAATGGAAAAAAAGGATCAATGATTGGGAATAAAACTGAGGGGATTTTTCAGGTACCTTCTATTGAAACGAAGGAAATTGTCGACGTAACAGGGGCTGGAGACGCGTTTTCCTCCGCAGTAATTTTCTCCTGGTTAGAAGGTAAATCTTTAATTGAAATCGCCAAGGCTGGAAGCATTAATGCATCGAAAACACTGCAATCATCTTATACCGTAAGACAGGATTTATCCGCAGAAAAACTACAAAAAGACATGGAGGAATAGTCATGAAACAATATATTACATTATCTGAAGAAGTACGTGCTGCTAAGGAACAAGGAAAACCAATCGTTGCCCTGGAGTCTACGATTATCTCTCATGGTATGCCTTATCCACAGAATGTGCAAACTGCCCGCGAAGTGGAACAAATTGTCCGTGATCATGGAGCCGTACCAGCTACTATTGCGATTATCGATGGGAAAATTAAAATTGGTCTATCCGATGAAGAGCTTGAAATGTTCGGTAAAAGTTCAGATGTTGCCAAAGCATCACGACGTGATTTAGCCTATTTAATCGCGACAAAAAAACTTGGGGCTACAACGGTTGCCGCAACTATGATTTGCGCAGAAGCTGCAGGAATTAACATCTTCGTAACGGGCGGTATTGGCGGTGCGCACCGCGGTGCTGAGACTACGATGGATATCTCTGCAGACCTTGAAGAGCTTGGACAAACCAACGTAGCGGTTATTTGTGCAGGTGCCAAATCAATTCTAGATTTAGGGTTAACAATGGAATATCTTGAAACAAAAGGTGTGCCTGTTATTGGCTATCAAACTGATGTGCTCCCTGCTTTCTATACACGAAGTAGTGAATTCGCGCTAAACTTACGTGCTGATGATGTCGACACAATCGCCTCTACGTTAAAAGTAAAATGGGATTTAAACCTTAAAGGCGGAGCTGTTATCGCCAACCCAATTCCTGAAGAATTCGCTATGGATGAAAAAGTCATTAATGGTGTCATTGAAGCAGCCTTAAAAGAGGCTGAAGAAAAGCATATTTCTGGTAAAGATGTAACACCATTCTTACTAGGCAAAGTCAAAGACTTAACAGAAGGCAAAAGCTTGGATGCCAACATTGCTTTAGTGAAAAACAATGCCGTTGTCGGAGCTAAAATAGCAGTTAGTTTCAATGCAATGAAATAATTTATTTTGGGGAGCGGATCGCTCCCCATTTTTTATAGATACTTTCTGAGCTTTTCCTTTGTTTCTTGGTCTGCAAAGGATGCTTCAACACTGTTGATGTAGATTTGTTTATATTCCTCGTAATTAGCCTTAAATTCTTCGAAAACGATATTGCATTCATTCGCCATTGATGTATTGGAAACGGTTCTGTTGTCTGTATTTACGGTTACTTTGATGCCATCCTTGTGGAAATCATAGATGGGATGATCGCTATATTGATTCACTGCTTTTGTTTGGACATTGCTCGTCGGGCACATTTCCAGCACCACTTGTTTTTCCTTCACAACGTTATAGGCCGCCTCGCAGTCTCTGATAAAAACCCCATGGCCGATTCTTTCAGCACCTAAAAGCTCAACGGCTTCCAGCACATTTTCGCCGATTCCCGTTTCACCTGCATGAATGGTGACTCTGTAGCCATATTCTCTGGCAAGAGCGATTGGTTCCACGAATCTTCTAGAGAAACCAGCCTCTTCAGAAGCACATAAGTCGATCGCCACTACCCCATTACCAAGGAATTTCTTCCCCTTTTCAACGACTTCAAAAGCACTTTCCGGAGACATCGTTCTCATGCATGACAGGATTATATTTCCCTTAATATCGAATTGGGCTTCTGCATCCTTCATACCCTCCAACACACTTTGGATGATTTCTTCAACATCTAATCCCATTTTCGTATGAAGTAAAGGAGCAAACCGAACCTCCATGTATTTCACATTTTCCTTTGCCGCATCTTCAAACAGCTCAAACGTAATTCTTTTTAGATTATCCTTTGACTGCATAACAAGATTGGGGATTGCAAATTTCTCCAAATATTCATCGAGTGATTCACATTCCAATGGTGCAATGAGATCCCTTTGGAGTTTTTCCGCTTCAAAAGACGGAAGTTGTATACCCTCTTTCTTTGCAATATCAATAATTGTTTCTGGTCTAAGACTGCCATCTAAATGGCAATGCAGTTCTATTTTAGGTAATGTTTCGAAGTTCATTGTGGACCTCCTTAAATTTTTTAAAAATAAAAAAAATTCCTGATTACGAAGAAAATACAGTTACGTGTACCTTCTTCGTAATCAGGAATTATTGGTTCCTGGTAGAAACCTCCAAACCATATTATTGGAGTTATACGAAATTTTTTTCATCAATTTTTATAAAAGGATAATAGAATTTATTTTTATTGTCAAGCAGCTCACTCAAACAAGTATGTTTACTAGAGCATTCTGCTATAATTTTTATAACAATATTAAGAATAAGAAAGGCTGAATTTATGAAGAAAATAATACTCTCTTTCGGAGTAGCAATTTTTATTATTTTCCTATTATTATTTAGTACTTATAAATTAATGAATGCTAGAACATTCCAGCTATTCGGCGGCTTAACCAATCATGTGGAGACCAATCAAAAAGTGGTTGCCCTAACGTTTGATGATGGTCCTACCAAAAATGTTGAGCAAATCCTTCCCTTATTAAAAAAATACAATGCTAAGGCTACCTTTTTTCTAATTGGTAACGAGATCGAGAAAACTCCTGAAGAGGCCGAAAAAATCGTAAAAGCAGGCTACCAGGTTGGCAATCATACTTATTCCCATAATCGCATGGTCTTCAAATCGCCTTCTTATATAAAAGAGGAAATCGAAAAAACCGATAATTTAATTCGAGAGGCTGGATTCAAGGGAGAAATCGACTTTCGTCCGCCAAACGGAAAAAAATTATTCGGGCTTCCCTTTTACTTAAATAAACATAATCGAGATACGATTACTTGGAATCTTGAGCCGGATACCTACTACACCACTGCCTCTGATAAAGTGAAGTATGTAGAGGACCGTATCAAACCAGGTTCGATTATCCTCATGCATCCGATGTATGATAACACTGGCAGCGAGCTGGAAGCTATCGAAGGGATAATTAAGTCCCTAACGGAAAAGGGATATACGTTTGTAACCGTTAATGAACTTCAGGATATGGGAAGCAAATGATTTTAAAAAGGTGATACCATGACAAATATTAGAGATTTAGCAAAAATGGCCGGCGTATCTGTAACGACTGTATCCCGTGTGCTAAATAATCATCCATATGTGAGCGAGGAAAAACGGAACGCTGTTTTTGATGCCATCAAGCAAAGTAACTACCAGCAAAATATTAATGCCGTCCATTTAAGTATGGGTAAAACTTTCCTAATTGGCGTGGTAGTTCCTTTTATTGAGCATCCTTATTTTTACTTGCTTATAAAAGGAATGTCAGTTGAAGCCTTAGAAAACAACTATAAACTGGTTTTAATTCAGACGAACTACATGGAATCCAGAGAACTGGAAGCCATGCAAATGTTAAAACAAAAGCAAATCGATGCGTTAATTATTTGTTCAAGAAAGTGCGATTGGCAGACTGTCGAAGAATACCTGCCATATGGACCCATTATTTTATGTGAAGATACACGAGGGAAAAACGTCCCTTCCACCTTTGTGGATCATTACAAAACCTTCCTGTTTGCCTTCGACTATTTATTTCAAAAAGGGCATAGAAAAATTGGCTACTGTATTGGCCGGCGATCTGGTACAAATAGCAAACAGAGAGAAATGGCGTTTAAGGAATTTACAGCGAACCATCATTTACCTTATGAACCTGATTATATTTTTAATCATTGCCTTCATTTTGAAGATGGAGAACAAGTCATTCACCGAATAACACAAATGATTGATCCTCCTACTGCCTTATTGGTGACCAATGATGATGTCGCTGCCGGCATTGTCATGTGCGCCCAAAACCGAAACATTTCTATTCCTGGTGACCTTGCCATCATTGGCTTCAATAACCAGCCTATCGCGAAAATGATGAATATCACGACAATCGAGATCCCACTAGTGGATATTGGGAGAAAACTGTTTCAACAAGCGATAAGACAAAACAGCATGATTGTCTATGATGAAATACCCGTGAAATTAATTGAGCGTAAAACTGTTTAGACTTGGAGCCATAAATGGCTTCAAGTTTTTTTCTCATAAAACGCTTGACCTGAAACGCGTTTCATAAATTATTCTCTATTTGTAAGACATGCAACACCAAGCCGGCGTGATCAAGATTCCCTGAGCGTAACGGCGGTGTTGCATTTTCCACGGAGGTGTAAACAATGCAAAAACCAATTGTGTTTTTTGATATTGATGGAACATTATTAACTGAAGAAAAAACCATTCCCGATACCACAAAGAAAGCTGTTCGCTTGCTTCAGGAAAAAGGGATTCACACCGTTATTGCCACTGGGCGTGTGCCAAAGATGTTTTATTGGATCCAAAAGGAATTAAATATTGATTCCTATGTATCTATGAATGGACAATATGTAGTCTTTGAAGGGAAAGAAATTTACGCAAACCCAATTGATCCAAAAAGGCTGCAATCACTATCGGAAATGACTGAAAGCAACGGTCATGCATTGGCCTACTGCAGCCATAACGATTTTAAAGCAAGCGTTAAAAATCATCCGTTTATCGAGTCTGGTTTTGATGCTTTAATGATGTCCTATCCTGAGGTAAACCCCGAATTCTATAAACATACTTCCATTTATCAAGGACATCTATACTGCAAGGATAAGGATGAGAAATTGTATTTTGATCACTTCCCTGATCTTAGTTTCGTGAAATGGCATGATTGTGCTTACGATATACTCCCTAAAGGTGCATCAAAAGCAGTTGGCATCCGAAAAATGCTTGAAGTATTGGATATGAAGATTGAAGACAGTTTTGCCTTTGGGGATGGGTTGAACGATTTGGAGATGCTGACGGAGGCCGGAACGGGAATCGCCATGGGAAACGCTGTACCTGAAGCTAAGGCTGTCGCCGATATCATCACCACTTCCTCCTCTAATAATGGAATTCTCAATGGTCTTATTCAGGTTGGATTATTAGAAAGAGATCTTGTTTTATAAAATAATGAAAAGGGTACNNGTACCCTTTTCATTATTTTGCTCCAATTTCCCGGCGCACGACTGGCACTACTTTTGTGGCCAAAAGCTCGATACCTTTTGCCACTTTCTCAAAAGGAAGACCACCTATATCCATTTGGGCGATAAACCGTTTATGTCCAAATAACTCATATTGTCTGAGGACTTTTTCAATAATCTGCTGCGGACTTCCCACAAACAGCGCGGTTTCGGGACTGGCCAACTGTTCAAAATCAGCTCTCGACATGCTGGCGTCCCTGCCTAGTTGAAAATTGAAGTATTCCCAGTAGTTAGCGTAATAAGGAAAAAATTCATCTTTCGCCTGCTGCGTAGTTTCCGCTATATAGGTATGACCTGTCACACCAACCTTTAATACCTCAGGAGCATGACCTGCTTCACTTGCGGCCTGCCGGTATACATCGACTAAAGGCTTAAACCGAATTGGATCACCGCCGAGGATTGCTAATGCTAAGCCCGTTCCTAATCTGCCAGCCCGTGCAGCACTTTCAGGAGTCCCGCCAACACCAACCCATAATGGGATATTTTTTTGAGCTGGCCGGGGGGCAATTTCGGCATTATACAATGGTGACCGAAAACGTCCTTTCCATGTAACCCTTTCGTTTCCGCTTAACTCTTGAAACAATTTAATGTTTTCTTCAAACAAATCATCATAATTTTCAAGGTCATATCCGAAAAGTGGGAAGGACTCAATAAAAGCCCCACGCCCGGCCATAATTTCTGCCCGCCCATTAGACAAGAGATCGAGTGTTGCAAAATCTTCGAATAAACGAACGGGATCTACGGTACTTAATACTGTTGTCGTACTTATCAGTCTAATTCTTTTTGTAACTTGAGAAATAGCAGACAAGACCACCGGCGGTGCTGATACTGCATAGTCTAACCGGTGATGTTCACCAACACCGAATAAGTCGAGTCCTGCCTGATCAGCGATTTTTGCTGCTTCGATGATTTCTTCCAGACGCTTACCAGCACTGATTGTTTTACCTGTATGTGGGTCAGGACCTAAATCAGCTAATGTATAAATGCCAAATTCCATTCCAGTATGTTCGTCCTGTTGCTTAACGTCCATCATTTGTTATCCCCCAAAGTCTGTTAAATCACTAATCGAATTTGGTTTCCGGATGGATCACTTGTTACATAATAGTCAGCTTCTTTAGTAATTTGGACACCCAAATGCCTCAATTGGTTTATGGTATGCTCTCTAGTATATTCGTCTGGAAAAACAAGTGTGTACCAATTTAAACCGACACTGTTTTTCGGCGGAGCCTCTACACCTACCCCCTGCCACGTATTGATGGCTATATGGTGATGGTAGCCGCCAGTAGAAAGGAACGCAGCCTGTGGATAGTAGCTAACAACCTTAAATCCAAGGCCTTTTGTATAGAACTCTTCTGCCTTTTGCAAATCGCCTACGTGCAGGTGAATATGCCCCATAAGCGTCCCAGCAGGAAGGCCCTTCCATTCTGCATCGCTTTCGGCAAGGATTCCCTGCCCGTCAAGTTCTTCAGTAGCCATTGAGACGAGTCCGTTGTTCCAGGTCCACTCTGATGAAGGGCGGTCGCGGTAGACCTCAATCCCATTTCCGTCTGGATCATTCAAGTACAACGCTTCACTAACATAATGGTCTGCAGCTCCTAATGGGTAGCCGGTTTGGAGCAAGTGCCGTAAGAAAACCGATAAATCCGCACGGGATGGAAGCAAAATCGCAAAATGATACAGCCCGGATGTACGTCCTTCTTTTGGAATGACATTTGCAGGCTGTTCCAGCGTCAGTAAGGGGGTTTTCCCGTCAGTCGTTAGGACTGCTTTCCGCTCCGTTTTCTCCAAGACTTGAAAACCGATAATATTTTGATAAAAATTTAGTGAGTAATCTAAGTTTTTTACCTTAATATTGACCTCGCCAACATATATATTTGGTGATTGATGGAATTTCTCCATAATCTTCACACCTCTTCCTTTATTCTTTTTCATATGGTTATTTTTTCTTTTCCTTCATCATTCATTCAGTCTTAGTCATGTATTACACACTTTAATTATATCTCCCACTTATTTCAAATTCAAATATTTTCAATTCGAGACTTATCTTTATTTTTAATAAAATTCCTACTATTCTAAAAATATAGTAATATAAAGTAAAAGAGAAAATATGGGGAAATGACATTGAAAAAAAGAAAGCTGACATTCATTATAATTGGTGGTCTTATTTTATTATTCATAATTGTAACCGGTTTCAATACTTTTACTGTAAGATCGAAACAACCTACGCCACATCCTGCAAAAGCGACGATAAACCAAGATGAAGCGGTTCAACATTTATCAAAAGCGATCACATTTAAAACTGTTTCTTATCAAGACCGAAGTAAATTTGATTTTAAGGAGTTTGATAGATTTATTACTTTTTTACAAGAAAGTTTTCCAGAGGTTCATCAGAAGCTTTCGTTTGAAAAAGTAAATGGTTATGCACTAGTTTATAAATGGAAAGGTTCCGATGCTAGTAAAAATCCTATCGGCCTTACGAGCCATTATGATGTTGTCCCTGTATTAAAAGGAACAGAAGCCAACTGGGAGCAGGATCCCTTCAGCGGTGCAGTTGTTGACGGCCGAATTTGGGGACGGGGAACCTTAGATGACAAAATTGGTGTCATCGGCATTCTGCAGGCTATTGATTATCTATTAAAAGAGGGATATGAGCCCGACCGGGATATGTATTTTATGTTTGGCTTCGACGAAGAAATCGGCGGTGATGAAGGGGCAAGCAAAATCGTCGATTCTCTTAAGGCTAGAGGAATTACGTTTGAATATGTTTTAGACGAAGGCGGAGCAATTGTTGAAAACATGGTGCCAGGTGTGACTCAGCCAGTTGGTGTTGTAGGTATTTCTGAGAAGGGATCTGCAACGGCCGAATTATCGATTGAAGGCAGCGGCGGTCACTCCTCCCAGCCAAAGGATCACACCAATATCGGTAGAATAGCCAGTGCGATTGCTAAATTAGAGGATACCCAGTTTAAAGGCGACCTTAGAGGTTCTGGGGAAGACATGTTTGAATTCGTTGCTCCAGAAATGAGCTTCGGAATGAAATATGTTTTTGCCAACAAAGCGATTTTTGAGCCGGTTATTGAAAAAATTTTACTTGGCCAGCCTGCATCTGCCGCTTTAATTCGGACTACAATTGCTCCAACTATTTTTCAAGCTGGCGAGCAATACAATGCCTTGCCTGAAAAGGCCACTGCCATCATTAACCTTCGGCTAATGCCTGGGGATTCTTTGGACGAAGTAAAACGATTCATTGAAGACACGATTGAAGATGATGAGATAAAGGTAACAGTGACTGGGAGCGAAGCCTCAAAGGTATCCTCTGTTAACAGCTGGCAATTCAAGTCGATTCAGCAGGCGGCTAGAAATGTTTACAGTGATGCTGTTATTGCACCCTATTTAATGTTTGCTGGCTCTGATGCGCGTCAATATGATCCTGTCTCCAAAAATACCTACCGGTTCCTCCCTGTCCAAATTACCTCCGAGGACCTGAACCGGATGCATGGTACGAACGAACATGTTTCTATTGAAAATTACATCAATGCGATTAAGTTTTATGTGGAAGTGATTAGGGAAGGTAATAAAGAACTGTAAAGTAATTTTTGTTATGAAGGACACGAGCTTTTGTTTACAGCTGGCCGTGTCCTCTATCGCTATTATTGCAATCTCGGTTCTTCCCGTTTTGGGGTCCTGTGTCCTTAATGATTTGGAACTTTAGCTCCTTTTTTCTCTAACTGCTTTTGATGAGCACGGCTATGCGCTTTATTTCGATCCTCTTCCACTTCCGTTGAAAGCTGAATGCCCAAAGGAACTTTGGTAGTAGATACCTGCTTGAGTCCCTGCTCATCTTTTTCAAAAATAAACGAGGCTCTCGTTGAAACATCTGCTCCTGTCGTGGATACATACGGAACCACGCGGTAGTCTGCCTGCCAGCGCTCAGGTGTCACCCGGCAGCGAACGTAGCCACGATAATCGTTAAAGAATTTAATATGCGGGTTGAGGCCTAAAATTTTGTCGGTATCTGCCCGCTTATCGGCACCGTTCCCGCCTGAAGTAATAGAAGTTCCAACGAATTCAGCGCCAAAGATTCTTGAGTTCAAATCGTTAAAATCTTCTATTAAGTTAGATGCCCAGTTTGCATGAACATCACCCGTTAACACAATCATGTTATTTAACCTGTTGGCTTTGGCATAATCGAGCACATGCTGCCGTGCCGCCGGATAGCCATCCCATGCATCCATGCTGTATTTTGGTGAAGTGGCTGTTCCGTAATTGCGCTGTGCAAAGAAGATTTGCTGCGCCAGTACATTCCAGCCTGTGCTGGAGCTATCGAGTTTATTAAACAGCCACTCTTCTTGTTCCGCTCCCATTAAAGTCCTTTTCGGATCAAGAGATTCCGCAGTCTGCGGCGAGCTCGTATCTCCGTTTGCCTGGTCATCACGGTATTGGCGTGTATCCAGTACGAAGAAGGAAGCGAGATCGCCATATTCAAAATTGCGATAGATTTTCATATCTGCCCCATGCGGAAGTGACGACCTGCGAAGCGGCATATGTTCATAATAGGCTTGGTACGCTGCAGCTCTGCGGATAATAAATTCCTCAACCGATTGCCCTTTTTCAGGAATGACATTCGCATAATTGTTTTCCACCTCATGGTCATCCCAAGTAACAACCCATGGGAATGCCGCATGTGCCGCCTTTAAATGTTCATCAGAACGGTACTGTGCATATCGGTTTCGGTAATCCTCAATGGTCTTAATTTCAGGTCCGCTGTGGGTGCGGACATTTCCAGTTGATGCAACATATTCATTTGGTCCGTATTCATATATGTAATCGCCAAGGTGAAAGACAAGGTCAAGTTCCTCTTGAGCAAGGTGCTGGTAAGCAGTAAAGTATCCATGCTCAAATTGCTGGCAGGAAACAAAGGCAAAATTGAGATGTGAAACACTTGTCCCCGCTTTTGGAAGTGTTTTTGTTTTTCCAACAGGACTTAGTTCATTGCCACTTTTAAAACGGTAAAAGTACACTTGGTTTGCCTTCAGTCCACTCACTTCTACATGGATGGAGTGACCGAGCTCAGGGCGCGCAAGTTCTGTCCCCCTTTGAACGATATTACGAAAATATTGATCTGTAGCGATTTCCCATTTTACTGGAACACTATGCGGCGGCATCCCCCCGCCATTTAATGGATTCGGAGCGAGCCTTGTCCATAGCACCACGCCATCAGGCAGCGGATCGCCGGAAGCAACTCCAAGTGTAAAGGGATAGTCACTGAAGCTTGGGGCCGCATTTACCTCAAATCCTCCCATTGATTGAGCTATGGCTAATCCTAGGGAAATGCCGGCGATTTTGCTTGCTCCCTGTAAAAAACTGCGGCGGTCAATATTCTTTTGCAGACCTTCCGTATTAAAGTTCTTCATCCATTCATTCAAAGGTATTTCACGCAACATGTTTTATCCCCTCTCAGAATCAATTATTAATACGGTTTCCATTATAGAGGGGAAATTTTAAGCACATGTAAAGATTTGTAAAGCAAAGAGTCTTTGCCATTGCTAAAGTTAGGTATTTTTTAACAGTTCAAAAATTTATGAAACTGGATTATGCCGATTTTTATGTCATTCTATTACGCTGAACATAATGCTAAATTCCTAGTTTTCTTTATCATTTCTTCATAAAAATCGAACAAAACAATTTGATCCGTCCTTCTATACATAGACTTTACACTCTTTTAACACTAGGTTAAGAAAAAATCAATCATTAACTAATAAAATGGAATTATCAAACTCATTGGAGGGATTGGATGAAGATTACCGTTGCTGGAGCAGGATATGTAGGACTTGTCACAAGTGCAGGTTTAGCAGATATAGGACATAACGTAACATGCATAGACATTGAAAAAGACAAAATTGACATGCTTCAAAACGGCCGTTCTCCGATATATGAGCCTGGACTGGATTCACTCATTGAAAAAAATCTGCTTAACGGACATCTGCAATTTACCATGAACCCCGAGCAGGCCTATTCAGGAGCTGATATCATTTTCATTGCGGTCGGCACTCCTGAACAGCAGGATGGTTCAGTAGATTTAAAATACATTCATGTGGTTTCCCATACGATTGCTCATTATATCGATAAGGATGTAATTGTATGTACAAAAAGCACAGTCCCGGTTGGAACGAATGAGTTAATTAAACAAATTATTCACAGCCGCAAGTCTTCTGCTATTAAAGCCGAGGTGGTCGCAAGTCCTGAGTTTCTCCGCGAGGGATCTGCTGTCCTTGATTTTTTTCAAGGAGACCGGATTGTGATTGGTGCTGATGATCCTGATGCTGCATCGATTATGGAGCAAATTTATCTGCCATTGAAGATTCCCATAATGAAAACGGATATTCGAAGTGCAGAAATGATTAAGTACGCCTCTAATGCCTTTTTAGCTGCAAAAATAAGCTTTATCAATGAAATTGCTAATCTATGTGAAAAAGTTGGAGCCAATATCGAGGAAGTGGCATTTGGAATTGGTCAAGATAAACGGATCGGCCATGATTTTCTTAAGGCCGGCATTGGGTATGGGGGCTCTTGTTTTCCAAAAGATACGAGAGCGCTTGTGCAGCTCGCGGGAAATGCTAAGCATCAATTCGAATTGCTCGAGGCTGTCATAAAAGTAAATAACCGTCAACAAACCCTTCCAATTTTAAAAGCGAAGGAAATCCTTGGCTCGCTAAAAAATAAAAAAGTAGCCGTGCTAGGTTTAGCCTTTAAACCTGATACTGATGATGTTCGGGAGGCTGCTTCGTTGAAAATTATTAAAGAACTCCTTGAGGAGGGCGCTAATGTTAGAGCATATGACCCGATTGCAATCCCGAATGCTAAAAAGGTTTTAGGGGATAGCGTCGAATATGCATACAATATCCACTACGCTCTTTATGAAGCCGACATAGCTATGATTCTGACTGAGTGGGAACAAATAAAGCATGTACGGCTGAATATGTTTCAAACTTATATGAAAGAACCTATTGTTATTGATGGGAGAAATTGCTACTCACTTGAGGAAATACAAAAGTATCCGATAACGTATCTTTCGATTGGAAGACCTGATGTTTATAGAGATAGACCAAAAGATGAGTTACGTATTATTAATTTATAAGGGGAATTGGCGATGATGAGATGGATCAATGTGTTTTATGGCTTCGACTGCCGTGTGTTTCAAACGGTGAATCGACATTTTGATAAAAAGCTGTTAAATCTATTTTTCCGTGTAGTTACACATTTTGGCGGAGCTGACATTACCATCGCTGCAGCCTTCGTTCTCCTTTTCATCTCACGAGGGGAAACTAGATTGATTGCCATTGCCAGCGCTCTCGCTTTATCGGCCAGCCATATTCCTGTACAGCTTGCTAAGCGGCTGCTGCCAAGAAAAAGACCCTATTTGATAATAGAAAAAACAAAGTTCCCAGCCAATCCATTACAGGATCATTCTTTCCCTTCGGGACATACAACGGCGTTCTTTTCCGTTGTGACCCCTTATATATTATTCCTGCCGCAGCTTTCTTTTTTCCTCATCCCTCTAGGACTGTGTGTTGGAATTTCAAGAATTTATTTAGGTCTCCACTATCCTTCTGATGTTCTTGCAGGCGGGATTCTTGGAATCGGCACGGGAATTTTATGCTTCTGTTTATTATGGTTCTGAAAGATTCGGTGAGGAGGGATTTTATGAAGATTGCTATTTTCACTGATACCTTTTATCCCGATGTCAACGGGGTTGCCAGGACGCTTAAGCGGCTGACGGATTATTTTGAAACGAAGGGGATTACTTTTAAAATCTTTGCACCTGATTCAAACGGCAGGGAGTTGGTCTCTAACAATATACATCACTTAAGAAGCCTCTCCTTTTTCCTTTATCCTGAATGCCGTTTCGCTTTGCCAAATCCATTTTCCCTCAAATCAGAATTACAACGTTTTTCGCCAGATTTAATTCATGTGGCTACTCCGTTTAGTGCCGGGCTCTGCGGCATCTATTATGCCAAAAAATTAAATATCCCCCTCGTTGGTTCCTATCACACCAATTTCGATGATTATTTGAAATACTATGACCTTCAATTTCTTACCACTATCGTCTGGAAATATCTGCATTGGTTTCATCGATCATGTGAAAAGCTTTTCGTTCCCTCTAGTGAAACATTAAGGCTGCTCAAGCACCATGGATTTTCAAACTTAGAAATATGGCCCCGCGGCGTGGATTGCCAGCTTTTCCATCCTCATTATAATAAAACTGCGGTTTATAAGCGTTACGGCCTAGATCAAAAATACCTGCTGACTTTTGTTGGAAGATTGGCCCCTGAGAAAGATATCGAAACACTTCTTGCTATTGCAAATTCAATGCCTGCTGACTTCAATGAAAAAATACATTGGCTGATTGTCGGGGATGGTCCGTTACGCGAGGAGATGGAGGCTCGTCAAACATCCACCAACATGACGTTTACGGGATACCTAAGCGGAAGTCGTTTAGCTGAAGTCTACTCAGCTTCCGATTTATTTGTATTTCCATCTCCTACGGAAACCTTCGGAAATGTTGTTCTTGAAGCGCTCGCAAGTGGAACCCCCGTAATCGGGGCGAATGCTGGGGGTGTGAAGAACATTATTCAAACTGGGGTTACTGGCCATCTATGCCCCGCGGGAAATGTGGAGGAATTCAAAAAATCCATAATCCATCTATTAATAAATAACGAACTAAGGAAACAAATGGGGATTGAAGGAAGAAACTACGCCCTAAAACAAAGTTGGAATCAAATATTCGAAAACCTAACCATCCACTACACCAAAACACTCAACGAACATAACCAACAAAAATATGCCTGAAAAGTGAGTAATGGTGTCAGGCACCACTCGTGGACAAATGTCCACAGGTGGTGTACACCATTTAAATCCTATCAAGATTCGCGCCCTAGTTCTATTGCGGTTCCTTTTTCACTGTTGAAGTGGGAAATCCGGAATGCAAGGGTGAAGTCTTCGAATTTGCAGCGGTATTTTTCTAGTTGGTTTTGGCCGCAGGAGTTGCTGCCGAGTCCATTTTGTTTGTAGTCCAAGTTCAAAACAAGATAATCTCTAGGCTTTAAATCGATCGTGTGCTTTGCTTTCTCAAGGTCACCAATTTCAAAATAAGAAGCACTAAAGTTGAACGTTTCATCTGCGATAAAAATGAGCCCATTTTTTTCTTGATCCGTAAAGCTTACCCAGTCACAATCTGAACGGTTGCCGTTTTCTTGCGGCTTTACATAATTAGTGAACAACCCATCGACAGATGAACTGAAAACCCCTAAATGGTTTGCCTCCTTTGAATCCGGATAACTCTCACCTGGGCCCCTCCCGCGCCATTGTGTTTCAACAAAATCACGATTTAGATGCATATGCACACCCAAACGCGGGATCATGACTGGAGCATTTTCCTTCAGACCGGAGGCAGCCCCATTAATACGGCAAACAATATCGCCGTCAGGATAAATACTGTAATGATATTGAATTTGATAATACCAAGAGCTGTTTGTAGTACCGTAAAGGGCATCCGTATGCCACTCAAATACCCCGTCTTTCCATTCATATCGGATATCCTCAACGATTTCATGGCCTAAGTGCATAAAATATTTCTGGCGGTACCCATCCAGAAGATACATATCATTATCAATTGGCGCCCGCCAAAAATTAAACTGCGGTCCCTTTTCAATCTCTACCACACCATTACGGATCACTTTTTTTAATGTTCCTTTGACACAATCAAATGTTACCGTAAAGTCGGAACCGCTGACATTTAGAAAGGCGCCTTCCTTTATAATCTGAAGCTCTCCATCTAAATGCACTTTAGGTATTTTCGCTTTCCCTGGAAGCACGAAGGAAGCATTTGCTAATTCGTGTCCCTTGGCTGCCCATGGTGTAACCTGATTTAGTTTATATGAAAATACTAAATAATACTGGGCACCACTGATTTTCTCCATATCCTTACCCGCAGTCAGCTGAATCTGTGCTGTTTCACGCCCAGCCAGCCTCGGAAGCTCTACTAGAAAGCTTTCTAATAACCTATCATCCTCATACAGTGAACAAGTTAATTCCAAATGATCTAATGAGAGAAAATCATATCGATTAATGAGACGAAACACACCATTTTCTATATCGATACATTCCGTTTGAACAGGCTCAATCACCTTTTTATATTCAAATAAACTAGGTGATGGCGTTCCATCAGGCATAATCAATCCATCAATACAAAAGTTGCCATTCGTCGGATCATCGCCAAAATCTCCGCCATACTTGTAGTAAACCGAACCATCCTCCGCCACAGTTTCAATTCCGTGATCAAACCATTCCCAAATAAATCCGCCCTGGAGTTTATCATATTTATAAAATAAATCCTGATATTCTTTCAGATTGCCAGGTCCATTTCCCATCGCATGGGCGTACTCACAGAGAATATGCGGTTTTGTTGATTTTTCAATCACCTGATCCATCGTCAGCCTTTCCTTAAAAGGCTCGAGCCACGTATACATCGTGCTGTATACATCAGTCACTTCTGCCTCAAAATCTCCTTCATAATGGACAAGCCGGGTCGGATCCATTTCCTTTGCCCGTTTGGCCATCGTACGGAAGTTACAGCCAAATGAGGATTCATTGCCAAGCGACCACATAATAATACACGGATGATTTTTATCACGTTGAATCATCCTCTCAAGCCTTGAAACATAAGCCGTTTCCCAAGCTGGGTCATCACTGATCCAATCATATTTTTTAGTTAATTCAAAGCCGTGGCATTCTAAATCCGTTTCATCAATGACATACATGCCATAAAAATCGCAAAGGTCATAAAGATAAGAAGCATTTGGGTAGTGTGCTGTACGGATGGCGTTAATATTGTTCTTCTTCATCGTCTGGATGTCCCGCTCAATCTCCTCTTTCGTCACCACACGCCCGGTCTTTGGATTATAGTCATGACGGTTTACACCCTTTAGCTTGATCGCCACCCCATTGACGAGGAATGTATCACCGGCCATCACAATCGAGCGGAATCCTACAGACTGGTGTATCACTTCTATTATTTTTCCATCTGCCTTGACTGTCATATAAAGATAATAGAGAACAGGCTGCTCCGCACTCCACTTTAAAGGTGCAATAATATTTTTACTTAAAGGTTCATCCGCCCTTTTTTCCTCAATAAAAACTTGATTTCCTTCCGGGTCAATTAATTCATAAACAATGGTTTGCTCCCGCAGTTCAGTCAATCGAACGGACACCGATAGGGCTGCATCCTCCCATTCACGATCAAACTCCGTTTTTACGGTATAGTCATAGAGTCCGAGAATTGGTCTAGAATACAATTCAACATCCCTGAAAATTCCACTTAACCACCACATATCCTGGTCCTCTAAATACGTCCCATCTGACCACTGGAATACCCTTACAGTCAAGGAGTTCGCGCCTTCACGGCATAATTCAGAAATATCAAATTCAGATTGAATCCGTGCACCTTTACTGTAGCCGGCGAATTCCCCGTTGACATACAATTCGAAGGCAGAATCAACGCCATTAAAGCGAAGGATCAATTGCTCTGTGCAAAAGCTGCGGTCCAACATAAATTCGCGCCGATATATCCCTGTCGGATTTTCAGTAGGAACACGTGGCGGGATGATCGGAAAGTTATACCACAAATCCGAATAATGCATGTTTCCGTACCCCTGCAGCTGCCAGTTCCCAGGAACTGTAATATCATCCCATTCCTTGAGGTCAAAATCATCTCGATAAAAGCCATCCGGCCCATATTCCGGTGCTTCTAGGAAAAGAAACTTCCACGTTCCATTTAGATTTTGATAATAGTGGCTTTGTCTTGCATCACCCGTTTCCGCTGCTGAGCGAGTCGGATAACTTACATAATGAGCGCGGGCGCTCAAACGGTTAATCCCGTCTGTTTGAATGTCTTCCCATCTTTTTACTTTTTTCATAAGTATCACACCTTGATAGTTATTCTTTTACCGATCCGCCTAAAATCCCGGAGATAAAATGCCTTTGCAAGAGTAAGAAAAAGATCATAATCGGGATTGTCGATAAAGTGGTTCCAAGCATGAGCTGCCCATAATCAATCCGCGCCATTCCAATTAAGCTCGATAACGCGACAGGCAGGGTAAACATTTCTTTTGAATTCATCGTAATAAGCGGCCAAAGCAAGCTATTCCATTGGGACATAAACAGAAAAATAGAAACAGCTGCGAGCGCTGGTCTTGTTACTGGGAGTATAACTGTAAAGAATATTCGTAATTCCCCTGCCCCATCCACTCTCGAGGCCTCAATAATTGAGTCTGGCACAGCCTTCATATTTTGCCTCATTAAATAAATCGCAAAGGGGGAAGCAAGCGTCGGCAATATTATCGCTTGATACGTATTCAGCCAATTAAAGGAGACCATCATTTCAAACAATGGAATCAACGTTACCTGGGATGGAATCATTAACGTACATAGAATAATGAAAAAGAATACCTTCTTCCCCTTAAATTGAAATTTGGCAAAAGCATAGCCAGCCATCGCGCTAATCAGCGTACTGACGAATGTATAAACAAGGGCAATAAATAAGGAATTCCAGAAAATTTTCGCAATCCCTAATGACTCATTCAGGGATTGAAAATTTTTCGCCAGGTAATCCCCTGGGAGCAGCTTTGGCGGAAGATGAAAAATATCACCTGACGGTAAAGTCGAACCGACCAGCATCCAATAGAAAGGTCCAATCGATAAGATGACCCCTACAAGCAATAAACTATAGATCCCAATTTTTCTAGTAGTGATCATTCCTCATCACCTACCAGCTTCATTTGAATCCAGGAAACGATGGCCGTAATGATAACGAGAACATAGGCAATCGCGGACGCATAACCAAAATCGAAAAACTTAAAGCCTGTTTCATATAGATAGAGCGTAATCGTCATCGTGGCGGCGTTTGGACCACCATTGGTCAAAATAAACGGCTCATCAAATAGCTGCAGCGTTCCGATGGTGGACATCACAACAGTAAAAATAAACACCGGCTTCAATTGCGGAATCGTAATCATGAAAAATTGCTTCACTTTTCCTGCTCCATCAATACTCGCTGCCTCATATAAATCAGCCGGGATATTTTGCAAGCCCGCTAAAAAAATCACCATGTTATATCCAGTCCATCTCCAGGTCATGACGAGAATAACTGAGACCTTTGCCCAAAATGGAGTATTTAACCAAGAAATGGCATCCAATCCTAGGAATGATAAGAAATAGTTAACAAGCCCGAAATGCTCATCTAATAGAATCATGAAGACAATCGAGGCGGCTGCTAGCGCTGTAATTGCAGGCATGAAATAAGAGATTCGAAAAAAAGCCTTGCCTCTTAACATCGAAGAATGGAGCCCCACCGCGATTAATAATGAGAAAAAGAGCATGATTGGGACTTGGACGATCAAAATCTGAAAGGTATTTAATAGAGATTTATAGAATATGGGATCATGAAATAAGCGAGAATAATTAGCTAATCCCACAAATGACTTCTGGACACCACGAACCTCTTGAAAGCTTAAAACAAACGAAGAGATAACCGGATAGACAGTGAAAATCAAAATTAATAGAAATGCCGGCCCAATAAAGAAATAGGGAGCATTTTTTGGAGTTAATACATTTTTTCTCGTTTTGACTTGAAGGTTTGCCGTGGTATTTACCACCTTTTCTGTTTGATCCAAACGAGCCACCTCCCTAACTTAGGTAAAATGAGAGAGCTGAGAGGAGTGGGAACACCGCCTCTCAGCTCTCCTTAGAATTATTTTTTGACCTCATTTTCTAATTGTTTTTGTGCATCCTTTAAACCAGACTCTACCGATTTATTTTCAAGTAGAATGGCTGCTTGGGCATTACTTGTTAGGGCACTTGCTTTTGCTAAGTGTTCATTTACGTTGATTTTTGGGACTTGATCGACAATATCGGCAAATTTTTTGAAAATCGGGCTATTATGAAAGTACTCGTTATTAGCTGTAAATTGTGGTGCACTATAGGTTTCCTTCAAGGAAGGGAAAAGTCCATATTTTTCAAAACCTAATAGTTGTGATGCTTGATCGGTCGTAAAAAATTCGACGAAGGCATAGGCTGCTGATTGATTTTTGCTTGTTGAAGGAACCAACAAGGACGAACCACCGACATTCGCATATCTCGTACCGCCCTTTTCAAAGCTTGGTAAATAGAAGACATCCCATTTCCCCTTTAAATCTGGAGCCTGGTCCATAATCGAACCCGCATACCAAACACCATAAGGAACAGTGGCGACACTTCCATTTACAGTGGCGGTCACAATCCCATCCCAGCCTTTATTATTCAGGATTAGACCAGCATCATGAAGCTTTTTGATGACCCCCATTGCCCTGATGGCTTCCTTGGACCCGAGGGTAATTTTCCCGTCCTTATCAAAATACGAGAGCCCTTGCTGCTGCATCATCATTTGGAAAACACCGTCATAATTCGGGATATCAATCGGAAGAAGCTGAGCACCCGTTGCGGCTTTAATTTTCTTACCTGCTTCAATGTAATCATCCCAAGTTTGGATGGAATTAGGGTCCACATTGGCCTTTTCAAAGTAGTCTACTCGGTAAAACACACCTGCCGGCCCAATATCCCATGGAGCCGCAATGAAATCTCCATCTTTATTCTGAACCGCCGCTACTTTTGCTGGATTGAATGAATCCTTGTATTTGTCATACCCAAGCTTGTTTAATTTTAAAAATCCTTCAGGAAACTGGTGCAGGTAGCCTGGGATTCGTTCATCCTCCATCAACACCACATCTGGAAGTCCGGACCCTCGTGCCGCCAGACCAACCGTTAACTTGTCATAAAGGTCAGAGCTATTAAAATCCTCTACCTTCACTTTTACGTCCGGATATTTTTTCTGAAAGTCCTTTACCGCTGCTTTCATCGTGGCTGCCGCAACGTCCCATCCCCATACTGTAATAGTTCCAGCTGGATTTTTGGAATCCCCTGATTTTCCTTCATTCCCTGCTGTTTTATTGGAGCAGGCGGATAACAATAACAACAGCAAGACAAGCATCATCGACATGTACTTTTTCATTTTATAGCCCCCTATTTTTTAGGCTCTATTAAACTTAGTTGTTGATTTGCGCTC
>NZ_JBALPP010000122.1:0-13225 GCF_036965425.1 Neobacillus drentensis | reverse complement strand
CGGGGTCTCCCCTGTCCCGTACTCCCGCAGGAGTCTTCGCGCCTTCCACTCCAATCAACCGTGTTAAAAATCAACAACTGCCCATAACACAGCCATTTTCTAAAAATAATGTCGTTTTATTTAACCGATTCACAGGCTTCCGTATTTTTTAAATACGTGCGCCAGGTGATACACCATTTCTCAGGATGCTCCAAGTAATCCTGCTCGTCGATTTTGTGAATGGTACTATTGTGCGGGGCCGTTTTGACGATTGCTGGATTGTCATAAGCTTCTTTAGAAATTTGTTCGAGCGCATGGATATATTCATCTAAATCTTCTTTGGAATACGACTCCGTCGGCTCAAGGGTGAATGGCTGCTTGACGATATACGGATGATGGCTGGTCCAATAATGGAGGCCAAAATCCGTCATCCTTAACGTAACATCCTCAGTAGTTACTCCTGTTTCCTTTGTCAGCTGCTCCCAGCTGTAGCGCACCTGCTCAAGGCGGTGTCCTTTGACATATGGTGCACCTGCGCCGCGAATCGCCAACACCTTGTGATACATATAGTTATTGTTTAATACGGCTATTTTCGCCACTTCCTTCAGACCGTCAGCACCGAGAGCACGAATCCAGGCATATGCGCGCAGCACCGTTTGGGCGACACCGTGGAAGGAGCGCACTTTTCCAATCGAATGCTCTAAATCGTTCTTCAGAGTGTATTTTCCATTGGCAAATTCCACAATCGGTGCTGGCAAGAATTCTTTCAATTCTGCTGTTACTCCAAGGGCACCGGTTGCCGGCCCGCCGCACATATGCGGGGCTGCAAAGGTTTTGTGCAGATTAAAGAAGCACATATCAAAGCCTGCCTCTTTTGCACGGGTGATTCCTAAGAGACCGTTGGCATTCGCCTGATCGTAAAAACAAAGACCGCCAGCTTGGTGAACAATGTCGGTAAACTCTTTTATATTCGAATTGAAAATGCCTGTATCTTCTGGATTGGCTACAACAAATCCCGCTGTCCGCTCGGATACTGCCGCTTTTAATTTTTCAATATCAGGAAAGCCGTTTTCGTCTGGATGCAGAGTAATAATCTTATAGCCCTTTACCGCTGCTGTTGCTGCTTGAGATGGGTGGGAGAAAATCGTTGTAATGATTTCATCCCGCTTTTCGCCCTCGCCCTTTTGTTCATTATATTTTCTAACGATCGATGCCATGGCAAATAGCGCCTGCGTGCCACTGCTCGGCTGGAAGGAGAAATAGTCCATTCCGGAAATTTCCCTCATGCATAGATCGAGCTTATGGAAAATCTCCAGCATTCCCTGAACGGTAACTTCAGGCTGCAGAGGATGCAGCTCCATCATTTTCGGATCACGAATCAGCAATTCATTGATTTTCGGAATGTACTTCATCGTACAAGTCCCTTGCCCGATTTCTACGTTAAAGTCGGAACCAAGCGTTTCCTGTGAAAGTCTTAAGTAATGTCTTAATACACGGGCCTGGCCAATTTCCGGAAGATTCGGCTTGTTTTTCCGCTGCATTGACGCCGGAATCGCCGATGTCCCATTACCTACTGCCAAGGCAATATGTTCATTGACAGGCGGCAGCTCTACTCCCTTTTCCCCAGGCTGATGAAGTTCGAAAATAATCGGTTCATTCCATTTTGCCTGATGAAAGTCGCGGGTCTTGCTCGTACGTTGAATCCTTTGCATATGAAAAAACTCCTCTCTATTTCGTTAAAATCTCTTGAATGGATTGAATGAGATGGTCGATATCCTCTTTCGTGTGAACCTCTGTTACACAAAACAATGCCGACTGGCCAAACTCTGGAAACTCTTGTGAAAGATCTTTGCCGCCAAAAACCTGCTTTTCTAGCAACCTTTGATTAATTTGTTCTACCGTGCAGCCGGTTTGATTAAAATCAACAATAAATTCTTTAAAAAATGGTGAGTCTAAACGGGAGCCCGTTATACCTCCGATTTGATTTAATTGCTGTACCGCATATTGGCTATTTTGCATAATGGTTTGACCCACTTCCTGCATGCCATCTGGACCCAGCAGTGCTAAATAGACCCCGGCCGTAATTCCCCATAAGGCCGTCTGAGTTCCGACCGATTCTTTGCCTTTCTCTCTTTGGGCGAATGAGGTCCGCTCATAAGCTACATCGCCAAAGCCATATTCTCCTTCCGTCACAGTAGGGACGATCCCAAACAATCGGGATGGATATTCATGTACAAACTTCTCCTCATTACGGGTTGCAATGAAACCTGCCTGACCGCCGCTGTAATTCATGTGCATGCCAAGCGGCTGCAAGTCGCCGCAGACAATATCAGCTCCATAATGACTTGGCGGTGCAAGAACTCCAAGTGAAATTGGGTCAACCCCAACCACCATTAAGCTCCCATTTGCCTTAAGCAGTTTAGAAATTTCCAAGCCCTGCGCTTCAATAAAACCAAGGTAGGATGGATTTTCAAAATAGACGGCGGCCACATCTCCGGTTAATTTTGACTGTAGCTCTCCTAAATCCATCGCACCGGATGTCGTATTAAATTGTACAAATTCGAATTCTAATTGCGGTGTGCCGTAGTTAATGATAATTTTGCTCCGTTCCGGTGCAACCGTTCTCGCTAATAAAACCTTCTTCCTTCCGGTAATACGGGCAGCCATTCTAATAGCCGTTGCCGCTGCCTGACCCCAGTCAAAAGTTGGAACATTGACCACATCCATATCAACTAATTCGGCTACTAAGCTTTGATACTCAAAAAGTGCCTGAAATCTTCCATGATCCTCATAAGGCTCGCCTGCATAGGCGGTTAAAAATTCGGAGCGCTGATTAATTTCATCACAAACCGCCGGAATAAAGTGCTGCCAGCAGCCGGCTCCGAGGAAATTGATATATTCTTTTGTACTGGTGTTTTTACCCAGAATTCCTTCAATATGCCGTCTGAGCTCGTATTCCGTTAAAGCCGGCGGAAGGTCGAGCGCTTCCTTCAGTTGAAGCTCCTCAGGAATACAAGAATATAACTCCATAATCGATTCGGCTCCGATGACCTTTAGCATCTCGGCTTGTACTTCTGGTACCATATTCGGTATATAAGGGTGCACCTTTTGTGCCATGACCATTACCTCCTGTAGTGGATTTATTTTTGAATTTTTAGAAAAATTAAGCTAACCCGCCGCCGTCCACAATTAAATCTGTCCCTGTTACCCATGCTGACAGGTCACTCGCAAGGAATAAAACGCCTTTGGCAATATCCCTTGGGGTGCCTAGTCTTTCCAATGGCCGGCCTTTTGCCGATGAAACTAGGAAAGCATCCTCTTTTAGGTTTAATTGCTTCGCTTCATCTCTTAATAACGGGGTATCGGTATCCCCTGGACAAATACAATTCACGCGGATATTTTGAGGGCCATGGTCGATCGCCATTGCTTTTGTTAAATTGACAACCCCTGCTTTGGCCGCACAGTAGGCTGCTGCTTGATCGCCGCCCTTGATTCCCCAGCCAGAGCCTGTATTGATAATGCTGCCGCCTCCGCTCTCTGCCATTAGTGGAATGAGGTATTTGGAAAGTAAATAGATTCCTTTTAAAGAAACATCAATCACTAAATCCCAGTCAGCCTCTTCCAAATCCACAACCGTTTTTCTTCTAATAACACCGGCATTGTTAAAAAGAACGTCAACCGAACCGTGTTCTTTTTCAAGATAGTCTTTTACGGCAATACAATCCGATGCCTTGGTTACATCACAGCGGAAAAACGCAGCCTTATAATCTTTTGATTGCAGGTCAGCCGCTGCCCTTTGACCATTTTCTTCATTAATATCTAACATCACTACCTTTGCGCCGACTTCTGCTAACAGAGTGGCCGTTGCCAATCCAATCCCTGATGCTCCTCCTGTAACAACACATACTTTATCCTTTAAGCCGAAATAATCTTTTGTTACCATCGTAATACCTCCTGTTTAATCCATTAGTGAATGAGCCAATAGTAGAAAGACACTGGATGTCCATGTGAAAGCCGGGTCCCGTAAGCCTTCGCCTGTAATGGCATGGAAATTTTCAGCCATTCCTGACCTATTAGCCATAGTGCAAAACTTTTCAGCAATTTCTCGAGCCAATTCCGTTTCACCTGAATCTATTAAACCTTTGTAAATCAGCAAAGTGGTTGGAGCCCAAATCGGTCCTCTCCAGTACCCATCCTCCCGAAAAAATGGACTGCTAGGCTTTTCGGTAGCCAAACCAAAATCGGTTAAAAAGCCATTTGAAACCAATCCGTCAGTTAAACTTTTTCTAAACGATTCTGGTAATCTTTTACCAAGAATTATAGGAACATAGAGAACTAGGCTGTCGGATTGAATTTCAGAGTGGTTTCCAGACCTAACGGCGATAAACCGGTCATCCTGCCAAAACATACCTATCATACGGCCTAGCAAGTGCATAGAATCACTGGCCCATTTTTCTGCTTCCTCTTTTTTTCCTAACTCTTCAGCAATCTCTGCCAGCACTTCCATTTGTATAAGTAAGAATGCTGATAAATCCGGGCTTTTCACCGGTGTTCCTTTATGAAAAATCGTGCTGTTATCCCAGCCGCTGTCATTGCCGTGATGATAGTGCGGGAGCCCTTCCCCATCATCATCCCTATACTTGAACCACCATTCCGTCCACTTAACTAGTGGTTCATATACCTCTTGAAGTTTTTCCTTTGTTACGAACGCACGATTTTTCATTAGCTGCTTTAATGTCCAACCATGGATCGGCGGTTTTGTAAAATTCCATAGGGCAAAGCGGTTATTCAGAAAATCAGGCAGCATTCCTGATTCATCCTGGTGGTCGAAAAATATCATGAATTGGTCCCATGCTAATTCCGGTGAATTCTTAGCAAGTGCCAGCGCATTAAAGCAATGGTCCCAGCTCCAAATATTCGTCATCCAATTTTTCGACATATACATAGCAGGTCTGTTTAGCAATCCCTCCGGCTGAACCACACAGGACCAAGTAATATAGGAAGCTAGCTCTCTCCCATTTCTCCACCTGGAATCACATTCCAGAACGGTTTCAATCCAGGTCTGATATTCCTTCTGGACCAATTTTTGTCCCTCTGAAAAAGATAAGTAGGAACGTTCGGTGTATACCGTGAAGAATTCCTCAATCGCGCCCTCCATTTCCTGCGATTCGGGATCTGGTAAAAAGTCAGCGGTAATTTCTAAACAGCGCTGTTCTTGAAAGGGAGCATCCACCTGAAGAGGACCCTTGATCGGCGTTAACATATAGCGGATTTCCTGACTGGAATGGTTAACCTCCCAGCAGCCCTGATGAGCTGGAACTGCATAATCGTAGGCTCCAGTCATCCCGGTTAAGCGGAGTCCTGCCCCTAAACCTCTAACCTGTAGCACCCTTGCTTCAGAAATGATGATTTCTACAAATCCCCCATCTGCCTCCAGCCTTAAAGCGTGTGGGGACATTTGGGATTGATAAGGGACAACCTGACCTTCCAATAGAAGCTCGAGGCGAAAAATTCCCCCCAAATCGTTATCTCCATTTCGGATATTACGCAAATAAAGATGGGTTCCATCCTTTCCGTGCAGCGGGGAAATCACGATATACGAACCGTAACGGCTGAACGGAACCTTTGAAATATCAAACATGTTCTGTCTCCTTTCTTACCCCTTTACACCAGACCTTGAGTTATCTTCGACAATATAGCGCTGGGCAAAGAAGAATAAGATGAGCGGCGGAATACTGATTAAGAATGTGACCGCCATGATGCCCTCCATATCGACGCCAAACATCCCCTTAAATTGAGCGAGTCCAAGCGTTAGCGTATACTTACTTTGATCATTTAAGAAAACAAGCGGACCGAGATAATCATTCCAGCAGGTTAAAATATTAAAGACCGCCACCAAAATCAAAGAAGGCTTCATTAAGGGCAGATAGATTTTATAGTAGATCTGAAACGGATTCGCTCCGTCCATTCTCGCTGCCTCATCCAGTTCCTTTGGAATCGACATGATGAATTGGCGCATTAAGAAAATATAGAACGGGGCCCCGAACCAGGATGGAACAAACAACGGCTTTAAGGTATTGATCCAGCCAAGATAATTAAATTCCATATACTGCGGAATCATCGTTACCTCCCATGGAATCATCATCGATGAAAGGAGGACGATAAATAAAAAATCCCTTCCCTTGAACTTGAATCTGGCAAATCCATAGGCTACTAATGAAGATGAAAGAAGCTGTCCAATCGTCGACATTCCTGTCACGATCACGGTATTCATAAAAAATTGATTAAACGGCTGTGACATCCATGCCTCTTTAAAATTGCTCCATTCAAACGTGGATGGAATCCATTTTGGCGGGAATAGGTAAAGTTCCTCCGGCGATTTCACTGAAGTGCTCAGCATCCAGAAAAACGGTGCTAAAAACAAGAGTGAAAAAAAGATTAATAGGATATAAATGGTTGATTTTTCAATTCTTCTTTTAGTTTTCATGCGAGACGCTCCTGCCTAGTCTTGGGTCATGCCGACTATTTATTTTTGACTTCTCCTTCGTAATACACCCAAGCAGATGATGACTTAAATACAATAAGCGTTAACACTAAGACAATGACAAACATAAACCAAGCATTAGCAGAGGAATAGCCCATTTTAAAATACTTAAACGCATTCTCATATACATACATCGCATAGAAGTAGGTAGATTTAAGCGGGCCTCCTCCCGTTAATACAAGTGCCAGCGTTAATTGCTGAAAGGCGCTGATGATCGTTGTTATTAAATTGAACAAAATCGTCGGCGTAAGCATCGGAATCGTTATTTTGAAAAATTGCTGAATTTTATTCGCTCCATCAATCGAAGCCGCTTCGTATAGCTCGCCGGGAATCGCCTTTAGTCCTGCTAAAAAGATGAGCATCATCGTGCCCTGGCCCCACAGGCTGGCAATAACCATTGCGATTAAAGCCCAGTTCGGGTCATTGAGCCAATCGGGACCCTTTACCCCAATAAGGGACAAGAAATAATTGAGAATCCCATATTCTCCGTTATAGACCCATGCCCAGATCATCGCGAGAGCGACACCTGAGATCACTGACGGCAAATAGAAGAAGGTACGGAAGAACGAATATCCTTTTACCTTTTGGTTTAATAAAATGGCCAAGAAAAGCGCGGTAATGATATTAAGCGGGACAAAAAGGGCAGCAAACTTTACTGTTACCCCTAGTGACTCCCAAAATAACGGGTCTTCGGTAAACATAGTCTTATAGTTATCTAGACCAATAAACTTTGCCTCGCCAACGATCGGCCAATCAAAGAAACTAATAAATAGTGAGTAAAGCAATGGTCCGAGTGTGAAAGCTAAAAATCCGATGATCCATGGTGCGATAAAAAGGAGGGGGACAATGATGTCCCACCGTTTTTTTGTTTTTTTGATGGTTTCGACAGGTGCAGCTGCGGCATAAACGGGTTTCAACAAAAACACCTCTTTTTATTTTTTACTGTCCAACGTATTTCTCTGAGTCCTTCACTGCTTTGTCCATTAATTTATCGGCGTCCTGGCCAAGCATGACGGCATTTATGGCAGCTGATAGATTTCGGTTGATTTCATCCCAGTTTTTGTTTAACAGGAATGCCGGTGTGTCATTGGATCTCTCCAGCATTTTGTAGAATGGACTGATTAATGGGTCTTGTTCCGTTTTCATTTCTTTTACGACACTGATGCGTACTGGTAAGTCTGCTGTTCTCATTTTGATCGCTTCAGCGGAGGAATAAAATTTAACAAATTCCCATGCTAACTTTTTGTTTTTAGAATCCTTTGCAACGGAAACTGCTGAAGAAGCAATGACCCCTTTGACTGGTTTCCCTTTAAAAGCTGGCATTTCCACTGTTCCAAAATTAACCTTTGCTTCTTTAAAGCCCTCCAATGGCCAAATTCCGCTTTCCCACATCGCAAGCTTCCCTGCTTTAAAGATATCGTCGCCGCTTTGTTGGTTTTTGCCGCCTACAAGGACAGCACTTTTATCCTTCACCATATCTCCGAATATTTTGATGGATTCAATCGTTTCCGGGCTATTCATGTAGCCGTTGATTTTCTTTCCATCTTCACTGATAAAGCTCGAGCCATTGCTCCATACAAATCCTTGAAGATCATAGGTATCCGGCTCTGGTCTTACCCCAAATCCATATTGCTTCTTCGCTGGATCGGATAATTTCTTAGCTGCTGCTTTAAAGTCATCCCAGGTCCAGCCATCCTTCGGATAAGGAACACCGGCTGCATCAAATAAATCCTTGTTGTAGTAGACTACCCTTGTCGTAAATCCCGCTGGCATGCCGTACACTTTTCCGTACATGCTTGAATAGTTGAAGAGGCCCTGGTAAAAGTCGTCCATGTCCATTTCTGGATCGCTTTTGACAAAGTTATCGAGTGGCTCAAGCGATTGAAAATAGGCCGGGAAATTCCACATATACATGACATCAGGAGGATTTTTCGCTCCAAAGGATGCGGCCAGCTTTTGATCAAACCCATCGCCGTACGCTTCAACCTGCACTTTTACATTCGAATTTTTTTCTTCAAATTTCTTCGCAATTTCTTCTTGAATTTTCAAGGCTTCACCTGAATCCCAGGTTGCAAAACGAAGGGTGGTTTTTCCTTTGCTATCCTTTGCTGTTTGATCAGATCCGCTGCTTGATTCATTGTCTGAACAAGCGGCTAGAGCAATGACCAAAATCAATACCAGTAATGTCGTGAGCCATTTTCTCATCTAAAATCCCCCTTTTTTCTGTAAACATAATAGAAACCGCTTTCATTGTAACGTGAATGAAAGCGGTCTTGAACTTAATTTCATCTTATTCTTTTGGTAATATTGTTTGAATTTTCCCAAAATAGAGGGAAATTTGTTAGCTTCCATTCGTCTTTTTGTTTTGCCGGTAATCCGATGGGGTAACACCGATACATTTCTTAAACCATTTGCTTAAATATTTTCCGTCCTGAATGCCTATTTTCTCCCCGATTTCCTGCAGGGTCAAAGACGTATTTTCAAGCAGGTCGCAAGCCGCCTGGATTTTTAGTTTTTCAGTAAAGGAAATAAAGCTTTCCCCAACTGTTTTTTTAAACATCGTACTAAAGTGACTCCGGCTTAATCCAACTTCATTTGCGATAAAAGTAGAGGCAAGGGATTCATGCAAATGCTCGATGATGATTTGCACCGCTTTTTGGATTGGCTGCGGCCAGTCCTTCATCGAAATCTTAAATTGCTTTTCAAACTTTAACTGGCGGTATAGAGCTGAAACGCCGTTCATCCATTCCGTTATCCCTTGATTAGGTCCATTTACGTTCCAGCGGATGGAGGCATCTTTACTTCTGGCTTCAACCAGCTGATGTTCAAACACCTCTTTGGCAGTTTCCGGGATAAAGATAAAGGCTTGGTCTTGCCCACAATGAATCTTTGCCAATTTTTTTTCCCCAACAGGCCATTTTTTATGAAAATTTAGTCCATTTACGAGAAAAATGGAAAAGGGTTCCTTCATCCATTTCCAATCCTCATGAAATTTCTCGTCTAATTGTGCGAGAAAGGAGTTTTCAAAACCACATAGCCATTCATAAAAATCCTTTTCTAATGATGTGGAAGATTGAGTTTTCCCGGAACTTGTTAATTCATTTTCAAAGCGTTCGAGATATTCCTCAAACTGCTGGTCTTGGAAGGCTGTTTTCAAAATATACCCGGAAGCGCCAATATTCATCCCCTCTTGTGCATAAGTAAAGTCACGGTGACAGCTTAACAATAATATTTTTACAGCAGGGGAATTCTGTTTTATTTTTCTCGCGAGTTCAATTCCAGTCATTTCAGGCATGACAATATCTGTTATGACCACTTCAGGGGAATGCTCCTGAAAAAGCTCCCATGCCTTTTGCCCATTTGGAGCATCGGCAATAACCTCCATATTAAATTTTGCCCAATCGACTGTGGCGATTAATCCCTTTCTTACAATCAACTCATCATCTGCAAGTAATACTTTGATCATCACAACTGCCTCCTTTTCGGCCACATAATCCTAAAAATTGTTCTTTTTCCGACTTCAGATTCAATGGATAAGCCATACTCTGATCCAAAATGGAGCCTTACACGCTGATCGACATTATAAACGCCAATTCCTCTTCCTTTATCATCTGGATGTGCCGGGGCCAACAGTTTCGTTGCCGTTTCTTCGTTCATGCCCTTTCCATTATCCGTTAAGGTTAGTTCTAAATAGTCAGGTTGTTCAGATACTATAAGCTCGATTCTTCCCTGCCCGTCTTCAAAAGCATGGAAAAAGATATTTTCGAATAACGGCTGAAGGGTCATTCTCGGGATCAAATAGTCCAAGCATTCAGAATCGATTTTTTCGATATATTCAAAGGTAGGTCCATAACGAACCTCTTGAACTTTCAAATAATGCTTTATCGTCTCAAGTTCTTTTTTCAAAGGAATTAACTCGTCCGAAAAATTTAAATTCTCATGGAGTACCTCTGTCAAATGATAGATCATTTCTTGAACCTCTTTTGTTCCTGACAGCCTAGCCTTCCACTGAATCGAGTTTAAGGTGTTAAATAATAAGTGCGGATTAATTTGATAATGAAAAGCCCGCAGCTCCGCCTGTCTTTTTAGCCGCTCTGTCTCGCTCATTTGCTCGATTAAGCCTTTAATTTGATTGACCATGGCATTGAAGCTTTGAGCCAAGACCCCTAATTCATCCTTTGATGTAACCGCAATCTGGGTATTTAAATCCCCTTCACTTACTCTCTCCATCGAGAACTTCAGGCGTTTGATTCTTTTCGACAGCGGGACTGAAAGAAATACCGCGAGAATACAGACTAAAAATATCGAAAATAAAATGGCCAATAATGTATATTGGTAGATGACATTAGAAGATTGATAATAGTATTTTTGCGGTATCCGGACAACGATATCCCAGCCATAGGCTTCAAAATGATTATTCCAGACAATATCGGACTTTAATTTTTCTGGAGCGTTATTTGTTTGATATACAACCTGATGCTTTCCATTTTTAAGAGTGATAGAGGCATGGAGTTTATTTTCTAAAAAGTTAATATAAGAAAACAATTCCTCTGCGTTTGTTTCGACTAACAGCTTACTCCCCTTTAATACACCAAACTGACTTTCTATCGGAAAAACAAGTCCCATAATCTTTTCATCTTTTCTTCCGGTATAATAATGGTCAGAATTATAAAACCCGATCCACATGTCCCCCTCTTTTAGGCGATTCGCTTCTTTCCAGAAGGGCTTTTGAACGAGCTTATGAATATCAACACGATCATTGCCATAATAGTATCCTGTATTGGTGATTAAATAGATTCCTTTCGTATTAAACGTCTTATGTGCCTCTAAATACCTTTCAAAATTCTTATTTTCAATAAATCCCGCATACGTACGGGGAATTTCCTCTTTTAATATGACCAGGGTAGGATCTGATAAATAATGGTTAATATCCTTTGAAATGACATACATTTGCTCAAAAGTATTTTCGATTTGTTTGTCGAGCTGGGAGACAGAAAATTTTTCATACTCGTTATATTGTTTATTTACGATTTCCGAGGATTTTTCATAGGATAAATACCCAAAAAGCCCTAATGGAATTAAGGCTACCATCAGGAAAAACAACACCATTTTTGTACGAATGCTGCCAAAAGACAGCTTTTCCATCTTTAAAGCTATAATGTTTAGAAAATTTTTCATTGGAATCACCTTGAGGTTTCTTTAAACCTAATAATATCAAAAACATTTAAAATAGAGTGAGAATATTATTGTGGAAAAAATGGGGAAATAGAAAAAGTGAAACAGAAGGACGAACCCTTCCATTTCACTTTTCAAGCTTCTTTAAGGATTAACTTTTGTGTTAAATACTTGTTTACCGTCTTTATATTCTAAAACTGTTGCTGATTTTACTGGGTTATGATTTTTATCGATTGTTACAACACCGGTAACTAGAGATAGGTCTTTTGTTGCTGCTAAAGCATCTTTGATTTTAGCTGTATCTGTGCTGCCTGCACGCTTGATGGCATCTGCTAATAGATAAACAGTATCATAGCCTAGAGCGTTGAACGCATTTGGTGCTTCGCCATTGTACTTTTCTTTGAAGGTAGAAACGAAATCTTGAATCTTCTTATCTGGGTCCTCAGAAGAATAGTGGTTTGTGATGAATGTGTTATTTAATGCATCAGCACCAGCTAATTCTACTAGCTTTGGAGAATCCCAGCCATCTGCACCCATTAACGGAACGTTAAGACCAAGTTCACGAGCCTGCTTAATGATTAAGCCCACTTCTTCATAATATCCTGGAATAAAGACGAATTCCGGATTCTTAGATTTGATACGAGTTAATGTAGCACGGAAGTCTGTGTCCTTCGCAACATAAGCTTCTTCCGCTACAACCTTGCCGCCTTCTTTTTCAAATGTTTCTTTGAAAGATGCTGCTAGGCCTTTAGCATAGTCACTGGCACTGTCAGCAAAAATAGCTACATTTTTAACCTTTAATTCTTTCGCCGCAAAGTTAGCAGCTACTGTTCCTTGGAATGGATCAATGAAAGAAGTACGGAAAACGTATTCGTTTAATTTTCCTTTATCTGTCACCGTTACATTTGGGCTTGTCCCAGATGGAGTTAATAGAACTGTTTTTGTATCGTTCGCAATCTGCGCCTGCGCCACTGTATCACCGCTTGTTGCAGCACCAATAATTGCAGTTACTTTGTCCTGGCTTGTTAGTTTCACTGCGCCGTTTGTTGCTTCGGCTGCTTCTGACTTATTATCTACCTTGACAAGATCTATCTTTTTGCCATCTACTCCGCCTTTTTTGTTGATTTCATCAACAGCAATATCTATTCCTTTTTTCAGTGACTCCCCGTAAGAAGCAACACCGCCTGAAAGCTCTAAGTTTACACCTACTTTAATTGTGTTGCCCCCCGCTGCATTTTCCTTTGGAGCGGAACAACCTGCTAATACACCGGCCAATAATGCTGAGGCCATAAACGTCTTTGCCCATTTTTTTTTCATCATGTATGACTCCCCCTTATCTGATTTTTCTGACAAAACAAATCGTGGAATGGTACCATATCATTTTATTAATGTTTTTGTTTAGTCAATTTACTTAATCTATAAATAGTATTCTAGTACAAGTTATTACTTTCGTCTAGTATATTATTTTATTTATTTAAACATTTCTGAAATTATTGATTTATCTGTAATTTTGGTAGCGTTTTCATT
>NZ_JBALPP010000121.1:0-36361 GCF_036965425.1 Neobacillus drentensis | reverse complement strand
TGAAATATCATGCAATAATAAAACGGCTTCGCTTCCTTTTATTAACTCGAAGAGAAGGCTGCTGCTATTCGATTTTACTAATACTTGATTGGGATCGAACTTTATATGTTTTAATATCATTTTATAATCGGATGTATTATACAAGACTATTTTTGAATCTTTTAAATCACTAAGAGTTACATAATCTTTAGAATAAAATGGTGATTTTTTGCCAACAGCTGCACATATATGCCCATTATGAATATGTTCATAACGAATATTCTTTTCCTTTTTCAACTCATCATCAGATGCAGAGATTAGTGCAAAATCATAATTTTCCTGATTGAAATTCTGGATAATATTTGTTCGTTTTTGCTCTTCTAGTTCAAATGTAACCTCTGGATTTTTCAGATTGAACTTTACTATTGCCTCTTCAAGTAAAAAAGTAAACGTAGGCGCAGTCAGGATTTTTAAATGTGTTTGATTGCTATTTTTATATTCATAAATTTCTCTGTTTAGTTCATTTAGGGTGTTTAGGAATGTCCTTGCTTTGGAAATAACCATTTTCCCTTCAAAGGTAGGAGTCACTCCTTGTTTAGATCGGTTAAAGATTTTAATGCCCAGCTCATTTTCCAGTTGTGTGATCGATTGGCTCATACCAGAAGGAGAAATAAATAATTTTTCAGCTGCTTTTGTAATAGACATTTCGTTTACAATATTTACAATATACNNCAAATTTCAAAAGGATTTCACTATAAATCAAAATCTTTTACAATGATTTTATTTTAAAACATTGAAAATTACAATCTCAGCTGACACCAATCATATAAGTTTGTTGTGGCTATTAAAAGGCTTTTAGCATTAATAATTCTCCTCATTTCCCTGTCCTGTTTTAAGTCCCTTGTCGAATGTAAATTGTCATTCCATTGAGGATAACTAGTTTAAACTTTTAATAAAATGATACGTTTCCGGAGCTTTGATACGCAGTAGCTCTTTCGTCTCTTTATTTAAATAGTACATCGCAAAGCATTCGGCAAAATATTCTTCCAGGTATAGGAAATAGCTGTTTCCAGGAAAAATCAGATTGTGTTCCTTTTCCCAAATATCATGAAATTGGGTGGTTCCGCTTATTTCATTGTAAACATACCGGTCAATGGAATGAGCCATTTCATGCAGTTCGAGGTTGACAGAGCCGTGTCCTTTCCCTTTTTCACTGGAGCCGATTTTTACAAGGACAACTTTGGAGCCACCGATTCCAGGGACGTCATCCCATGTAACGTTGGTTTGATAGCCTCGTGGTGTTTGCCCCGCCAAATTGCTAGCTGTAGGGTTGTCGGTTAGTTTCCCTGTGAAAAGCTTCAGATTAATGCCTTTGTTATTGATTTTTTCTAAAATAGTGGTTGGGAGGGAGCTGATTCTAGAAATTATTGCAGCTGCTTCTTTTTGATCAAAAGACTTTTTTGAAGAACAATGATTTGATTTAATTGGTCTAGTGAATTATTTGAAGTAAGAGATTGATAGAGGATAGAATTTCTCGGATAATCCACAAGTCTAACACCGTCAATTGCCGCCTGGGATGTGGTATTTATTGATAGGAATAAGCACATCAGCATGATTACAATTACCCATTTACGCATGCAAATTCCCCCTATTTGTCTATTATTGTTATTAGTAGAATTATAACATGGTAAATAGTTTGCTAGATTCGGAATTTCATAGGTAAAATTGGAGATTATTGCTATTATAAGTTTTTATGAGGATAGTTCATTTACCGGAACAGCAAAAATTTAGCACGCTTGGGAAATGAGAGTCCATTTCATTTACCGCAACAGCAAAAATTTATCTCACTGGGGCAATGAATGTCCATTTCATTTACCATAACAGCAAAAATTTAGCTCCCTCGGGCAATGAAAGATCTTTTCATTTACCGTAGCCACCAAAAAATAGCTCCCTCGGGCAATGAACGGCCATTCATCATCTACAAAAAAGAAAAAGCCACCATTACGGCAGCTTTCCATATCAATAAAATTAAACCTCTAACCCAAAGTTGCGGCATAGTGCAGCTAGTCCACCAGAGAAGCCGCTGCCGACTGCGTTGAATTTCCATTCGCCATTATGGCGGTAAAGCTCGCAAATGACGACAGCCGTTTCTACTGAGAAGTCCTCGCCAAGGTCGAAACGCAGGATCTCGCGATTCGTTTCTTCATCTACTACGCGGGCAAAGGCATTGCTGACCTGCCCGAAGTTCTGGTTTCTTGCCTCGGCATCATGGATTGTGACCGTAATCGCAATCCGGCTTACATGCGTTGGGACCTTGCTAAAGTCAATCTTGATTTGCTCGTCGTCGCCATCACCTTCACCGGTGCGGTTATCGCCGGTATGTTCAACAGAACCGGAAGTATGAACTAAGTTATTGTAAAAAATAAAATCTAAATCCTGTGTCACCCTGCTGTTTGCATCTGTTAAAAACGCCGAAGCATCTAGATCAAAATCATGGCCGCCATGATAACGGTTCGTATCCCAGCCAAGACCGATAATGACCTTCGTTAACCCTGGATTCGTTTTCGTTAAATCAATTCTTTGCCCTTTAGATAAGTTGATGCCCAAAAGTATCACCTCATTATGAATATGAACGAACTACTTCGCTTAGGCTGGCTGCATTTGTGCCGCTGCCGATTGCAGCAAACTTCCACTCATTGTTGTTGCGATAAATTTCGCCGGTAACAAGACATGTCAGACCGCTATAATTATCAGATAAATTATATTTGATTAACTCTTGGTTGTTGGTTGGATTTACAACTCTGATAAAAGCATTGCGGATCATGCCAAAATGCTGTTTTCTTTTTACACAGTCGTAAATATTTACTACGAAAACCAGCTTTTGAATATGAGAAGGTACTCTGCTTAAGTCGATCATGATTTGCTCGTCATCGCCATCGCCGGCTCCAGTCAAGTTGTCGCCGGAATGCTGAACGCTGCCGTCATTGCTTTTTAAATTGCCAAAATAAATCACATCTTTATTGTTTTGCAACTTGTCATTGGCACCAAGCATGATCACTGATGCGTCACAGTCCACGTTAGCAGAACTGCCGCCGCCTCCAAATAAGGAGCCTAACAGACCGCCGCCGCCAGAGCTTTGCACAGGATCCCATCCCAAACCTACCATGATTTTAGCTAATCCTGGATTCCCTTTTGTTAAATCCACTCTTTGACCTTTTTGTAAATTAATTGCCACATCAATCACCTCATTAAAATTATTGTTGTTTCATTTTCTTGAAATTATCTTGAAGCTGCTCTAAGCGCTTTGTTCCCTCTATACGCATCCGTTTGTTTTCTTCTTCAATCGCCTTTGTTTCCTGCATGCCCTTGATGATGATGTTCCACGATTCTTCAATCGTTTCAATTTTGATGCTCGGGCCGCCGGCAAGCCTTGCGATATCCGTGCTTTGCTGCGAAATGTTTTGTGCGTTTTTCAGGAGCATTTCATTGGTGCGGCGGTCCAGCTCACTCATCGAATCAGCTACAAGCTTTTGCCTTTTTGCCGCTACGGCCTGAATTAAACCATTTTTAAAAATTGGAATCGTTGTCACAAAGGCTGAATTGATTTTTCCAATCAGCTTCGTATTTCCCCTTTGTAATAATCGGATTTGCGGGGCCGTTTGCAATGCTACCATTTTAGCCATTTCTAGATCATAAACACGCTGTTCTAAAAGCTCGATGGCGTTCCGCAGGGAATCGAGCTGCATAGAAGCAAGTTGATCTCCTGCGGCAGCGCGGGCTTCAAGCTGCGGCAGCTGGTTGTTTTTCAGGTCCTCTACCTTGATTTCGCCAGCCACGACGTATTTTTCCAGCGTTAAGTAAAATTGATAGTTTTGTTCATACATTTGCTCGAGCATTGTGGTCGATTCGACCATTTCTTGACGGTATTTTGAAATTTCTACATAGACCTTATCAATTTCAGAACCCATGGTTTGATATTTGCCAAAAATCTTCTCAATCATCTTTTCGCCTTTTTTGAACAGCTTGCCAAAAAGGCCGGGAGATGATTTTTGAAAGTCCTTTGGATCAAAACGGTCCATGATACGACCTAACTGTTTGAGCAGCTCCCCTGAATCCTCCACCTTTGTTGTCCGCATATTGGCGAGGATTTGATCGGAAAAGCGTGAGACTTGCACGGCTGGTTCTTTCCCAAATTCTAATACTTGAATCTGGTCGCGTTCATCAATAGTGCGGGCCAAATTTTGAATTTCAGGCTCTTTGCGAAGAGCCAGCTTAATATCGGATACTTTTGTTTCTGTAAGTACATCTTCATTGCCTGCCGGCGTTAAGCCGCTTGAAGGATTTGGCGATAGATTCACTCATTAATCTCCCCTTAAATTTTTTAAGATTCCTTGAAATAGACCTTTTTTAAAAAGAGATGGCTCTTTATATTCCAAATCAAACACCATGTCTTCTAGCCAGTGTTTATCAAATAAACGGTCATCGAGATAATTTTCGATATCATTGTGCCCGGTGGGATTATACAAAACGATATCAATACCAAATTGATTAAGTAGAAGTAATAAGGCTGCATCAGCTCTTGAAAGCATACCAGTTAATTCATTGTTGAAAATAATTAATTTTGGAACATGCTGAGAATAGTCAAACTTCTCCAATAACTGAATCACGTTTTTCGGGATAAACATTGCCTGTGTAAACAGAAATATTTTAACATCTTCCATGCTTTCCATCGGCAATGGCTTTAAATCAGGTTCATGGCAGATTTCGCGGATTGCATTTGCCATTCCTTTTTGCAGTCCTGTTGGTAAAAAAGAATATGGCCAGTAATGGGATTGCATCATCTTATCCGGACTTATTAAGCCATCCGGGCCCATTGCGTTTCGGTAATGGTAGCGAAAATCGCTATTGCTGGAAATGGCAATAGGCAGCTGACGAACAAGAAGACTGTGATCGAATTGGCTAAGCGATTGCATCCGCTCCCAATATTCTTTTCGATTTTTACTAACACCAAGGACTTTGGCGAAAACGGAAGGGATTTTGACCTGTCCATTTTCGACAGAAAAATCTGGGCGAATCATCGCCAGTTCCTTACTAAGGATAAACAATTCATCATAGGTCGTTTTCAACGTTATGGATGACGGAGTATACTCCCTTAACTGCCAGGGCTTGTAAAGACCCGATCCCTCTTGATTAAGAATCGTTTCAATCTCTTTTGAAGCCCGGTATGCCACGGTAGTTTTCCTGCTCCGCTTTTCTTTTGGAAACGGTTCGGCAGGCAGCTGGTTTGGATATTGATGGGTGAAGACTGGTTCTTGAATCATACTACCCAAAACATCTTTACCTTCTGGATGAAAAATTACAATGTCACAGCCTAGCTTTGCTAAATAAAATAAAAAATATTGATGACTCTTTTTAAAATCGCCGTACCACAAAAACTTTGGCATTTCTTTTTCGGGATTGGCCTTTTCGAGAACAGGCTGTAAATGATTAACCGACCACTTGACCACATCTACGAGAACCCGCCTTAGCTCGTGATTTTTCAATCCGTCTTTCTCCATGCTTGCGTATAATTCCAGCAATGCGATCATGGCTTCTCTCAGCTTTCGATGAATAGCTGGGACCATTGATTTTAGTAAAAGCTGGTCGCCATCCAGAAAAGCGGTTAAGCGATTGATCGAAAGCTTCTGTTCCTGATGAATATTCAACACTTTTTGAATCGCCTGAAAGTGGACATTGTTGATGGATTTATCAAGTGAGTCTTCACTTAACAACTGCAAGCCCCAATCATGCACATTCACATATTCAAAAAGCTGGTTATAGTATTCATCTGTATCAATGGGGACGCCAAGGAATTTCCCTAGGACCTGCCCAATTTGAATCGTTCCATTTTCTAATAAATATTCCGGCCGTTCCGGTAACATTTTTTTTAATAATCCGTGCCAATTTTCAAATGAAAGGGCCCCAATTGGTCGGACGATTAACTGATTGTATGATGGGTGCATTCATGATCCCTTCCTCTGAAAGCGAAAGATTTTTCAAACTTAGCAAATTATGTAAGGTTACTATTTCATCATATCACAGTTATAAAAATGGTTCATTTCTTTATACGAAAGTGTTCGAAAAATGTTTCATTTTTAGAGCAATTTCCACCTTTTTCACCTTTTTCCTTGTCCCTACATATTATTTGAGTACTCAAACTTAAGTAGGTGACAGTATGCGTTTTTTATATAAGCGGCCGAAGATGGAACTAATCGATGAGGAAATCAATGACGTCCTCGAAGTGATGAGTGCAAGCGCTTTTATTTATCTGGATATACTTGTGTTCAGTTTAATCTTTACGCTTCTTCTTGTTCCTGTACTTCATTCGATTGGACTGTCTATAATATTTTTTATTGCTTGCTTTAGTCTGTTTTCTTCCCTCTATTATTTTGTTTTCACTCGGATATTAAAGTAAAACAGAGCTTTAAAAACTGTTGGAGAATTTCTTCCCCCGCCAATGCACCAGATTTTCCGGTTAAAGTAAATCCGGTTTTCTTGGACACGCAGGCTAATTCACCATGATTAGGGACAAATCGATATTGGCAGATATCTAAAAAGTCCAAATCTAAAAGCGAGTCACCAGCGCCGGCAATCGCCTTCATTCCTTCCCGCTGACAAATATATTCAAGAGCGGCTCCTTTTCGAATGGCCATTGGCATAAAGTAAAGCTTCTTCCCTTGCAAGGAAATTCTCCAGCCATATTTTGCGACCAAGTCATTTAATTCACTTTTGGCAAAGGAATCGGGGAAACCATTTAATATGTAATAGAAAAATAGATTTTCCACTTTCTTTAATTGCCCACCAAAATGGTACCCCTCACGCTGGACAACCGCAAACAATTCTTCTAGAGAAGCCGAATCCATTGCTAACGTTTGAAATATATGATTTGACCATTCCTCTAATTGTTCCCCTTGATATAAAATAGTGGCACCATTTGTGGTAATTGCATATTTTAGCGGGATATCTTCGGTAAAAATCGTAAATCGATTAAATTGTTCTGTCGTTCTTGTGGTCACTGGGATAAATAAACTATGACGGGAAAGCTCTTTTAACGTGTAAAAAGAGCTTTCCGTCATATAGGCAACCCACCTGCCATCTTTTTTTTCAACGGGTTTAAGACGCGTCCCTTCGGGAATCCCAAGCTCATCAAGCGCTCTATTTGAATATACAAGTGTCCGGTCAAGATCAGAGGCAAAAATCATCTGTTTTTCTCCTTCACTGATTTGATTAGACCGCAGCACAAATAGTTCAAACCAGGGTATTCGACTACTTCGACACCCTTTTCTTTTGCCAGCATGAGAATATGCTGGACGAAAGGGCTGGATGAATCACGCATCAATATTTTCCATGGCACCCTTCTAAGCAATACCCTGGTCGTTTCGCCAACGCCTGGTTTAATATAATGGGTGCTTTCAATCGCAAATTCAGCCTGGATTTTCTTTACATCCTTCATCCCTAAAAAAACTGCATCTATATTTTCCTGTCCCTTTTTCAATGAGAGTTCATGCGCTTCCTCAGAAATACTCGTAAATTCATCATCTATTAACCTAATAAATTCATTTGATACGTCTTCTGCTTGAAGCTCCTTGTAAAATTTTGCTCCATGGAAATCTTCTGGACCAATATATTGATCATTTAAAACTGTTCGGCTTACAAGTCCTGATACCGTTGAATTTAAACAAGCGCTCGGAATTAAAAAATCCTCTCTTGTTCCAAAAAGCTTGGTGCAATAACCTGGGTCGGCCATAACCGCAAGCGTATCATCAAGGGCAATTCCATATTTTTGCTCAAAATCCTGACAGGCCTTTGTCAGTTCGATTGAAATCGCGCCTTTTCCGGTCCAGCCATCCACAAATTGAATGATTCCATCCGGATGTTCGTTAAGGATATAGTGAATGGCATTTTCGTCAATTCCGCGGTCTCGAATAATCGATATGCTATAATGCTTTAGGGACACATTGTAACGCCTTTTTAAATACCGCTTAATGAGGATTCCGACAGGAGTTCCTGCACGTGCCAGAGAAACGAGTACCGTTCTTTCCCCCTTTAATTCATAGATTTGTTCTGCCACAATGCCAATACACAACGCTACTTTCCGCTTATACTCATGTAGGGTTTTCCAAAATAAATCAACATATTCTTTTGGCGGCTGGTACTCGATTGGCAACGATTCACTATAATGACCGCCTGATTGCATCCTTACTTCCCGGTTTTTGGTCGTATCCTCCAGCTTAATGGCACTTAAATCCTTTAATAAGAAAAGAACATCATCTTCATGATAACTTCCAATAATCGCTGGCTGTTTGATCGTTTTTTGCATTTTATTCACCTCTTGCATTAGAAAAAAAGACAAGCTTCACAGACGCTATTTGTAATGGTGCTAATCCGTCCAAGAACGGCTGAAGATTCTTTATTTCTATTTCTCTTTCAAAAAATATAAATAATTCATCATAAAATCCTGGCGGGATATTATAGACAAAATGGGTTACATCCCAATCTTCAGGATTAGGAAAGGTGAGACCAAATCTTGCTCCATACCCTTCTTGATTTTCGATATAAATAGGGCTTCTGGTAGTAGATTGATAGGAGATGCCCTTCCCCATTGCCGCTGCTAATTTCATGGGCAGATACATGAATTCTCCTGTTCCAAGACAAAGCGTGGTTTGACCTGACCGTTTTTCTTTTAAAAACTTTACTGCTTTTGCTATTTTTTGTTGATTCGAAAGGTGTTCGGCATTGGTTAACCCGAATCGTCCCGTATCATTTATATATGGTACATTTTTTCTATCATGAAATGGGCCTGGTGTAAAATATTGGGCTAATCGCACCTTCTCAATCGACATCTCGATTTGATTCTCCGGATTAAATTCATGGGATTGTTCTTCCAACCCCCTCAACTGCTGGACCTGTACGGTTCCGGATAAAAGACTAACCACCTTAACCTTTATACCCAGCTCTTTCTCAAGCCGAAAAAATTCCGCTTTATTCTCGTCTGAACGCCAATCCAAAATCGACACAACTGTATATTCCTTACGTGGAAATTGTTCGTGAATCGAGCGAATAATATTGACAGCCGTCTTTCCGGTTGTCATTTCATCATCAACAAGAATGATTTCCCTATTATTTTGAAGGAGTTCCGGCGGAACATAACAGCGGTGGGAAGTTGCATGCGAGTGCTCTTCTTCAAAGGTAAACCCAGGTGTTTGATTTACTAGTTCTTCTCTCGTCGTATGAAAATAATCGGCATTTTGAAAGCAAGCAAAAAACGCGTGTCCTAGGGCAGTCGCCGTTTCCGCAAACCCTATCACAATCGGATTAATATGTGGCGGAATAAAGGGATCCTCCATGAACTCTCCACCCTGTCGAAAGGAGAATAAAAGACGTTCCTTCTCCCGGCATTCCAAACCTTTTATGGATTCTAAAAATCTAACCGCTAGAAGGGCGGCTGTGGTTAACCCCTTATTGGCATCAATAGGCAAATGTTTTCCAAGCACTTTACTTACAAACAAAAACGAGCGTTTTTTATTTATCCTTGCTGCCATCGTAAAAAGATTGTCAATAGGTATTTGATATGGATTTTCTGTGACTTCAATTTCCGCATTAATCGAGTCAAGGACGTGAAACGTATACTTCTTTTTTGATAAGGTCAATGTTTGTGAATTCTTCATGTAACACCCCGTAAAGCTGTGATTTTAATAGGATTTTCTTGGCCCAATAAAAATGAGGTTTAATCTCGTTCATTTTATTAGCAAACTCGCTTTTCATGACCCCAATTTCACCTGTTGCCGCTTTTACAATATTACTCGCATCAATATACTCCTCGTAGGAAACCACATTTAGTGCTTGAACAATCTTGATATGAGAGGGATGAATAATTGTTTTTCCCGTTAAGCCGTTGGCGATATCCATAATCGTTTCCCTAATCAGTCCATCCAAATGATTGTCTATTAATTTAGCTCTCCATTTAAGCCCTTCATCCCCATAGCGTTCACGAAATGGGGTTTGTCTGAGCTGCGGCTTCAGCATTCTATTTTTAGCCGAAAAATATTCCCAAACAGGGCCAGAAACAACATAAGGATTGTCAAATCGTTGAAAAACATTAATAATATCAGTTATGCAATCTCTTAATACCGCAATATCGTAAACTGTCGTATCAGCACTTCGGCGGATCCCATATAATCCACAAAAATCAGTCGCTCCAATCCGAATATTTAGAACATTTTCCTTATAGCGGTCAACCTGCTGTTTTATCGATAATAATTCTTCCATCCTTGTTTCTTTTTGAATAACCTTTGCTGTTTCAAGTATGGGCATTGCGTAAAATGGATGCTCCACAGAATGATGCCGCTGCACCTCACTTAATAATTCTTCACCATTCTCTGCATTAAATTTTGGGAGTACAACTCCTGTTAACAGTCGAATAGCATCGCCCAGCTGTTCCGTTACACGTTTGAGCTGCTCAAGATTTCGAATCCGAAAAAACATAAGCGGCAAATCTTCAAAGTTTAAAAAACCTTTATGAAACTCTCCGAATAAATGTAACAGCTCCCTAATCAGTAGTTTTTCCGCCCGAAGAACTTCCTTATCCCCTACCGCATCCTCAAGGTCAATCACAAGTGAAGTTAACCCGTCGTGCTTCTTTGAGAGAATTTCCTGATGAATATTTGGCCGCGTTGCAGGCATATAGAGGGTGGCACCCAATCCATAGGATAACAGCTCAAGCTCTGAATATTTACTAAAGCTTTGCGGCTTTAAATAAAAATACTGTTCCATTTCATTTTCATAAAAATATGTAAAAAATCTCATTTTTTAAATACCTCTCTTTAAAGGTAAAAAATAAGGGAGACGGACTCTCGTCAGCTCCCTAATATTAAAGCAACTATGTTATGAATTACGTTCTTTGCTGCCTTCTTTATTCTTATTCATGAAGTGTACAATAAATGTCGCTCCAAAAGTTAACAGTAAGATGATAAAGAAGTAAAGTGACTCAATATGGATATCAAAGACACCCAGGAACATCTTAACCGAAATAATGAGAATTAAGATATAAGCGGATGTTTCTAGCTCAGGTACTTTATCAATTAAGGTTAAGAATACACCGGCCACACCTCGCATCATTAACACACCAAGCATACCGCCGACTAATAATACCCACACTTCGTTACTCACTCCAAATGCGGCAAGGACGCTGTCAACGGAGAAGGCAATATCCATTAATTCAACGGAGGCTACTGTTCCCCAGAAGGTACCAAACATGCGAATCAATAACCCTTTTTGGTTAATTCCTTCTGCCTCCTCTTCACCTTCATTTTCTCCACCCTTTTGTTTATCAATAAAATACTTAATTGATAACCATGCAAGGTATGCGGCGCCAAGGACCTTCACCCACCATAGCTCAATGAGGTAAACCCCGATTCCAATTGCGATAAAACGGAAAACATAAGCCCCAATTAAACCATAAAATAATGCCTTTTTCCGCTTTTCAGGCGGCAAATGCTTAACCATGACGGCTAAAACAAGGGCGTTATCCGCTGATAGTAACCCTTCTAATATAATAAGTGTACCAATAAGTCCCCAACTGACTGGATCGGTTAATACCTTTCCCCACATATCTAAATCAAAAAATTGAGCATATGTGTCAATAATCCCCTGCAAAACTGACATTAAAGAAATTCCTCCTAGTGTGTGTACAAAATTTTGTAAAAAGACCCAGCCGAGCGCCGGGTCTCTTAATTTTTAAATTTTAGCCAACCTGTAATCCAAAGTCTGTTGCAAGTGCTGCTAAACCGCCTTGATAGCCGCTGCCAATGGCACTGAATTTCCACTCACCATTGTGGCGGTATAATTCACCTACCACGATAGCAGTTTCAATGGAGAAATCTTCCCCTAAATCATAACGGATAAGTTCTTCCCCTGTAGCCTCATTAAAAATGCGGGCGTATGAATTAGAAACCTGACCAAAGTTTTGGTTGCGGCTGGCCGCATCATGAATGGTAATCGTAAAAGCGATACGCTGAACGTTTGATGGAATAGCTGTTAAATTGATGGTAACTTGCTCATCGTCCCCATCACCTGCACCTGTGCGGTTATCTCCTGTATGTACAACAGCACCATTTGCCCCTTGTGGGTTATTGTAGAAAACGAAGTCAGTTTCGTTCGTTACTTTTCCATTTTCGCCGAGCAAAAATACAGATGAGTCCAAGTCAAAATCATTTCCGCCATCGTATTTATTCGTGTCCCATCCAAGTCCAACCACAACATTTGTTAGTCCTGGATTTGTTTTTGTTAAATCAACCTTTTGCCCTTTTGATAAACTTACTGCCATTTTTCATTCCTCCATTTTAGGTAATAGTCTATTTACGAGTCTGTCTTAAAAAAGTTTCATTTATAATATAAATTTTTTTTTGACTATTTAGCAAATGTTCTCGAGTTAACTCATCCATTTTGGCGGAGTATTTTTATCCCAATAAATGGATCCTAATTCATAATGATTTTGAAACTCATCATGGTGGGTATGATAATGGAAATTAAACCAGTAACCTGCCTGCGGCGGATTATCTCTTCGAACATGGAATCGTAGAATATCTTTTCCATCAATAGCATTTTTTATATTAAATATTTTTTCCGAATGTCCCGTTCCTGGGTGCTCAGTGATTGTAAGATTTTTTAAATCCTCTTCAGGAAATTGGTCAGCGGTTTGATTCAGGGCGATTTCAATATTAGGTAAAATAATTTCACGAAATTCATCTTCGATTACGGGTTTAATTTTGCTGCCAAACTTTTGATACGATTGTAATTCTGCCTGCTTCAATAAATTTTGCATAAATTCTTCTCTATCAAACTCAGATTCTCCTAAATAGGCGGTTGTTTGCGAGAAACTGTTTGTTGCTGCTGGTGACTCGAAGACATCACGCTCGCTCAAGTTGTTTGCATTTACGGCATTCATCAGCTGTGTCGGTGTGACGAGACCGAAAGTTAAAATAGATACCGTGACAAAAAGTGATTTACGAAGCCATTTTTTCATATTCCTTCACCTAAATTCTATTGAGAATTGAATTTTGTTGATTTAAATGTGCCTATAGAAACTATTATACTTCCATTTTCACAAAAATGGAAAAGAACAGATTGTTAATAATAGAAAAACTGAGACCTGTTTTTGTCTCAGTTTTATTTTTCAATATAACCAAAATGAAATTTGGCATTTTGTCTGCGAAACACTTGAAAGCCGTATCTTTCGAAACGGCTGCTTCTAAAATGGTCTTTAAGGACTACGCGAAATTTGGCCACCCGTAAAGCTTCTTCCATCGTTTCTTCATCCAAATCGTTATAAATGGCAAAATGGGTTAGCCCCTTAATTCCTACTGACCCTATAATACTTTCTTCAAACATAGGGTCAAAATATACACAGTCCACAGAGTCATCACTTAGGCCCTTTAAATAGTCAAGTGAAGCTGCTTGAATGACATTGATTCTTTCCATTGCCTCATTCATTTGAGGAATCCCGGTATCCCAGGTGTTAAGACCCTCTTTTACAATATAGGCCAAGTATTTTTGCCCTTCAATTCCCGTAACAGAACCTTCATTACCAACAAGAAAACTTGCGACAATCGAATCGGAGGCTAGTCCTAATGTGCAATCCAAGACGGTCATTCCCTTTGATAGCTTTGCTGCCTCGACAAATGGATCATGCTCTCCACGCATTAAACGTTTGATCCGAAACATAGCTGAATTAGGATGGAAGAAAAAAGGTTCATGTTCCCCTTTTTGAAATAATTCAAGCCGTTCTTTTCCAACAACCAGGCAATCGCTATCCCATTTTTCTTGTAAAAGCTGGACAGACTGTTTATTTCTCGGACGATAGGGAACATCAAGTATCGCGGCAATGTCCATTGCCTTTTCATTTAATTGGTGTGTTGTTCTTCCTGAAGTAGTAACAAACATTTCTTACCTCGTATTGTTTAATTTCTGGCTGTGTTAATAGGGCCTGTTGATTTCCACTCCAGTCGCTTCGCTTTCCGCGGACGGTTCGGGGAGCCTCCTCGGCGCTTATGCGCCTGCGGGGTCTCCCCTGTACCGTACTCCCGCAGGAGTCTCGCGCCTTCCGTTCCAATCAACAGGGCTCAAAAATCAACAATTACCTTTACACAGCCTAATTTATAAAAAAAGGATGTCAATTGACATCCACATTAGCAGTTTGCTTCAAAAGCAGACTTTAAATTTTCCATTATGACTTCAAGCGGCATGCCTTCGATATCATGACGCGGAATAAAGTGGACGACCTTATTGTCCTTTAACAGGGCCATTGATGGTGAGGAAGGCTCGATCCCTTCGAAATATTCGCGCATTTTTGCAGTTGCGTCCTTATCTTGTCCGGCAAAGACAGTCACTAAATGTTCAGGCTTTTTGTCACTATTTAATACAGCTTGAGTTGCTGCCGGACGTGCTAAGCCTGCCGCACATCCACAGACAGAATTGACAACCACTAGTGAAGTGCCTTTAACATTTTCCATGAAATTTTCTACTTCTTCTCCTGTAGAAAGCTCCTGAAAACCTGCCTGTGTTAACTCTTGACGCATCGGTAAAACCATCTGTCTCATATATTCTTCATATGCCATTGACATAATAATCCCTCCATTTATAAGCTTTCCAGTGTTAGAATACTATATTTTCTCTTCCTAATGCAATTTTGAAAATCAGTTTTCAGATTTTCTTGCTTCGGTCATTTGCTTCCAGACAGACCCTCTGGCTTCTTCCCCGCCTTCGATTCGTTCAATCGCCATTTTGATTTGCATGCTGACTTCAAATTCTGGGTCATTTTCAGCCGCCTTTAAAGCTGGCACGGCCCTTTCATCCCCTTCTTCATATAAAAACATCGCCGCCCGCCATCGGACTAATTTGCTTGGGTCTTTAAGAGCCGCCATCATTTCATCGGCTGCTTCTGGGAATCCCAAGTCCGATAAACAATCTCCCGCTGTCCTACGAACCGTGACTGTCTTATCCTTCAGGGCTTTAAATAAAAGCGGCAATACGGCACGGTCTTTTATCATTCCGAGATAGACAGTGGCTAGTCTGCGAATGGATGGCTTCTCATCCGCTAATGCCTTTTCTAGGACCGGTAAATCCTCAAGCACCGGATCATCCATTTGCTCTAGCATCTGATAGCGTACCTGCCAGTCGGAATTAGCCAGCGATTCAAGTGAAACCTTTTTCCGTGTAAGGATTGGTTTTACTTTTGTAATAGAATCTTTTTGCTGAGCACTTTCAACTAGAGCTTCTAATCGCTCTTGAGGATAGGCGGCAATTAGTTCTTCCACAACGTCCTGGCCTATTTGGTCAAAGTCTCCGTATCGGACACCCTGGTCAGCCCATTTTCTTAATAAAATATAGTTTTCGTCAGGGAGCTGCGCTTTTTCTCTTGCCTTTAAAAAGTATTCTGGCATTCCGAAGCGTTTTTCGGTCGAGCCATCGGTTAACTTCACTTGGAGCGGAATATCCTTAAACATTTGAACTTCGACTTTTATTTCACCGAAATGCTCATTTATTTGATTTTCTGTCTGAGTGGATTCGGCTGCAGTTTCTCCAAACGACTGACGCACCTGAGGGAGCAATACCTTCCAGTCAAATTTGGCATTCCTTTCAACTGCCAGGAAATCAGCAACGTGATACACACCCTTGATTCCTTCGATTTGAAGGATTGCCTGAATGACAGGAGGAGCCTCTGCAGATGTTTCTTTTTTATAATTATGGCTTTTCCCCATTGGCAGTTCTTGATCTAAAATAATTTTCATTGTATTCGGACTTGGCGTTGGTTCAATCGCCTTTATTTTCAACACAATCACCTTATTCCTAAAATTTCGTTATTCATTTTCCGCAAGTTCAGCTAGATATGACCATCTTTCAATTAAATATTCGAGTTTTTCGTTCAATTCTGCTTCCTGTTTCATTAAATCCTGGGCTTTGGTGAAATCGCTGCCCGACTTCCCTAATTCCTCTGAAACTTCTTCAAGCTTGGCCTCGGTTTTAGCGATGACATCATCGATTTCTTCCCACTCTTTTTTCTCTTTAAAGGACATTCTTTTCTTTTTTTCCTTTTCAGGAGCTTTAGGAGCTGGTGCCGAAACTTTCACAGTTTTCACTGCTTCTAGGGCAGTTTCTTTCTCTAGATATTCCGTGTAATTTCCATAAAAGGAATCTATGATTCCTTCACCGCGTAAAACAAGCAGCTGCTCTGCCACTTTATCGAGGAAATAACGGTCATGGGAAACGGTAATCACCACACCAGGGAATTCTTCGAGATAGTCTTCAAGGACGGTCAAGGTTTGTGTATCTAAATCATTGGTCGGCTCGTCTAGTAAGAGAACGTTCGGTGCAGTCATTAAAAGTTTCAACAGGTAAAGACGACGTTTTTCCCCACCGGACAACTTACGTATCGGTGTTCCATGGGTAAATGGCGGAAATAAGAATCGTTCAAGCATTTGGGCGGCGGAGATGGTCTTGCCATCCGATGTTTCTACAATCTCGGCCGTTTCCTTAATATACTCAATCATCCGTTTATTTTCATCCATGTCTTCGCTTTCCTGAGTATAATAAGCGATCTTCACGGTCTGCCCCATGATGAATTCACCTTCATCAAGCGGAATTCTCAGGGCGAGAATATTCAAAAGAGTTGATTTTCCCGCTCCGTTCCTGCCAATGATTCCAATTCGATCGCCAGGCTTCACTAATAAATCAAAATGATTTAAGATTGTTTTTTCTGCATACCGCTTGGACCCATCCTTCAGCTCAAAAACCTGTTTGCCAAGTCTGCTGCCATTTAACGAAATATCAAGCTTTTCACTGGATGGCTTTCCTGACGCAACCTTTTCATCTAGTTCTTCAAACCGTTGAATACGCGCCTTTTGCTTCGTTGTTCTAGCTTTGGCGCCGCGCCGGATCCACTCAAGCTCCCGCCGGAAAAGATTTTTTCTTTTTTCAAAGGTCGCTGCTTCATTTTCTTCGCGAATTGCTTTAGCTTCTAAAAAAGCCGCATAATTCCCTTTGTAGCTATATAAATTGCCGCCGTCTAATTCAAACATCCGATTGGCAACCCGGTCTAAAAAATAGCGATCATGTGTAACCAGCAAAATGGAACCCGTGTATCTGCTTAAATAATCCTCCAACCATTTAACGGAATCAAAATCTAAATGGTTAGTGGGCTCATCAAGGATAAGTAAATCAGGTTCAGCAATCAAAACCTGTGCTAAGGCGACACGTTTTTTCTGACCGCCAGAAAGCTCACCAATTTTCTTTGTAAAATCCTCGATTCCCAATTTCATTAATATCGACTTAGCATTCGTACTCGCATCCCAAGCATTTAACGCATCCATTTGCTTTTGCAATTGAAATAATTGTTCTTGAACCTTTGCATCAGCTGGAAATTGCTCCAGATCCATTAGTGTTTTTTCGTATTCCCGCATTAACTTTAAGATGGGCGCTTCCCCATGGAAGACTTGTTCTAGCACAGACTTGTCCGCATCCAACTCGGGCTGCTGGTCTAAATAAGCAATGGAATAATCCTTTGCGGTGATAATTTTACCTTCGTCAGCAACGTCCACACCTGCAATAATTTTTAATAAAGAGGATTTACCTGTTCCGTTTATCCCGATTAATCCTACTCGTTCCTTTTCACTAATCGTGAAGGATATATCGTTAAAGAGCAGTTTCTCCCCATAGGTTTTTGACACATTTTCAACTGTTAGCATTTTCATGAGCCTTGCCCATCCCATTCTTGGTAAAATTGTTCTAAAAATAAGACCATCATTTGATGACGGCTTGCAGCCATATTTTTGGCAGCTTCTGTATTTAATAGGTCTCTTAATTTCAATAGTTTTTCGTAGAAATGATGGATGCTTGTCGATTTTCCTTTTCGATATTCTTCCAAACTCATTTCTTTTCTTACGGTAATACTTGGATCGTAAATTGGCTGCCCCTTTTTCCCTCCATAGGCAAACGCTCTGGCAATTCCAATTGCCCCAATGGCATCCAATCGATCAGCATCCTGTACAATCTTTGCTTCTATTGATTCTAGGGTGGTTTTTCTTCCGCCTTTATATGAAATCGATTCGATAATATTTACGATATGATTTTTGTCTGAGTCCGTTAATGAGACAGACTCTAAAAAGGTTTCAAGTTTTTGCTGCCCTTTTTCCGCACTTTCATTTAATTTTTCATCTGGAATATCATGGAGAAGCGCTGCCATTTCGATGATAAACGGATCTCCAGCTTTTTCTTCCTTGCAAATATGTAATGCGTTTCGACGGACACGATCCACATGGAACCAATCATGGCCTGTTGCATCTTCACCTAATTCATGTAGAACAAATTCTTCGGTTTGTTTTATGATCATATAAAGCACCTACCTTCACCCTTGCTATTTTATCATGAATAAACCATAAAAAATAACCCCGAATGCTCGAGGTTATTAATCCAATCTTATTTAAAACCATTATGCCAGCTGATTCCCAGGGTATTTTCACCTGCATGGACGCCGATGACTGCACCTAATGGGCAACAAATTACGTTTAAGTCAGGAAATTGCTTACCAATTTCAGCTTTCCATTCCTCCGCTTGTTCTTCATGAAGACCAAAGAGAATATACACCTCTTTAAATTGTTGCTTCTCATACGCTATCCTAAAGTAGTCAAGGATTTTTTCCTTTGCTTTTTTCTCGCTTCGGACCTTTTCCTTTACATTCAGGGCACCATCTTCAATCGATATGATTGGCTTTACGTTTAACAAACTTCCCAGGAAAAATTGGACACCTGTCATTCTGCCGCCACGATGAAGCTGTTCTAGGCTGCCAACTAAAACATACGTTTCATTCGTATCCCTAATCCGACTCATTTCCTCAATGACATCTTCAAGTCCAATGCCCTCTTCAAGCAGATTCATCCCTTTTTTGAGTAAAGCTGACATAGGATAGGTAAGAATTTTCGAATCAAAGGTTGTTACCGGTATATTTACAAGTTTTGCTGCCTGCTCACTTGAGGATACTGTACCACTTAGTTTGCCTGATAGATGGATGCTGATGATTTGATCATAATCTTTTTCAAGCTGTTCATACAAAGCCTGGAATGCACCAATTGATGGCTGTGAGGTGGTGGGAGGATTTTTTAAATGTTTCAATCTTTCAAATAACTGTGTTGGAGTCAAATCAATACCATCTGCATACACCTCTCCATCCAATATAATCGATAATGGAATGGAGTACACATCTGGATGATTTATTAATTCACTATCTAAATAGGCTGTGCTATCGGTTACCCATGCTGTTTTGACCAAGACCATCTCCCCCTATATTTAGTATGTGGTCATAATACTAAGTTAAAACCATCGTACCTTTATTTTTGAATATTGTAAATATTTAATATTACGCAGTGTTAAAATAGTCAGTTGATTTCCGCTCCAGGCACTTCGCTTTCCGCGGGCGGTTCGCGGAGCCTCCTCGGCGCTAAAGCGCCTGCGGGGTCTCCCCTGTCCCGTACTCCCGCAGGAGTCTCGCGCCTTCCGATCCAATCAACTGAGTTAAAAAATCAATATTGACCTTTAGCACAGCCTAATAATAAAAAATAAAACCGGTTGATTAGACCGGTTTTACTGAAAGTAATGTCTCTATATCTTTTGCGATTTCGCTTGGTTTTGTCTGAGGAGCAAAACGCTTTATGGCTTTTCCATTTGAATCCACTAAAAATTTGGTGAAGTTCCACTTAATTGTATTAATGCCTAACAAACCAGGAGTTTGCTCCCTGACGTATCTAAACAATGGATGGGTATATACCCCGTTAACATCCACCTTCGCGAACATCGGGAACGTTACACCATAATTTAATTCGCAAAAGGATTTAATCTCTTCCTCACTGCCAGGGTCTTGATTCATAAATTGATTGCAAGGAAACCCAAGGATTTCTAACCCTTTATCCTTATAGGTTTCATATAGACTTTGCAGCTCCTTAAATTGAGGGGTGAAACCACATTTGCTTGCCGTGTTTACAATCAGTACTACTTTCCCTTCAAATTGCTTGAGCGAAATTTCTTGTCCATCAATCGTTTTAGCGCTAAACTGATAAATTGTCATCCTTTACCCCCTATTTTTTGGCGCCACAAATGCCTGCAGCTTTTCCAGTGTGGCGACCATAAAATCAGCCATTTCAATCAAATCATCCATTTGCTCTTCACCAATTATTCTTTCAAAATCAAGCGTAATAGTATTTTTGATTTTTCTAGGTTTGTCTAAAGGATTATATTCTACAGATTGAGTAATTTTCCTCTTTTCGCCCCAAATGTCTAAAAATATTGTTTCAATCGTTTGAAAATCAGCTGAAGTATCCAAAAGTTCGAGAAAAAATTGTAATTTAACATAGCTTCCGGCAAGCTTTTCTGGCTGGGAGTTGGGCAAAAGCTCCGCTGCCAGGTTAACAAGCTTTGATTCCATTTCAATTTTGGCAGTTACAGTACCTGCTGGCAATTGAAAGGATAGGTCAAACGAACGCGACATTTTCGCCATGTTAATGATATCATTTCGGTCTGCAATAATGATTTCACCGCTTAGGTCAAAATCATAGAGTGCACCTTCAATAACTACTTTCATATTATCAAAGGCAGTCGGATCAAACATCTTATTTCTCTCCTTTAGAAAAGGCCTAATGCATTCCCGTTTTCATTCACGTCCATATTCAAGGCTGCTGGCTTTTTGGGCAGTCCCGGCATTGTCATTACTTCCCCTGTTAAAGCAACGATAAATCCAGCGCCAATTGATGGTTTAAACTCCCGGACCGTTACGGTAAAATCCATTGGTCTCCCTAATTTGGAAGGATCGTCAGATAAGGAATATTGTGATTTTGCCATACAGACAGCCAAATTGGACCAGCCGAATTTTTCGAAATCCAGCAATTGTTTTTTCGCTTTTGGGGAGAATTCAACATCCTTTCCTCCATATACCTGCTGGACGATTGCTCTTACCTTTTTATCGATGGAATCAGAGAGGTCATACAAGGAGTGGAACTTATTTTCCTCCCTTTCAATGACGGTTAAAACTTTTTCAGCAAGCTCAATACCGCCTTCCCCGCCCTTTTCCCAAACCTCTGTCAAGGCAACCGGAACGTTTTCGCGTTTACACCACTCTAACAACGTCTCGACCTCTTGGTCGGTATCGGTGATAAATTTGTTGATTGCCACCACAATTGGCAGTCCAAAGCTTTTAATGGTTTCAATGTGTTTCTGTAGGTTAGCAAATCCAAGTGTTAGGGCAGGAATGTTTTCTTTTGATAATTCCGTTTTCGCAACACCGCCATGCATTTTCAAGGCCCGGATTGTCGCAACAATAACAACCGCTTCCGGTTTTATGTTAGCACTTCTAGATTTTATATGTAAAAATTTTTCAGCTCCTAAGTCAGCACCAAAGCCAGCTTCGGTAATGACATAATCGGCAAGTTTGGCAGCAGCCGTCGTTGCAATCACACTATTGCAGCCATGGGCAATATTGGCGAATGGCCCGCCGTGAATCAGGGCAGGAGTATGTTCAATGGTTTGGACAAGGTTTGGTTTTACCGCATCCTTTAATAACAAGGTTAAAGCTCCCTCAACACCTAAATCCCCCACCGTTACAGGTTCCTTCTTGTAGTTATAGGCAACAACCATTCGGGATAAGCGTAATTTTAAATCCTTTAAATCAGTGGCTAAACAAAGTACTGCCATAATTTCCGAGGCAACCGTAATATCAAAGCCATCTTCTCTTGGAACACCCTGCAGAGGACCGCCAAGGCCGATTATCACTTTTCTTAATGCTCGGTCGTTCAAATCCAAAGCCCGTTTCCAAACAATTCTACGCTGATCGATCCCCAGTTCATTTCCTTGTTGGAGATGGTTATCTATAAGAGCCGCAAGGGCATTATTTGCCGTCGTTATCGCATGTAGGTCCCCTGTAAAATGCAAATTAATATCTTCCATCGGAAGAACCTGAGAATATCCGCCGCCAGTAGCCCCGCCTTTTATTCCCATTGTTGGCCCTAATGAAGGCTCGCGCATCGCAATCATTGATTTCTTGCCGATCCGATTGAAGGCATCTCCCAATCCAACAGTTACGGTTGATTTGCCTTCTCCCGCCGGCGTAGGATTAATCGAAGTCACAAGAATTATTTTTCCACTTTCTTTGGTCTTAATTTTGGCTAAAGCTACATTCGAAATTTTCGCCTTATATTTTCCAAAAAGCTCTAGATCATCTTCTTCTAAACCAATTTTTTTGGCAATCTCGATAATTGGCTGCATTTTTGATTCTTGGGCAATTTCAATGTCTGACTTAACTGTTGTTTTCATTACCACCCTAATCCCCCACATTCAGCATTTAGAATATAACTACGACTACATTGTATCAAAAATGTGCTTTCAAACCGAATGTTAATTATGAACAAATTATTATCTTTTCTGAATTTATAATATATGTTTATAATAAGAATAATGAATTTTTTAAATATTCATTGACGGACAACGGTGAACGTTGTATTAATAAATGTATCATTTTAATAATAAAGGGGTTGGTCACTTGCCTATTAACATTCCTAAACTGTTGCCTGCAAGGGAAATTTTGGAGCAGGAAAATATTTTTATCATGGACAATGAGCGTGCTACAAGTCAGGACATCAGGCCATTAAATATACTTATATTAAATTTAATGCCTGAAAAGGAAAAAGCGGAAACACAGCTGCTAAGATTATTGGGTAATTCACCCCTTCAGGTGAATGTTAAGTTTTTAAAAACAGACTCTTATGAGTCTACCAATACAAGCAAACAGCATCTTGAACAGTTTTACACAACCTTTCCGCAAATTCAAAACCAGAAATTTGACGGGATGATCATTACTGGTGCTCCAGTTGAACTTTTAGAGTTTGATCAAGTAAAGTATTGGTCTGAACTTAAAGAAATTATGGATTGGACCAATAAAAATGTAACTTCCACTTTACATATTTGCTGGGGCGCGCAGGCAGCACTTTACTATCATTATGATATTGATAAATTTGAATTGTCTCGTAAATGTTCTGGCATTTATGCTCATCGAATTTTCGAACAAAATGATATCTTACTTAGAGGGTTTGATGATCAGTTCTATGCTCCTCATTCCCGGTATACAGATGTATCCGTTGAAGCGATTAAAAGGAATCCGAAACTAAAGCTCCTGGCTGCTTCCGAGCAGGCTGGGGCCTTATTAATTGCTTCAAGAGATAGAAAACATGTTATGATTACTGGTCATTTAGAATATGAATCTGATTCACTTGCACAGGAATACGATCGTGATCTAAACAAAGGATTAGAGATTCATATGCCTGAAAATTACTTTCCAAACAATGACCCAACCCAGCCGCCAATCAACCGTTGGCGTTCCCATGGCCACCTATTCTTTTCAAATTGGCTTAATTATTATGTCTATCAGGAAACCCCATTTAATTGGGATTAGAAAGCATCGGCGTTTGCCGGTGCTTTTTGGTTTATTTTGCGTATGATATAGAAAGAATATATCGAAAAGGAGGAATAATCGTGGAGACAATAGTCGCATTGCATCGTAATCATTTTGGCGAAATTATCAGCTTTGTCACTTCAGAAGGACGAATTATATCCTATCGAAAGGCTTTAATCGAGGCAGAATCGGGTCAAATCGATGGATTATCATCCGTTCAGGGTGCTGATGGAACATTATCGTTAACTGCAGAGTCCACTCAGTCATTCGACGATTATCCGAACTTATTTTAAAAGCACCCGGCTAAGGCCAGGTGCTTCTCTTAATTTTGTTCGTTTTGTTTTTGAATTTCTTTTAATGCTTCCACGCGGTTCGGGTTTTCTTCAAAAAACTGAACCAAGTCCCCAATCCGATCGATGGAATCCCAGCTTAAATGGTGCTCGATCCCCTCAACATCAGTATAGATGTTTTCATCTTTAACTCCTATAATTTTGAGAAACTGTTCAAGAAGTTCATGTCTAAAAACAAGGCGCTTGCCAATTTTATTACCTTTTGGAGTTAAACTGAGTCCTCTATATTTTTCATACACCAAATATTCATCTTTATCCAGCTTTTGAACCATTTTTGTTACTGAGGAGGGATGTACAGATAACGCTTCGGCTATATCGGAGACTCTCGCGTATCCTTTTTCTTCAATTAAATTATAAATTTGTTCAATATAATCTTCCATGCTCGGTGTCGGCATCCCTTACCCTCCATTGACTATCATCATTAAAAGTTTACTATAGATAAAAACGAGTGACAAGGCTATTTTATCTCTGAAACAGATCCCATCGGTATTTATTTTGGTGCAGGCTCAGCAAAAATAAATTTGATTTTTTGCTCCTTTTCATCGAGATAAAGCTTTGCATTAAAGGTTTTATCTTTATTTGTAAATCCTTCAATCAGTTCTGATGTTCCTTCTTTAAGAAGTAATTTAATATTCTTTTGGGTTATGTTCTTTCCAAGGATTTTTTTCGAAATGGTAAAATCACACTTATTATTTTTATAATTTGAGCAGCCATAAAAACTGCCTTTATCGACAACCGCCCCATCACATTTCTTACATGGTCCTAGTTTTGTAAAGGTTCTGGTCTTCGTTGATTTCTTCCCAAGAGTAAAATTTTCCCTTACGTCATCTGAAAAAGCCCAATTATTAGCTTGACCAGTTCCGGATGTTATTAGGTGCAAAACCATCTTTTTCGTCTGTTCCATAAACTGCTTCGGTGAAGCGGAGCCGTCTGATATTTCCTTCAGCTTTTGCTCCCACTTGGCTGTCATTTCCGGTGAAGCAAGGACCTCTTGACCAATGGCACCGATTAATATTTTGGCCTTGGCGGTGGCATACACCAAATTTTTGTTTACTTCAATATAATGCCGATCCTTCAACATCGTAATAATACCTGCTCTAGTTGCCTCTGTCCCAAGTCCTTCTGTCTTCGCCAAAATTTTCTCTAATTCTTTATCCTCGATATGTTTGCCAGCTGTTTTCATTAAGGTTATTAACTGCCCTTCTGTATATCGCTTGGGCGGCTGTGTTTGGCTCTCTTTTACTTCTACTTTTTCGGTAATTCCCTGCTCCCCTTTTGCCAGCTGAGGCAGGGCAGGGTCATCATCATGGTCCTTTGGTTTTAAAACCTTTCTCCAGCCTTCTTCAATTTGAACCTTACCCTTCGAGATAAACTCGGCTCGTCCATCTACACGGGTTGTTACCGTAGTATATTCGAAAATGGCTTTTTTGTAATGAATCGCTAATAAACTTTTAACTACTAAGTCATAAATTTTTCGCTCGTCCGGATCTAACTTTTCCATAGTTGGAATTTGCTCAGTTGGAATGATGGCATAGTGATCGGTCACTTTTTTTTCATTTACATACCGTTTATTATCTGCAATCGAGGAAATCGGCAATGGGAAAAAGCCTTGATAGTCTTTAAGCTGCCCTAATTTATTAAGAATTTCCGGGAAGGTGCCCGCTTCTTCTTTTGTCACATAACGTGAGTCAGAGCGTGGGTAAGAAACATTTCCTTTTTGGTAGAGTTTTTGCAGAACATCCAACGTTTTCTTCGGCGGGAACTTAAATAATTTATTAGCCTCTGCCTGTAAAGTAGAAAGATTATATAAAAGGGGCGGGTAAAATTCTTTTCGCTCGGAGGTTACGTCCGCGACTTCAGCCGGTTTTCCTTGGCAAAATGCTGCAACCTTTTCGGCCAACTCCTTTTTATTTACACGAGTTTCACCATCGTTCTGCCATTTCCCAATGTATCTTTTTTCATTTATTAAGAAATGAGCAAGAACCTCCCAAAACGGTTCAGCCTTAAAATTTTCTATTTCTAATTCCCTCTTAACGATTAAAGCTAATGTAGGTGTCTGAACTCTTCCAACCGAAAACACATCGGAAAAACCTTGTTTTTGAAGAAGCAGGCTATAAAGTCTAGATGCATTCATCCCAACCACCCAGTCAGCACATGCACGTGTATAGGCTTCAAAAAATAAGCTTCGTGTATCGTTTTCCTCGAGTAGTTTTTTAAATCCTTCTCGAATGGCATTCGCGGTTAAGGATGAAATCCAAAGCCTTTTCATTGGCTTATGGCATTTGGTTAATCTTAAAATATTGCGGATAATTAGCTCCCCTTCACGCCCCGCATCACCGGCATGAATAATTTCCGTTACCGCAGGATTAGAAACAAGCTTTTTAATAATCGCAAACTGTTTTGCTTTATCTTTCGTGACTTCATATTCAAACTGTTCTGGAATGATCGGCAAATTATCCAAGGACCATTTTTTCCAGCCAGGCTGATATTTTTCCGGAGGAACTAATTGGCAAATGTGTCCAATAGCCCAGGTTACATAGGCACCATTTGAAAAAAGTTCATTTGGAAAAATTTCAATAAAGCCGTTTTGTTTTTTATGCTTAAAAATGGACGCCAGCGTTGAACCCTGATCTGGTTTTTCAGCAATAATTAGCTTCATATTAATTGTCCCCTTTTGATTAAACATCTCCGCTATCATTTTACCTATTTCGAACTATCCTCGTAAAGTAATAATCATATCCATAAAAAAACCTTTCCGTTTAGAGGCCCGAAAAGGTTTACGTTTATCCATGACTACTGAATATACCAATTTTCTTCTGAAATAATATTTGAAACAGTTAATATAAATGATGGAATCCTTTCTACATTAAAGACAATCGCCCCGATATTCCTGTTAAACATAATAAATGCATCTCCATGCGAAAAAGTGGCAAGTTTATGACTCATTTGCTGCAAGGACATAAAGATTGCCTGTTTCTCGTCTGCTTCAATTATTATCTGTGGTGAGAATCTTAAGATCCATTCATCTCCGTCAATCGAAAATCGATACATGATTTCCCCACCCAATCATGTAAAATTTATTAATTAAACATATGAAAAAGTAGGAATTTTATGTTATGAATTGGATAAAAAAACGCTGCCATTCCTTGACTGTCCATTTCCCTTATTGTATATTTAAAGCATCATGTATCCGAACATGATAATATTCATCTTTGGCACCAATAAAGGGGTGTCTTGAAAGGCTTAGGAGGAACAAGTACATGCAAAACGGTAAAGTAAAATGGTTTAACAATGAAAAAGGTTTTGGTTTTATCGAAGTTGAAGGCGGAGACGATGTATTCGTACACTTCAGCGCTATTACAGGCGAAGGCTTCAAATCATTAGAAGAAGGCCAAGAAGTTTCTTTCGAAATCGTTGAAGGAAACCGTGGACCACAAGCAGCTAACGTTGTAAAACTATAATCCTAATAATAACCATTCAAGGGCTGACGATTTCGTCAGCCTTTTTAATTCGTCAGTTTTTTTCCATACTCCTGCAGCTTTTCTCCAACGGTGCATTGTGAAATGCAAAAACGGTGCGCTGCCCTCCGTCCGCCTTCTTTTTTCAAATATTGATGCAAAAAGCAACCTGCACAGTAATGATTAATCATGTTTTCGACCTGACTTAAAAGTTCTTTTCTGGCTTGATCCTTCACTAATTCCGTACACCCCCAATGTTATAGGATTAATGTTTTGGCAAAGATTTCTTTTCCTTCTAGTGCTTGGGTAGCCAGCTTATCTGCCTCTTTATTCTCTTTTCTTGGAATGACCGTATATTTAGGTATAAGACCAAGTGCTTTGATTTTTTCCTCGATTCGATCCAGCCAGCGGTTTAACGTTGCTTCATAGCACGGCCAATCCCCTTCCAGCTGCTTTAACACAACCTGCGAGTCCCCCTTAAATTCACAGGATAAATGTTTAACACCTAAATCCTCTAAAATATTTAAAGCATAATAAAAGGCAGCATATTCGGCTTCATTGTTAGTTTCCATTTCATTAAATCGCTCATTAGCTCGAATCCGGTATTTCTTCTTCCCTTGCTTAAAAAAGATAACCGCTCCGAGACCAGCTTCATTTGTTTCCTTTTGAAAGCCCCCGTCAAAAAATACAATAATATCATGTGGGTCCTCTTCAATTTCTGTTAACAGTTTCCTCATTTCCTTTAATATCCAAGAGGTTCCTGTTTCATCATAAAAATACAAGTCCGTTATTTTCCCGGAGCGCTCCAAATCCTCACCTATCTCAATGGCTGTTTCCCCTGAGACCCATTCAGATGAGAATTGGACCTTTTCATTACTTTTTAATTTATGATACCACTCAAGCCTATATTTCATTGTTTTCAGTCCTTCATGAAAATTTCAGTCACCATTATATATATTCTTTTTTATCATACCCACTTGTGCCATATAAAAAATATTTTCCTGCATGACTGTTTTAAAATATGATAAACTTTCATTATTACATTGTTGGAGGAAACGTAAATTGATTGAGGTCTACATTGATGGAGCCAGTGCCGGTAATCCTGGTCCTAGCGGTGCAGGTATTTTCATTAAAGGAAACGGAATAGTTGAAAAATATTCAATTCCCCTTGGAGTTATGTCAAATCATGAAGCGGAATTTCACGCTTTTATTAAAGCGTTAGAGATTTGCCTAGAAAAGGGATTTGCTGACGCTGTTATTTCTTTTCGGACTGATTCCGAATTGGTTAACAAGGCTGTCGAAAAAGAATTTGTTAAAAACAAGCTTTATTCTCCATTGCTTGAAACAGCATTGCAATTAGCTAATCGGATTGATTTATTTTTTATGAAGTGGATACCAAGTGCTGAAAACAAAACAGCTGATGAGCTTGCCAGACAGGCCATTCAAAAAAATGAGATTGGGGAGCAATCAACACCATGAAAAAACCTATCTATGCTGATTTAAGTTTGCTTCTTGTCACGTTAATATGGGGAACCACTTTTGTATTAGTACAAAATGCCATCGACTTTCTCTCTCCCTTTGCTTTTAACGGGATTCGTTTCTTCATTGCAGCAATATTACTAATTATTTGCCTGCTTATTTTTGAGAGAAAGCAATTACAATTTTTGGACTTCAAATTAATTAAATCAGGAGTCTTAATTGGTTTTTGGCTGTTCCTTGGTTATGTAACACAAACGATCGGCCTATTATATACTACCACCTCAAAGGCTGGATTTATCACTGGATTAAGCGTCGTATTGGTTCCGTTATTTTCAATGATTTTATTAAAGCAAATGCCCAGCCGGAATGCGGTATTAGGTGTGATTACCGCTACACTTGGCTTATTCCTGCTGACAATGACGGATGTAAGTTCCTTAAATATTGGCGATGGATTTGTTTTTATTTGTGCGATTAGCTTTGCCATGCATATCATTTTTACTGGTAAATTTTCAAGCAAGTATCCATCACTATTATTAACGGTCATTCAGATTACAACCGTTGCCGTTTTATCGATGATCTCTTCCTTTCTATTTGAGGATTGGCAAAATTCCTTTAACATGACTAATTTATTATCGAATTCAGTCATCCTTGCATTAATAATCACAAGTGTTTTCGCCACTGCCATGGCCTTTTTTATTCAAACCAATTTTCAAAAATATACGTCTGCAACCAGGGTTGCTTTAATTTTCGCAATGGAACCTGTTTTTGCTGCAATTGCTGGCTACCTATGGGCAGATGAACGCCTCTCCGTCAGTGCATTGTTTGGCTGCATACTTATTTTTATGGGAATGATCTTTGCAGAGATGCCGGTTAACAAAATCCCTTTCCTTAAAAAAAATAAGAGTATCGAAGGATAAAAAAACTCCCTTTTCCATTTTGGAAGGGAGTTTTTCTGTATCTGTGCGTAAAATAGCGACTTATAAAGCAAGCAGTTCTTTTTCTTTAACGAACTTTATGGCGCCGCTTCTGGTTTTAATCCTATTTGAAGCTAATGTTTCCAGCAATGAAACATAAAAACTGCCATCAAAGGTTTTCTGCGCCTTTAAAGTTAGTTCAATTGCCGTATTAATGACTTCATCGGTAGCATTTGTATAATGTTTCCCGAAAAAAATAAATCCAATGGCATCTTCTTGAAACTGAAATCCCTTTCCTTTCAAGAAGTGTAAATAATCTTCTACCGTCCGCATTTACGTTCCATCCCTCTCCCTGCAGTCTAAAAGCGTCCCTTTAGAATCTTAACGTAAATTTGGGGATTTTTCTATTCTTTTTTGTACATTTATGGCCTAAAATTCCCACTAGGACCCCTAAAAGTGCTCCGCCAATTACTTCTTCTGGCTCATGACCTAGCATTTCTTTCAGCTTTTTGGGTTTCTCTTCTTTAAATTCTACACTTTCATCTTTTTGTATCTTTTCAATTAGATCATTCATTGAGTTCACCTTTAAGGTGAGATCTCCTGTTTGCCTTCTAACCCCTTGAGCGTCGTACATGACGATCAGCCCATAAACAAGGGATAGGGCAAAATCTACCGTTGGCAGCCCACGCTGCAGGGCAATATACGTTGTTAAGGTTGATACGCCCGCTGAATGAGAACTAGGCATCCCACCTGTCCCCCAAAAAAGCTCTGGACGCCATTCCTTCTTTTTAAAATAGTGGATAGGAATTTTCACACCCTGTGCCAGTGCAATGCTAAAAAGGGCTAAATAAACACCTTTGTTCATTTTATCACCTCTGCCTTTATTGTTAGAAAGGCTGAGTTTTATTATTCCTTATGGAGATACTATCCAAGCAGGAGGTGATGGATATGGGTAAAAAAGTCGGAGCTAGTCGTGGTGTTAAAGCACCCGGTGTTAATCCACAAGGTTACGGTCAGGATGCGGAATTTGCTGAGGAACCGAAAAGTAAATTAGAAAATGCAGCCAAGAAGAAAAATACAAAATAAATAAAAATCTGGCTGCCCATGACAGGCAGCCAGATTAACCTTACTTGCTATTAGGAAACATATGCTTCATCAAGCGGCAGCAAACGCTGCAGGCCGCGAAGCTCTAATTCCATTAATTTATTTAATGCTTTTTCTTTTTCAATTTTGAGTCCAGCATCTTCTAAGGTACAGCTTACGGGAACATCACATTTAATTTCTGCAAGCCTTCTAGAAAGGTGAAGCATTTCTAAATCCTGTTCAATTTTAGTTTTGTTGGATTTAGACAGCCGGTCCAAGTTTGCGATAATTCCCTCGACATGATCAAATTCCTGAAGTAACTTTAATGCTGTCTTTTCACCAATTCCTTTAACTCCCGGATAATTATCACTAGGGTCACCCATTAAAGCTTTTAAATCAATCATCTGCCTTGGTGTAATTCCTTTTTCCTCCCAGAAGGTTTGCGGCGTGTGTACATGGTAATTTCCATAACCTTTTTTCAACAGGATAACGGAGATACTCTCATCAAGGAGTTGAAGGATATCCTGATCACCCGTCAAAATCGAAACATTTGCATATTCTTTGATTTGATTGGCAATGGTTCCGATGCAATCATCTGCTTCATACCCTTCTAGTCCAATATTGGGTATGTCAAATGAGGCAACGACCTCTTTTACTAAATCAAATTGCGGGATGAGCTCAACAGGAGCCTCGCCGCGATTCCCTTTATAAGCATCAAATAATTCTGTTCGGAAGGTTTTACTGCCCATATCCCAACAAACAGCAAGGTGGGTTGGTTTAAAAGAAGATACGGCTGTAAATAAATGCTTTATGAAACCATGGATTCCATTTGTAGGAATTCCTTTAGAATTTATCATAAATTGTCCTGTTACCGCCGTTGCATAAAACGCGCGGAATAACAAGGCCATTCCATCAACTAGCATAAGTGAAGGCTTTTGAATATTGTTCATTTTTGACCTCCTAAAATTGTTGGTAGAAAAACAACACGTTCTCCATTATAACATAATCTGGGGTCAAAAATTATTCTATTTTATTTTCTTCATAGGAAATCCAATCGCTAAAACTTCCAACGTAAAGCTTTACATTGTCATACCCGGCTTCCTTTAAAGCGAGGAAGTTAGGAGTTGCAGTTACGCCAGAGCCGCAGTAAACAATAATTTTCTTGTCTTCTCCAACATCCGAGAACCGCTCTTTTTGTTCTTCCTCCCTTTTATAGCTCCCGTTATTTAAACCGGCCATCCAAGGTTTATTGATTGCCCCTGGAATATGGCCTGCTTTCTTATCAATTGGTTCTTCAATGCCTAAATACCGCTTTTCTTCACGTGAATCAATTACAACGACATCGGTTTTCCCTAAAACTGCTTCTTTCACTTCTTCAATGTCCGCCATTATTTCCGGCTTTAATTGGATGTTAAACTTTTCTTTTTCAAAGGACGGCAGCACCGCAGTTGTAGGATAATTTGCTTCTACCCACTGTTTAAAACCCCCATCTAGTACATATACCTGTTCATGTCCAAGATAACGTAGGAGCCACCAAAACCGGCCAGCAAATGCACCTTCACCATTATCATAGACGACAATTACCTTTTCATCATCTATTCCTGCAGTTTCCAGTTTGTCGACTAATTCCGTTAATTCTGGCAGGGGGTGGCGTCCGCCATGCTCTTGGACAGGACTTGATAGATCTTTTTCCAGATCAAAATAGACAGCGCCAGGCAAATGGCCAGCTAAATATTCTGTTCTTCCTTTTTCAGGATCGGCTAATGAAAACCGGCAATCAACAATTCTTACATGACTATCTTGTAAATTTTTGTGTAACCATTCTTTATCCAGAATAAACTTCAAAATCTTCCCCCCATTTTCATATTATTTTTGTAATTGCTTCTGAATTTCGGTCAAAAGTTCAATGGAGACTCCGCCTTCTAATGCAGCAAGAAGGCCTTGATAATAATCCTTCACCTGCTCCTCCATTTGATTTAACAAACGGCTAAATTCAGTTGATAATTTCCTATCATAATGTCCCTTTAGAAGATTCGTTTCCTGCTTTAGATAGTCATCTGCAAGAGGATTTAATGTATTATAAAGCTCTTCACTCATCCACTTCTTTTCATTTTTTTCAAAAAATGATTTTGGATTTTTAAAATACGACAATGCTTTGGAAAACTGTTGATTATTTAAGCTTGTAAAGGCTGTTTGAAAATCAATATCCTCTCCATGTAATATTTCAAACGTTGAAAAAGACAGGTCTTGATTAATTTCAAGAAATTTCCTGGTAACAGCAGATTGATAATCCACAAAAAGTTTTTCGATGAACCTGTCTAATCTTACGGTTGTTGCCCTCATTTCCTGAGCCAAATCAAAGCCGAGACTTTCTAGAAATTCATCCAGCGCACCCTGCAACGCCCTTTTCAAATTTCGGCCATCGTCTCTTAGGGTTGAAGGATTAAATGCTTCTTTAAAGAAATCGCCAAACCTTAAAAATACTCGTTGTTTGATGTAATAAACTAATTCTTCAGCCTCTTGATATAAACGGTTTTGAATAGCCTCAGGTGTTTGTTGTTCAAACAATCCCTGAATGACCGCCTTTTGTTTTTCGATCTCAAGCCGCTTTTGTTCCTTAATTGACTTGTCTTCTTTTGAATTTTGAATTAGTTTGTTCACTAGCCCCTGAACACGAGATAATTCCGCCTCCGCAGAAGAAACAGTCATTTCTGTAAGGTCATTGGTAATAAAATGATAAAACGCATCTTCAAAATTCGCCATTCCAGAGCTTCTATCATGTGTCGGATTGGTTTTCTCTTTTAATGCGAGCAAACTCGATAAGGAATGGAGGTGCGGATTTCTTATGCCATATTTAACAAGCTGTTCACCTACATAAGCGGCAACTGCATCCTTCTCTGCCTCATTTTCAGCAAGGTCGATGGCATTTATCAAAAAGAACATCTTATCCATTTGGAATGATTCTTTGACACGCCCCAGCTGGATCAGAAATTCCCGGTCTGCTTTTGAAAAAGCATGGTTATAATATGTGACAAACAGGATCGCATCTGAGTTTTTGATATAATCAAATGCAACACCTGTATGACGGGCGTTAATGGAATCCGCTCCTGGAGTGTCCACAAGGGTAATGCCTTTGCGTGTTAACTCACAATCATAATAAAGCTCAATCCATTCGACATAACAAGATTTTTCCTCTTTTGCAACAAACTCTTGAAACTCGGTTAAATCAGTTTCCATGATGGTCCCAAGTTGATTAACAAAGGTATCATAGCCCTTATTAAAGGCTTGCAGAAAAGCAAAATGGGTCTTTTCCAAAACTCCTGCTTGACCTTCCCCAAGCATAATTTGATCAATTCTCTTGGAAGCTTCTGCAAAATCGTCAGCATGAAACTCAAAAACCTTCAAGGAACGATTTACATCCTCGAGCATGGTGCTTTTTTCTTTAAACTTCACTAATACCGTTCCATGAGGAATTTTATCAGTTACTGGCTTGATTTTATTAATGGCAGCCGTTGTCGGATTTGGCGAAACAGGCAGCACTTTTTCCCCCATCAAGGCATTGGCAAAAGAAGATTTTCCTGCACTAAATGCACCGAATAAGGCAACGGTAAATCCCTTATTATTCAATCTATTTGCTTTTTCGACTAATTCTAGTGAAAGCTTTTTAAAACCGGGCAGAGTTTGAATCAGCTTTGAAGCATGATGCAAGCGATCAATGGTTACTTGCAAACGATTTTCTGCAATTGGCTGAAACGATTTTGCTTCTTTAAGAGGAAGAATCTCTGCCTGGACGGAAGGGACAGGCATGCTGTTGTTGTTTTTAGCAACAGCTGTTTCTCCTTCAGATTTGATTAATTCGTATTCTTCTACTTCCGTTTGGCTGAACAAGTGATAAAAATCTTCCTTTAGACCTTCTGATTGTGTCAGCATCTCCGAAATGAGTTTTTCGATACTCATCAAGTTTTGTTCGGAATTGGTTAATTCTGATAAGGCTTTTACGTATTTCTCGACATTGCTAAATTCCTTTTCGAACAGATTCTTTAATTTGATATTTTGTTCCGTTAAGGAATCTAAGTATCGAGCTTTAAATTCACTTAATTGATTTCTCGCAATCCTCTTTATTTCATTTGCGACATCGTCTGTGTAATGGAGAAGATATTCTCCTGACAAACGGGCACCTGCCTTAACTGTTTTCTGTAAAATTTCAAGCGGGACAGGAACCGAAAATCCCTGAGCCAAACTTAGTAGTTCACCTTGATCAAGCTTGGTTTCCTTCAAGGTCCGCAGTAAATATTCCCGTAAATGCCACTCAAGCTGTGATTTCGTTTTATCAAGAATATCTTGATAAAAGCGGTCCAACCTCGCTTCCCTTTCCTCTTGTGTTTTTTGTTTAGAGAAGAGGAATCCAACCTTAAATTCCGGCTGACACGATTCTAAATAGCCCTCCGCCAAATTCCTTGTTTGAAACGGCATGAGATAGGCGTTTTTCATAATTTGTGCTATTTCATGATCGAAATCTTTTTCCTTATCACCTACTCCTTCCTTTAATTTCTTCAAATCAGAAGTGATATTTTGATAGGATGCTGACAAAGTCTGTTTCTCATGATCGGGTAACTCATTTAATAAATCCATTGCTAGAGCAAGCTTTTCTTCTTCTGCTTTTTTTAAGTCATTTAAATGGTCATGAGTTATTTTTTTCAAAGAATGAAAAATAGATGGGAGCAAAAATTGATCTTTTGCGGCTAATTTTTCAGCAATGAATTCTTGAAGATCGTGAAATTCATTAAATGGGTTGTCCTTATATTTTAAGGAAGTATAAAAAATCCTTGCAGGCTTTACACCCCATGAAGCAAAGGAATCGATAACACTTTTTTGGAATTCTGAAAAACTTAATTCTTCATCTTTATGCTTATCGATTTGGTTGATGACCAAATATACTTCTTTGCCTGCTTCGGTAAGTTCTTTTGTAAACAAAAAGTTTAATTCAGCTTGAACATGATTATAGTCCATCACATAAAAAATTAAATCGGCGAGATGAATCGCTGATTCAGTTGCTATTCGATGAGCATCATCAGCTGAATCGATACCAGGAGTGTCCATAATCACCGTATTAGGCGGTAAATGTGAATCACTGTGGCTAATCTCAATTTCCTCAATTTGGTCTCCGTCTTTGCAAAAGTTTTTGACCAATTCATAATCATAGGGGGCTAAATAAAGCCTTGGTTTTTCATTTTTGAAAAACACTTTGGCGTATTCCTCCCCAGATTTTACTTTCACTAGGTTGGCGCTTGTTGGTATCGGGCTTGATGGCAGCAAATTTTCGCCGACGACCTGGTTGATCATCGTCGATTTTCCAGCAGAAAAATGTCCGCAAAAGGCAATAGTGAACTCACGATTTTCTAATTTTTGGGCTAGTTGTTTCACCTTTTCTGCTTGCTGCTGATCCTCTTGTCCCAATAAATATTCATATATAGAAACAGTTTTTTGTTTTAGTGTTTCTATCGTTTCATTTGGATTGGCTATTTTAACCATAATCTTATATACCCCTTAACAACATAATAATAAGTTTTATTT
>NZ_JBALPP010000120.1:12608-24120 GCF_036965425.1 Neobacillus drentensis | reverse complement strand
CCTCGGAAACCCACTATTATCAAGGTTTTAAATCGCTTACATTTTTGATTTCCAAAAAAAGTTTTTGACGATTCAAAACAAAAAAAGTATTATAAAATAGTAAAAAAGGAGGTAGTAAGATGTCAGACTTGAATAGACAGAAAATTGTGGACAGTGTACCTCAAAGGGGATTTTTTGGGCATCCGAAAGGGTTATTCACACTGTTCTTCACTGAGTTTTGGGAGCGTTTCTCGTACTATGGAATGAGAGCGATTCTCGTATTCTATATGTACTACGAAGTTTCCAAAGGCGGATTGGGCATTGATAAAACCCTCGCTCTTTCCATCATGTCCATTTACGGATCACTCGTTTATATGTCCGGAATTATCGGCGGTTGGTTAGCCGACAGAATTTTTGGTACATCAAAAGCCGTTTTTTACGGTGGTATATTAATCATGTTCGGTCATATTGTTCTTGCCATACCAGGAAGCGTTTCTATGTTCTTCCTTTCGATGGTATTAATCGTCCTAGGTACTGGACTTCTGAAGCCAAACGTATCCACTGTTGTCGGGGAAATGTACAGTGAAGAGGACAACCGCCGTGATGCAGGTTTTACTATTTTCTATATGGGGATTAACTCAGGGGCATTTTTATCACCGTTAATCGTTGGATCGGTTATGGATTACAGCTTCCATTTAGGCTTTGGTATTGCTGCTGTAGGGATGTTCTTAGGATTAATCGTATTTATTTTAACAAAGAAAAAGAATCTCGGCCTTGCTGGTACAGTGGTTCATAATCCATTGTCACCTGCTGAAAAGAAAAAAGTTTTCACAATTATTGGATTAGGTGCAGTCATTATTGCTGTTTTATGTGTTGTTTTAGTTTCAATGGGAATGTTAACATTTGAGAGCTTTATCAATCTAGTAACTATCCTTGGTATTTTGATTCCAACCATGTATTTCATTGTCATGTACCGCAGCCCTAAAACAACAGCAGTAGAACGTTCACGGGTCATTGCCTATATTCCGTTATTTATTGCTGCTGTAATGTTCTGGTCAATTCAAGAGCAAGGCTCAACGATCCTTGCTAGTTATGCAGATACTCGCACACAGTTGAACTTTGCGGGAATCCACATTTCTCCTGCATGGTTCCAATCTTTAAACCCATTATTTATTATCATTTTTGCACCTGTCTTTGCAGCAATTTGGGTAAAATTAGGAAAACGCCAACCGACGATTCCTCAGAAATTCTCATTATCATTATTTTTCGCTGGCGTATCATTCCTTGTTATCCTGTTACCTGCTTACCTTGGCGGTGCAGATTCATTAGTTAACCCATTATGGCTTGTTTTAAGTTACTTAATTTGCGTATTTGGCGAATTACTCTTATCACCTGTTGGATTATCAGCAACTACAAAATTAGCACCTGCTGCCTTCTCAGCACAAACGATGAGCTTATGGTTCTTAGCAAGTGCGGCAGCACAAGCTCTTAATGCACAAATTGTTAAATTCTATACACCAGAAACCGAAATGACTTACTTCGGTGTAATCGGTGGAGCTTCGATTGCTCTTGGTATTATCCTATTTATTCTATCACCAAAGATTCAAAGCTTCATGAAAGGTGTACGTTAATTAAAGTTAAAAGGCTGTTGAGCGAATCAACAGCCTTTTGATTATTTTAAGACAAGCTCTTGTTCTATTAATTCTTTTCTTTGAACCCATTGAAAATCATTTGCAATTTCATATGAAGCAGGTGTCATTTCCTTCAATTGTTCAAAGGTTAGTTCATCTACCAATTCTACTAACCATAAACGCCCCTCACGGAATTTGAATACGGCATATTCGGTGACAATGGTATCCACCCTATTCTTTGCAGTAAGAGGATAGGTACACTCTTGAAGAATCTTCGGTTCTCCTTTAGGTGAAAGATGAGTCATGGCCGCGATTACTCGTCTAGCTCCAATAACTAGGTCCATTGCTCCACCTACCCCGAGAACATCCTTCCCTGGTACAGCCCAGCTTGCAATATCCCCGCCTTCAGATACCTGGAGGGCACCAATTACAGTAGCATCCAAATGTCCTCCTCGCATGATTGCAAAAGATAGGGAACTATCAAAGTAGGAGGCATGAGGCAAAGCCGTAATCGGTTGTACACCTGAAGCATTTACCAAGTCCATTTGATCGACGTTCGGTACGATCTCATCTGGCCCCGGCTCAGGTCCAACCCCAAGAATGCCATTTTCAGAATGAAGGGTGATCCGTCCCTTCGGTAAATAATCTGCAACCAAGGTAGGGATTCCAATTCCAAGATTCACAACACCTGATTTTAATTCTTGTGCACATCGCCATGCAATGTAATGCTTGATTGAATCACTCATTTTAAATTTCCTCCCTCTTCACAACGATATCCACAAAGATAAATGGTGTAACGATTGAATCTGGATCAAGCTCTCCAATTTCAACAATTTCATCTACTTCTACAATTGTCAGCTTCGCGGCAGTCGCCATTACTGGATTGAAATTCTGAGCCGTTTTTTTATAGACAAGATTACCAGCCTTATCCGCTTTATGTGCCCTGATGATTGCTACATCAGCGGTTAAAGAATGTTCAAGAACATGTTCGCGGCCATTAAAGACACGAATTTCTTTTCCTTTTGCTAAATCCGTACCCGCGGCAGTCGGAGTATAAAAGGCTGGGATTCCTGCTCCTCCCAGTCGAATGGCTTCAGTAAACGTACCTTGAGGCAACAGCTCAATCTCTACATTCCCCTCACGATAAGCCTTTACTAAATCCTTATTAGTTGAAAAGAAGCTGCCAATCACTTTTTTGATACGGTTTTGAACAAACAAATCATTTAGGACAGACACGCTGCCTAGGCTATTCATGATAAGAGTAAGGTTATGTAGGTTAGTCTTATTTATTAGAGCCTTTGATAGGTATCTAGGCATCCCGGGAAAGCCAAAACCACCCACCATAATTTTAGCTGCTTCAGGAATTTGTTTAACAGCTTCTTCAGCGGATAAAAATTGGACATGTGTTTCAATTTGATTAATTGTAGCGCTCATCATCCATTCTCCTTTGTTGTTGTTTTTCGTATTGATACTGACCGGTTGGTATGTTATTATTAAACAAAATAATAAATTTTCTGTCAATTGTTATTAAATAAATAATTTTCGAAAAAAGTTTCGACAAATTTCTTCTTTGTTCTTATTGTGTTTCCCTTTCATTTCGGCATTTTTTTAGTCTAAATTTATTTTTCATTTAGACCATTAATAAATAATATTATCTCCGAGTTTTGACCCGGGATCAAAGGAAGGATGAGAATTAATATGAAACTAGATCAAGTTGCTAAGCAAATCTCAACACCATTAGATGCTCCTGCATTTCCCCGTGGACCATATCGGTTTAATAACCGGGAATATTTGAACATTCTTTATCGTACTGATAAAGAAGCATTGAGAAAAATTGTTCCAGAACCATTAGAAATTGATGAACCGCTTGTTAAGTTCGAGTTAATCCGCATGCCGGACGTAACCGGCTTAGGCTCTTACACGGAGTCTGGTCAAGTTATCCCTGTAAGTTTCAACGGGGAAAAAGGGGACTATGTTCACTCCATGTACGTGGATAACCACCCTGCGATTGCGGCAGGCAGAGAAGTTGGAGCTTACCCGAAAAAACTTGGAAAACCAAATCTTTACATAGATTCAGATACGTTAGTCGGAACGCTGGATTATGGGACTTTAAGAGTGGCTACCGCTACTATGGGATATAAGCATCAGCAAATTGATTTAGAGCAGGCTCGGGAAGAGATTTGCAAACCCTATTTTATGCTAAAGCTAATTCGAGGCCAGGATGGGAAACCAAGAATTTGTGAGCTAGTTCGCGGCGAAATTACAGATATTACGATTAAAGGCGCTTGGACCTCCCCTGCCCGCCTGCAGCTCTTTGCACATGCACTTGCACCAATGGCAGATTTACCTGTGCTCGAAATTGTGTCGGCATCGCATATTCTCACCGACCTTTCTCTGCCTCGTACGAAAGTTGTCCATGACTATCTTGCCGCAGAGCAATCCGTTGATAAGAAGGAATTAATCGGTCAAAAATAAATAGCTTTAAAAAAAGTGGACCCTTACTTTATTGTGAGGGTCCTAATCCGTTTATTTTTCTTTTTGATCGTTCAACTCATCAAGGAGCTGTTTTGTCCTTTTCGCATTTCCTTCGGCAAAGTTTTCTAACCGCTCCTTTAACTCATCATCGTCGTCGTGTACCCTCTCTGCCGTAATCAAGTAGGTCCTCATCAGATCTTCTTCCACTTCGATTGAATGTTCTAGAACTTGTTCAAATGATTCTTGTTCCTCATTTTTTTTGTTAAAAAAATTTAAATCCATAGGAATAGCCTCCTTTTCCCTATTATTTTTTTCAAATCTATTCATGGATATCCATTTGTTCAAAGTTTAAATTTAAACGCAAAAAGCAAAGAAATCGTTTATGATTCCTTTGCTTTTTGGGATACTATTATCGCAATACTCTTGCAGCACTAGAAAATTTTGATGGATCATATTTAGCAATTTTTACAACATCACCTGTTTGCGGGGCATGGATATATTGTCCGTTGCCAATATAAATGCCTACATGATAGGCAGGGTTACCCCTGAATACTAAATCTCCCGGCTGTACTTGACTCGGGGAAATTCTCGTTCCAACATTCTGTTGGTCACGTGACACTCGCGGAAGATTAATGCCGGCTGAATTTCTAAACACATAGGAAGTGAATCCAGAGCAATCAAAGCCGCTTGGTGTTGACCCGCCCCAAACGTAAGGGACACCTAAAAATTGTTTAGCATAAGCAATAACTGCACTTGCATCCCCTGAGCTAGCTGGGATAGCTGCTACAGAAGCTGGTGTTGATGTTTTTGAACCTTTGTTTACTGAAGTATGCTGTTTAGCCTTTTGTTGTGCTTGTTGTGCTTGTTGTGCTTGTTGTGCTTGTTGTGCTTGTTGCGCTTGTTGCTGTGCTAATAGAGCCGCCTGTCGCGCCGCTTCCTGCTGAGCCTTTTGTTCAGCTAATTGATCCTGTTGGTTTTGCAATTTGTTTTTGGCGGTTGCCAATTCCTTTGCTATTTCTTGTTTATCTTGTTCAATCTTTTGTTGTGCCGCAACTAATTCTTCCTGACTATTTTTCAATTGGTCTAATTCGTTATGCAATTTTTGCTCTGCATTCTTTAATTCTTGTTCTTTTTGATTTAAACCATTCAGCAGGTCTGTGTCAGTTTCCATAATCTTCGAAATAGCTGTGAAACGGGTTAAAAACTCAGAAATATTTTGAGACGAAAGTAAAAGCTCTGCGTATGTAGCGAGTGACTGTTTACCCTCTAATTGAATGCTTTTCAGCCGTTCAGAATAGACCTTTTTGTGATTATCTAAAGACTTTTTAGCTTCTTCAATGTCAGCCTCTGTTTCTACTATTTTTCCTTGTTGTGAATTAATAGTTTCGTTTAGCTTTTGGCTTTTCTCCATTGAAAGGCTGATTCGGTCATCTAATTGTTGAATCTTTGTTTCAAAATCATCGATTTGTCCTTTTGTTTCATCGATTTGTCCTTGTGTCACTGTTGAATCATTTGGACTAGCAAAAGTAGGTGTTACTTGAATCATAGAGGCAAGGACGGCAGCCGATAACGTATATTTTAATAGTTTCTTAATCATCACAAAATCTCCTTATGTAACCTATCATTTTATCAAATTACTAATATATTCCTAGTTTATAATTCAATGGGCCGAAAAACAATGAATCTGTCGCTAATGTAATATAATTGTAATTTTATGTAGAAAAAGTTTTCTGTCACAACCCGAAGTTTAACGGATTATGTCGAGTAATATTGGGATTGAACCTTCGTCTAAATAGGACTAATATCCTACCAACCATAAAAAGCCCATTCTTTAAAGAATGGGCTAAATTTTATATTTTTTTCGCCGTAATACGAAACAAAAAAAGACAACGCCCAAAAAGGGTTAGTTGTCTTTCTTTATAATAAGTTGTGTTTCACTCCACGTGTGCAGAGTGTATGTGGCAACACAAGGGTGCTGGTGGGTTTATTACTGTCCCCGTCCCATCAACATTCTTTTCCAAAGTTATCAAGCAATGCACGCACTTCATCTGTTGATTTCGTGTTCATCAATTGATTTCTTAATTCAGCAGCTCCAGGGAATCCTTTGACATAAATTTTGAAAAAGCGATGAAGCCCTGTGATTGAACGCGGCAGGACTTCCGCATATTGATCTTGAAGATCAAGCTGCAGTCTTAAAAGATCAAGGTATTCTTTACTGCTATGTTCTTTTGGCTCTTTTTCAAAAGCAAAAGGATTTTTAAAAATACCTCGCCCGATCATAACGCCATCAATACCATATTGTTCAGCCAGCTGCAGCCCAGTTTGACGGTCGGGAATGTCTCCATTGATTGTTAGAAGCGTATCTGGTGCGATACGATCACGTAATTTTTTGATTTCCGGAATTAGCTCCCAATGCGCATCTACTTGGCTCATTTCCTTTCTTGTACGTAAATGAATAGAAAGGTTCGCAATATCCTGTTTTAAAATATGCGTTAGCCACCCCTCCCACTCATTTACATCATTATTGCCAAGTCGTGTTTTCACGCTGACAGGCAGTCCGCCCGCTTTTGCTGCTTGAATAAGTTCTGCCGCAACGTCTGGACGCAGAATAAGGCCACTACCCTTTCCTCGCGATGCCACATTCGGTACAGGGCAGCCCATATTAATATCGATGCCTTTAAATCCTAGCTCTGCCATGCCAATACTCATTTGGCGGAAATATTCGGGATTATCCCCCCAAATATGTGCCACTATTGGCTGTTCATCTTCTGTAAAAATCAAACGGCCACGCACACTTTTCATGCCCTCTGGATGACAATAGCTATCCGAGTTTGTAAACTCTGTGAAAAATACATCCGGTCGACCAGCCTCACTTACTACGTGACGAAAAACAACATCTGTCACATCTTCCATTGGTGCAAGTACAAAAAATGGTCGTGGTAAATCACGCCAAAAATTATCTATCATTTTCAAATTCAAATCCTCTCATGATGGGATCCCAGGCCAACTCCTTATCCCAAAATTAAAAAGCAAGATGTCCCTGTTTCTTTTGTGTCTACACAGGAGTGGTGGTAATTAAGAAAAGGCAATGCCCAAAGGGTCAGTTGCCTTCTTTAAGTACTATTTTCGCGACAGCTTCCACGTGCGCGGTATGTGGAAACATGTCCACCGGTTGGACATATTTCACTTCATATTTTGAACTTAATGTTTGAATGTCCTTGGCTAAGGTTGACGGATTGCAAGATACATAAATCAGCTTTTCCGGTTTCACCTGTAAAATGGTTTGCAATAGTTGCTTGTCCAGACCTGTTCGTGGCGGGTCTACGACAATAACGTCTGGTTTCCAGCTTTTCTTTACCCATTTTGGCAGGACCTCTTCCGCTTTCCCCGGGACATATTTTGTATTAGTGAATCCATGACGTTTTGCGTTTTTCTTAGCATCCTCGATAGACTCAGGAATGATATCCATCCCGCGGACTTCTAATGACTGATCCGCAAGCCACAATCCAATAGTCCCTACACCGCAATAAGCATCGACTACTTTCTCTTTGCCTGTCAAGGCCGCTGCTTTTTTTACTTCATTATAAAGTTTAACAGTTTGAACAGGATTTAGCTGGAAGAATGTTCTCGCTGAAAGCTCGAATTGCAGATCGCCTAAAGTTTCTTGGATAAATTCCTCACCGGCTAGGTTTTGTGTTTCTTCTCCAAAAATGAGTGAGGTTTTTTCTCCATTTATATTTTGAACAATCGATTTGACGTTTGGCAGCCGTTTTTGAATTTCTTGAATGATAACTTCTTTATTCGGCAGTTCTTTTTGCGAAGTGATTAATACAACTTGAACTTCACCTGTTTGAATGCCAACACGGGTAACAATGGTTCGGACGATTCCTTTTCTTGTTTTTTCATTGTAAATAGGTATCTTTAATTCCTCTAAAATTTGTTTCACATTGGCTGTCGCTTCGTTTGTATGCGAATGTTGGACCGCACATTGCTCGATATTAATTAATTGATGAGAATTGAGTCCATATAATCCCGCAAGGACCTTGCCCCCTCTTTCACCAACTTGAAAGCTGCTTTTATTACGGTAGCCCCATGGGTTTTCCATACCAATTGTTTCACGGATATTGAGGCTTTCGGGTTTGAGCTTTGTATGGCGTTCAAGCGCTTGGATAATGATATCGCGTTTTTCCTTAAGCTGCTGATCATAGTGCAAATGCTGAAGCTGGCAGCCCCCGCACTGATCATAAACAGGACAGAGCGGTTTTACCCGGTTTGACGACGGAATGCGAATTTTTTTAACCTTTGCCTCGGCAAATTTAGGGTGAATCTTAGTAGCTTCCACGACCACTTCTTCCCCCGGGAGTGCACCAGGCACAAACACCACTTGCTTTTTAAAATATCCGACACCTTCACCGTTAATACCAAGCCTTTTGATGGTCAAAGGGAAGGTCTGTTTTGGTTCAATTTTGATACTTTGTTCGGTTTTCATAAATTCAACTCCAAATTATTCGATGCTTCTCCATAAATACAAGGAAGCGTAGCTTAAATAGGGCTCCCAATCTTGTTTATAACGTTCCATTTCCTCAAAGGTTGGTTTTTTCTCAAGTTGATAGAGCTTTTTCAATCCATTTTGAATTCCAATATCCGCAAGCGGAAAAAGGTTTGGCCTCCCAAGTGCAAATAAGAGGAAATTTTCGACTGTCCATCTTCCGACCCCACGGATTTTTGTTAGTTGTTCAAAAATCGCTTCATCGGGTTGATTTTTCAAAACATCTAGATGTAATCCGTTTTCGGTGATTTCTTTTGCGATTCCTATGATATATTCTGCCTTCCTGCCGCTAAACTGCAGTTCGCGTAATTGTTCCACTTGAAGACCAGCTACTGTTTCAGGCTCCGGAAAAAACCATACACCATCGATTTCATAGCCGAAGGTTTTAACAAATCGGTCAGTAAGAGTATAGGCAAAGGTCATATTAATCTGCTGGTGGATAATACATTTGATAAGACTCCCAAAAAGGTCGAAATCGAGCACAAGTGGCGTTCCGATGAACAGGTTGAATATTTCCTTGAGGTCCGTTTGTTGAAAATGGTTGTGAATTTTATCCAAAGGCACTTTCCATTGAAAAATTTCAGACACCCTTTTGATTGCCGCTTCTTTGTCAGTTTTTCCGTTCAGGACGAAAGCTGGCTTTTCCGTTGTCCCTGTTGCCGTTATATCCACTACCTGTGCTTTTTTGGCGATAATGATTGGAACTCTAATCGTTCGTTTTTCTAAGTCTAGCAGTTTTAATGGATCTGGCGTATGTCTTTGTAATACACTGTCAAAATTATAAGGTCCATCAATTTGGATTGCATCTTGCCACACGGGAGGATCCATCCTTTATTATTTTACCCCGTATTATAGCATGAAAAATCAATGAAAGGGGAAAACCGAATTCCAGGCGAAATTCGGTCATTTTAATTTATCGAGGCTTTTAAATTTATAACCTTTCTTTTTCAGGTCTTTAATGGCTTTTTCAAGTGCGTCGGCATTGTCTTGTGAAATCGAATGTAATAAAATTACGCAGCCGGGATGGACTCGGTTCATGATATTGTCATATGCATATTGCCAGCCCCTTTGGTTATTTACATTCCAATCCACAAAGGCTAAAGACCAGAATACATGGGTGAACCCTTCCTCTTTCGCAACCTGCATTGTTCTTTCACTAAAAACCCCACGCGGAGGGCGTAAATATTTCATTTCTTTTTGCCCTGTTATTTCTCTTGTTTTTTCTTTAACCTTTTGAAGCTCTCTGCGGATTCTCTCATCACTTACCGTAGTAAAATCGGGATGATAGTAGGAATGGTTGCCGATGATATGACCTTCTTTTACCATTCGTTTTGTGAGCTCAGGTTGTGATTCTAAAAAATGCCCTGTCACAAAAAAGGTAGCTGGTACTTTTTCCTTCTTTAATACATCAAGAATTTTTGGCATAAATCCATTTTCGTATCCGCTATCAAAGGTAAGGTACAAAATCTTTTTGTTTGGGCTCCCCTTATAAAAAGCCCCGTATTTCGCTAGCAGTTCATCATATTCTGGGCCTGCCTCTGCCGGCTGCTCATCCACAGCTTTTTTAAAGCCCCAGTGGATGGGTTTATTAGAAACCGCTGCGCTGGCTGAAGCCGGCACAAGCAAAAACAGCACCATTATGCTGCCAATAAGTTTTTTCATCCATGCTCCCCCTATTTTGTTTTTTTTATTGTTTGTTTTTAGAGGGAAAAGATGATTAGCAGATTAAGGAAATGGGTGTGGTTGGTGGTAGATGCGGTCTCTTTTTGTACCTGTATAGGGAAGATTTAGTTTAGGAAGATTTGCAGTGGTTGTTCTTGATGATGGCATGAGAAGAAAGGTCCTTATTTCAGAATTAGTAAATGAGGATTTTATCAGAAAAAAGTAATCATTTACTCCATTTAAAAAGGCATCTTTTGAAAACAAAAGGCACTTGGGACATATCCATCGTGCTCTATTATAATCCATGGGGATATATAAACATCTTGGACATTGAACTCCATGTATTAATTCGTCTTCTCCAATTTGAAAATAATTGAGGATATCAATTTTTTGTGGAGTATGTAGTTCTAATAATAATTTTATTATTTGGTTAAGCGTCTTTTGATTAATCTTTTTCTCATTATCCCTCCCCTCTAATTCATCAACTTTTGCTAACAAATTATATGCTTTAATGACTTTATGCTCGGCCTCTTTGTAGCCAGGACTGATATGTATTTCAGTGGAGGGCTTGCAAACTGTAACGAGATTTTCGATGGGGGCTTGAGGTATTTTATATTTTTCAAATAAAAACCTTAATGAAATTTTATGTCTGTTCACTTGTGCAATAGGATTTTCATAAACCTCTCGATGGCCCGCAAATTCGTGGATTAATTGATTTTTATCAAACTGTAAGATTCCCGAATGATTTTTTGCATCGAGAATCAGAATTAATTTTTGTGATAGAAGCAGAAAGTCGATTTGGAAGAATGTATTGCCAATTGGTAAGCGGAGGCCGTGAAAGATATGGTACTTGTGGTCAGGAATTTGTTCCAAATAGTATTTTAATGTTTTTTCTCCATTATAACCTGACATTAAAATTCTTATCTTGGACTTAATTTCCGGCATCTTTATATGAGTTTCTGGAATCCGACTTGCTAATACCTGCGCTTGAAGCAAGAAAGTTGGGGGAGTAAGATCCATTTCAAACAAAATGATACCTCCTAAGTATATTTTTTAGAATAATTTCAATAGGACTTTTAATAATCCTACTTAATTAGAGGATTGGTTTTGTCGATTTTGTGTCGATTTCTTAATTGCATTATTTCCACCATTGAAACTTATTACCTATTTTTACTCACTTACGACATATTTTCGCGCACTTATTATCTATTTTCAG
>NZ_JBALPP010000120.1:0-12520 GCF_036965425.1 Neobacillus drentensis | reverse complement strand
CTATTTTCAGAGACTTACGACAATTACTGGAAATGATTTGGAAAACAACAAAAAAAAGAACAGGCGCCAACCCAGCGCCTATCCCCATAATCCTATTTAAAAACTGGCTCCTTAAACTGTGCTAATTTTTCTAATGAAGATTTATCAACATCAGCATGCAAGCTGTTTCCGTGAGAGTCCATCGTTACTACGGCTGTGAAGCCTTCTACGCGAAGGTGCCACATTGCTTCCGGAATACCGAACTGCATCAAATCAACGCCTTCAACGCCTTTAATACAATCAGCGTAATACTGTGCTGCACCTCCGATTGCATTCAAATACACACCGCCGTGCTCATGAAGAGCTGCCAGCGTCTTAGGGCCCATTCCGCCCTTACCGATTACAGCGCGGATACCAAATTTCTTCATAATGTCACCTTGGTAAGGCTCCTCACGAATACTTGTAGTCGGTCCGGCAGCCTTGACATGCCACGTACCATTTTCGTCCTTCAACATTACAGGGCCGCAGTGGTAAATGACCTGGCCATTGAGATCGACCGGTGCATCGTGGTCGCTAAGATATTTATGAATCGCATCGCGGCCAGTGTACATTAAACCGTTAATTTGAACCACATCGCCGACTTTTAGCGAACGAATTTGCTCTTCACTAATAGGAGCTTCTAACGTAATTACGCTCTCTGAAGAAACGGCAGATTCATTAGTAGCAGCTGCTTCTTCCTGAGCAAAATCAATGAACTCGCCTTCTTGGTAAGCCCACTCATTAATTTCACCGCTCACAGGATCTACGCTCACACCCATGCGGCGGAATGCCCAGCAGTTGTAGGCAACAGAAACATAGAAGCTGGCAGGAATGCGGTGCATCACGCCGATTTTACAGCCAAGCAAGGTTGCTTCTCCGCCAAAGCCCATTGTTCCGATCCCTAATTTATTTGCATTTTCCATCACATATTCTTCTAACTTGCGAAGATCTTCATTTGGATTCACGTCTTCAACCAAACGGAATAATTGCTCTTTCGCTAAATCATAGCCTGAAGAACGGTCGCCGCCGATTCCGACGCCGATAAAGCCGGCGCTGCAGCCTTGGCCTTGTGCCTGATAAACGGAATGCATGATACATTTGCGGATACCGTCCAAATCACGGCCGGCACGACCTAGTCCATCCAACTCACACGGAAGGCTGTATTGAATGTTTTTATTTTCACAACCGCCGCCTTTTAAAATCAAGCGAACGTCGATATAATCTTTTTCCCATTGATCAAATTTGAAAACTGGCACACCTGCACCAAGATTATCGCCGCTGTTTTCACCTGTTAAGGAATCAACGGAATTCGGGCGTAATTTACCTTCTTTTGTCGCCAAAACAATTGCGTTCTTAATCGCTTCTTTAATTTCTAATTGATTCACGCCAACTGGAGTTTTAATTTTAAAGGTTGGCAGACCTGTATCCTGACAGATTGGCGATACTTGATCGTCAGCCATTTTAATGTTGTTTGTGATGGTGGCAAGGCTCATTGCAGCACTTGTGCCTGCGTTTTCTTTTTCCTTTGCGGACTTAACGGCACGGCGCACGTCCTTTGGAAGTTTGGTAGATGTTTCAACGATCAGCTTGTACATGCTTTCTTGAAATTTTGTGATATTCACTTCGATTTCCCCTTTCCCGAAATTCCCCAAATTATTCTATATAAATTTTACAACTTTTTGACTTTTTCATTATACTCCTATAGCCATTAGAATTAAAGGATAAGGTTGCAAACGAATTCATGGTAACTTTTCCAATAACAAAAAAAAGAGTCTGCTATTTAACAGACTCGCTGGCTTCACGGTTATTGAACTCTTTGCATTTATTTTCCATTTCATCTAGCATCAAAATTAAGCGGTCAATATCCTCTAGATCCGCATCTTCCGGATCAATGGCATCAAGCACATCAATAAACATATTTAAGCGGTGCTTTAAAAAATCAACCTGGGAATTTTTATCTTGAACTGGACTACCCACACACTTCTCTCCTTTCACTACCGTTCTCATCCTATCGAATATTTCATACTTTTTCAATATATTGCCCTAAATTACAATAAAAAAACTCCCACCAGGTAGGAGTCTTTCTAACAAATTTATCTTGGCCGCTCAGACGCTGCAAATCCAAAGGAGACGTAATCCTGAACAGGTATCCAGGCTCCAATGCCTTGTGAAGTAACGTTTTTGATGACGATAAACTTCCGGTTTCCTTTAAGCATTAGATAAACTTCTCCGTAAGTGACCTTCCCTTTTTCATTAACCCCAGGCGCATACGCATATAAGTAACCTAAGCGGTTAGGCGGAATGTTATAGATATGATCATTTTTTGTTCCAGAACCAATAATCGTTTCAAATGCTAGAGGCAGACTTGTCTTCTCCATCGCTTTTAAGAGCATCATCTTTTTAACGTCTTCTGCATTTGGGATTTTCGCAGTCAGACCGCCTCTGACGATTTTCTGTGCCTCTTGAACATATTTAATCTGGTAGGGAACCTTGCCTCCACGATTATCAAAATAGTTGGTATTTATTTTTTGGTACTCCCAGTTAGGCGAGGTCTCTGAGGACTCATAATTTAAAGGCCACTGTCCTAAATAAACAATCGCACGGTAACCAATTGCAAAAGGAGTACTATTAATACTAGACTCATTGAGCATCCGAATTAAATCGGGATTTTCAATTTTAACCCTAGAAGTTTTGATTAACTTTTTGGTTAAATCGCTTGGCTGCAAGAATGGCAAATCCTGCGTTGAATTCGGATAAGTATTTTCCTTCGTAATATTTCGAACTGAAGCTGGGACCTGGTATTTTACAGGATTTTTTTTCACCGCACCGGCTTTTTCAGCAAATGCAGACGGAATAATAGTTAACATTAATAACAGTGTCATAAGGATTGAAACATTTTTCCTCACTGTGTTGAACTCCTTTCACTAGTAGCATTAATAAGGTCTGCTCATAGTTTTTTCGGAGTCCCCAAATATTATCCATTCACTTTAGTAAATTTCAAATCTTTCGCTTGAAGCTTCTGCATTAATTTTTTAAATGATGGAAAAAACAATTGGATTGCAGGACCAACGGCAAAGGTAATGATAATTGTGCCGTAGGAAATGGGTCCATTCAGGAAAAAGGCCGGAATTAAGGCGGTGATTTCACCAATGGTTTTGGCAACCATTAAATTTACACGAAAGCGTTCTTTAATAGCCAGCATGAAATTATCGATCGGACTCTGCGGAAATTTGGCTTGTAAATAAATTGAAGCTCCAAAGCCAATAATTAGAATGCCAATTAGCAGCATTGCCAGTTTAGCAAAAAGCAAATCAACGGCAAAAAGATTAAATATAGTATTCAGCCAAAAGTCAACCAAAGTACCAATAACAATAATCGTTAAGAGAGAAAGAACATCTGGTCTTCTTTTTAATAAAAGAGAGACTACTATCATTAAAACGGCCCCATCGATCATAACCCATTTTCCTACCGATAGCCCAACTCTTTCGGTTAGAGCAACATTTAAGGCATCCCATGCACCAACGCCGATATCCGCGACTTCAATGGTCATACATACACCGAAGGTCATGATAAACAAACCGATGATAAAAAATAAAAATCGTATTAATAATTTCATCTTTTGCTCCTTGAAAAAAGTAATGGAATTGTAATAATCTGAACATTTACAAAATTCAATTTTTCATTTATAATGGGGTTAACCTTTCAAAAAGGAGGGCTGTAATCAATCTGCTGGCGAATTATTGATTTTCATTAAGGAGGTTGGGATTCACTAATAATATGACATTCAACACTCGTGTTTTTTCAATTTATAACTAAACATGAAGGTTGGTGATCGATGGTCCCAAGAAAAGCGATTGATTTTTTTACCCTTATAAAATTAGGTGCTGTTAAATTATAGCACAACGGTTTTGTTTTACCTGTACATTAATTAAGTAGTATGAAAAAAGAGACTCTAAGCCTCATTGGCCTAGAGTCTTTATTTTTGAAAGCATTACCATTCATTATAGCAGGAAAAAACCAATGCCCATAATGACATATGCTGCCAGCAAAGTTAAGCCTTCAAACCAATTCGTTTCTCCGTCATTAGAGATAACAACCATTAAAAGCACGGATGAAACCATTGCGATAAGTTCCTGCCAGCTGAAGATCAATGGCATGGACTGATTAAAGAAAAGAGAAACAATGACAAGGACGGGTGCTACGAACATCGCTACTTGAAGCGTTGATCCGATTGCGATTTCTACAGCGACATCCATCTTATTCTTATAAGCCATTAAAACGGCAGATGCGTGTTCCGCAGCGTTTCCGACGATGGCGACAATGATGACCCCGATGAATAGCTCCGTCCAGCCGAAGGACTCTGCGACAAACTCAAACGTGTGGACAAGATGCTCGGAAATATAGGCCACTACAATCGTTGCAATGGCGAGAACGGCAATCGCCTTCCCTTTTCCCCACTCCGGCTCCTCTTCTTCATGTGTATCAATATCACTAGTCGTCTGGTACACCCCTCGATGAGTCACTAGTTTGAAAAATAATGCTGCTAAATAAAGAATCACCAGGGTAACGGAAATTCCGACGCTTAAGGTTAGTGTTTTTCCCTCACTCATATTCAAGGAAAAAACTGCTGGAATTACAAAAGCAATGATAACTGCAAACATTAAAAGTCCGGAATTATGGCGGGCATCATACACATTAAACTCCTGCCGCTTATATTTTATTCCCCCAACAAAGAATGAAAGACCTGCGACGAGAAGCAAATTTCCTAATACAGAACCGGTTAAAGATGCCAAAACGACCCCAACAAGACCTGCTTTTAACGCAAAGATCGAAATGATCAATTCAACTGCATTTCCAAAAGTAGCGTTTAATAGTCCGCCAATTCTTGGGCCGGCAACAATCGCCAGGCTTTCTGTTGCTCTTCCCATAAAGCTGGCTAGAGCGATAATTGTTAAACAATAAAGAACAAATAGGATACCATTTGACCAATGCATTAACGTTCCAATTATAGATAACGGGACTCCTGCAAACGTCATCAGCATAAAAATTTTATTTGTCACCGCGTTCCCTCCATAGTCTAGTTTTTATCTCACTAATTTTTCTACTACATATTTTGCTGTCATTTTCTCCATAATTAGCCAAAAAAAGAGTATCATTTTTCAAAAGAAATATGCAACATTTTTCTTGCAAAAGTGGAAGATTCTAGGGTACCATCATTTAAGGACTATGAATTGAGGAAAGTATGATGAATAAACTAAATTTCCGTTTTTGGATTCTTGTGAGTATTGTTGCCATTTCTGGTTTCTCGCAGGGGATGCTTCTTCCGCTCATAGCCGTTATTTTTGAAAAAAGTGGTGTATCCTCCTCTTTAAATGGTTTAAATGCCACCGCTCTTTATATAGGGGTATTGCTGGTATCTCCTTTTATGGAGATGCCTTTAAGAAAATATGGTTATAAGCCGGTAATTATTTTTGGCGGAGGTCTAGTTGTGATTTCGCTTGCCTTATTCCCTCTGTGGCAAACCTTTTGGTTTTGGTTTGTTTTACGCTTGTTAATTGGAATCGGTGACCACTCTTTGCATTTCGCCACCCAGACCTGGATTACTTCCTTTTCCCCCGCAGAAAAAAGAGGACGAAACATCTCCTTGTATGGTTTGTTTTTTGGAATTGGATTCGCCACTGGGCCGTTAATGACTCCATTGGTGAATGTTAATGAAGCTCTTCCCTTTATTGTTTCTTCCATACTTTGTTTGATTGGCTGGGGATTTGTTTTTAGTTTAAAAAATGAACTTCCCGAACAAGAAATGAATAATAATACCTTTTTTTCAACCATCAAACAGTTTAGAAAGACCATTCAATATGGCTGGGTAGCCTTTTTGCCGCCATTATGCTATGGCTTCTTAGAATCTTCTCTGAATGGGATATTCCCAGTTTATGCTTTAAGAATGGGTATTAATGTTTCAAGTGTCTCGGTTGTGTTATCAGCTTTTGCCATAGGCAGTATCATTACCCAGCTGCCATTAGGGATATTAAGCGATCAATATGGTCGAAGAAACATTTTAATGACGGTTTTATTTATCGGGTTTATCAGCTTTACAGCTGCCAGTTTTCTTGAACACTCTTTTGTTGGTCTTTTCATAGCCATTCTCATTGCAGGAATGGTAGTAGGCTCAACCTTTTCACTTGGTATTAGTTATATGACTGATCTAGTACCAAGAAATCTTTTACCGACAGGCAATTTGTTATGCGGCATCTTCTATAGTGTTGGAAGCCTAAGCGGCCCCATTCTGGGAGGTCTGTTTATTAAGTTTTTCCAAAATATAAGCTTTTTTTATATTATTTGTGCACTGCTTCTGGCTCTTTCTTTTATTATTTATACATTTGGAAAAAAGGCTCCCGTCCTCACTGAACAAAAAAATTAATTCGGAGCAATTCCATATCTTAAGCATAAAATGTATGGTAAAATAAAATAAAATTTAATACAAATAAAGAATTTTTCTAGAAAGTGCTGTCATCACCAAGATGACAGCTTTCGTGCTTTTTTAGGGTAATGATTTTGATTATTTTTCTCAATTAGAATTAAATCTTATCAATTAGAAAGACTGAGGGGGGAGAATCAATGAGTTCTGAAGCAAAATCTCTAACAAAAGGAATACAAAAAGTAGGAGTAATTGAAAAAATTAAACCACATGCCGAACTGATTGCAGCAATATTAAGTGGATTACTGATAGCCACAGGGTGGTTATTGGATAAATATGGAGAGGGATCCGATTCCATTATTGCCTATCTGCTGGCTTTTGTAATCGGCGGTTTTGCCAAGGCAAAGGAAGGCATAGAGGCTACTTATGAAAATAAAGAACTTAATGTAGAAATGCTAATGATATTCGCGGCAATTGGTTCAGCCATGATTGGCTACTGGACTGAAGGAGCTATTCTTATCTTTATCTTTGCCGTCAGCGGAGCCCTTGAAACCTACACCATGAATAAGAGCCATAAAGAGATTTCATCACTAATGGAGCTTCAACCAGAAGAGGCACTCTTATTTACAGACGATGATGAGGTGAGGGTTCCCGTTTCTCAGCTTCGAGTTGGTGACCACATTCTTATTAAACCGGGTGAACGTGTACCTTCAGACGGGATTATCATTAAAGGACAAACCAATATTGATGAAGCAGCAATCACTGGAGAGTCCTTGCCTGTCTCTAAAGGAAATCAGGAGGAAGTATTTGCCGGTACAGTTAATATGACTGGGGCCATTACGGTTCAAGTCACAAAAGCGAGCCATGATACCCTTTTTCAAAAAATCATTCAGCTCGTTCAATCTGCCCAAAGCGAAAAGTCGCCTTCACAGCTTTTCATTGAACGTTTTGAAGGAACGTATGTAAAAGTCGTTCTAGCCGTTGTACTTGCGATGTTTTTCCTGCCGCACTTCGCCCTTGGCTGGAGCTGGCATGAATCCTTTTATCGAGCGATGATATTATTAGTAGTCGCCTCACCTTGTGCCCTAGTCGCGTCCATTATGCCCGCTACGCTTTCAGCCATTTCAAATGGTGCAAAGCATGGAATATTGGTTAAAGGCGGTGTACACCTGGAAAATTTGAGTCATCTAGAAGCCATCGCTTTTGATAAAACCGGAACACTGACTAAAGGAAAACCTGAAGTGACCGAAGTTATTGTTAAGGAAGGGCTTGATGCAGAAACACTACTATTAAAGGCAGCATCTATCGAAAATCATTCAAACCACCCGCTTGCTCAAGCCATTGTCAAATATGCAAAACAGAACTTGAAAACAGATCTTTTCCATCCAAACAGTTTAGAGGATGTGCCTGGATGGGGTGTCAAAGCAGAAATAAACGGGGAACAATGGAAAATTGGAAAAGCTGCATTCGTTGGGAAAGAACGAGTAGATCACTTTGCAGATGGAAAAGCAAAAGAGCTTGCCAGCCTGGGTAATACGCTGGTGTTTATCGAAATTAATGGCGACCTAAGTGCCATGATTGCTTTAAAAGATGTTGTCCGTAAGGAAACAAAGCTGGCTATAGACCATTTAAAGAAACAAGGTATTCGCACCGTCATGCTTACAGGCGATAGTGAAAAAACAGCACGGGCGATTGCGTCTGAAAGCCATGTCGATGAATTTTACTCTGAATGTTTACCAGAAGAAAAGGTTGAGCAATTAAAGCAGTTGAAAACCAAATATAAGACCGTCGCAATGGTGGGTGACGGCATTAACGATGCACCCGCTCTTGCCATTGCCAATGTCGGTATCGCCATGGGGGAAGGAACAGATGTTGCCCTTGAAACGGCAGATATTGTCCTTATGAAAAATGATCTGCCTAGAATCTCTGAAGCCATTCTTCTTTCCAAGCGTATGAACAAAATCATTAAGCAAAATGTTGTTTTTTCCATTACGGTCATAATGCTTCTGATTTCATCTAATTTCTTTCAGGTGCTTGATTTACCTTATGGGGTGATTGGTCATGAGGGCAGTACCATACTAGTCATTTTGAATAGTCTGCGCCTTTTAAAATCATAGGCTGTGTTAAACTTGGCTGTTGATTTGCGCTCCAGGCACTTCGCTTTCCGCGGGCGGTTCGGGGAGCCTCCTCGGCGCTTAAGCGCCTGCGGGGTCTCCCCTGCCCCGTCCTCCCGCAGGAGTCTCGCGCCTTCCGCTCCAATCAACGAGTTTAAAAATCACCAATGATCTTTAACACAGCCACATCATAAAGAAGACCGGGTGAAATTAAAATCACCCGGCCTTTTTTATATCATTAGTGATACCCATTAGATCCATTTGCGGATCCTGAAGTTTTATTTCCTTTGCTGCCTTTGCCTTTTTGCTTCGTACTGCCATCTTTTTTAGTATGCTTTGTCATCGAATCTAACCTCCGTTTATGTTGGGTCATACCCAATTATAGTTTTGACATAAAACGCATTTTCATAAAGGAAAGTATTAGCAGTTCGAACGATTTTTTTCACTATAAAAAGCATTAATTTCTCCACCCAAAATAATGATGAAGGCGGATATGTAAAGCCAGATCATTAACACGATAATCGCTCCAATACTACCGTATGTTAGCGAATAATTACCAATGTTCTCTACGTATAAGGATAATCCCATGGAAGATATAATCCAGCCCAATGTCGCAAAAGCTGCTCCTGGAAAGGCACTGCGACAACGTAACTTAACATTAGGAGCCACCCAATATAATCCGGTAAAAATGAGAAATAAAATAATCGCACTAAGGAGCAAACTAAATGTATCCCAAACCTTTATGAACTGTTGTGTATATCCTAATTGTGAAAAGATAAAGAGTCCAATTTCTCTGCCGAATATCGGAAGTACAATTGCGAGGATGAACACAAAAATCATCCCGAAGGTTAATAAAATAGCCATTCCTCTTGCAACAATAAAGGAGCGGCTTTCCTTGACATTATACGCCTTATTAAAAGCCCTCACAACCGCATCTATACCATTGGATGCCGACCAAATGGTCCCTATAACCCCGAATGAAAGCAAGCCGCCGTTTCGATGATTCATAATAAACTTTATGTTTTTTTCAATAAGTTCCATTGCTTCAGCCGGTGCAAAATCCCTGATCATCCCAAGCATATCTTGATGAGGAATTGGAATATAGGGCATAAGGGAAAAAATAACAATGAGGAGCGGAAACAGGGAAAGAAGAAAAAAGTAGGCCAATTGGGCACTTAATCCTGGAAGGTCATCTTCTTCGATTCTATGCCAAAGCAATCTTAGCAATGAAGAGCGTACATTCACTGTCTTTTCCACTTTCTACTCTCTCCTTTTTAATAAATTTTTTAATCTTCTACAATAACTTCTTTTAGGAGCTCCTCTTGGTCACTGTTGGAGAATGAGTCCTTCGTTTCTTTGACGATATCCTTCACCTGAGGGGTTAATTCCCGCAACTCCTCAACCTTTTCCACAAGATAGGAAATATCCTCACTTACCTGCTCAAACGTTGACCGTATTTTTCCAGCGGTTTCCCCGGGATGTCGTAAAATGTAAGTAACCTTGCTTGAAGTTTTTTGGACGTTTTCCTTCATAATCTGTCTGGTTGGTTTATCTAATAAGCTGATCGCTCCCCCTGCGAGTGCTCCCAATAACATACCCTTCCAAAATTGATTCTTCTTCGTCATCTTAACCTTTCCTTCCTTATCTCTAATTATCATAAATCCATTTTTCATGAAAATAATACCAGAAATACAATCTACCTTTTATTTTGCTTTATTCACGCTCCCTAAGCAAGTAGTGTCCGCTAACTTTATCATGAGTTTTGTATTGACATAACCTTTTTAACGTGAAAAGATGGGATTAATATTTCTGAAAGGGTGACCAGAGTGAATTTATCCCAAAAGTCGGTAGAAAATGTTGAATTTATGATCGAACAAATAAAAGAAAAACTGAAGGTATTAAACCTTGGTGCGATTAAACCCTCTCACTTCGATGAGGAAATGTATGAGGAATTAAAAGAAATTTATGAAATGGTACTCCGAAAGAATTCGTTTAGTCCCAATGAAATGCAGGCCCTTGTTGAAGAATTAGGGAATCTTCGAAAAAGGTAAAAAAACAGATCACGAGGATCTGTTTTTTTATTTACCCCTGATCCGTCAAAATAAACGGACCGTCTTTGGTAATAGCAATTGTGTGTTCGTATTGGGCAGAGTTTTTACCGTCAATGGTGCGGGCGGTCCAGCCATTGTTATCCATCTTTGTTTGGTACCTGCCAACATTAACCATTGGTTCAATCGTAAAAACCATTCCCTCTTTAATTCGAGGTCCCTTACCTGGCAGCCCATAATGCGGTACATCCGGTTTTTCGTGGATGACAGCCCCAATTCCGTGTCCAATAAAATCCCGAACGACTGAGAAGCCTTCACCTTCAACATATTTTTGAATGGCATGGCCTATATCCCCAATTCGGTTGCCGGGAACAGCCTGTTCAATCCCTTTGTATAGAGCTTCTTTTGTTACGTTTAATAAATGTTCTGTCTCCGGTGAAACCTTACCAACAGCATAAGACCATGCAGAGTCAGCCAAGGCACCGTTATAATTAACAACCATGTCAATCGTAACAATGTCCCCCTCTTTTAGCGGCTCTTTTCTTGGAAAGCCATGGCAGATTTCGTCATTTATACTCGCGCAGGTTGCATATTCGTACCCTTTATAGCCTTTTTGCTCAGGGGTAGCATTTTTTTCACTTAAAAATTGATCGACAAACTGATCAATCTCCCAAGTTGTAATACCCGGTTTAATTAGCTTCGCTATTTCTTTATGACAGGCAGCCAGTATTTCTCCCGCCTTTTTCATCGCTTCAATTTCACGTTTTGATTTAAGGACAATCATGAAAGGGCTCCTTCCTTTTTGTTTATTTTTATGTAGGTTAAGCAATATTGTTCGTTATAGAAACATACTTATGTCAAAATTATACTTTAAGACTAAATTGGCAACACTATTAATATTAACTCTATCCGATTATTTTTTCAAAATTACTTATACACTCGGAAACTAAAAACATTAATTCACAAAGTTCATAATTTTGTCATAATCCTCCGTTCGTAATATGGTGCTTACTTATTCTTTTTGGTAGAATTAACATATAAACAATAATAATTAGGTGTGTGAGGCTAAATGATTGGTGACCGCGTAAAAAAATTTCGCTTAGAGAAGAAAATGTCACTATCCGAACTTGCTGAGCAGGCAGGTGTCGCTAAATCTTATTTAAGTTCACTTGAAAGAAACCTGCAAAAGAATCCCTCGATTCAGTTTCTTGAAAAGATTGCTGCTGTATTAAACCTTCCAGTCGAACATTTAATACATGAACAAATAAATAAAACGGAGTTAGATAGTGAATGGATGAATATTGTAAAAGAAGCCATGAATTCAGGTGTATCAAAAGATCAATTTCGTGAGTTTCTTGAGTTTAATAAGTGGCGGACGAACCAAAACAATAACCAATAGAATTTTGCCATACGAAAAGAAAAAGCATTCTACAAAGAATAAAATTTTTGTAGAATGCTTTTTAGTTTTCCCATATGTACTCAGATGTTTTTAGCTATTAGCTCTTTAACCTGACTTTGATTAAGGAATTCCCGTACCTCTTCTAATGATAAACCAAGCTCTTTCGCCTCTAATATGAGCCCTAGCCATTCCTCGTCGATGACATCCATTTTTCTTTCTGTAATCACCATCGTTTTCACCCCTAAAATACATTCGTATTCCAGGTAGCCCGGCCATCATAGTAAGCAATTACCTACCTTAGATCCTCGGCTTTGCGTCCCTGTTTTTCAACAGGTTTGCCTTTTTCTGTCTTTAATGATCCTAATTCATCACCGACTTGCCAACCTTCACTAATATTTCTAGGTCAATATACTTAATCGATTTCGATATGTTCATTATATATAGTCCTTTTATAACAGGGTGTTAGATTTTGTCATTTTATTATAAAATTCTTACAATTTTTTAGAACAAATAATACCAAAAT
>NZ_JBALPP010000119.1:0-4500 GCF_036965425.1 Neobacillus drentensis | reverse complement strand
AAAAGTTTTTACGGAAATCGAATAAGATTGATTTCTTCAACTACCGGGTGCGATTCCTCAATAACGAGGGATCGCTTTTTCCATATTGAAGTAACGAAGCAGGTTTGTTGAAGAAGAATTTTATGGATATATTATAAAAAAACCTGAATAAGCGAGGGGTGGAATTTATGATATATGAGTTTTCTTTGACCTTATTTTTTACATTCTTAATAGTTACAGCAATCAGCTTTGTAGTAAATAAAATCTTATCAAACAAGGTGACAGGGAAAAGATTATACGGAGTTCTTATAGTTCAAAGTTGTATAATCGCTACTCTCCTTACTTGGGTAATATAGATATTTTTGAATTTACAAGGTGCTTTCCTTCAAGAACTGGCTGCAATTAAGGCAGCCTTTTCTTATTGAACTAAAGTAAGCAGGTTAGTTGAAAAAGGAAATATCGTATTTGACTCAAATAGTGCAATAAAATAGATATTTTTCTGATGTATTTTAGCTGAAAATTATAAAATAGAATAAATCGTTTTCTAAAACAAACCATCCTAGAGAGGATGGTTTAGGAGGACAATTTCTAACTAATGGAGACCTTATGCAACACAATTGGAGTAAAGGGTGATACATTTATTTGTGTAAATGTATATTGGTGTATATTAATATTTATAGGTAAATAGCCGACAATTATTTCCAAAGGTACACGTTCTGGAGAGGATAAGGTTGGCTACAAAAAGAGTAAATATAACAGTAGACCCGATACTGCTCGATGAATTTTATAAGTACGCTGCCAAGAAGAGGATAAAGTTTTCCACTTGGATAAATGTAAAAATGCAGGAATTCATTGAAGAAGAACAGATGATCGAGGAATTAAAACAGAAGCGCTCATAAACCACCGATAGCCTGCTCATAATATCTTTAGTATATGTTGAGAGGTGGATGGATGATTAAAGATAGTAAATGGTGGTTTAAAATACTCCTGTTGATTTTATTATCAGTGGGGTTTAATTACCTTTTTATTAAAATAGCTGATTGGAAGCGCTCATGAAAACGGGTGCTTTTTATTTTGGAGGGAAAATAAGATGACTTTAAAAGAAAAATTTATCAATGAAACACTTAGTAAAGGAAACGGGACACCCGTATAGCTGTATAGTACATTGAAGTATTTTACAGCTCTGGAGTGGGAAATTTGCTGCGGGAGCCTTTTTTCTTGTTCCACTAACGAAGCAGTTTAGTTGAAGAAGAAAACTATTTATATCGTGTTGAAATATTTACGTAAATTACATTTTGATACTGACCAAGAGGCTTAGGTAATTTCAAAAAGCGGAAAAACGTGGGGGCTCTGTACATGGAAAATCTCTAATTTCATTTATATTTTGTGATATAATGTCACTTGGAAATTTGCAACAAGGAGTTAAATTCAACATGCCAAAAAATTTTGATTCACCTTAATCACAGCCCATGCATCCTAATTCTTTTTTGATGAAAAATCCGAAAAATGAAAAGAAAAAACCAAAGAGAAAAATTGGAAATTATATTTTCTTATCCATCCTTGCTTTATTACTTTTATGGGGGTTTAAAAGCTGTTCGGAGTCACTAATGGAAACAAAGATTAGAAAAGCAGGAGATTTTATTGATAAATGTGAGAACAGTTACGCTATGTGGCAAGGGGTAAATGGGAAAGATTGTGATGACGCAAGGAAGTTGTATTATCACTATACGGATAAAGAATGGAAGGAAGAAAAAAAGAGACTAATTGAACTTGGGGAAATCACCGAGGAAGATTTTCTTTACGATGAAATCAAACAAGAGGAGAAACAATAAAAATATAACAAAATCACTTTAAAAATCAAAAAATATAAATCATCCTGATTATTGAGGTTCCGTTTGGTGAATGATTCTTATTGTACTAAAGGGTGCTTTAATTGAAGATCCAGCTGCTATTTTTATGGCGGCTTTTTTCTTATTAAGCTAACGAAGCAGTTTAAGAAATATTATTACGTTGAATCTTGTATTTACCGAATAATAAGTGTATCCCTCTAAAAAATGGTAATTCTATATAATAGAGGTGATTACGTGATAGGACTTATTTTAGCAATTATCGTTTATAACTTTATCGCCTTTAAGACAAATAAGAAACTAACAGGTAATCAAATTATACAAATTTGGACATTTACCGTTGCGTTTCAGATAATATTTGATGTCATTATTGATTATAAATATCACGGTTACTGGTATTTTACTAAAGCCATTGATTGGAAAGGAATTATTCCACATATACTATTAGTCCCACCAGTTAATATAATTTTTATAAATTGGTTTCCTTTTGGAAAGAAATTTACTAAACAATTTGCGTACTTTGTAACTTTTGTATTAGCAATTGTAATTTACGAAGCAATAGCTAAATTACCGAATCCTTGGGGATACTTTCATAATGGATGGTGGACGCTTGGGCACTCGGCTATCGTAGACCCGATACTTCTATTGATCTTATTAGGATTTTATAAATGGATATGCAAGCTAGAAATAAAAGCAGTTAGCAAATATAAGCAAAATGGTAATTGATAAGAGAAGTTAACTTTTAAAAATTTTATAAAACTAATGGGTGCTATCATTGAGCATTACTAGCTGCTTCGGCGGCTTTTTTTGTTTGTTCCACTAACGGGGCAGGATAGTTTAACAAGTATTTACAAAAACTACGAATTATCAAGTTGCTTATTCCAAGGGAGAGAAATATTGAAAAAGATTTGGATTGCTTTTATAACAATTAATCTTTTTATGATTATTTCAGGCTGTTCCAATGATTATAAATACCCTCCAGGGAAAGATACTGTGGAAATTTATGGTGATGGAACTTATCAAATATTATCAGTAGGAACCTCAAATACGCTATACAATGTTAAGACGCAAGAAGATATTGAGAAAGTTGTTTACAAATACAAAGAAAAAAAGCCATCGGTCTATGTTATCGGAGAAAGTGGATATACGGTACTCAATTATCAAACAGGCAAAATTAAAAAGTATAAAAAAATGAACGAAATTCCTACAAAACAAAGAAAAGTTTTTACGGAAATCGAATAAGATTGATTTCTTCAACTACCGGGTGCGATTCCTCAATAACGAGGGATCGCTTTTTCCATATTGAAGTAACGGAGCAGGTTTGTAGAAGAAGGAAAACTAATTTTTTTCTAGAATAGTTATCAGTAACGTATTAATAAACCTGAATTAAAAGGATGATGTTATGTATAGGTTATTTGGGCTTTTAATAATTAGTTTATCACTCCTTACAGCCTCCATTGCCCTGCAAATAGCAAAAACAGTTGAGCAAGAGTTAGAAACTTCTTCTATTTGGCTAATTATAACTGCTTTAATCTTGGGCATTTTCTTGTTAATTCCCAAAAGTAAGAATGAGAAAAAAGACGAAGTTTATGTATCAGACGAAGAAATAGAGGCAGAATTGCTTAATAATAATTATAAAAATATCAAATAGAAGTATATCTTGGTTAGGTGAGGTCAATACATTTTTTCTAGTACTTCTTTAAAGTGTTAGCATTACTATAATAAGTTTGTGAACAAATATACTTAAACTAACGGGGTGCGATTGTTCAATTAGAGCAGTCGCTTTTTCTTGTTCCGCTAACGGGCAGGATAGTTTAATAAGATGAAAAGAGTCAAGAATTGAATTAGAATAGGTAAACAACATTGAGAAATACGTAACGATGTGGAGTGTAAAAGTCGTTTTTTGTAGATATAAGTTCAATGAAAGATACTGGGGTGAGTTTTTGAATGATTGATTTTGAGTGGTATAGAAGCTTTATTTATATATATAAATATAATTCGGTCTCGGAAGCTGCAAAGACACGCATCATGACACAACCTGCTATGAGTCAGCATTTAGCTTCTTTAGAAGCTGAAGTTGGGGAGCCCCTATTTATAAGAACCGCAAGGAAAATGGTGCCCACTGAAAGGGGAAAGGAATTATATTCACAGTTGGCCCCTCTTGTTGAATCATTAGAGGCAGCTACATTAAGTTTTAAAGGTGCTTCATTACCAACTCTTTCTATAATTAGAATTGGTTCAGCAATTGAATACTTTTATGAAAATATTCTGAATCAGCTAGAAGAATATAAAACATGTACGGTTTCTTACTTTGGAACTGCTGATGAACTGTTAGAATTACTAAAGGAAGGTATAGTAGATGTAATAATTACTTCAAAAAAGTTTCACGCTTCAGGTATTGAATATGTACCGTTATGTGAAGAGGAATTTGTTATTGTTGCCCCAAAACAATTAGAAATAGAAGAGGGTACTAACTTTAAGTTAAAAGAAAAATGGCTTTCGTCGCAAAATTGGATTAGCTATGGGCTAGACTTACCGATTATAAGAAGATTTTGGAGGGAGCACTTTAAAAAACGTCCAATCATTAAACCTATTCACGTAATTCCTAATTTACATTTGATTCTTAAGGCAATTGAAAACTGTGCTGGAATAAGTTTAATTCAGACATATATAT
>NZ_JBALPP010000118.1:0-6809 GCF_036965425.1 Neobacillus drentensis | reverse complement strand
AGGAGGAGATTTAATGAATGGTTAATTCACAAGTAGTTGTAGATCCACAGATTCAAACGGTATTAGATGCTTTGAAAGGACGTACAATTGACCACGTATTTTTTGTAGCATGCGGCGGCTCTTCTGCCATTATGTATCCAAATAAGTACATAATGGACCGTGAAGCCCTTAATATTTCTTCAGATGTTTACAGTTCTAATGAATTCATTCATCGCAACCCTAGAAAACTTGGTGAAAATTCATTGGTTGTCCTATGCTCCATGTCTGGTACAACACCTGAAACCGTTAAAGCAGCGACATTTGCCCGTCAAAAAGGCGCATTAACTGTTGGTTATACGAACCAGCCAACTTCTCCGCTGGCACAGGAAAGTGAATTTGTTGTTAAATATGAATGGGGCGCAGAATCTATTGCCTTTAATACAAATTTAGGTTTGCTTTATCAATTAACTTTAGGTGCCTTAAACGTATTAGAAGGAAACAATAAGTTTGATAAACTGATCAACAGCTTACACAATCTCGAGGCTGTTTTTGAAAGATCAAACAAGCAATATGAAAGCCAGGCACAACAATTTGGTCAAGATTACAAAGATGAAAAAGTCATTTATACAATGGCAAGCGGAGCTAACTATGGAATCGCTTACTCCTATGCGATTTGTATCCTAATGGAAATGCAATGGATCCATTCCAATGCCGTTCACTCCGGTGAATATTTCCACGGACCATTCGAAATTATCGATAAGGATGTTCCATTTATTATCCTGCTTGGCTTGGATGAAACCCGTCCTCTTGATGAAAGAGCATTGGATTTCTCGAAAAAATACGGTGAAAAATTGGTTGTTTTAGACGCTAAGGATCTTGATTTGACTGGCATAGACGAAGAATTAAAAGGCTATATTGCTCCGCTGGTATTAAATAATATTCTACGCAGATATGCTGAACAGCTGGCAGAAGCCCGCAATCATCCTCTGTCAAAAAGACGTTATATGTGGAAAGTGGAATACTAATCCATTGGAGCTCCTCAAGTTAGACTTGAGGGGCTTTTTCTTTACTGTTGTTTTAGGCCAACACAAGACAATAGGTGACCGGTTTATCTTCTCATGCTCATTTTCGGGCACGTAGAGCCTTTCTACGGGACCATTTCCTCTGCTCCTTTCCTTTTTTGGGCATGTATAACTCTTCTACGTGACCATTTCCTCTGCCCTAGGCCTTTTCCGGTCACGTATAGCCCTTCTACGTGACCATCTCCACTGCCCCAGGCCTTTTCCGGTCACGTATAGCCCTTCTACGTGACCATTTCCTCTGCCCCAGACCTTTCCCGGGCACGTAGAAGGCTACCTGGCAAAAAAAGACCAGCCCCATAGGACCGGCCACCATCAAATGCATAGATTACCCAATCACAATCCTCTTCTCCCGCTTCTTACCATGGCCAAATGCGCCAAAGCGTCCACACGTTTCAGCCGCAGCCGCTGCACCCTTTTGCATCGCAGCCTTTGCATCACCATGCTTGACATACTCCTTTAAGAACACAGCCACAAACGTATCGCCAGCTCCTAATGTATCAACGACATCGGCATCGGCAATTCCATGTTCATAAACCTGACGGGAATCCGAAAATACTGATCCTTCTGAACCTCTGGTCACGATCACATTTGGTGTTCCTGCTGCATGAACTTTCGTGATCAGCGCATCACACTCTTGCTTCGTTAAATCGCCACCGGAGAAGATGGCAAATTTGACATGGGGACAAACCAGCTCCAAATATTCATCATCGTACCTTGTTGAAAAATCAAAGGAAATATCGATGTATTTTTTCAATAAAGGCAGTTCCTTTTCGATATAACTATATACACTTGTGTGCAGCAATGAGAAAGTATTAATAAACTCCAATTCTGCTTCTGCAAAATTCAGTTTTACAAGCTTTTGAACCCCGCCTTTATTCGAGCCTACAAACTTCCGATCGCCTTGCTCGTCTAAAGTGACAACAGCCTCACCCGATGGTCCAAATACTTTACGAACCTGGGAAACATCGATATTTTCCTGCTTTAACGAATTGACGATATGATTGCCCTCTTCATCATTCCCGACAATTCCAATATAAGAAACGAACTCGGCGCCATACCGTTTCCAAAATACCGCTACATTGACGGCATTTCCGCCCGGGAACATCTCCCCGCGGTCTTCATAGTAATCTACTACGTTATCCCCTACAGCAATTAACTTCATAATTGAATCCTCCCATTCGTTGAATAGCAGAAAGATACAACGCAACATTGTATCTTCCCGCAAATTATTTTAATAAGTTACTGTACGATAATATCTTCTAATCTCTAACGAGTGATCGCGTTTATCTTCTAAATGGACGCTGAGTCTTTGAAGCTGAGTAGATGTAACAATTGGTGATAAATATTTTCTAAACTCTTCGCTGATCCCTTCTAACTCGTAATCCTTCGTATCAAGAATCGTTACTTTCTTCGTATACTTTTCTGAAAAGCGCTCCACACGTTCCATCAGCGGACGCGTTTCATCTTCACCCGTTAAGAGAATCATGCTTGTGCTTTCATCGACTAACTCCAATGTGCCATGGAAGAATTCTGCTGCGTGAATCGATTTTGTTTTGATCCACTGCATTTCCTCCAACACACACATCGCATAGGAGTAAGCTCGGCCCCAAGTTGACCCGGAACCCACCACCATATGATAAGGCTCATCTTTATAGGCAACCGCAAATGCTTCTGCCCTAGCTTCAAACTGTTCTTTTACCTCAATTAACTTCTCCGGAAGAGCTTCTAACTGCGTAGCAAATGCTTCATAGTTAGGAAAATCGCCATTTTTATTCATTAGTTTAAAAATCAACAAATAGAGCACTAACTGATTGGAATCGCTGGCAAAATCATTTTCTGCAAAATTCACAAGCGGAAAATGAACAATATCAGCAAGCGGCTTATTGTATTCGCCTGTCAAGCCAATCGTTGTCGCTCCCCTTTCTTTACAGTATTTTGCTGCAGCGACCGTCTCTTCTGTTGTTCCAGATAGGGACGATAGAATCACAAGAGAATCTGAAGTAAACTGTTTATGATTCTGCAGCACAAATTCCGCTGCGATTTCCGCATAGGCAGGAATCGTCGATGTCGAGTTAATCATATATTCAAACGGATAAAAGGTGGCTACCGCCCCGCCTGAACCAATTAAGAAAATATTTTTAAACCCTTTTTCATAAACCTGGTCAGCAACACGCTCAATTTCCTCTCTAAGGCCCACAGCCCCGCCAGTTACTGTAAGATATTTTTCCCTGTTAAAATTCAACATTGCTTTCACTCCCTTTGATTTATATGTAATACATTATAATACGTTATACAATTGTTCGAGAAGCAGGGGGATATTTCCCCCTTTTATCCCTTGACGCTTCCTTCAGCCAAACCGCGGACAAAATATTTCTGCATGAAAATAAATATGATAATCAGTGGCAGTGCGGATATAACCAACCCAGCCATTAATACTCCCCAGTTAGTATTAAGCGCATCTTTAAAGACTAATAGACCAGAAGTTATCGGCTTTAATTCTTCTGTTTGAATGAAGATGATCGAAAATAAAAACTCGTTCCACGCATAATAAGCGGTTAAAATGATCCCCGTAAACATAATCGGTTTGCTCATTGGCATGTAGATTCTTACGAATACATCCAAGCTTGTCGCCCCATCCAGAAACGCGGATTCCTCCAGCTCTTTCGGAATCGACAAGAAGAAGGACCGGATTAATAGAACGGTTAATGGAATCCGATAAGCCGTAAAGGTTAAAATCAGAGCCCAATGTGTATCAAAAATCCCCATTTTTTGAACTAATTCATAAAGAGGGATTAAACTGCTCTGCGGTGAAAACATCAGGCCTGCTGAAACGAAAAGCAGCAGGAATTTGCCGCCTTTAAGTTGATAGCGAGTCAAACCAAAGGCACAGGCTGCACTGATTAAAACCGTCAGAATACACGTGCCTCCCGTGATAATCAAGCTATTGACGAAGTAGCTTGAAACCCCTTGTTCCCAGGCGGTCGTATAGTTTGAAAAGAGCCATTCTTTCGGAAGTCCCCAGCTGTCGTTAAAAATCTGAGCCGTATTTTTAAAAGAATTAACAATCATCCAAAATAAAGGGTAGGCAATGGCAATAAAGTATAGAGTAAGGAAAAGAAAGATTAGTCCGACTGTAATTGATAAGCCTGGCTTTCTTTTGGAAGCCTTAAAGTTTTTATTCGGAAACTTTAAGACCTTTCCGCCGGGATTAACCATTTGTGAATCTTCATGTGCTTCCATCGGCTTCATCTTTACTCCTCCCCTGTTTTTAAGAACTTATTTTGGATAAAGTAGAAAATTAGTGTGATACCTAAAATCACGTTGGCAATCGCTGAAGCAAACCCAGGTTCATTGTCGATAAAGGCCTTTTGGTATAGATATGTACTAAATACTTGTGACGAGTTACTAGGACCACCAGCTGTTAATACATATACTTCACTGAACACCAAGAAGGAGCCTGTCACCGTATAGATTAATAGAACAAACGTCATTTCCTTTACCTGTGGAACGGTGATGCTAAAGAATGTCCGGATTTTACCCGCTCCATCGATCGTCGCTGCCTCGTATAATTCCCCAGGGACTTTTTGAACCGCCAGCACATACAACATAACGGTATAACCGATACTTTGCCATTGGGAAACGGCAATGACAGCAAAAATTGATGTTTTTGGATTCCCTAGCCAGCCTTCCGTCCATTCACCCAAACCTACCAATCTTAGAAAGCTATTTAGCAAGCCGACATCTGGATTATAGATAAAGCTAAAGAGGATCCCAATAACCGTCATTGAAATGAGAACCGGGATAAAAAAGGTTGTCCGGAAGAAGGTGGAAAATCTCCTGAAAATCTTATCTTCTAATATCGCTGCAATCACTAATCCAAGCCCAACCTGGAGGATAACGGAGATAATGGCGTATAGGAGATTGTTCTTAAGTACCGTGAAGAAGACGGGATCTTTAAACAAGCGTGTATAGTTATCTAGTGAAACAAAGCTTCTATCTAATGTGAATGGGTTCCATTCATAAAAGCCATTAATGATATTTCGAACCAATGGATAGTATACAAATAGGGCCAGCATCAATAAGGCGGGTGCCATATAAATAAGCGGGACTATTCTCGTTCTACGCATCTATACCCCTCCCATCAACATCTATGAAAATGTCGGTTTAATAGGAAGCTAGTTTCCTATTAACCGACACCTTCTAGAATTCGTTGTTCTTTATTACTTCACTTGCTTCGCTGCATCCTGGACGGCCTTCATGATTTGTTCAGGCTTCATCGTGCCGCCAATCAAAGCTTGAACACCATCGCCATAAGGCTTGAAAATGCGAGTATCTAATGCACTGTCTGTCCAGATCAGCATGTTTGGCTGTTCTTTAATCATATCCATCGCTTTTACATCAGCTTCCGTTGCGGTATTGGCATTAACCGCTCCTTCAACCGTACTTGGCATACCGGTATCCTTAGCCAATTTTTCCCCGTTTGCCTTAGAAGTTAAGAATTCTAAGAACTCGACTGCTTCTTTAGGGTGTTGTGATTTGCTGTGAACCATAAATCCTTCTGGAGCTCCGATTAAGCCTCCTTGGTCGCCTTTAGCACCATCGATGGTCGGTACTTTAAAGGAATCCCATTTAAACGCAGCGTTTTTCATATACGTAATTTCCTGTGTTTCTAAGAACATGATGGCTGCTTTGCCGCCAAGGAATAAGTTTCTTGCTTCATCATGTGCAGTCGCATTTGGATTTTCATTAAAGAAAGGTCGTAATTCATCCAGCTTCTTTAATGATTCAACATAACTAGGATCCGTGAACTCTGCTCCCTTAAAGCTTAAATCTTTTGCTAACACATCCTGCGGTACAATTCTTTGATTCAATGCTGTTACATAGTGAGCAGCTGCCCATGGTGATTTATTTCCTAAGATGATTGGAGTTTGACCGCTCTTTTTAATCGTTTTAAGTACAGTGATAAACTCATCCCATGTAGTTGGTGCTTTCAAGCCTAATTTATCAAATAGATCTTTGTTGTAGAAGAATAGTTTACTGTCGGTAAATAGTGGAACACCATAGGTTTTGTCATCCTTTTGGAAGAATTTCACCTGTGATGCGATTAAATTGTCTGACCAGGCTTTATCATCTTGGTAGTATTTTGTAAGGTCTAAAGCTACGCCATCACGGATAAACTTTTGACCATATTCTCCAGCCCAAGTGAAGAAAACATCCGGTGGATTCTTGCTTCCAAGAAGTACGTTTGCCTTTTGTTTGTAATCATCGTTTAACGCTGTTACCTGTTCAACATGAACGTCTGGATGCTGTTTTTCAAACTCTTTAATCACACTATTAAAATATGTTTTGTACGGCTCATTTGGCCATCGGTAGAAAAAGGTGATCGTTTTCTTTCCATTTTCCGATTTGGATGAGGTAGAGCTGCTTGACGAACATCCTGCTAGTATTAATGACATTACCATGAAAATACCAACTGCTAGAGTAAACCAACGTTTCACATACATACCCCCAATTATTTATTCCTTATACAACTCATCTAAAACGCTTTCATCTTTGAATAGGTTCAGTATTGCAGCTCTTTAGCCTCCCTCTCTATGGAACACGTTATATCTCATGTTCAATTGTATTATAAGATTATATTACATACTATAACGTTTGAAGTCAATATCGAAATAAGGGGAATTTTCAAATTATTTTTTATACAGCTTCCTCTCTATTGATAAAACTACTATAGGTATACTACGATAG
>NZ_JBALPP010000117.1:0-30228 GCF_036965425.1 Neobacillus drentensis | reverse complement strand
CTCTTATATGTGGGCTTAATAGAAAATTATAAAAAATCCATATTAATCCATTAGTTGAAAAGAAAATGCGAAAAGCTCATTCTCAATTATAAAACCGAAATGAAAACGCATACATTTCAGCTGTAAACTTCGGAGTGTGTCTGTTTATTTTCCTCTTCCCTTAAGTTGTAACTTCTTTTAAAATAGAAATGGAGGGATTAAGGTTTTGTATTGCAAAAATTGGAGGGTGTTTCTATGGGTGCTTACATAACTGATTTAACAATTGTTGCTTTATTAATTATTGGGATTACAGCCCTTATGGGTGTCATAACAAACAGTTTTGGAGAAAAGGTCTTCGGAGGAAAACGTCGCACTGAATTTACAGATCAGGGTGCTAAATATCAAACTGGTTGGAAAAATGTTGGTGGAAACAGAAAAGCGTAAGGCTGCATAAGAAAAAACGATCTCAAAGTCGAGATCGTTTTTTTTAATGTTTACTCTGTGCTTGATATTGTTTAAATTCTCTTTCAGAACAAAGAACGAAGTGACCAGGGGTAACTTCTCTAAATTCGACCGGTTCATTATCCTGGTAATTATGACTTGCAGGATCATAAGATCTACGTTTTCGAGTCCGTTCACTGATTGGATCCGGTGCTGGAATTGCAGATAATAGTGATTGTGTGTACGGATGAAGTGGGTTTCTGTATAGTTCATCCGCAGGTGCAAGCTCAACCATTTTACCAAAATACATAACACCGATTCGATCACTAATGTATTTTACCATGGAGAGGTCATGTGCAATGAAAAGGTATGTTAATTCTTTATCTTTTTGCAGCTTTTTCATGAGATTAACAACTTGAGCCTGAATAGAAACGTCTAATGCTGAAATAGGCTCATCTGCAATAATAAACTCAGGTTGAACAGCAAGTGCACGAGCAATCCCAATGCGCTGACGCTGACCACCAGAAAATTCATGCGGATAACGGTTTGCGTGCTCTCTATTTAATCCAACTGTTTCTAGGAGTTCATAGACCTGATTCATTCGGTCTTCTTTAGATTTTGCCAATCCATGAATATCGATGCCCTCTGCAATAACATCGGCAATTTTTAATCTTGGGTTTAAAGATGCATATGGATCTTGGAAAATCATTTGCATTTTACGATTAAACTCTTTTAATTGCTTTTTAGATTTTCTGCCATGGACATCTACGCCGTCATACAAAACTTCTCCACCAGTGGCATCATACAAACGGATAATTGTACGACCAGTTGTTGACTTTCCGCACCCAGATTCCCCAACCAGTCCCATAACTTCGCCTTTAAAAATATCAAAGGATACATTATCTACTGCTTTTACTTCATTAACTTTACCTTCATTGAAATATTGCTTTAAACCTTTTATCTCTAATAATTTTTTCCGTTCAGCCATTTATTTTCCCTCCTTATTTCCAGGGAATGTTCCTGCCCCTACACCTACGCCTGTGCCAACATACTGATTTTGACGTCTTTTAACAGCATCAGGCGGCTCAACCTTTGGTGCATCCGGATGAAGTAACCAGGTTGCAGCATAGTGTGTATCGGAAACTTTGAAGAACGGAGGCTCCTGCTCTAAGTCAATCTTCATTACGTAAGGATTACGTGGCGCAAATGCATCACCCTTTGGCGGATCTAACAGATCAGGAGGAGTACCTGGAATAGAGAAAAGCTCCTCATCATCTGTTTCCATGTCAGGCATAGAACTGATCAATCCCCAAGTATATGGATGCTGAGGATTGTAGAAAATCTCATCAGCAGTCCCAATTTCAACGATTTTCCCACCATACATAACAGCCACCCGATCGGCTACATTTGCAACAACACCCAGATCATGTGTGATGAAAATAATCGATGTATCAATTTTTTTCTGCAAATCCTTCATTAGTTCAAGAATTTGTGCTTGAATGGTTACATCCAATGCTGTTGTCGGTTCATCGGCAATAAGAACTTTCGGATTACATGCCAATGCAATAGCGATAACTACCCTTTGTCTCATCCCACCAGAGAATTGGTGAGGATATTGATTGACACGAATCTCAGGCTTTGGAATCCCAACAAGTTTTAATAACTCTACTGCTCTTTCCTTCGCAGCATGTTTACTCATGTTTTGATGCTTAATTAGCGGTTCCATAATTTGGTTAGCGATTTTCATCGTTGGATTCAATGATGTCATTGGATCCTGGAATATCATCGAGATATCTTTACCGCGGATTTTTTGCATTTCTTTATCTTTTAATTTGGTTAAATCCTTTCCGTCGAAAAGGATTTGGCCACTTTTAATTTCTGAATTATGCTCAGGAAGTAAACGCATAATAGATTTCGTTGTAACGGATTTACCAGAACCTGATTCACCCACAATGGCCAACGTTTCCCCTTTAAATAGTTCAAAGTTAACTCCACGAATCGCTTTTACTTCACCAGAAAAAGTATGGAACGATATATTTAAGTCTTTTACTTGTAAAACTTTCTCCACTACCATTCACCTGCCTTCTAATCACGCATTTTTGGATCTAGTGCATCACGTAAACCATCTGCTACTAGGTTAAAGCATACCATTATTAATGCAATCATAACGGACGGAATAATCATTTGATATGGAAACGCAATCATTGCTTTAAATCCATCATTTACTAATGTTCCCAATGAAGCATTAGGCTCTTGAAGTCCCAAACCAATAAAGCTTAGGAATGCCTCGAAGAAAATAGCATTCGGGATTGAAAACATTGTATTAATAATAATTACGCCAAACATATTCGGAATCATATGTTTGAATATGATAGAGCCATTTGAAGCCCCTAATGTTTTAGCTGCTAAAACAAATTCCTGACCTTTAAATTTTAATACTTGCGCACGGACAACACGAGCCATACTAGTCCATCCCGTAATAGTCAAGGCGATAATAATTGGGATGATCCCTGGTTTTAGGACAAGAATCATTAAAACTACAACGATTAAGTTTGGAATACCTACGATTACCTCGATGACCCGTTGCATAAAACTATCCAATTTTCCACCGATATAGCCCGATATAGCACCGTAGGAAACCCCTATAAGCATGTCGATTATTGCCGCCATAAAGGCAATTAATAATGACACCTGTGTACCCTTCCAAACTCGGGCAAAAAGGTCACGTCCCAAATTATCAGTCCCAAACCAATAATAGGCATCTACTTTACGTACTTCATAGGCGTTATATTCCGAACCATCTCTTCTTGTTAAGGTTCCATCAAAAGGAAGCCAATGGACATTCTCAAGCCCTTGAATCCGTGGAGGAAGGTTATTATGTTTTGTAGTTTGCGTGTCATAGGAATATGGTGTAATCATAGGACCAACAAATGCCATAACAAGTAAAATGACAAGCACAACAAGGCTAAAAACGGCCCCCTTGTTTTTTCGAACCCGAAGCCATGAATCCTGCCAAAAGTTTAGGCTTGGCTTTGCAATTTTTTCACTTTTAGACGGATCAACATGGGCGGGTGCAAACATATCTTTTGAAATTAAAGTTTCTTTGTTGATCATTTAGCTTTCCCCCCCGAAATACGGATACGTGGGTCGATGATTCCATAAAGAATATCAACAACTAATATAATTACGACGAACAATACAGCAAATAAAATGTTTGTTCCCATGATAACAGGATAGTCGTTTACACTGATGGATTTAACAAACTGCTCCCCAAGTCCGGGAATTGAAAAAATTCTCTCAATAACTAAGGATCCAGTCATCAAACTGACTGCCAAAGGACCAAGTACCGTAACTACTGGAATTAAAGCATTTCTCAAGGCGTGCTTAATACTAATTTGCCAGAAGCTGGCACCTTTTGCCTTGGCAAGGGTAATATAATCTGACCCTAATACCTCAATCATTTCCGTTCGCATGAATCGAGCTGCGATAGAAATCGGAAACATCGCTAAAGCAATCGTAGGAAGGATCGTGTATTCCGGGCCCCTCCAGAACATTACCGGCAGCCATCCTAATTTAACGGCTACGTAATACTGCAGCAATCCAGCAAAAATGAATGAAGGTACAGACTTACCTACAACGGCCAAAAATGTTGATCCATAATCTATCCATGTGTTTTGCTTTAACGCGGCAATAACACCAAGAAAAATACCAAGAATTGAGCCAAAAAGCATGGCCTCAAAACCAAGTGTTGCAGAAGGACCAATTCGGTTTGAGAGAAGTGTTGTAACAGGGGTATTATCAAATTGGAAGGAGATCCCCAAATCCCCCTTCACCATATTCTCCATATAGTGTGCATATTGAACAGGCACAGGGTCATTTAAATTGTACTTATCAAGTAAAATATTTCGCTGGACCTCCGTGAGCTTTTCAAAGTTATTAAAGGGACTTCCAGGAATTAGCTTCATGAGGAAAAAGGTAACGGATGTAACAATGAAAAGTGTAATTAACATATAGAGAACACGTTGCAATAAATATTTCGCCATGCCTACACCTCCTAATTAGTGAAATATTCGACGTTTTTCGACAATTCTGACACAGGTAAAAAGAGAGTATATTTTTCCAATATACTCTCTTTCTATTTGATTAAATATAGCTACTATTTAAGGATTTTAATCCACTGGTAACTATATTCTGCACCAAATGCATGGTGAGCAAAACCTTTAACCTTTTGATTAACTAATAAGTTAGATGAACGTTGGTATAATGGTGCAATTGCAGCATCATCTTCTAACAAGATTTTTTCAGCATCTTGAAGAGCTTTCCAGCGGTCTTGTGGCTTAAGAGCTAATTCTTTATTAGCAGAATCGATTAATTTATCAAATTCTGTGTTGCCGTAGTCCATGTGGTTTTGGCCTCCGCCTGTTACCCAAAGATCCATGTAAGTCATTGGGTCAGCGTAGTCAGGACCCCAACCACCCATTAATAAACCGTAATCTTCTTTGTCTTCACGAGCAATACGGATTTTGAAAGGTACGCTTTCAATAGTAAGCTTTAATCCAGGAAGATTCTTTTCTAATTGGTCTTTAATGAAAGCATCAGTAGTTTTAGCAGCTTCTGTATCTTGACCAACATAAACTAGAGAAACTTCTTTAAGGCCAAGTTCTTTTAAACCTTGTTCCCAAAGTTTTTTAGCTTCTTCTTTATTTGTCTTTAAGTATGTTCCAGCAGTATCACGGAAATCTTTGTTGTCTAAGAATGCAAATCCTTTTGGAACTAAGAAATCAGCCGCGATTGAACCGTTTGCTAATACATCATCTACTAAAGCTTTTTTGTCAACAGACAAAGCGATCGCTTTACGGATGTTTTTGTTTTTCAACGCAGGAATCTTTTCATTCATTTTTAACCACCAGATAGATGGCTCTTGGTAACGTAGTAAGTCTTTTGTTCCTTCAAATTGTGAAAGAATTGCAGCTTGTGAAAGCTTAGGAGTGATATCAGTTTCGCCAGCAGTGAATGCGTTTGCAGAAGCCTGACCATCTTTTGATACGTTAAAGTTAATCTTTGTTAAAGTAACATCTTTTGCATTCCAATAAGTATCGTTCTTTTCAACTGTCCATTCAGTTGCTGTAGGGCCATCCCACTTAGTCATTTTGAATGGTCCGTTGTAAACTAGGTTAGCAGCATCTTTTGCAAAGTCTGCGCCTTTTTCAGTAACGAACTTTTTGTTTTGCGGGTAGAACAAAGAGAAAGTAAGGTAAGACTCAATGTAAGGAATTGGACCTGTTAAAGTGATTTCTAAAGTATTAGGGTCAATCGCTTTAATACCAAGGTCTTCAAGCTTAGCTTTACCTTCAGTGATTTCAGTTGCGTTTTTGATTTTGCCCATCATGAAGTATGGACCATATGGAGAAGCAGTTTTAGGATCGATTGCACGCTGCCATGCAAACACGAAGTCATCTGCAGTTACAGGGTCTCCGTTTGACCATTTAGCTTCTTTTTTCAATTTAATTGTTAATACAGTTTTGTCATCATTATAAGTTGGCATGCCGTCAGCAACACCAGGAATAACTTTTTGATCTGGATCTAAACGGTATAAACCTTCGTTAATAGCTCCCAAAATTGTACCACCAAGTACGTCTTGGTTCATAACGCTATCCAATGATGGAATTTCAGCAGATTCTAAAACATTAAGTTCTTGAGAGTCTGCTAATTGCTCAGTTGCAGCACCTTTGTCAGTGCCCTTGTCCTTGTCAGTATCCTTGCTTGTATCCTTACCGCCAGAGCAAGCAGCGAGGAACATACTAAGAACTAGTGATAGTACTAATAGTAGTGAAAGTTTTGATTTCTTCACTAGTAGACCTCCCTTTTCTATTATTCTGAAAAATTACTACATTCTCTATTATACATATTTTCAACCAATTGTACATTACTTTTTGAAAATTAATTTACAGATTAGATACATTCTTTACGTTAACATTACAAATTCCTATGGTATAATTTATTCTTGTAGCTATTTTCGGGTATAATATATCTATATTTTCCTTTATAAATCAATGTTTTGGAGGTTCGCTAGTGAAATTGAGACTCAGAAATCAATTAATTATGGTAGCGTTTACACAACTTGCTATTTTTTCCTTGTCCCTTATCTTCAATCATGATATTTCTTTATTAAGCTATATCAATATATCTTTTTACATCAGTGCTGCTTTTCTTTTAACCGCATTGCTTCTATATACAATTCATAGCGGTTTTTATGATGTCATTTCAAGGTCTTTTACACTTGCCTTTTCAAGGGGGCATAAGAATAAAAAGTTTAGTGAAATCCCGGGATTATCAGAACTTGTAACAGTTAACCAAAAACCGCTGCTTTTTATTGGTCTTGTGAACGGTTTTTTAATGCTTCTTGCCCTCTTCGCCTATTATTTTTTGCTGACTTGAAAATAAATATGCAATTCATTTATAATGTTTGTAAATGCATACTGTTAAAAAAGCGATGATAAAGAGTAGTAAGTATTATTTTTCGTTACAGAGAGTTTGTGGCTGGTGGAAACAAACACGAATGAATTACTGAATGGACTTTGGAGCTTCTTTCTGAACCTTTCCATTATTGGAAACTTTAGTAGGACTAGACGTTTTCCTTACGTTAAAAAGGAATCCTAATCAATTCATTTGTTGATTTTGGATCTGAGTGACTCATTTTGAGTAATTTAGGGTGGTACCGCGAAACCATTCGTCCCTATTGTTTTAGGGGATGAATGGTTTTTTATTTATATTTTTAGGAGGAAATTAAATGAAGACAATTTTTTCAGGTATTCAGCCGAGTGGAACGATTACACTTGGGAACTATATTGGGGCTTTGAAGCAATTCGTGGAATTGCAAAATGATTACAATTGCTTTTTTTGCATTGTTGACCAGCATGCTATCACTGTTCCCCAGGATCCGGCTATACTGCGTAAAAATATCCGAAGCTTAGCAGCATTATATTTGGCTGTTGGGATTGATCCTGACAAAGCCACTTTGTTTATTCAATCTGAAGTTCCCGCGCATGCCCAGGCAGGTTGGTTGATGCAATGTGTCGCGTATATCGGAGAATTGGAAAGAATGACACAATTTAAAGATAAATCTGCTGGGAAAGAAGCTGTTTCCGCCAGTTTGTTAACCTACCCGCCACTAATGGCAGCTGATATTCTATTGTATAACACAGACCTTGTTCCAGTTGGTGAAGATCAAAAACAGCATTTGGAATTAACACGGGATTTAGCAGAGAGATTTAATAAGAAGTACAATGACATTCTTACTATTCCCGAAATCAGTATTCCAAAGGTTGGTGCACGAATCATGTCACTTCAAGAACCAACGAAAAAAATGAGTAAATCTGATCCAAATCAAAAAGCTTCCATCACACTTTTAGATGATCCAAAACAAATGGAGAAAAAAATTAAAAGTGCGGTTACCGATTCGGAAGGAATCGTTAAATTCGATCGAGAAACTAAACCTGGCATTTCTAATCTTTTATCTATTTACTCTATCTTGGGAGGAAAATCTATTCCAGAGCTAGAGGCAATGTACCATGGTAAAGGATATGGAGATTTTAAAGGCGAATTGGCTGAAGTAGTCGTTAATTTCTTTAAACCGATTCAAGAAAAATACTACAATTTGTTAGAATCAAGTGAACTTGATGAAATTTTAGACCGCGGTGCTGAAAAAGCAAACGCAGTGGCTTCCAAAACGCTTAAGAAAATGGAACGAGCAATGGGTATTGGAAGAAAGAGGAAATAAAAAACAAAAGCCTGATCCGCAAAAGATATGTGATGCATACCTTTTGGGTCAGGCTTTTAGTTTACTTTTGGACCATGCTCCATTTCCCATAGTTTTTCAAAAAATGGCTGTCCTTTAATTAAATTTTCACAGAATGTCTCGTGTTTTTTAGACCATCCGTACTTTGCTTCTTCAAATAACTGTTCCCAAGCTTCTTCAAAATTTAACTCTTGGATGGTGGAATACTGTTCAGGGCACCACTCTGTAAACCAATAGCGAATCTCAGCTTCATTATTTGAAGAGAGCATCTGATCAAGGGCCATAAACAATAGCTGTTTAAGTTGTCGTTCTTTACGAGTTAACCCAGTCATCAGTTCTGGTTCAGGAGAAAGAATATGAAAATCCTTTGTTTTTGGCTGTTGATAAAAATGATATTTTTGGGCATCATGTGTCCCAATCATTTCATATACAAGCTGTTCCTGTCTTGGGATAAGCCTGCTTTTCCTGATTGGGATATTATAGCCAATTGTATCTACTGCCAATATCCCCGTCCCATCGGTTACAACGAAGCAATAATCCAGTTGGACTCTTTCATGATTTTTCCTTAAGTATGCTTTTTGATAAATATCATCTAGAAGTTGTTGAGGTAACTCAGACAAATCATTTTCAATATAGTTAAAGAGAATCGGCTCGACCCTTAACAGCGGAACCTGGTCTAGCAGTTCCACCCCGTCATCTTTACGCCATTCATGAAAGTGACAAACATTATAACCGTTTTCTTCACCTTCAAACCAATTTACCCAAACATCATGGAGATATAACATTATACAACCCCTCACTTCAAGAAACTGTTTGTCAATCAGTATGGGCAGACCTAAGTTAAATTATTCCTTTTGAGGAAATTGAACATGTCCTAAATTTTACTTAAGATATATGAAACGGCAGATATGATTAGTACAAAATAAAAAATCTACCATATAGGGATGGTAGATTGTTGGAAGATTTTTATCTTCTTAATTTTGGATTAAAGGCATCCTTTAATCCTTCTCCGATAAAGTTAATCGAAAGAATGGTTAAAGTGATAATCAATGCAGGCGGTACCCAAATCCACAGCTTATATTGAAGCACATCAGGTTCATTAGCTGAATTCAGCATATTTCCCCAGCTTGGCACCTCTTGCGGCACCCCAAATCCTAAGTAACTTAATGCCGATTCAACTACAATCATTGTCGCAAACGTAATCGTTGCCTGTACAATAATGGTTGAAAGTACGTTGGGCAGAAGATGTTTAACGATGATTTTCGCGGGTGAACAGCCTATGGATATTGCCGCAATAATATACTCATTTTCCTTTTCAGCAAGAATTTTACTACGGACAATCCGAGCAATTCCTCCCCAATATAGAAGACTGATTACTCCTATTAATACCCATAGTCCAGATACTTTACCAAAAAGAATGGCGTTTAAAACAATAACAAAAACAAGAAAAGGAAAGTTTAAAATTAAATCAGTAAATCTCATTAATAAACTATCTGTTGTGCCCCCGAAATAACCGGCAATAGAACCGATTAATGTACCAATAAATATGACAAAAAATGTACAACTGATTCCAACAAGCAGTGAAATCCTTCCGCCATAAAGTAACCTTGTAAAAACATCCCGTCCAGCTTTATCCGTCCCTAACCAATGCTTACTAGACGGTTCTAATCCCATTTCACCAATATTTATTTTCGTAATATCAGCGGTTGTAATATATGGGGCAAGACAGGAAATAATCGCAACAAGTGCTAAAAAAATAAGGCTGGTCATTGCTAATTTGTTCTTGATAAATTTTTTTCTGGCAATTGCTAATGGAGATAAACTTTTTTTCTGGGGGGCATGGGGAACATTTGTTTCGTTTTGTGTAACTATTTCCATCATTTCTCCCCCTAATCTAATCTGATTCTCGGATCTACAACACCATATAAAATATCAGCGATTAAATTGCCGAATAGTGTTAAGAAGGAGAACATCATTGTCAACGTCAATAAAACAGGATAATCCCTCACCCCGACGGATTGTAAAAATAATTGTCCAAGGCCAGGATATGTAAAAATAGTTTCAGTGATAATGGCACCGCTAATAATAGCAACAATATCGAATCCTAAATAGGTTATAAGCGGAATTACGGAATTTCTAAGTATGTGTACATTATAAATTTTACTTTCGGGTGTACCTTTCGCTCTTGCCGTACGGACATAGTCCTTTCGGCTATTTTCAATAATATCGTTTCGTAAAAATTGTGTATAACTTGCAATATTTAAAAATCCTAGGACAAAAGCAGGTAATAATACATGGTGCAAGCGGCTTAACCACCAATCAAATGTACCTTCGGTAACACCGATATCAACAGATCCATTTGACGGAAACAAGCCCAGCTTAAATGAAAAGAAATAAATAGCAAATACTCCCGCAACAAATGATGGTATGGACAAACCTAGATAGTTTATCCCGCCAATTAGATTATCCCCAAGCGTATATGGTTTTCTTCCTGCGTATGAACCCATCATAAAAGCAAGAAAATAAGTAATTATGATAGATGTGAATCCAAGTAATATCGTATTAGGCAACCTTTCTCCAATAACATCGGCTACTTCAATTTTAAACCGGGTTGATTTTCCAAAATCTCCTTCGATGAAATTACTAACCCAACGAAAATATTGCTGTGGCATAGGGTCATTATAGCCTAGCTTTTCACGCATTTCCGCAATATACTGTGGGTTTGTATTTCTTGGATCGATTTCTCCACTAAGTGAATCCCCGGGCATTAACTTTGCCAAGGAAAAAACAATGATGGAGGTAAGGAGCAGCATTGGAATCATTCCCAATATTCTGCGAAATGCATATTTTAACATGTGCATTCTCCTTGTCTTTAAGCTTTGATGAACCTTAGCTATTAAAAAAACCTATCTTATTCGAATGGGAGAAGTTGACCTCCCATTCGAATATAAAGATTGAGTTTATAAAATTAATTAAGCAGTTAACTTAGACTATATCTCTTAGCCATTGAAATTATTGCTTAATCCACCATTCATTTGGACGGTTCATACCTGATACATCGAATTTCACACCATTAACGCGTTTGCTAACTGCCATTGTTTCTTCAAGCTCGGCAATTGGCAATACAGGCAGATCTTTCATAAACAGCTTTTGCCATTGTACATAAAGATCTTTACGCTTATTGGAATCAGTTCCGACAACATTGATATCCAGTGCTTGGTCAAGCAATTTATCACTATCCGCATTTACCCAGCGTGGATAGTTCCAAAGTGCTTTAGAACCCCAAAGTGGAGTTGGATCTGGATCTGACCCTGTAGACCAGCCGCCAAAGAATACTTCCATTGATTTGTCTGCTTTTTCAAGCATATCGTAATATAGATTTACATCTGTCATAGTAAGTTTCGTTTTCAAGCCAACTGCTTCCCAATATTGAGTTAATGCTTTTGCACGTGATTCGAATGTAGGGTTTTGTGTTGCATAGTGGCTAAAGTTAACAACAAACTTTTTACCTTGAGGATCTTCACGGAAGCCATCTCCGTCAACATCTTTATAGCCTGCTTCATCTAATAATTCTTTTGCTTTCTTAGGGTCGTACTTATATTGCTCTAATTCTTTATTATCTGCTGCAATCCAGTGATTTGTTGGAATTGGGCGGTTAACTGGCTTTCCTACGCCGAAGAAGAACGCTTTTACCCACTCCTCACGATTAATCGCATAGTACATTGCCTCACGAAGTTTCTTATCTTGATACTTTGGTTCGTTCATGACATTTTTCTCGCCATCCCAAGTACCTAATCTGAAACCAACATAATAATAACTTACGCCAGGATATGTGATTGCATTTACATTATCAAGTGCTTTAACTTGATCTATGATACTTGGATGGAATGCAGTCATATCAAGAGTTCCGTTTTTAAGTTCGCCAACTGAAAGTGAAGGGTCAATTACCTTAATAACAACCTTTTCGATATGAGGCTTTCCACCGAAATAATCGTCAAAACGTTCCATTTCAATTGATTCACCTGGTACAACTTTTGTTACTTTAAATGGACCTAATCCAACAGGTTTTGTACGAACCTGTTCAGATCCCATCATATCTTTTACAGCCATTCCTTTAAATTCAGTACGATTAATTGGATATGTCCAAAGGTTATCCAAGTTATTAACACGTGCTTTATCAAAAGTAATTTGAATATGGTAATCATCAATTACTTTAATACCTGAAATTTCTTTTGCTTTTCCATCGTGGTAATCTTGGGCACCAACAATATTTCTTACGTTATCAAAACGTGGTCCCTCATAATCCTTGTCAGCAATTACTTTTAAAGCGAATTCCCAGTCTTTTACTGATAATTCGTCTCCGTTATGCCATTTAACACCTTTTTTGATTTCAAAATCAAAGACTTTATTGTCTGTTGTTTTCCATGAGGCAATATGCGGCTGTGCCTTTAATTGCGCATCATAATCAATAAGGTTCTCATCAAAGAAATCAATTACATATTGATCTGTTTGATTTCCGTAAAAAGCATAGTTGAATTTACCTTCAGGAGCTGAATCTAAGGCATAAACGAGTGTACCGCCATCCTGAGGTTTTTCCGACGTTTCTCCTGTCTTACCTTCATTGTCATTTTTCTTAGTTCCAGCTTTTTCTCCGCCACTGCAAGCCGCTAAAAATGCCGATAATACAAGCATTAAGGCAGCTAACATGAGCATGCTTCTTTTCTTCATTTGTTTCCCCCCTATAAAAATTTAATTTTTAGTTCTAGTAAAGGTGGCAAGCTACTCGATGAGAGGGCTTCACCTCCTTTAATGCAGGTTTTTGTTTAGTGCATTCTTCCATTGCCATTGGACAACGAGGATGGAATGGACATCCGGACGGAGGATTGATAGGGCTTGGGACATCACCCTTTAAAATAATCCTCTCTTTCTTTTGTCTTGGGTCAGGAGATGGAATTGCAGAAATTAAAGCCTGTGTATAAGGGTGCAGCGGTTCAGCATAAAGACTATTTTTATCTGCAATCTCCACCATATTGCCTAAATACATAACCCCAATTCGGTCACTCATATGCTTAACAACGCTTAAATCATGTGCAATAAATAGGAAGGTTAACTCAAATTCTTCCTGTAAGTCTTTTAATAAATTTAATACTTGCGATTGTACTGAAACATCAAGGGCAGATACAGGCTCATCAGCAATAATCAGCTTTGGTCTTAATGCGAGCGCTCGGGCAATTCCGATTCTCTGCCGCTGTCCCCCGGAAAATTCATGGGCATATTTAAAATAGGCTTCTGGCGGGAGACCAACCTTTTCTAATAGATCCATTACTTCCTGTTTTAATTCAGCTTTACTTTTCTTGGAGTAGTTATAAATTGGCTCCGCTATTATGTCCCCAACCATTTGCATTGGATTTAAAGAGGCGTATGGATCCTGAAACACCATCTGCATGTCCTGCCTAATTTCTCGAAGAGATTTGCCAGAAACTCGAGTGATGTTTTTTCCTTCGAACAGAATGCTGCCTTCTGTCGGTTTTAAGAGGCGCAGTATTGTTCGACCCGCAGTTGATTTGCCGCACCCAGATTCACCAACTAATCCAAGTGTTTCCCCTCTTTTAATCTCAAATGATATATTATCAACCGCTTTCACATGGCCAATTGTACGTTTAAAAAATCCCCCTTTTACTGGGTAATAGGTTTTTAAATTTTGAATTTCTAATAGATTTTCAGATTGAGAGGATTGTTTTTCATCATTTTTATGTATAGTATCAGTACTCATTACCGCACCCCTTCTCTTGGCTTACTAGTTTCAAAAAGGAGACAGGCCACTTCATGATCTTGATCGACTTCTGCAAGTTCTGGGGTTATGGTTAGACATTCAGGCATTGCCTTTGGACATCGATTAGCGAAACGACATCCGGATTTAGGCATATTTGTTAGGGAGGGAACTATTCCTTGTATGGAACTTAGTCGCTCTTCTTCTTCTTCCATTTTAGGAATAGCGCCTAAAAGAAGTGTCGTATATGGATGCTTGGGATTATAGAACAAAGTGTCAACATCTGCTCTTTCAACAATTTTTCCGGCATACATAACGATTACTTCATCACACATTTCAGCTACGACGCCTAAATCATGTGTAATGAGAATAACAGACATATCATTAACTGCTTGAATATCTTTTAAAAGTTCTAGGATTTGAGCCTGTACAGTCACATCCAATGCAGTCGTTGGTTCGTCAGCGATTAATAATTTAGGCTGACATGCAATAGCTATAGCAATCATGACACGTTGTCTCATCCCGCCAGATAATTGATGTGGATATTCATCCACAATTTTTTCAGGCCTGGAGATCCCTACACTTTTTAATAAGGCTATTGCTTTTTGACGTGCTTCCTGTTTTGAAATCTTTGTGTGATTAAATAATACTTCTTGAAGTTGAAATCCAATTGTAAAAACTGGATTAAGAGAGGTCATTGGTTCTTGGAATATCATTGAGATGTCTTTTCCACGGATTTTATTAATTTGGGATTCTGTCAGCTTTTCAAGATTTAACTCTTCAAATAGGATTTCACCGGATTTTACCTTACCGCTTCCCTTTGGAAGAAGCTGCATGATTGAGAGACTCATAACAGATTTGCCACATCCAGATTCACCTACAACACCGACTATTTGACGAGGTTTTACTTTAAACGAAACATTATCAACAGCATTATAATCGATTCCGTCAATGTCAAATGCCGTTTCTAAATTTTTCACTTCGAGCAATGGTGCCTCTTTGAGTAGAGATTTTTTTGTGCTCATAGTACACCCTCTTACTTTTTGAATTATTCTGTTAATTTTATTGATTCAAGTAAAATTCTATTACAAAATTATTACAATTGCAAGATTCTTTTAAAAAATTGGTAATATTCACACTTATCAAAATAAAAAAGCCCTTTTTTATTAGGCTTTTTTTGCTAAATATTTGGTTTTTCACTCTAAAAAATCTAATGATGGGGCCGTAAAAGATAGTTTTGTAGAATATTGATGTCTTTTGTAATATGCCCTAACAATATTATATCCTGCAGCATATCCAAGCAGCTTGGGTATCCTCCCGCCTCCATACAATAAATGGTCATGAATCCTTTCATCTTTTTTACTTCTTAACTGTTTTTTCATATATTTATCCCAAAATATAGATAATTCATTTTCAGAATACATTCTGCACCAATTTGCCAGGTATTCTTTACCACAATTTTTTAATACGGCATATTCTGCCAGACCCTCTATTACAATTGAGTCTAGCAGCGTATACTCTTCCATTTTTTTGTTTAGAGCTTGAAGGCGGCAAACATGATGATATTCATGGACTAGAAGTGCCTCTATTTCTTTAGGGTCCTCTAAATCTGAGAGAAACAGAAACATTTTATCAGGGAATGAAACCCCGCCCTTTTGTCTTTCTTCCCTTCGTATAAAAAATCCACCTGATTGTCCTATCGGAAAGAGAAAGACAGGTACATCCGGTCCAGACCATTTATTCTTATAGTTTTGAAACAGCCGTTCAACACGATCCCACGCTTTCTGTTCAACCAATCGGTTTAAATTTCTCTTTGAACTTCCTGATGGACTATACATCCCAAAGTTCGTTAATTGGCGGTAAATGGATTGAGCAGTCTGCCCGTTAAAATACGGTTTCAACCTTTCACAGATTTTTCCTGGCTGTTCAAAATCAGCCATTAACCATTTATCCGTTCGAATAATGCCCATTTTCTCACCTCAATTACCGTATCTTTTGATCATTTTATGAATGTTGAAAGGATAGGTTCGTAAAGTAGGATAGGGAATTATTCGAAAAAAAAACTCGTGCCAGAAAAATTCTGACCGAGTTTTTTTATACTATTCGTATTTTTTAAAGACAATTGTGGCGTTATGACCACCAAAGCCTAATGAATTGCTCATGGCTGCTTTAATTTCCAATGGACGAGCCGCATTTACAACATAGTCCAGATCACATTCCGGATCTGGCGTAACATAATTCATTGTCGGCGGAAGCATTCTGTCCCTCATTGCCAATAATGTAAAGATGGCTTCAACACCACCAGCAGCACCAAGTAAATGTCCAGTCATGGATTTGGTTGAACTCATTGCAAGCTTATATGCATGCTCGCCAAATACTTCTTTAACGGCAAGTGTTTCAAATTTATCATTATATTCTGTACTTGTTCCATGGGCATTAATATAATCAATATCTTTAGGCTCTAAACCTCCATCAGTAATCGCCATTTTCATTGCTCGGGCACCGCCTTCACCACCTGGTGCCGGTGCAGTAATATGATAGGCATCACCTGTTGCCCCGTATCCAATGATTTCAGCATAAATATTAGCTCCGCGTGCCAAGGCATGCTCTAGCTCTTCCAGGACAATGATTCCTGCACCTTCACCAATTACAAAGCCGTCGCGATTTTTATCAAATGGCCTGCTTGCTGTATTTGGATCAGGGTTTGTGGAAAGGGCAGTGTTGGCACAGAACCCAGCAACAGACATTCTCGTAATCGGCGCTTCTGCACCTCCCGATACCATAACATCTGCGTCACCGCGCTGGATCACCTTAAAGGCATCTCCAATTGAATTTGTACCGGTTGCACAGGCAGTAACCGTACATGAATTAAATCCCCGTGCACCAAGTGTAATGGAAACCTGGCCAGTTGCCATATCCGGAATTAACATTGGTACGAAGAAAGGACTTACACGTTTATAGCCCCTTTTTTGAAAAATTTCAAATTGCTGTTCAAAGGTTTCCATACCGCCAATTCCTGAACCAATCCAAACCCCCACGCGGTGGGAATTTTCTTCATTGATCGTTAAATTCGCATCTTTTACAGCCATAATTGCACTTGCAACTGCAAATTGTGTAAAACGGTCCATTTTTCTTGCTTCTTTTTTATCCATAAAAATTTCTGGATTAAAATCCTTTACTTCAGCAGCTACCTTCGCTGGATACTCATCTGCATTAACTCTTGTCAGAGGTCCAATTCCTGATTTCCCTTCAAGAATTCCTTTCCAAGTTGTTTCAGCATCATTTCCAAGTGGTGTCACTGCTCCTACGCCCGTTACTACGACCCTGCGCTTTTCCATTTGTACATCTCCTTTTATCTGATAACTTTTCCCTATTTTTACAAGTTATTTTTCATTTGTTTTAAACTTTGATAACTGTCCAGCTCCAGCCCTAGGAAAAAATGAACTGCTTTTTTCCCTGGTCAAGGCGCTTCCGCTTTTCTAATTATTTACCCCAACGGATTGCAATGGCGCCCCAAGTCAAGCCGCCGCCAAAACCTACCATGACTAGGAGGTCATCATCTTTAATCTTTCCTGCTTCTAATTCTTCTACAATTGAAATTGGTATTGATGCTGCAGAAGTATTTCCATATTTATGAATTGTTTTAGACATTTTTTCAATTGGGAGCTCTAACCGCTGTCTCGATGCTTCCATAATCCGAATATTGGCTTGATGAGGGATAAGGAAATCGACGTCATCCTTGGTAAGTCCTGCTTTTTCAAGAACGTTTATACAGCTCTCGCCCATTTGTCTAACGGCAAATTTGAATACTTCTCGTCCATTCATAATGATATATTCATCTTGATATAAATGCTTTGCCCCAGTCCCATCTGCACCAAGCTCAAATGAAAGAATTCCTCGATTTTCGGATACTGGGCCAAGTACGACTGCACCGGCACCGTCCCCAAATAGGACAGCGGTATTTCTGTCGCTCCAATCCGTAATTTTCGAAAGCTTTTCAACCCCTACAACAAGTACATGTTTATATTCTCCTGTTTCTATAAACTGTTTCCCTGTGATAATTCCATACATGAACCCAGCACATGCTGCACTAAGATCCATGGCAGCTGCCTTATAGGCCCCTAATTTTTCCTGAATTCTGCAGGCAACAGATGGAAAAGGTGAATCTGGAGTAACTGTTGCAACCAAGATTAAATCAATTTCTTCTGGATTTATACCTGCGTCTTGAATTGCTTTCTGGGCAGCAGACAAGGCCATATCCGATGTTTCAATATCGTCTGATGCTATCCTGCGTTCTTCGATACCTGTCATTGTACGAATCCATTCATCAGAAGTATCCATCATTTTTTCTAAATCATGGTTGGTGAGAATTTTTTCTGGTAAATACCTTCCTATTCCAACAATACCAGCTTTCATTATTCCATCTCCTTTAATATGATAAGTTTCTCTATACCAAAGATTAATATCAATTATTATGACTTGGTACTAATTTTATCAAATGAGACCTTAATTAAGCAACTGTTACTTACTTTTACCCCTCCGCTAAAGTACATTCCTTTTGATAGTTTGCTCATATTCTAAAGGTAAGAGACATTTTTCTTTGAAGGAGTGTAAGAGGAAATGGAAGATTGGGAAAAAGAAGAATCAACTTTAGAAAAGCATCAAGCGAATTTTGAGGATGAAAAACATCAAGCGAATATTGAGGATGAAAAGCATCAAGATCGGTTCACCAGTTTAATGTTTGGATCAAGAAGGCCTCACCATGAAAGGACCCCGTTATTTGGCAATCGCCATTCTCAAAATTCTCAACAAAACCATTCAGATATCGATTATGAACAACTCATGTTGAGTATTGATGCTATATGGGAATCTGTACAGGACTTAAAGCCAATATTTCAAAAATTCTATCCGTTTATCCAGAAATTTTGGAAAAAGAAATAAGCTGCCTTTTTATCGGCAGCTTATTTTCACTATTGATTTACTTCCTGAAGAGCTTCTTCACGGCCAAGGTTGTATGCTTCTTGCATAACCTTTGTAAATAAATTCATAAACGGTTCAATTAATTCCATTGATAATTCTACTCCTGATTTTTCTAACTGTTCCTTGGCTTCAGGTAAATATTTCATCGCAATCATCATAAATTGTAATGACTTATCTTGGTTGTTCATATGTATCCCCTTTAATAAATTATTGTGGTAACTTTCCTGTTTGCTTATATGTTTGGATCTGCTTATTAATTTTCTTAATAAATTCCTTGCTCACTAACGGACTATATTTTCCTAGGGTTATGACATTATCTTCAAAATCAAAGGAAAGATTTCCTGCTTTTAATTTACCGTTATTATATTGTTCAGCAACCTTCTCATATAATTTATCTACCTGCTGAATCGTGCTTGTTAGAACCGTCGATTGCCCCAAATCTGATTGGTCGGAAACATAGCCAATAACATATAGTCCTCGTTCCTTGACCCTTTCAATAACAGGGACATTAAAACCATCGCCAGCAGGATAGATTACGTCGACCCCTTTTTCCATCATACGATCGACTAATTGTATCGCTTTTTTTTCATCATCCCAATTCCCTACGTATTCTATGCTTACTTGGGCGTTTTTATTTTCTGCCAATGCTCCTTGATAGAATCCTTCTATTTCTGGCTGCCATTCATAGGCAGCCAACACTCCTACCTTCTGTTCCTTCGACATATGGGCAGCAACCATACCTCCAAAAAAGCCCATCGCGTGTGCTTTAAAGGTTAAACTGGTTGTGTTAGGATTTTTAGCATCGCCATTAAAACTGACAAAGTGAATTTTAGGATAATCCTTTGAAATCTTATTAAAATATTCAGCATACTCTGAACCGTGACCAAAAATAAGATTTACTCCTTTTTGATCAAACTCTTTCACCGCCCTTTCAACTACCGATTCAGAATTCATTCCTTCTTTATAGTAAACCTCCACATTGAATTTTGATTGTATTTTTAGCATCCCTTTAAAGCCCTTCGTTCCCCATACTTGGTCATTAACCGTTTCAGGCACTAATAAGCCAACATTTTGTAATTTGCCTGATGTTTTTTTGGTTACCCCGCAGGCCCCAAGTAAAAAAAGACATAAAAGAATGATCCCGAAACGGTTTAGCATTCAATGCATCTCCTTCATACCACTGCCATTTCTATAACTGATTCTTTCTAGATATAAATAATGGACCTGTAATCCTCATTTTTCAATTTTTATTCTACCCTTTGAATAATAAAATGAAAAGATAAATTTCCTGCGCTTCCACTTTCTGGATATAAAGTAAACCCTATCATGTTTTACGGGCTTCCATACAACTGGCCTGCTTGATTTTTTTGTTTCAAAAATGATTCGGAAATCGGGGTGATTTTTTTCATTTGAATCTTAACAACTGATGGATCTATTGCAAATGGTTCAACGCGGTTTGAATGAATAAGATTCTGTTCAAGTTTTAAATAGGACGCGCATATATCCCAATAATTCTTCTTTCCACTTTCTAATATAAAGCTTCCCTGCACATTTATATCCATTATTTCAAAAATAGAATCGATTGCATCCTCCACAAAAATTGTATCGATTGTCCATTCCCTATTCGATTTATAAATTTCTTTTTGTTGAAAGTCTGACATAATCACTTGTTGAAAGATAAAAGTTTCGGTCTGCCAGGGACCATATATAGAAGGTAAATAAAAGAAATGAGTCTTCTTCACCAATCCTTTTACATGATTCAAAAAGCCTCGGTGCACTTTTTCACCCTCAGCTCCCAACAATTGTATTGGGAGAATAAAGACAAATTCTGTTTTTGAATTATTTCGCTCAATATAGTCCAATATTGGCCCAGTAACCTTTTCCTCTAAATAAATTTCTTCCTTATTTTGCATATAGGAATCAAATAATGAAAAAATAACGACGGTATCCCTATTCCCTTGACCTTGTTTTTTCTCCCAATCCGCAAGACCATTTTCAATGAAATTTGAATTTCTGCCAACCTCAAATCTTTTTTCATCAAGATATTGAATATTGTCTATATCTTCAATATTGACCCCAAAGACCTCTATTCCTTTATTAAGCAACGTTTTGCAAATATGAAAACTGACAAAATCATATACACCAAATATAATGGCCTTGTCCATAAAATCTTCCTCCCCATACTATCCTTAATGAATCCTATGCGTTTGAATAAGGAATTATTTCATTATGGGGAAGGGGAGACTTAGAGGACAGCTTCATGGCTTGTAAAAAACTTTATGCATATATTGCCAAGCTGTAGTTTCTTTTCTGGCAGCATATAAGTTGGAGTGATTTCAGGATATTTGATAATTTTCTGATAAAGCTTTGATTGATTATAAGATTTTCCTCCAGACAATACATGAATAATCTTGACAGGAAATCCAAAATCAAGATTAACATGATCATCCATACTAAAAATAGTGCTTTCAAGTACATTTTGTTCTAGTTGATGAGCTGTTACTAATTCTCTTATCAATTTTTTATAAAAGAACTTATGTTCCTTTTCCTGTTCTAAATGATGCTTTAATGAAATGATTGGGTTTAAAAGGATGACCGAACGAATACAGCCCTTTAATTTTTCCATTAACTTTACCGCAACTAGCGCGCCCATTCCTTCTGCTAAAATATGAATTTTATTATTTAGGATTTCACTTCGGATTACATGTTGATATAGCCGCTGAGCCAAATCAACCGATTTTTCGCTCCCCCAGTTTCGCCCATAAAGATTTGAGGAAAAAATCGTGTAACCTTTTTCTTTTAGTTGGTTGATAATAGCGGACTTCCCTTCATTTTGTGTCCAAAAGCTTTTACAATCGTCCACAAAATGCCGTTCATCTCCAATTATTAAGACCCCAAATCCAGTAGGCTTTTCTGGGTAATAAATGATATTCCATTGGGTATCCATCTGAAAATTACGACTGTCCATAGGTAAATCTCCTTTTACATATTTCCTCACGATATTGTATGTTTGTTCACAAAAGATGAAAGGGAGTTTGCCCATTTTTATTAATTTACATTTATGTCCAGACAATTAATTAAATGAGTGAATTATCAAATAAACATTTATTAATTAGAATTCATATGGTAATATTAGAAATGATGTAAATAAGGTTAGAGGTGAAAAATAGTGCGATTCTTTTGGACTTTTTTCTGGTTATTTTTACTAGTGCAAATGCTTACATATGTTGTAAGTTCAATGAATGGTGTTGCATTTGATGTTAAAGTAGGTTCCATTTTAGCTGTTGCTGTAACCATTTTAGTTTTTGTGGTATCATCTTTGATACCAAATGAGCCTGTTGAAAAACATTAAGTGCCGATAAAAAAGTCTTCCACATCAATGGAAGACTTTTTTAATGGATTAATCTCTTGTTATTTTATTAAAATTATCACTTCTTCATTTTGAATCTTAATTTCAAGGCTTGATCCATCATGAACCCTTCCCGCAATAATTTCTCGAGCTAACTTTGTTTCTATATTTCTTTGGATATAACGCTTCAACGGTCTGGCACCATAGGTAGGGTCATATCCGTTAACAGCGATGAATTCCTTGGCATCCTCACTGATTGAGATATTTATTTGCTGTTCTTTTAATCTGTTCTGAAGTTCTTTTAGCATTTTGACGACAATATTTTTAATTTCTCCTAATGATAACGGCTTAAATAGGATAATTTCATCAATACGGTTTAAAAATTCCGGACGAAAATGCACTCTTAATTGGCCTAATACCATTTCTCTTGCTGTATCAGTTATTTCAATTTCATTTTCAGAACGTTCGAGTAAAAATTGTGATCCTATATTGGAGGTCATAATAATAACGGTATTTTTAAAATCTACTACCCTCCCTTGTGAATCAGTGATGCGCCCATCATCTAAGGCTTGAAGGAGAATATTGAAGACTTCCGGATGGGCCTTTTCAATTTCGTCCATCAGAACAACAGAATAAGGTCTTCTTCTAACCGCTTCTGTCAGCTGCCCTCCTTCTTCATAGCCAACATACCCTGGTGGAGCCCCAATTAGGCGTGATACTGCATGCTTTTCCATGTATTCCGACATATCGATACGAATAATATGCTCTTCACTATCAAATAAAGACTCCGCCAAAGCTTTTGCTAACTCCGTTTTCCCTACACCAGTTGGCCCTAAAAATAGAAAGGATCCAATTGGGCGATTAGGATCTTTAATGCCGGCCCTAGCCCGTAGTACTGCGTCTGCTACTAAATTGACGGCTTCATTTTGTCCGATTACTCTCTCGTGGAGAATTGCTTCAAGTTTCAATAACTTTTCTCTCTCCCCCTCAACTAGTTTAGAGAGCGGAATTCCTGTCCATCTCGATACAATATGGGAAATTTCCTCACCTGTTACCTCTTCGCGCAGTAACCGATTCTCCTTTTCCGTTTCCATTTCTAAACTTTTAAGTTCTTTTTCAACCAACGGAATTTGACCATGTCTTAATTCAGCAGCACGGTTTAAATCGTATTTGTCCTCCGCTTGCTGCAGCTCACGGCGAAGCTTCTCCAGTTGTTCCCTTTTTTCTTGTAACGTCTGAATGCTTTTCTTTTCTTCTAGCCATTTTGCCTTCATCGTATCGGCCTGTTCCTTTAAATCTGCCAGTTCCTTTAGTAGGGACTGCAATCGTAGTTTACTTGCTTCATCGTTTTCTTTTCTTAAAGCTGCCTCTTCAATTTCTAACTGCATGACTCTGCGTGTTACTTCATCTAGTTCTGTTGGCATGGAATCAATTTCTGTACGAATTAACGCACATGCTTCATCAACCAGATCTATAGCTTTGTCCGGTAGGAAACGATCAGTTATATATCGGTCAGACAAAGTAGCTGCAGCAACTAAAGCATGGTCGTGAATTTTCACACCATGGTGAACTTCAAATCGTTCCTTTAATCCACGTAATATAGAAATGGTATCTTCTACATTTGGTTCTTGTACAAGCACCTGCTGGAACCTCCGTTCTAAAGCAGGATCCTTTTCTATATACTTCCGATGTTCATCAAGTGTGGTTGCGCCAATACAATGAAGTTCACCGCGGGCAAGCATCGGTTTTAACATATTGCCTGCATCCATCGCGCCTTCTGTTTTTCCGGCACCAACAATGGTATGAATTTCATCGATAAACAGTAGGATTTGTCCGTCACTTTTTTTGATTTCATTCAGAACCGCTTTTAATCGTTCTTCAAATTCCCCTCTGAATTTTGCACCAGCAATTAACGAACTCATATCTAAGGAAAAGATGGTTTTGTTCTTAAGTCCTTCTGGAACATCTTTTCTAACAATCCGCTGGGCCAGTCCCTCTACGATTGCGGTTTTTCCTACACCAGGTTCTCCGATTAAGACAGGATTATTCTTGGTTTTCCTTGATAAGATACGAATGACATTTCGAATCTCCGTATCCCGTCCAATAACAGGATCTACCTTTCCCGCTCTTACTTCAGCAACTAAATCCCTTCCATATTTTTTCAAAGCATCATATCCTGCTTCAGGATTCTGTGATGTCACTCTTTGGTTCCCCCTTATTTCTTTTATTGCTTTTAAAATATCTTCAGGCGTATGGTCAAAAGATTGAATGATTTTTTTCATTTCGGATTGATTTGAATAGACTGCTGCTAAGAGGATATGCTCTACCGAAATATATTCATCGGAAAACTTTCTTGCAAATTCTTCGGCAGCTGCTAAAAGCTTTTGCAGCCGGTCTGTAACAAATATTTTATCGTGTTCTGCCCCAGTTCCAGTGACCTGAGGTTTTTTTTCAAGGGATTCTTTCAACCTTTTCTTAATGGTTTCAGATGGTAATGTCAATCGCTTAAATATAGATTCAAAAAGACTGTCCGTTTGATTCATTAATGCCAAAAATAAATGGGATTCATCAATCTCTTGATGATTATTTTTTACCGCTAAAGATTGCGCATCCATTATTCCTTTTTGTAACCGTTGTGTCATTCGGTTAATATCCACAATTCACACTCCCTTATTGACCATTTTTGACCTATTACTTTTATTATAAAACAATCACAGATTTTAAGTAAAATTTGACTAAGAAAAAAGTCATCCTGTTTGGATGACTTTTACCTTTTATAACTGTTATGGTTTTCGTTGATAAGTCCAAACACGTTTATCATTGGATGTCTCTGGAAACGGGTCTCCAGCTTTTAGTTTAATTTTTTTAGGATTGATTACATTATCTCCAGTTTCACCAATTTCAATATACACCCCATTATTTGGTGCCTTTTTACCCGATTTGAACTGATGATTTTGTCCCATTCTTTTCCCTCCTTATCGTCTACATCATTATTATTTCCTTTTCTAGAGTGTCCATTAAAGGAAGTTCTTTCATTTTTTCACATTGTTCGACAGTATTTCCTAAGAAATAAATGAATCATGTTTGACTTTTTGACGATTGTATGAATTTATTCCACATTTATTGCTAAATATTCTTTGTAAACAATATAATTATAGTAATATCTTGTAACCAACCTTGATTGACAGTTATTAAAAGTAAAGTAAATGATTTATGTCGTACCATTAAAGGTGGTCTTTTGTATGCAGGCAGTAAAAGAAATGCCGGTATCGTTGTTACATCTCCTTGAGACCGTACACCATACTAAAAAAATTGAAAAGGGAACATTTTTATTTCAAGAAGGCTCACCAGCGGATGAAATGTATATCGTACAAAGCGGTATTTTGCAAATCAGTAAAATTATTCCAGATGGGAGAGAACTTACCTTAAGAATGTGCTCTAATGGTGATTTTATCGGTGAATTAAATTTATTTTCCCCTTCTTCCAGGTATTTATTAAGTGCACGGGTCGTTGAAAGTGGCGAGGTAGCCGTAATTATGAAGGATGTTCTTGAGGAAAAACTATCGCAAAATCTTTCCCTTTCCTTTGAATTCATTAAATGGATGAGTCAGCAATATCGCAAAACTCAAACAAAATTTCGTGACCTCGTTTTACACGGAAAAAAAGGAGCTTTATACTCTACATTGATTCGATTAAGCAATAGTTATGGAATTAATACCAATAATGGAATATTGCTTGAAATACCATTAACAAACCAAGAATTAGCTAATTTCTGCGGTACATCAAGGGAAGTGGTTAATCGTTTATTAAGCGACCTTAGAAAAGAGAAAATTATTTCAATTGATAAAGGAACGATCACCATTCATGATGTAGAGTTTTTGAAGAATGAAATTGAATGTGAGGATTGTCCAACGGAAATTTGCAAGGTGGATTAGTTAATTAAATTGTATCCTCATTAATAAAAATCGGTCTTATTTGACCGATTTTTTTAATAAGTTTACAGTCCAGCTAATCGATACTTCATCTTTAATAAAAAAACATGGTATGTTTATATGTCCTTTAAGGTGTTCTCTTATGCATTCCTTCCAATAAACAACAGCCGCTATATTGGTCACACTTTTTAATAGAGGAAGGTCTTCAAGATCTCTTAATATTAAAAGCTTCGGGTATTTTTTTTGTTTATATCCTTCAATTAAAATCACATCCGGATCAAAAAAACTCATTAATTCTATCTGGTGCTCAAGGCTGTTCTCCCATTTTTCTACTTGGAGAAGGAGCCTGCCATCTCCTTCAATAATCGAGGCAGCAGCTCCTGCTGAGAGATATTTTGTAGAATCCTTATTATCCACTAAATCAGGCTTGCCGCCGTGTCCGTGGTGTTTAATTACTGCAGATCTTAAACCTTTACCTTTTAAGTCTTTAATTAGCCTTTCAATAAATGTAGTTTTTCCACTATTTTGGTAACCTACAATTTGAAAAATAACCGGTTTTACCAAGGCCACTCACTACCAGTCTGATCCTCAAGGAGAAGAACCTCAATCTCTGTTCCTACCGTAAAACCTCGGGTACCACCCGGTAATATCATCAATGAATTCGCGCCTGCAAGGCTCATAATAATATTCGACTTGTCTAATCCGCTGGGTGTCACTTTAAGTCTGCCGTCTTGAATAAATGCGGAACTGCGGACAAATCGTGTATATGGATTTGCTTTAGGGAAATCAGCATCTAGTATAGCTTTTTCTTTTCGTAAATGCGGTTTTTCCGAAAATAAACATCTTCGGAGGATCGGCCGTGTAAATAATTCAAACCCCACATAGCAAGCTGAAGGGTTACCAGAAAGCCCGAATAGGAACTTTCCATTATGATGTGCGACGGTCGTAACACTGCCTGGACGCATCGCTACTTTATTAAAGAAAACCTCTGCTCCTAATTTTTCATAAATTTCAGGCAGGTAATCAAAGTCCCCAACTGAAACTCCTCCAGTAGTAACTAACAAATCAACTTTATCCAGACTGTTTTTTACTGCATCAAAGCATGTATCAAATTCATCTGGCAGCTTCCCAAAATAATGAACCGTTCCTCCTGCCCGTTCGATTTGGGCAGCAATCATATGTGAATTGCTGTTTCGAATCTTACCGGGAACCAATTCATCGTCAACTTCTAAAAGTTCTGTCCCTGTTGCGAATAGGCCAACGAGGGGTTTTTTCGCAACAGGAACGTGCTTATATCCAAAAGTTGCGAGCATAGCCTGAATTCCTGGATTAATTAGCGTTCCCTTTTTAACTAAAATTTCTCCTTTCTTTGCATCTTCGCCTCTGAAGGAAACATTGTCACCATTTTTAAAGCTTCTTTTGATCAATATATGTGGAATTCCATTCTTTTCGTATGACTTTGCAACCTCAAACATTACAACGCAATCGGTACCCTCTGGCATCATAGCGCCGGTCATAATTCGTATAGCTTGGTATTGTTTGACAACCTTTGTGGAGACCATTCCTGCTCCAATATGATCAATTACTTCCATTTCAATGGGACATGATTGAGAGGCATTAGCAGTGTCTATCGATCTAACAGCAAAGCCATCATAGGGTGCCCTGTCAAAATGAGGCACATCACTTGTTGCCACTAAATCCTCCGATAAAAAACGGCCAAAGCTTTCCTCGATCAATACATACTCAGTTAACCCCTGTAATTGAAAGTTCATAATTTTTTTGACTGCTTCCCCTATCGCAAGCGGTGTTCTTCTTTCAAACAAATGAATCGGCTCCTATCTCTAAAAAAACGGTATGTAATTAACTCATTCCTTTTCATTTATCATTATAAGCCTACAAAAAACTTACCGACATATCAAATGTCACAAAATTGATAGAAACTTAATGAATTAAAAAAATCATTTGCAAAGTGTGATGCATATCACCAAATTTTATTCTTAATTCCAGTATGCTTATGTCAGAAACAAATTACCTTTATTTTTAGGAGGAACTATAAATGACTTTTCCATTCACTTCTACTACATTAGTTAAAGATATTGTAAATAAATTACCAAAAGCAAGTGATGTTTTCAAGAAGAACCGGATCGATTTTTGCTGTGGGGGAAACATTCCACTTTCAAAAGCTGTGTCACAAAACGGACTTAACATGGACAATCTGCTAGAAGAATTAAAAATCGTTTTTGAAAAATATGAGCACGTGGAAAAAGATGTAGAAGTTTGGACAGAATCTGACTCTAATACGATTATTGATCATATTATCTCTAATTACCATCGTACTTCAAAAGAAGAATTAACAATGCTCAGCCCATATGTGACAAAGGTTTCACGGGTACATGGAGATAACCATCTAGAGCTATTAAAAGTGTACGAATTATTTTATGAATTAAAAAAAGAATTGATTGAACACATGGAGAAAGAAGAAGCAATTGTCTTCCCGTTAATCAGGAAATTTACCGACGGAACCATTGAAAATAAAGAGGAAGCCATTAATTTAGTTACTGAGCTTGAAAAGGAACATGATCATGCAGGAGAGATCTTAAGACAAATCCGTTCGGTAACATCTGATTTCACTCTACCTCTTGATGCTTGTGGAACATACCGCTTAGTATACGCACGTTTAGAAGCGCTGGAAAGTTTGACCTTCATGCATGTACATCTTGAAAACAACATTTTATTTCCACGATATATTGCTTAGTAAAAAACAGCCCGCTTAACATAAGCGGGCTGTTTTTTAACCACCGATATAGGACATTTCAATTTTTTTGCGGTTTTTGTTTGTTTCTGCTGTTCTTTCGTCAGAATATCGGTCGTCACGACCATTCCAAATCGCTGTAATTCGCTTTGCTATATCCTCATCACTAGCACCATTTCTCATGAAATTCCGAATATCATGGCCATTTCCATTAAACAAACAAGTAAAGATCTGCCCATTTGCAGATAAACGAGAACGTGTACAGCTGGAGCAGAATGACTCTGAAACAGAAGTAATAAATCCAACCTTCACATCAGCGTCTTTATAATGATAAAGCTTGGCCACTTCCCCAAAATAGGCCGGGTCAACTGGCTCTATCTCAAAGTGCTCTTTTAACAGAAGATAAATCTGTTTTTTGGTTACGACATCGTCCATCTTCCACCCGTTCGTGGAGCCAACATCCATAAACTCGATATAGCGAAGCTCCAATCCATGATTTTTACAGTATTGTGCCATTGGAATAATATCAGCATCATTAAGTCCTTTTTTTACAACCATGTTGATTTTAACTCCAAGACCGGCTTGTTTAGCTGCTTCTATCCCCTCTAAAACCGGTCCAGTGGTTACCCCGCGTCCATTGATTTGTCCGAACAATTCATCATTTAAAGTATCAAGGCTGACATTTACTCGTTTAAGACCAGCTGCTTTTAACTCTCCTGCCAATTTCGGCAACAGGACTCCATTTGTAGTTAAGCCAATGTCACTTAAACCTTCAATAGCAGAAAGTTTTTTCACAAGTATCGGTAAATCCTTTCGCAGCAGCGGTTCTCCGCCAGTTAAGCGGATTTTTTCGACACCTAAATTAACAAATATTTTTCCAAGCCGTTCAATTTCTTCATATGTCAATAAGGCCGACCTAGGTAGAAATTCAAAATCAGGCCCGAATTGATCAGCTGGCATACAGTATTGGCAGCGAAAATTACAGCGGTCAATCACTGAGATACGCAAGTCACGTATCGGTCGATTCAATTTATCTTTAATAATGGTTTTTTCCATTTGCATCAACTCCATTATTCTAAAAAAAGCAAGAATTATCCTAAGTGTACCAGTGTTTTACTAAAAAGACTGTTACTTTATTCACTATCAATATACTTTTTAATATTATTTTAATCTTAACAGATGTTAAACAAGGAGGAAATAATTGTTTATGGAATAAAAATCAGTGTA
>NZ_JBALPP010000116.1:0-13997 GCF_036965425.1 Neobacillus drentensis | reverse complement strand
GACAAAGGTGCCAGTTTAAATGGTTCGAACTCTTTTTTTATAAAACCAATACATACTGAATATGATTGGGCGAAATAGCTGTTACAGCATGAATATGATAGCCAATACTGAGTAATTGAGATAGAGTTTCAGAACAATTGAATCTCGGCGGCTCTGTCGGTGCATGAAAGCTTTTATATAGGCCAATAAATTGGTTATTTGCCGTGCAATGTAGTAATATGACATGTTTACCAGTCCACGCCTGACCTATTATGGGTTGGGGTTGAGTATCTCTATAGTTCATCAACAAAAACACCTTCATAGTTAGATAAACTATTTTATGAAGATATCCTTGTCTATGGTTCTGAAAAAATATTGAAAGTTATTACCGTTTTTTCCTTTTATAATCAGGTTGGCTATAACCAAAATATCTAGAGGCTAGATCATTCCAGGTAGTTAAAGCTGCTTATTTTGTCCGATTAAGATTGTGTTTTTCTTTAGATTTGTACATTATTTACTTTTGCAAAAGTCACAAACATCTTATTTTTGGACAAGCATATGATGAAATAACGATCATTTCTGCTGAAAGGGATGTTCAGACGTGACTTATAATAGATTTAGGCTAACCGCTTCACTATATGCGTTAATGTCCATTAGTTTTTGGGGAGTCTCATTTGTATCGACCAAGGCGGTTCTTGGAAAGCTTGACCCCTATTCAATACTCGTTCTTCGTTTTGGAATAGGAACCTTATTTCTTCTGTCGTTATTACTCATGCAGCGTACCAGGCTAAAAATATCGATTCAGTATATTCCCCATTTAATGATATTGGGCATTCTTGGGGTATTTGTGCATCAAGTCCTACAAGCGACAGCATTGCTGACGATCAATGCGTCTTCTGCTGGATGGCTCATTTCGCTTTCCCCCATCTTTACGGTTATCTTGTCCATTCTCTTTTTGCATGAGAAGATGAGTATGACTAAGGCAGCGGGTATGGTGCTGGCCATAACAGGTGTGTTGTTGGTCACAACGACAAGAAGTGGACAATCCTTTCAAATTACCCTGAACATTGGCCTTTTTCTCATGATTCTGAGCACATTGAACTGGGCTGTTTATTCGGTCCTCTTAAAATCTTTAAAAATCCCTTATTCCCCTCTTTTAGTGACATTTTATTCTAGTTTACTTGGCTTGATTCTTACCACTCCTTTTATCATCCGGAACAGAGGGTGGGAATCCCTTTCACTCCTAACTCATACTGAGTGGGCACACTTGTTGTTTCTGGGGGTTTTCGTTTCTGGCGTTGCCTATTGGTATTGGGGGAAGGCACTTGAAATTTTAGAAGCTTCAAAGGTCTCGATGTTTTTATATTTAGAGCCTCTCTCGACTTTAATTGCAGCGGTTTTGCTTTTAGAGGAAAAAGTTTTATTCATAAGTGCTGCCGGGGGAATCATAATTATAATTGGAGTCATTGTGGTTAATGGTCAGCTTGTGCCTATGTTGTTTAGCCTCTTAAAGAATAAACGCCCATAGGAGGATAGCTTTATGACTTTGACAAGCAGGATTAGGAATGTGTTGGATTCCTTAAAATGCCCATCAAAAGCCGAGTTGAAAAAAGCTTTATTACAATTAGATCTGAAACTTGATGATCTTGCTGTCTTACCGGAACCATCCGAGGGAAAGCCGTACAATCGGAAGCTGCTTTATAAAAATGAAGAAGTCGAGATGCTCGTGATGAATTGGTCTCAGTTGGAATGCGCCCCCCATGATCATGGCAATTCCCACGGCTGGATCCAAGTCCTTTCCGGCACCTCCCTGAATTCGGTTTATGAGGTGAAAGGAAATGGCTTGCCATCTGAAATGTTCCATGAATACCATCATAAAGGGAAACATTTTTATGCACCGAAAAAAGCCATCCATAAAATGAAAGCTTCTAACAATACTGATTTGATCACTCTCCATCTTTATTCCCCTCCCATTACCGGAATGATAGTCTATGATTTACAAAAATGTGCGGCTTGCGTTGTTTCTGACGACTGTGGAGCTTGGTGGCCTGACGAACAATATCAAAAGGTAAAAGAGATTCAACTAAAGAAGGATGCTGTTCCTGATAAATAAGTACAGAAGAAGGCAACGACCACAAGCAACAGGGGAGTTGCCTTCTTTGTTTTCCTTTCATTACATTTAGTCTACTTTTACATCCTCTAATAATAAATCAGAAATATTCACTGCCTTCTCATACTGCCCTGTCTCTACATAGTGGGTATACAACTTATTGCTATAGCGTTTCGTTAATACACTATGTTTACGCAAACAATTGGTGGTGCCTTTTTTGCGGGAATTTTTTATCCGATATGAACGATTCTCTCTTTTGCTGCCATATACTCGCGATATAGCTTGTCAACGAATTCTCTTGCACCCGTGACCTCATTAATGACCCCGATTCCCTGGCCGGATCCCCAGATTTCCTTCCACGCTTTCGGCTTTGATGATCCATCGGAAAAACTCATCTTAGATGGATCGCTTTCTGGAAGGGCCTCAGGATCCAACCCAGCTTTCCGGATGGATGGAGCCAGATAGTTTCCATGGACACCTGTAAACAAATTACTATAAATAATATCGTCAGATGTAGAATCAACGATTGCCTGCTTATATTCATCAACAGCATTCGCTTCATGGGTCGCAATGAAAGGCGATCCGATATAAGCAAAATCAGCCCCCAGCGCTTGGGCTGCTAATACCGCATTACCATTTGCAATCGATCCGGACAATGCAAGCGGACCGTTGAACCATTGGCGTATTTCTTGAATCAACGCAAACGGGCTTTTCACTCCAGCATGACCGCCAGCACCGGCAGCAACAGCAATCAACCCATCTGCCCCTTTCTCGATAGCCTTGTGTGCAAACTTGTTATTGATCACATCATGCATCACAATTCCACCGTAACTATGTATGGCGGCATTAACATCCTCACGAGCCCCAAGGGAAGTAATAATAATAGGAACTTTATACTTCTTACACAATTCCACGTCATGCTCGAGCCGATCATTAGACCTGTGTACGATTTGATTAATCGCGAACGGGGCAGCAGGCCGGTCCGGATTCTGTGCGTTGTACGCTGCCAGTTCTTCTGTGATTTCAGCTAACCATTCATCGAGGCTGGATGCAGGCCTGGCATTTAGTGCCGGCATTGAGCCAACAATTCCTGCCTTACACTGTGCAATGACTAGTTTCGGATTACTAATGATAAAAAGAGGTGCGCCGATTACAGGAATACGCAATCCTTTGAGTATTGATGGAATATTTGACATGATTACATTGCCTCCATTTTTTATTTTCTTAATACTGATGCTGTACTAAACTGGCCATCGGTTATGATTAATGCATTTAACTGTCCGCCAAAAGCACATCCTCCATCGATCCCGATTACTCGGTTCGGACCAAAATATACATTATTATGATTATGTAATCTTCTAGTTGGTGTATGACCGAAAATGATCGTTTCACAACCTTTATACTCATAAATAAATTCATCACGAAGATTGAGAAACTCAACTTTAGTCGTTTTTTCCAATCCTTTTTTTGGATTAATTCCTGCGTGAACAAAAATCAATTCTGGCTCCTTTTTATATAATGGGAGCGATTGTAAGAAGAAAATTTGTTTACGAAAACAATCTTTGATGGTGTCTCTTACTTCATTTTCTTTTATTTGGTCATGCAGCAATTGAGAGTATTCAACAGTGTCCATTCCAAGTCTTTGTAGGCAGCTATTAATCGTAGCCATTCCGCCAATTTTGCCATAGTAAAATATGATTTCTTTATCATCCAGCCATCGTAAAAATAAATCATCATGATTGCCTAGTAATGCCGTTGCACCTTGGCCGCACCAATCTATTACCTTATCTACTACACCCATACTATCTGGTCCGGAGTCAATATAGTCTCCTAGAAAAATAACTTCATCTGGTTGAGCTTTGGATTTGTGCAAAAGAAGATCAAGCTCCGTTGAGCAACCATGAATATCAGATATTACGATTTTCCTCATTTTTCACCTCTCTTAAAAATTGCTAATTTTTTGATAAATAAGGGTGAACCATAAATTAACTTTGATTTATTATTTCAACATAATAGGCACAAATTCCTCTGAATTTTCTAATTTTTATTTAGGAATCGATGTTTTCATTTTGAACGGTCCCTTAGCTAAAAAAATAAAGATGAGGCCAGTAAGCCTCATCAATGCTTAATATTTATTGAAATCCTTGCCGCTCCAAATCAAGGAGTTGTGTCTTCATCTCTAATCCGCCTCGGTAGCCGGTCAACGAGCCATTTTTTCCAACAACACGATGGCATGGCACGGTAATTAACACCGGATTAGCACCAATTGCCACGCCAACTGCTCGAACAGCGGCGGGTTTATGAATACAGTTTGCAATGTCAGAATAGGATTTTGTCTCTCCAAACGGAATCTCACAAAGTGCATTCCAAACAGCTACTTGAAACTCTGTACCATGAATATCAAACGGGACAGAGAAATTTTTTCGTTTCCCCTCAAAATATTCCATTAGTTCGGCTGCATAAGGCTCTAGCTTCTCCCGATCCTCCACGAGAGAGCTGCCAGGTAATCGTTTTTCTGCCCAAGCAACCAACTCCTCAAACGGTTTGTTCTGTGAGCCAACAAAACAAAGTCCTTTCTCTGAAGCCGCAATATTTAATTTCCAATCTTTAAATATACACTGTGACCAATATATGGTTGTTTTTATTTGAGTCTTCATTTTTGAGGTACCTCCAAATTACCTTGAAATTTTCGATATTGGGCAGGAGTGGATCCAATCCTTTTTTTAAATAAGGTAACAAAATAGGGAATATTAGGTATCCCTACCTCTTTTCCAATCTCCGCAATTGCTAGGTCAGACTGAAGCAATAAATTTCTCGCAGTATTTATTCTGATACGCTGGATATATTCTACAGGACTAATACCGGTAACCCTTTTAAAAGTCCGATGCAAATGATAGGGGCTCCCGTGGCTCATTTCAGCCAATGTTTCTAGCGTCAGCTTTTCAGTATAATTCTTATCAATGTATTCTGTAATGAGCTCAACCCATTCGTTATCAGGTAATCTCTCATTTGTCGGCTTGCATCGTTTACACGGACGAAAATGGGCCGATAGTGCTTCTTCTGCGTTTTGAAAGATTCGGACATTTTCCTTTTTAGGAATGCGCGATTTGCATGAAGGCTTACAGAAAATCCCTGTGGTTTTAACAGCATAGAAAAAGTGATTATTATACGATGCATCGTTACTGATTATGGCCTGCCACTTTTCATCGGTTATCATTTCACCGTTTGAATCCTCATGTATCATATTGTCCACCTCCAGCGTTTTGTTAATATCAATATAACTCTTTTTCGATTTAAAAAAAGCATATTTAAATATAAAAGCAAGATAATGAAATTAAAAACGCACTGGCGGAAATTTCACCAGTGCGTTTCTTAGATTATTAAAGTTTTTTCTTCATTTGAACCTTAAAATCCAATCGTTCAATTCAGTTCTAGAGGCCGTAAATTTTCTTCAATTTCTTTTCGACGAGGCTCTAAAAATGGCGGTAATGCTAAATTTTGCCCCATTGTTTCCATAGGTTCATCAGTTGCAAACCCTGGTGTATCGGTTGATAATTCAAACAAAATACCATTTGGCTCTCTGAAATATAACGCTTTAAAATAAAAACGCTCTACCTTTCCTGAATTTGGAAGACGGTTGTCCTTTAGGCGCTGTGCCCATTGATCGTATTCTTCTTCATTCGGAACCCGAAAAGCAACATGATGGACTCCTCCACGGCCTAACCGAGCTCTTGGCAAATCTGGCCTTGTCTCAATATGAACTTCAGCCCCGCTGCCTCCTTCTCCAGTTGCATAAACCAGAATTTCTGGGAACTCCCCTTCAAGGGATGGATAAGAACCGACAAATCGAAAACCCATGACTTCAGTAAGGACTCCAATCGTTGGTTCAGAAATTCCAACAGTAAGTGTTACAGGCCCGAGACCTATAATGGCATGTGCTGTTGGAATATCATCCCGCTGCCAAGGAATACCCCCTCTTACACCTTTTTCACCGTTATCTGCAACAAGCATTAATCGAGTTCCATCAAAGTCTCTGAAAGCTAAAGTATCACGTTGAGCTCTTTTTTCAATTTCACCATGTTCAATTCCATAGTAGCTAAAACGTTCCATCCAAAATTCCAATGAATTTGTAGTTTTAACTCTCAAAGAGACAGTAGAAATTTCAGAAGTTCCTCTGTAAGAATTTCCAAGTCCAGGGATGTCAAAAAAGGTGATCTCCGTACCAGGTGTTCCCTCTGCGTCTGCATAAAATAGATGGTATGACTTTGTGTCATCTTGATTGACTGTTTTTTTCACCAGCCTCATCCCTAAAATTTTCGTATAGAAATCATAATTTTTTTCGGCTTTCCCGGTCATAATTGATACATGATGTAATCCTAATAGTTCCATTATTTTCACTCCTTCTTAGATATTTAATTTATTTTTCGTTTTGGGTTTAGTGGTTTTTATCTTGAATTAAAATATCTTGAATATGAGATAATAATAATACGAATAATCTTTTGTGTCAATAGGTATTGATTTTTTTTATCAATTTCATTAAATGATACGACAAAAAACTTTCCAATCTTTGTTTTTCGATAATAGAATTGCTCATAAATACTCAACAAAAGGAATTATCCATCGGATTTCATAAGAAAGTGACGATGAAAACTCTGCATACCTTGAAAGGAAAGTAAAAAAAAATATTGAATTTATAAACCTATACGGGGAAAAACCCTATTACAAAATCGGAAAGGTTGTGAGTTTATGAGACTTCTGAATGTACAGCCTAAGAAAAACTTCAGCTACATCTTCGTTCAATTTCCAGGAATGAACATGAATGTCCCAATGCTCTCGAACGGTGAGGGAAAGGCGGTGAATGATGATGTTGCTTTATGTATCCAATTAACTAGCAAAGGGAAGGTTGCTGAATTATATCTCGTCCGCACCCAAAGTATTAGACCCTTTGACTTTGAAGAAATTGGAGCAAAAGCAATATTTCGAGTCATCAAGCAAAAAGAAATCTCTCCAGACTCACAAACGAACAAATCCGAAGAATTCGTCACGATTATTACGGATGAAGCAGCGGTTGTCCAGAAGAAATCGGAGACAGGCTACCACTTCGTCTTGGTATTAAATAAACGTGAGATCGGGATTGTCGCTTCGATTGAAGAAGAAGTGCTTCAAACGACGAAGAATTTATTGCAGCTTAACGAGAAAGTGGAAGTGCTCAATATGGAACGCACTGTTAGTAAAAAAAATAAGGCTGTCCTCGAAAGGAGAGTCAAAAAGAGGATTTTCTTGGGAGGCGGTGTCTTCCAGTCTGATGTAGTTCATGGACAAATCCGAATACTTTTCGAGGGCGTTAAAAGAAAAGTTCCAGTATTTTCTCCTGCCGCGTTAGATTTCATCGGTCCAGGTGATCAGAACCATACAATTTTAATTATGAGGAGGTGTTGATTAGCATTATCCATTATGGAATAAAAACTTCATATTATTAATAATATCGAAACCAAAAGGATTATAGGATAATCCTTTTCGATAAAATATAAATGAGAAAAAAATTAGGAAAGGGACAAATAAGTGAGAAATTTAATATAGAGACTTAACCAAGGGGTTAAGTCTTTTTTACTTTCATTGAATACTAACAAAAAGCCCGCTTACCATGAAGCGGGCTTTTTGTTATGAGGTTTGAGCACGAAGCCTTGATTCTCGTTTTTTCCTTAATAATCGTTTTTCTATATAGTAGGTAGGAATGATGATGGCTGCCCATATTGCAAAGTAGTTAAGGACGACGAGAAATAGATTACTGCTCCCACCATGTCCCTCTTTTCCATGGAATTTTCTTTCACGAAAATCACCGTTAGGCGGAACTTGATTTGTATTCGTCATATTCCCTTGGTTCGTTGTGTTCCCATTAGTGGTTGCCTGCTCACTTTGCTGCATTTGTTTTGCCATCAATTCACCATTGCTTGGGGTTGCAGTTGAGGCAAACCATTGAATACCCCCTGCCAAAATGGCAAGTGATAGAATAACTGATGCTAAAACGCCCTTCCTAAGTTTTCCTTCCTTCGATTTAAACGCCTTTTTACAAATACTCATGATCCATTGCCAATGTACCCCAACATGAAGACCCACTAAAGCAAGTGTTGCATCCGCAGAAAAACCATGGAGTTCACGGATTGTATGACTTCCTTCAATAGCGAAGCTTGGCAAAACTACTCTAGAAATAAGTATCCCTGTTACAATGACAGCAGCCATTGAAATTAAAAGGAGGATATTTAATAAGTAACTAAATCGCGTTTTTTTTGGGAGTTTTGGATCTAATATTTTTTTGGTTGTATTGATCACCCATTGGTAGTTCAAACCTATATGGACAAGGATTGCAACTCCTATTACCAGACCAGCTATTTCATGAAAAGGTAAACCGTCTAATACTCTTGGATTCATTAGAAGCACAAACGTAATGGCCATCAACAAATCATGGACAATTTTGGTATAATTCTTTTTCATATAATAATTCCTCCGAATTTAAATAGTAACCTTAACTGATTCCCATTATATTGGGATAACCTTAAGATAATCTTAAATTCAAAATTAATCTTAGGTTAAAAAAGTGAATTAATGGACGTTATGTGACTGAAACTAGGGTCAAAAGAGGATTTCGGTATCGTAGAAAGGGTCTTTGTGACTGAACACCGAATCAAAAGTGGATTTCGGTAACGTAGAAGGGCTCTACGTGACTTAAAACGGAGTCAAAAGAGGATTTCGGTAACGTAGAAAAGGTCTATGTGACTGAACACCTATTCAAAAATAGATTTCGGTAACGTAGAAAGGTTCTATGTGACTGGTCACCGAATCAAAAAGTGGATTTCGGTAATGTAGAAGGGATCAACTACTTAACTGAATCTAAGATTATAAGTTTGCTGCCCTCTAAGCAAAAAAGAGTGACTTCATTGTCCGCTGTATGCGGAATAAAGTCACTCTTTTGGAAAACAATTAATTAAATTTAATATACATCACGCTGGTAGCGCCCTTGACCCTTCATATCATCCAGATAAGCCTGAGCTTCATCACGAGTCATGCTTCCTTCCTTTTCGATTACGGTAAGAAGCGCTTCGTGGACGTCCTTTGCCATATATTGCTTATCTCCACAAACGAAGAAGTAAGCTCCATTTTCCAGCCATGCATACAATTCTTTACTGTTTTCAAGCATTTTATGCTGTACATATACCTTCTGTTCAGAATCACGGGAGAACGCAGTATCTACTCTTGTCAGTACTCCATCTTTTTGATACTTCTCTAACTCGTCCTGATAAAGGTAATCTGATGCCGCATGCTGGTCTCCAAAAAACAGCCATGATCTTCCAGCAGCTTTATTCACTGCACGTTCCTCGATAAAGGAACGGAATGGGGCAATTCCTGTCCCAGGACCAACCATAATGATATCTTTCTCTTGGGATTCTGGAAGATGGAAGTGTTTATTTGGCTGAACAAATACTAGAAGCGTATCCCCTTCTTGAACACGTTCTGCAACTAAAACTGAACATACCCCTTTTCGCTCGCGGCTGTGAGCCGTGTACCGAACTGCACCAATCGTTAAATGCACTTCACCAGGATGAGCGGCGATGCTGCTGGCAATGGAATAAAGACGCGGAGTCATTTTTCTTAAAAGTGAAACAAACTCTTGTGCTGAAGCTTTCCATGGACCGAAATCACGGAACATATCAAGCAGATCTCTACCATTGGTATATTCTTTCAGCTGATTCGCATTTTCAACTAACACAAGCTTTTTTAGCTCTTCATTTTCTGTAAAGTCAGCTGCCTGCTGCAGGATTTTTTTCGATAATAGTGTGATTTCAAAATAAGATGTCAAAGCTTCTTGAAGTGGAAGTGTTTCACCCTGTTTATTAATGATTACACTTGCTTCTTCATCCCACGCCATCTCGTCTATTAGAGAAGCCACCAGTTCTGGGTCATTCGCAGGAATAATACCAAGGGCATCACCTGGCACATAAGATAGGCCTGATCCCTCTAATGATAGCTCAATATGACGCGTTTCTTTACTAGAACCTGCTCCATTTAAATTTACATTGTTGAGAACCTTCGCTTGAAATGGATTCGTTCTTGAAAAAGGTGCTGCCGTTTTATCTTTTGGATTTTCTAAAGTAGTTTGCATAATCTTCACCTCAAATTGTTTGCATTAAAAATTTTGTTAGATTATTATTCAAATTTTTGTTCGGTCCCCATTTGATCATTCAATTGGACCAAATAGGCACCCATCAACAGTATCTAATACATTTTCTAATAAAACAACAAATATATTCACATTTCCATTAAAAAGCTATTATTCTTATTTTACAACAAGATTTTTTAATTGAATGTGCCCTACATCACATTAGTGCTTTTGACTTTTCTTTTACTATACTTCCGCAAGTGTGTTCTTAATATCATAGTCCTTTTTCTTTTCCTCAAGCCATGTTGTATACTCTGTTTCAATTTTTTGCACCAGTAATATCTCTTTGATTTCCGCCTTACTATCGTCATAATTTGCTTCTTTTGCTTCTTTTTAATAAAAATGGAGGCAGAAAAAAACTGCCTCCAAAAAGAGACAGTTAATGATTCCCAATTTTAGCGATTAAGGTTTTGCCTAAAATGAGCAGTAACAATCCATTAAGGTTTTGCCTGCGACTAGTAACAATCCTGCATCTACTGATTCAATTATATTAATGATTAGTCATTACGATATTAACTTGTTTTAGTGTTAAATATCCAATTTGCGGGTACCAATCCATTTTACCATTTCAGGATCTCTATGCGAAAAGAACAAGCTCTCTTTCGTATCTAACGCAGCAATCCTCTCCATATCCTCAATGCTTAATTCAAAGTCAAAGATATTAAAGTTTTCGATAATTCTTTCCTTACGAACAGATTTTGGAATCGCAACGACTCCTCTTTGTGTCAACCAGCGTAAAATCACCTGGGCAACGGATTTATTATATTTTTCCGCTATTGATACTAAAATTTCATTCTGGAACATGTTATTTCGTCCTTCAGCAAATGGGCCCCATGATTCTATTTGAACATTGTTCTCTTTCATAAATTTAGCATTTTCTATTTGCTGGTTAAAGGGATGTGTTTCAACCTGGTTAACAGCAGGGATTATGTCATTATGAATGATTAAATCGATCAACCGGTCTGGATGGAAATTACTCACTCCAATAGCCTTGATTTTACCTTCACGGTACAATTCCTCCATAGCACGCCAAGAACCAAATACATCGCCATATGGCTGATGAATTAAATACAAATCCAAATAATCCAATTGCAGTCTTTCCAGAGATTTTTCGAAAGCTTTCTTCGTGCTCTCAAAGCCAGTGTCCTGAACCCAAAGTTTCGTGGTAATAAAAAGTTCTTCTCTTGGCACGCCACTCCGTTTGATCGCTCTCCCAACTGCTTCTTCATTCAGATAAGAAGCAGCGGTATCAATCAGACGATAGCCAGCTAGAATAGCCTCATACACACTTTGTTCACATTCGTTTGCATCTTGAATTTGATAAACACCGAAGCCTAATAAAGGCATTTCTACTCCATTGTTCAAAATTACTTTTTGCATCTGAAATCCTCCAGTTTTATATGTCATATGTCTGTTATTTTCCAACTCTATTAGCGTATTCCGCCGGGTAGCGGTCTCCCGCAATCTCAATCTTCGATAGCGCATCATTCAAATCACTTAGTTCCTTAGGAGTCAGCTTTACTTCAGCTCCACCAAGATTTTCTTCCAGACGTTCCAATTTACGCGTGCCTGGAATTGGAACAATCCAAGTCTTTTGGGCAAGCACCCAGGCTAGGGCGATTTGAGCCGGCGTTACGTCTTTTACTGCAGCTAAGTTTTGGATCAATTCGACCAAAACCTGGTTCGCTTCGAGATTCTCCGGCATAAAGCGAGGTACAATGTTGCGGAAGTCCGAGTTAACGAAAGTAGCATTCTTATCAATTTTTCCGGTTAAAAATCCTTTTCCTAGCGGGCTGAATGGTACAAAGCCAATTCCTAGTTCTTCAAGCACAGGCAGCAGTTCGTCTTCAGGACTTCTCCACATCATGGAGTACTCACTTTGAATGGCCGTAAGCGGATGAACAGCGTGTGCCCGGCGAATTGTTCCTACCCCTGCTTCAGAAAGTCCCCAATGCTTAACCTTGCCTTCCGTGATTAGGTCTTGAACGACTCCGGCTACTTCCTCAATCGGCACACTTGGGTCAACACGATGCTGATAGTAAAGATCTATCGTATCAACTTTAAGGCGTTTAAGTGAGCCTTCGACTGATTGCCTAATGCACTCCGGTTTGCTGTTAAGCACCTGCTTGCCGTTTTCCATTTGGATACCGAATTTTGTGGCGATAACCACCTTTCCCTTAAATGGAGCTAAGGCTTCGCCTACCAGCTCCTCATTCACATATGGGCCATACACTTCGGCGGTATCAAAGAATGTCACGCCACGATCAATCGCCTTATGAATTAGGGAGATCATTTCTTTCTTATCTGACGCTGGTCCGTAACCATGACTCATTCCCATGCAACCAAGCCCAATCGCAGAAACTTCTAATCCACTTTTTCCTAATTTGCGCTTTTGCATATTTATCTTCCTTTCATTTATTTTTCAGTTGTTTCTCTTTCTACTCACTTATTATCCAATAAATAAAAACGTAATCGGTATCCCATTCATCGCAAAAGATTGCCTAATCCTCTCACTACTACTTACGCATTAATTGAAGAGGCATTATAATAGAAACATCATTGATGATGAACCAAGGAGGATTGTATGTCAGAACAAATCTTTAATCAGCAGGATGAACTCGCTAAACTCATTGAACGTTATTCAGGCAAGGACGGGGTTCATGCTACCGATATTCCCTCTTTATTTTTCATTCGAGAGTCTAATGTTACCGAACCAGTTTACAGAGTATACAAACCTTCCCTTTGCATTATCGTTCAAGGCGTGAAGGAGGTATCTCTTGCGCAGGAACGCTTTCGGTACAGTCCTGCCGATTACCTGGTTGCATCCGTTGACTTGCCGGTTACCGGCCAAGTAATAGAAGCTTCCTCCAACGTTCCGTATTTAGCTATTAAGCTTGAATTTACACCAAGTCAAATCTTAGAGGTATTGAGTGATTCCGAAATTCGGGTTGGCCCAAAAGAAAGTGCAAAACGAGGTATGTTTGTCAGCAGGGTCGAGCCTTCTTTGTTGGATGCAGTAATCAGATTAGCTTTATTACTAGAAAATTCTAAGGATATACCGGTACTTGCTCCTCTTTTCAAAAAGGAAATTCTCTATCGGGTTCTGCAAGGGCAGCATGGATCTGTATTGGGGCAAATAGCAATAGAAGGAAGCTCTACTTTTCAAATTAGTGATGTTATCCAACATATCCTGGATAACTATGAGAGGGCTTTTCGCATTGAGGAACTTGCGGAAATAGCAAACATGAGTGTTTCTTCACTTCATAGACATTTTAAAGAAGTAACCGCGATGAGCCCGATACAGTTCCAAAAACAACTGAGACTGCAGGAAGCCCGTCGCTTATTATTATCCGAGTCAACAGATGCCGCTGATGTGGCATTCCGAGTAGGCTATGAAAGTCCATCGCAATTCAGCCGTGAATATTCCCGTATGTTTGGTTTTCCACCTAGAGAGGATATTAAGCGCCTTAGGGGGAAATATGACGATAAGATAAATATAAATGCATGAATCCATGCTCTTATGGTTAGACGAAATTCCATATCTTATTAAACAACATTAAGGAAATCCAAATGAAAAAAGAAATCGAGAGGAGAATTTTATGACAGAAACAAGTACAAAAAAATCTTCCTCAAAAAAGAAGAGAAAGATAACACATTTTCTCGACAATTTAAATTTCTTGCGTTTACTTAAAT
>NZ_JBALPP010000115.1:0-16989 GCF_036965425.1 Neobacillus drentensis | reverse complement strand
GTATAATACAATTTATATTATCATATTGATCTTGGAGTTTTTTAGATGGGAGGTAAATTCAAATTGGATCGAAAAATTATTAATTTAGCTGTTGGAAAACCAAAGGAATATAATTGGAACAATAAAATAGAGCTTTCTGGAATAGGAAAATCGGCAATACAAGCCTTTGAGGTGAAAAAACCTGGCATTGTTGGTGATGATGTTGCAAATCACCAATTTCACGGGGGACCAGACCGTGCAGTATGTTTGTATCCATTTGAGCATTACTCTTATTGGGAAGAGGTATTTCAAAAAAAGCTTATTCTACCTGCTTTTGGAGAAAATATTACGGCAACAGGGATGACGGAAGGACGGGTTTGTATTGGTGACATTTATAAAATAGGAGGTACTATTCTTCAAATAACACAAGGAAGGGTACCTTGTGTAACTATCTCCAATTATAACGAAGAAAAACAACTCTTAAAGAAAGTGGTTGAAACGACTCTAACGGGCTACTTTTTTCGAGTATTGGAAGAAGGTACCATTAAGTTCGATTCGGAAATAAATCTTGTGGAAAAACACTCAAAAGAAATATCCATTTCTTTTGCTACACAAATTCTTTTCCATCAAAAACAAGATAAAGCATCGATTGAAAAAATATTAACAGTCGATGCTCTTGCAGAGGACTGGAGAAATAGATTTTTAAAATTGCTATGATTCTCTATTCGAAAAAGGTGGAAAACGCTAAAACCTAGCTAAAAAAGCTAGGTTTTTTATTTTATTTATTTGTCAACAGCCCCAAAAGAGGGTCTTTTTCTTGGTTGATTTCTCTTATTTCCAAATTAATAGCACATAAATGAAGCACCAATAATGATAAGAAGAATGAACAATACTACGATTAACGCGAAACCACTCCCGTTTACACCGCTCATTTTATAACACCTCCAGCATTAATAAGTCATAGATGCTCCGACAATAATTAAAAGGATGAACAATACTACGATTAAAACAAAAGAACTGCCTCCGTAAAGGCCGCCTCCGTAGCAATTACCGCCCCAGCCGTAACCATAGAACATATTACTCACCACCTTTTGGAACAACCAAATGTGTACTATTTTAGTTAAGATGCGGTTAGCTTGGATTAGTATCAGTAAATAAAATTAAATAAGCAATTTGCCTATAAAAATAAGACACGTCAGCATTATACGCAAAAGCTCTTTAGGATGTTACAAGGAAATGACAAAGATGCTGGTGGCGACTGTTAGTAATCACATACATTCAAAAATCTATTAAAATGGAATAAAAAATAGGAATGGTGTGATACCTCCATTCCCATTTCACAATAGCTTATAAAAAACACCAGCGACTCAACCGTGCTGATGCTTATTTGACATTTTATTAAAGTAATTTTCCTAAATAATACGGCATTTGGCGTCGCCACCAAATCCAATCATGCGAAACATCTTCGCCCCACTCATCAAACAACGCTGGAATTTGTTTTTCTTCAAAGGCTTCTTTTAATGTAAAGTATGAAGGCAGCCCATCCTGTTCCCAATCACCCAGACCGGTACAAATAATGATATCTGCTGAACGATATCGATCAATAAACCAGCCGTCATTTTGATTCCATATGAAATCACTCGGTGAATTTTCATAAACAAGCGGATCATTTCCATAATCTCCAAAAAAGTAACGCGCATCGTAAATACCGCTAAGTGCAACGGTTGTTTGGAAGACATCCGGATGTCTCAGGAAAAAGTTCAACGCATGATATGCCCCCATACTACACCCCGTTGTCATCATTGGATCAAACCAACCTGTTTTATGCTTAATAAAAGGAATAGCTTCTGAAATCACATAACGGTCATATGCCGCGTGAGCTAATGCACGGTCATGCGCCGGTTTTGAGTCGTGCAGCCAGCTTTCGCTATCTATACTTGCCAATGTAAAAAACTGAACTTTTCCGGATTCAATATATTCATGACACGCATCAATCATTCCAAAATCATAGTATTCAGTATGCGTCCCTCCAGATGAAGGAAATACTACGATTGGCATGCCACTGTGTCCATATCTGTGCAACAGCATTTCACGTCCTAATTCGCCACTCCAATGATTTAACTGTTCTTTATGCATAAAAAATCTCCTATCCCTATACGTTTACAATGCTGCAATTTTTTCGTTCATGAACAAAACGGATAATCTCATCCACTTCTTCTTGCGAATTCGCATTAATCGCATAAAATTGATTTCCTTGGAGTTCCGCAAACGCTTCTGGCATGCGCTGTTCAAACTTCACACGGTCGCCAAATCGTTCAGTAATAGCATTCGTATCATGTTTATACTCATACGCATCACGCTGTGTTATCCCGACACAAAACTGGTTTTCGGCATCGGGCTCCTTAAATTCTCCTCCTGTCACAAGAGAAGTATACTGAGCAAATAAATCAATGGAGTACGCGAAATTGTACATATCAACCGTGTAGCCGCCAGCCAAGCGGTTATTATATTCTAGTGCAACATAATCCCCATCTTCTAATTTAAAAAACTCAATATGGAAAAAGCGTTCTTTCATGCCAAAAGCTTTCACAATCGCCTTTCCATAAGTTTCGAGCTTTGGATCAATTTCTTTTTGAATCACATAAGCTAAATCCAACTGACCCTTAACGAGTTCCAGAGTTGGCACATTATATGTAAAACTTGTTTGGAAAACAATGTTCCCTTTCTGATCTACTAAACCATCAAATGTACAAAGCATGCCTCCTTCGACATATGGTTCTAAGAAGTACACTTGTGCTTCTCCCCATTCTTCTTCAAAACGACGTACATCCTCTTCTGAACTTAATTTAAAGGTTGCAGCTGATCCAACTCCATTATCCGGTTTAGCGATAACGGGCAGTCCTAATTCATCAATGGCTTTAGATAACTCCTTTTTAGTTTTAACTACTCTTCCTTCTACAACAGGCACTCCTGCTTTTTTAAACAGCTTCTTCATTTCAGATTTATACTTAACTTTTTTCAAGTCATTTGTTTTATTGCCGTACACGTTAAATTGCTCACGCAACTGCGCATCAAGTTCTAACCAGTATTCGTTATTGGATTCAATGCGGTCAATTGGACCATGTTTATAAAATAAAAATGCAACAGCACGTTTCACTTCGTCTACATCTTCTAAATTATTCACACGATAATATTCTGTTAAAGCGTTTTGTAATTTGGAACCTAATTGGTCATACGGCTCTTCGCCAATTCCAAAAACATTGACACCTGCTTCTTTTAAACGATAAGCAAATGGCTGAAAATTACTTGGATAATATGGTGATATCAAAATATAATTCATAAAAAAGCTCCTTTCTCATATTCAAAAAAATTCATTATTTTCACAATTAAGGTATAATTATTTCAATTTGAAATCAATCTAAATTTCCAAAAATATTAAAAAAAGTGATAGATTTCTCCCATGATCTAAATCACTCAATATAATTATTCAGTTCATTCATGACCACTTCTCACTTAAGAAACGTAGACATTCTGGAAGGTGTTTTGCCCAAGCTTTTTCATTATGTTCTTCATCCGCAAAAATATTTAAACGAATGCTATCAATTGGAACAGAGCCTTTTAGTAGTTGTTTATAATACTTAAGCGAGCAATCGATATAGGCCTGCTTCATATTACCGTACATCAATTGACGATCAGCATCATCGCCTTCCTGAGTCCCAACTTGAATGTACACGCGTTGTTCAGGATCCAACTCTTGTCTAACAATATAACTGTCAAAGGCACTACTTGTAATCCAATTGGCTAATGAAAAAATGCCTAAACCACCAATTTGATCTTTATATTCAATACCCATAAAAGCGGAAATATTTCCTCCAAGTGAACTGCCAATCATCGCTGTATGATATTTATCCGATTTAGTTCGGTAATGATTATCGATAAACGGCTTCACGACCGTCATGACAAACTCAGCAAACTCCGCGCCTCTTCCGCCTAGTTCAATATCTTCAGGAAGTGGGCTTTCAGTAATTTTCCAAGGCGTATATTCATTAATTCGATCTTGTCCAGCGTTATCTATCCCAACAACAATCATCTTCGGTAAATCGGGGTTTTGTTTAATTGCCGGAATAACCTTCCATGAATATCCGCTATAAGATTCACTGCTGTAGAAAACATTTTGTCCATCATGCATATAGACAACTGGATAATTTTCAGCCACATCTTGATCATAATTTTTCGGCAATAAAACACGCACGCGTCGTATTTCATTTTTATTAGACATATGTAATTGATGTGTTTCTAGTTTTAAATAAAAATAGGATTGATTCATTTTACCTTCCTCGCTCCTTTGATATTATATTAAATATACTGAATAAATCTAATGTTCACAATAAAAAACATAAGAAAAACCGGTCAAACTGTCCGGTCCTTTTTGTTTTAGGCGATATTTTGCACTCTAAGTAAATATAATAAAACCCCATTTCTCAGTATTAAAATTGAGAAATGGGGTTTTATTGATACTATTTTTGTTTTAGTAATTGATCTACAATTAATTGAGACTTTAAGCCTTCTAATCCATCAACAAGGGGTTGCATATCATTTTGAATACAATACATAAAATGCTGTACAGCATCTTCAAAGCCTCGTTGTTTTAAAATTGTTTCCCATGATGAAGAGAATGTGGTAGTTACCGCATTTTCTTCTTCTATTTCCGTTGTATTCATGTTTTTTACACGAATAATTGCTCCATCTGCTACCAGTTCTAGCTGTTCTAAATTCGTCCCTGCTTTTCTATGCATCGCTGTGGTAATGGATTTACTTTGAGAGGATTCATACATATGCTGAGCATATAAAAGTTGATTTTCATCGTTCGTATGAATTTTTCCATACTGTACCTTAAGACCTCCATCCACGAACCATCGCGCTGTATCGACTAAGTGAAGGTAATCATCTAACATTGTGAACTCATAAAAATAAGGTCCTATACTGTCCGTTCTGTGCTTTTCAAAACGTAGCCAAGCTATATTATTCGCTCTTTCCTTTACTTTCACATACATTGGGGCAAAACGGCGATTAAAACCAACCATTAGTTTTCTTCTCATCTTCTCACTTAATTCGACTAATTTTTCTGCTTCTGTGATGGAAGCTGCTAATGGTTTATCAACATATACATCTTTCCCTTTATGAAGTAGTTCCGAAACCACTTCAAAATGAGATTCAGTAGAGCTGTGTACAAACACTGCATCACACTCTTGAGCCAATGCTGGTAAACTACCAAAATCTTGTATACGATACCGATTGCAGATTACCTTTCTTTTCTCTCTATTGGGAGAAAATGCACCTACAAATGTCCAATCTGTTTCTTTTGAAAGAATAGGCAAATATGCTTTCTGAGCGATACCACCCAGTCCTACCATACCAATTCTAGGTTTCAACAAATAAATCATCCTTTATCCTATATAGATTTTGGTTCCATGGACTATTTTACAACTACTTTCTAAATTATCCTAAATATTATGCACCCGGCACAAAAGACAAAAATGGTACAATATCAGCCTTACCTCGATTTTTGATTAGAGCCCCTTTAAGTGTCAATTCTTCATAATCTCCGAATTAATACCATACTCCATTAATAAACAGAATGAGTTCAAGCCCCCATCAATATATATTCATCGAGAACAAAAACTGAATTTTAACAGAAAGAATACCAATTTATGTGAATTGGAGGAAAAATGAATGTTCAAACCTAATCCCTCAAATACAGCAATTGTCATAACGGACCCACAAAATGACTTTCTGTCACCCGGAGGTAAAGGATACCATCTAACAAAAAAAATTATTGAACAATATAACACACTAGGTAACCTTGAAATTCTAATAAGAACAGCTATGAGTAGAGGATACCAACTTTTTATCTCCCCTCATTATATATATCCCCATGATTATAATTGGCAATTTACTGGAGCTGAACAAGAAATGTTATTAAAGCTTCGAATCTATCAAAAACAAAATGACTACACTTCTGTTGGAGCCGATTGGGTTCCTTCACTAAAACCATACATTTTATCTAACCAAACTGTCATTGCAACCGCCCATAAAATTGCCAGTCCGCAGACAAATGATCTTGTTTACCAATTACGTCAGCATAGGAAAGAAAAGGTAATTTTGGCAGGTGTCTTATCAAACATTTGTGTAGAATCCCATATGAGAGACTTAATCGAGTATGGATTCCAAACAGCTGTTGTTTATGATGCCACTGCCACCATAAGTGAGAAGGATTTTCAAGCAGCTGTTACAAATTATCATGCATTCAGCAGTGCTACATGGTCAACTCAACAGGCGATCTCACTATTATAAAATTAAAATACTGTCCCCTGAGTTAAGTTTAAAAGGGTTGCTTGCGAAAGCAACTCTTTTTACCTCCAAAGCTCTTCCACTAAGTCCCTTTGTAAAACAAAAAAAAGCTGCCAAAATGACAGCTTAAACTCGAACTCTTGCATCCGTTAATTTATGGGAGTGGCTGACCAAAGATTTGGCTAATCCCATAATGGTGTACTTACCCTAACTGGCGTTTAAATTGTTTACTGGCGAAGAAGTAAGCGATGACCATAATGCCGACGCACCAGGCAAGCGCGATCCATATATCGTTTCCAACAGACCCTTCATACAAGAGGGCACGAATTGCATTTACGATTGAAGTCACGGGCTGGTTTTCAGCGAACGCACGGACAATTTTAGGCATGGTTTCCGTGGGGACAAAGGCCGAACTTATAAACGGAAGAAAAATCAGCGGGTACGAGTAAGCTGTCGCCCCTTCCATAGACCCCGCTCTCAATCCGGGAATGACCGCCAGCCATGTCAGAGCCAGTGTAAACAGCCCGAGTATCCCAGCTACCGCGAGCCAATCCAGGATACCTGCGCTGGAACGGAAACCCATCAAGAGCGCGACGAGGATCACCACCACGACAGTAAGCGCATTGGAAACAAGCGAAGTCAACACGTGAGCCCACAAAACCGATGAGCGCTTGATGGGCATGGTAATGAAACGAGCCATCAGCCCGCTCTTTACATCCGTAAACAGCCGCAAGGAAGTATAAGCGACTCCGGATGCGATAGCCATCAGCAAGATTCCCGGCAATAAATAATTGACGTAGTTGTCTGTGCCTGTTTCTATAGCGCCGCCAAATACGTAGACAAACAGCAGCATCATCATAATCGGCGTAATCGCCACCGTGATAATCGTATCAGGGCTTCGCATGATGTTGCGCATTAAACGTCCTAGTAATACCCCTGTTTTGCTTTTCATTTACATCTCCTCCTTTTTACCAATGATCGCGAGGAAAATTTCCTCTAATGTAGGCTGCTTCTCGATGTACTCCACTTTCGCTGGCGGGAACATCTCTTTGAGTTCGGTGAGGGTACCGGTTGTGATAATTTTTCCGCCATGCAGGATGGCAATACGGTCCGCCAGCTGTTCGGCTTCCTCCAGGTACTGGGTCGTCAGCAAGATGGTCGTACCGCCGTCAGCAAGCTCCTTGACGGTATTCCAGACTTCAATCCGTGCTTCGGGATCTAGCCCAGTCGTCGGTTCGTCGAGAAAAATGACTGCTGGCGTCCCGATTAGGCTCATGGCGAGGTCAAGCCGGCGCTTCATTCCGCCGGAATATTTGTCCGCTCGGCGGTTGGCCGCATCGGTCAGGCTGAATCTTGCAAGCAGATTATCGGCGACTTGAGCGGGATTGGCAATTCCCCGCAACTTGGCGATCATCATCAGGTTTTCCCTCCCAGTGAGCATTCCGTCTAAAGCTGCGAACTGCCCTGTCAAGCTGATTCTCTGTCGAACATGATTTGGTTGACGCTGGATGTCAAAACCGCAAATACCTACTTCGCCGCCATCAGGCTTCATCAGAGTTGAGAGGATGTTGACCGTCGTCGTCTTGCCCGCTCCGTTTGAGCCCAGCAGTGCGAAAATTTCGCCATGCTGCACCTCAAAATCCACCCCCTTTAAGACTTCCTTATCTTTAAAGGATTTTTTTAACCCTTTTACAGAAATCGCTGCATTGCTCATACTTTTTCCTCCTTATAAAAAGTGTAGATAGGCGCTAAATTGTTTATAATCCCCTACTCAGTCTCACTGATAATCTGTATTACTGACTACCGGATTAAAAATAAAACTGAATAGTGATGGTGACTCATTAACATTTGTAGCCAGCTATTCAGTCGTATTTATCTATTGAATTCACTTATTTCCCAATCGCTTCATGATACTCTGCTTCAAATCTTCACGATAACATAGGCTTTAGCGTTTGCCACTAGTTCGTCGGAAAAGGAAGCCAAGTCGTCCCCAATCACGGTTTTCGTCGTTAGTATCGATGGTAGGCGAAAATCCACTAGGATTACGCCGTTAGCCACGACCAATCGTATCGTTCAACTTCTTGCGATATTTATCCCTCCAAGTTTTCTCGTCTTTCACTAGCTCATCGCAGAAAGCGGCCACGTCCTCGCCCGTGAGGTCAGTAACTTTCTTGCCTTCCGCTGCACCTTCCTCGAAGAGGTCGAGAATGCCGTAAAAGATACGGCTGCTGTCCTTCCAGTCGATGGGACCACCACCAGCAGTCCACATATATTTTTGGATAGCTTTGTAAGCGTTGCGGTACTCACTTGGAAGTGCCTTCGCACGAGCCTCCATCCCCTTCCACTCACGCTTGTCATCCAGACTTCCGATAATTTTTTCAAAAATACTCATATTATTTCTCCTTTTAATTTTATTTTAGTTTTAAGTTCGTTTATTTTACTTGAGACAAAATCCCATTTTTTCCAAAAAACTTCAAGTTGCTCATGACCTGCTGCGTTGAGTGTGTAAAATTTTCTCGGCGGTCCCATAGTGGATGGCTTTTTCTCGATGTCCACCAGATTGTTTTTCTCAAGCCGCATGGTAATCGTATAAACTGTGCCTTCAACCACATCAGTGAAACCAAGTTCTCGCAGCTGTTGCGTGATTTCATAGCCGTAAGTTTCGCCACGGCTGATGATTTCAAGCACACACCCCTCAAGCACCCCTTTCAGCATTTCTGTAATATTTTCCAATTTTTTACCTCCATTTATATTTTGCTTTTATTTTTTTTAGTACTTTGTAACACAGGTATTTTGTGTCACTGATATTCTGTATTACTGACTACTAGTATATAGTATTACTAAATAGATTAATTTGTCAATAAAACTTTTCGTCAAAAAAGCCCGTTTTTACCTCTTCACAAAAAAAGCAGGCGACAATTTAGTTACAAACGCAGTGAGTCATTTAATTTGATATGTTAGTTATTTTAGGGATAGGGTTATGGCTTTTGAATAAGTCTGTGAACAAATTCACTAAAACTAAACTGCCAGTTAGCTTATCAACAGAAAAAAACTGTTTCTCCGCAGCGATCCCCGCCTTTAATTTTTCTATTACCGGAACTCATATCCTTTTTATAATGTTACCGTTTATTATGTAACCTACAGCTGTATTGCATAACCCTACACTAAAAGAAACAGACGTTTCTAATTATTGTAGAAACACGCCTGTTTCACAGAAATTTCTTTTAATTATTATTTGGTCGGTTTTATCAACAAATCTTAATATGGGTATTGGTAGTGATGGTGGTGGTGATATGGGTAGTAATGGTGCTGGTGGTACGGGTAGTAGTGATGGTGGTGATATGGGTAGTAGTGATGGTACTGTGGATAGCCAAAACCAAGACCTGGAGCTCCAAAACCAATTCCTGGTGCAAGACCAAATCCTGAACCTGGTCCACCTACACCAATCCTTGCATATGTTGTATTTGGGACATTAATATTAGGAATCATTACATTCATCCTCCTCATTGTATTTTACAGTAGAGTTTATGTGTATTTGCGTAAAAGTTCTTGGGTATTTGTCTTGTCTCGAACGGCTTTCAGAAAATTATGTTGTTAAAAAGAAAAAATCTTCCCCTACTATCAAAGGGAAAGACGATGATTATTATTTTTTTATATAATGAAGCATCGCAAGCTGACCTAATTTTTCAACTTTGGTTAACGTGTATTTTTGGGAAATATTATCTCCGTTATAAAGGGAAATTCCTTTCCCTAATATAATCGGTGCAATGGCTAGTTGGATTTCATCAATTAAATTTCCCTTGAAAAATTCACGAGCTAAATTTCCTCCACCAATTAACCATATATCCTTACCAGGCTTTTGTTTTAAATTTTGAATGAAAGTTTTGACATCTTCATCAATAAATGAAACATATTCATCGGATTCACTAATTGATTTAGAAAACACATAATTTTTATAATTGCTATAAGGATAATCGATATCAAATCCACGTACGACATCATAAGTTCCTTTCCCCATAACAACCGTGTCAATTCTTTCTAGGAGTGAATTGTAGCCAGAATCTCCGTCTAATTCAGTGGATTCTAACCACTCTAATGTACCATCCTCATTTGCAATATAGCCGTCAATGGAAGTGCCAATATATAAAATAATGTTACGCTGTTTTTTCATGTACATCTCCAATCCTTTGTTTCAGTTAAAACAATTAATGTATATATAATTTTCCTGTACTTAAGTTCTAATAAGCATCTATATAGTATAATTGATAATATCAAAATGCAATCGAAATCGGGGGATTATTATGCCATTATCAAATATTAAATTATCCACATGGAAGCCATTTTCAGCATCACCGCCACCACCGTTTGCTCCAGCTGTTGAACCAGCACTAAATATGCTTATATTAAAAACAGATTAAGAATCTGCGAAAATATAAGCTGTTTCGCAGATTCGAAGGAGTAGACGATGAAATCTAACATTCAGTTTATATTATCAATGATCATTTTCGGTACAATTGGTTTAGTTGTAAGATACATTGATTTATCTTCGAGTGAAACAGCCTTACTAAGTAGTTCAATCGGATGTCTATTTTTAATGTTCGTATTTTTTGTGATGAGAAAATCCATTCCGTGGAAATTAGTGAAAGCTAATGCTTCTGTTTTATTACTTTCTGGGATTGCATTAGGCGGGAATTGGATTTTCCTGTATCAATCATACGATTATACAACAGTCACTAACGCAACATTAGCCTATTACTTTGCACCTGTGTTTGTTATGATTCTCTCACCTATTATTCTTAAAGAACACTTACCTATCAAAAAGATTGTTTGTATTGGTTTTGCGATAATAGGTATGTTATTGATTGTTGGAAATGGAATAAGTGCATCTGAAAAAGATGATCTACTTGGAATTTTTTTGGGGTTAGTTGCAGCTGCATTTTATGCTGCTTTAATGTTATTGAATAAATTTATTCAAAACTTAGCCAAGTTAGAGATTACGATCATCCAACTTGGTACAACAGCTTTACTTCTCTTACCCTATGTGCTTTTTACTGAAGGATTCAGTATCTTGGAAGTATCAAAATCATCCATTCCCTTCATCATACTTTTAGGGATTATAAACACTGGACTTGGATTTTGGTTATTTTTCTCGGGTATGCAAAAGTTAAAGGGACAGAGTATTGCTATGCTAAGCTATGTAGATCCATTAGTAGCTATACTAATTTCAGGAGTAATCTTACAAGAACAAATGACTATGATTCAAATGTTTGGCGGGGCATTGCTTTTAGGTTCCACTTTTGTAAGCGAAAATCAATCAGTGAGATTATTAAAACCATTATTGAGAAAAACAGCTAAATAAAGGAATGAACAGTGGGAAGCATTCGATTTCCCACTGTTTTGTATTTAAACAGACTGGTTGTTTAATCTTTCAATTTCTTCTTGAATTTTTACTGGGTCTACTCGTTCGAACAACGGTTCAACATTTGACAAATGCTGTGACTTAACCAAAAACGCTCTCCATTCCGTTTCTGTTGTGTTTATCATTTCCTTGACTTTTCTGCTTGAAAAAGGAAGAAATGGCGAAAGGATATGAGCTAAATTTGCAATTAGATAAACACAGTTCGCCAGTGTTTGTTTGCAAGACTCGGCATCATCCTTTATTTGTTTCCAAGGTTGTTGTTCATCAAAGTATTTGTTTGAAAATCTAACAAGTTCAAATACTTTTTCCAATCCTAGTTTAAAGGCAGCAGTTTCAATGCAATGCCCTACATCATTGTATAAGCTTTTAACCTTTTCTTGAATATTCGAAGTTATGTCCTTTTCAGGAATAACACCAGCAAATGACTTTTCAATAAATTTTAATGTCCTATTAACGAAGTTTCCATAAGCCCCTAATAACTCGCTATTATGGCTGTATATAAACTCTTTCCAAGAAAAATCAGCATCTCGATTCTCTGGTGCGTTAATTGTTAAGAAATACCGTATGGAATCTGGTTCGTACCTTTCTAAAATATCTGGAACCCAAACAGCCCAATTTTTACTTGTAGATAATTTTTTCTTTTCCAAAGTTAAATATTCGTTTGAAACGATATGCGTTGGTAATGGTTTTTTTCCAAGGCCAGCAAGAATTCCAGCCCAGATAATTGAATGGAAAGGGATATTGTCTTTCCCATGAACATAATAAGATTGAGCGGAGAAATCCCAAAATGTTGAATCATCTCTTTCTGTTTCCTTAGCCCACAGTTTGCTTGCAGTGTAGTATCCTGATACAGCCTCAATCCAAACATAGATCTTCTTATCTTCATATCCAGCAACTGGCACACTAACCCCAATAGGCAAATCCCTTGAAACGGCTCTATCTTGCAATCCTTCCTTTAAGTAGCGTTTCGTAAGAGAAATGGCATTTTCCCTCCATAGATTATTGTCATCTGCTTCTTGAGTATAGTTTTCCAGAACATTTTGGAAAGAGCTTAAAGAAAAGTAAAAATGCTCGGTGAATCTTGTAGTAGGTTCGTGTCCGCAAATTTTGCATTTTCTTTCAAGTAACTCAAGTGGTTCTAAAATTGTTGAACAATTGTCACATTGATCGCCACGCGAAGGCTCGTTACAAATAGGACAAATTCCTTCAACATAACGATCAGGTAAAAACTGTTGACAATGTTCACAATAGGTTTGTTCGATTTCTTTTTTGTAAATCAGCCCCTTTTCAAGTAACTTTAAAAATATCTCTTGAACGATTTTATGGTGATGTTCAGTGTCAGTTCTTGTATAAGTATCGTATGAGAATCCTAATCTTGAAAAACAATCTTCAAATTCTTTGTGATAACGGTCTGCAACCACTTTTGGAGAAACACCTTCTTGTTTTGCTCTGACTGTAATCGGTGTTCCATTACAATCGCTTCCTGATACATACAAAACTTTTTCACCCTTTAAACGGTAATATCTCGCGAGAATGTCGCCAGGTAACAAACTTGAAATATGACCTAAATGTAATGAGCCGTTCGCATAAGCCCAAGCCCCACCAATAAAAATACTCATTGATTAAAACCTCCTAATAAAAATATCATTATAAAAACAAAAAAACCTCGCCTTAACTGTAATAGTTAAGGGCGAGGTTTGAATTTCCACGCGGTACCACCTTAATTTGCAAATAGTTCACACCATTTGCCTCAACAAGTACGGAGTATTAAAAGCTACTCTTATACTGTGACATTGATAACGAGTGCCAAATCCCGTCGTAACCTACTAATACTAAAGTACGTTCAGCCCGAAGCTCAGAGACCATTGTTCAAATGAATGTTTTTGCTTCTTTTCAGCTACCGAAGCTCTCTGGTGAAAAACAGTAACATTTTACTTTTTCTCTTCATTGCCTTTATTAAATAATTTAACAATAGTTTATTCAAAAATTTCCCAAGAGTCAATATGAAATAAATTTTTATATTTAGGCTGTGTTAAACTTGGCTGTTGATTTGCGCTCCAGGCGCGAGCGGTTCGCGGGCGGTCCGGGGAGCCTTCTTGTCACTAAGTGTTCAAATCTTTTTGACTTGTTTGTGAACTGTTTCATGTAGAGCTCCAATTTCAAAATCAACGAATTTATAATAGCCATGTAACCAAGTTGATTAAATGTTTATTTCTAATGATACTTATTCAATCATTCACACCAAAAAAGAGAAAGTTATTATCTGGAAAACTAACAAAAATGGAAAGAGGGAAAAAAATGTTTTGTTATCAATGTGAGCAAACTCCAACCGGTGGCTGCAATGTAATTGGTGTTTGTGGAAAAGATGAAACGATTGCAAGTTTACAAGATACAATTATTTTTGGATTAAAGGGTATTGCTGCCTATCGTACCCACGCAAACCAGCTGGGATTCATAGATCATTTCGTAGATTCAACTACACATGAAGCCCTTTATTTGACACTAACAAATTCAAACTTTAACTTACAAGAGCATATCGATATGGCGATGAAAGTTGGTCAATCGGCAGTGCGTGTTATGGAGTTACTAGATGAAGCACACACGAGTAGACTTGGAATTCCTCAACCGATTCGAGTGAGCCAAAATAAAATTGAGGGTAAATGTATTGTTGTAACTGGTCACAATCTTTTTGCTTTAGAAGAATTATTAAAGCAGACGGAAGGAAAAGGTATCAATATCTATACCCATTCTGAAATGCTTCCAGCTCATGGTTATCCGGTATTGAAAAAATATTCGCATTTAAAAGGAAATATCGGGAAAGCTTGGTACGATCAACGCCGCCTTTTTGAAAAATTCCCTGGAGCCATTTTAGCGACTACCAACTGTGTAATGCCCATAAAAGGTACTTATGCAGATCGCATGTTTAGTTATGAAGTAGCCGGTTTAGAAAATGTCCAAAAAATTGTTAATGATGATTTTTCACCATTAATCGAAAGAGCATTGGAACTACCTGAAGCCAATATCGATTCAGATGAAACACTATTAACCGGATTCCATCATGAAACAGTTTTAGGTTTAGCACCAGAGGTCATTGCAGCTGTTAAAGAAGGAAAAATTAAAAGATTTTTCGTTATTGCTGGTTGCGATGCACCTGGTAAAGGAGGAGAATACTACCGTGAACTTGCAACATCCCTACCTCCTGAGACAGTGATCCTTACAACATCGTGCGGAAAATTCCGTTTTAATGATGTTGATTATGGGACTGTACCTGGTACAGATATTCCACGGTATATTGATTTAGGTCAATGTAATAATTCTGTTTCAACCATTAAAATTGCTAAAGGGCTTGCAGAGGCTTTTGAATGTGAAATTAATGAACTTCCTGTCAGCATCGTGCTTTCTTGGTTTGAACAAAAAGCAGTTGCCATTCTTTTAGGGTTGTTCAGTCTTGGAATTAAAGATGTCAGAATCGGACCAAAACCACCTGAATTCATTTCTGAAGGTGTAATGAACGTCCTCCAAGACACATTTAATTTAAAATTAATCGGTACAGCCCAAAAAGATATACAGGAAATGCTTCAACTTTCAAAATCTTAACCACAAAACATGGTTAAAACGGAAAAAAGTTAGGGGCTGAGCCCAACCACATTAGCAGTAAAGGTTTAGGCGAATAAGAAAACCCGAAAGCGAGAATTAGGTTTTTCAATATTTATATGTTACACTTTGTTTACCATTTGATTTACCGTTTCCCCACCCTTTCTATGGTGGGGTTCTTTATTTTTTGGCTGTGTTAAAGGTAAATGTTGATAATTGAAACCTCCCTGATTCCCTTATTTGATTAAGAACGAATGGATTACATTTGTTGATTGTATGTTCAAAGGCTATTCCCTATGAAAATCGGCTGAAGTCGTTGGGGTTACTTGGGTTATGCTTTTTTATTGGAGACACAAATTCTTGAACGCTCTTAAACAAATCGATTTTGTACAATATTAAGTTTTTCTATTATCATTATTTGTCTTTGAAATGACAGATACTTACGATAGTTTACGCTTATCAAAATTCGCTGTATAGTGCTTATTTAACTTTCGTGGCAGGAATTTGCAATAATTTTGTTGAATAATTCTGTGAAGAGCACATGACCTCAAGGAGGTATGAAATATGAAGATCAATAGAATAGATCATGTGAGTATAAATGTAAATGATCTTTCAGAGGCTAAAGCGTTTTTTCTTGATTTAGGACTTGAAGTGCAAGCGGAATGGGAATTGGATGGAGAACAGTTGGACAGAATAGTTGGGCTTAATGATGTTAAAACGGCATGTGTAGGTTTGGGGATGCCAGATGGTCAGGCATGGATAGAACTAGTCAAATTTTATTCGCCTTCAGATGAAAAAGATATTCAGCAACCCTTTGCAAATACACTGGGTATCCGACATATTTGCTTTGCTGTTGAAAATATAGAGGCTATTGTTGCAAAACTGAAAAAGAAGGACACGGAAATCTTTAGTGAGATACAGCAATATGAAGAAAGTTATAAGTTATGCTACGTTCGTGGTCCAGAGGGAATTATTTTAGAGTTGGCGGAGAAAATCAAATAAACAGACGATATGCTGACATATATACAGAAACACTTTCGCTTATCTAAACACACTGATATTTCAGACTGGACGGTTGTCTTTATTAGGGAAATTTAACAGAGCCGATTTTTTAAGCACCAAAAAACAGACTCCAAAGTGGAATCTGTTTTTTGTTTTTGAATTAAGCTTTACGAACGTTTGCCGCTTGAGGTCCACGGTTACCTTGCTCAACGTCAAAAGTAACGGATTGACCTTCTTCAAGAGTTTTGAAGCCTTCTCCTTGGATAGCTGAGAAGTGAACGAAAACATCCTCTCCGCCTTCACGCTCGATGAATCCGAAGCCTTTTTCGCTGTTAAACCATTTTACTTTACCATTTTCCATTTTTCATTTGCCTCCTAGTGTGTTAAACACACAAAATATTACTATCCTTGCTCTTAGTGATCATCTAGAAGAAAAACACCGAACAAAAATATTTATTAAAGAATATCACTAATTAAAAGCGTTTTCAAGTTTAGCTTACTTTACTATCTTACTTAACATTTTCGAGCAGGTATGAAATAATATCTTGATTCGTATTTTGTAGAGAACTTGGGATTTCATTGCGATTTGAATTTAAACTAAAATAAAAAGTATCAACTTTATTCTGATATAAGCTATATCGTAA
>NZ_JBALPP010000114.1:0-6167 GCF_036965425.1 Neobacillus drentensis | reverse complement strand
TTTGAAGCCTCGGCAGCAGGTTCTTATGAATACTGTGCCAATTCCATCAAGCACATCGCTTGAAAGATGAGAAGAGGGTAATAAAACTCTCTTCTTAGGAGGAGAGTTTTTAATTTATAGTTAAATCCAACTTAAATAATAGGAAAACTAGAGAATTAGAATAGTAGAGGAGAATACATATGAAATTTGGTTTTTGGTTACCGATTTTTGGGGGCTGGTTACGTAATGTTGAGAATGAAAATATGCCGCCAACCTTTGATTATGCAAAGAAAGTCATACAATTTGCTGAAAAATGGGGATACTCGACTACCTTAATAGCTGAATTATATTTAAATGATATTAAAGGACCGGAGCATGATTCTCTTGAAGCTTGGTCTACAGCGGCGGCACTTGCGGCAGTGACGGAAAAAATTGAAATTATGACAGCGATTCGCCCTGGTTTTCATAATCCTGCAATAGCGGCTAAAATGGCAGCAAATATTGATCAAATTAGTAATGGGCGTTTTACGCTTAACGTTGTTTCTGCTTGGTGGGCAGAAGAAGCACGTCAATATGGGGGTATTTTTACAGAACATGATGAGCGTTACGCTCGTACTGAAGAATTTATTGATGTCCTAAAAGGTTTATGGACAGAAGAAACCTTCAATTATTCTGGTCAATTTTACGATTTAAAGGATACGAAGCTTGCACCGAAACCTGTTCAACGACCAAACCCGATTCTTTATGCAGGCGGTGAAAGTGAAAAAGGCAAGCAAACCATTGCAGAAAAATGTGATGCTTATGTTATGCACGGTGGAACAGTTGAAGAGATTGATCGAAAAATAGCCGATATTAAAGCACGCCGTGAACAAACTGGCAATGCTCCATTTAGTTCATTTGGCATGGCGGCATATGTTATTTGCCGTGATACAGAAGAAGAGGCTCTAACTGAGCTTGAAAAAATCACGACAGTGAAAGACACAAGCGGTTATGCCGGCTTTAAAGATTTCACTACCAAATCACATTTAGAGCAACAAATCCAATTACAAGATTACTCTGTATCCAATCGCGGACTACGTCCGAACTTAGTAGGAACACCTGAGCAAATTGCAGATCGAATTTTACAATATGAAGAAGCTGGCTTAGACTTATTGATATTGCAATTTTCACCTCAATTAGAGGAAATGGAACGCTTTGCAAAGCAGGTTATGCCATTAGTTGAACAAAAACGTAGTTTAATAAAGAATTAGTGAGGGGTCTTATAGATGAGCAAGGTATATGTGATACATGAAAATAGTGAGTGGACAGTCCATTTAACAAAAAGGTTAGCGGAGATTGGTGTTCCTTATGAAGAATGGCATTTGGACAAAGGATCGTTAGATTTATCAAAAGAGCCGCCGGAAGGAATCTTTTATAGCCGAATGAGTGCATCTTCTCATACACGTGATCATCGTTTTGCAGCTGAATTTTCTGGACAAGTATTAGCATGGCTTGAAGCACATGGACGTACGGTGTTAAATGGAACAAGCGCTCTAAAGTTAGAAGTTAGTAAGGTTTTACAATATTTAGAGTTAAATAAGTATGGTGTTAAGACTCCAAAAACGATTGCAGCAGTTGGAAAACAAAACATTATAAAATCTGCCGAAGCATTTGCAGGACAGCCCTTTATTACGAAGCATAATCGTGCCGGTAAAGGCTTAGGTGTTCAATTATTCCATAGTGTAGAAGCATTAAAAGCTTATGTAGAAGGACCGAATTTCGAAGAACCGGTAGATGGCATTACCCTTATTCAAGAATACATTCAATCTCCTGAAAGCTACATAACCCGCTGTGAGTTTGTAGGAGGAAACTTTGTTTATGCCGTAAAGGTTGATACTTCGGAAGGATTTGAACTTTGCCCAGCGGACGCATGCCAAATTGGCGATTTATTCTGCCCGGTAGGAGAAGAGGTAGAAGAGAAACCTAAGTTCCAAATCATTGAAGGGTTTGAGGACGAAATCTTAGAAAAATATAAAAAGGTTCTAGTTGGCAATAATATTCAAGTTGCTGGAATCGAGTTCATCAAAAATGGTGAAGGTGAAATTTTTACTTACGATATTAATACAAACACCAACTATAATTCTGATGCAGAAGCAAAAGCTGGAAAATACGGAATGCTCGAAGTCGCTTTATTCTTAAAGAAGACATTAGAAGAAAAATACGTCCTTTTAACAAGTTAACTGAAAAACAGTATAAACAAGTTTCTTGAACCTTCGTCTTACGCCGAAGGTTTTTCGTATAATTTTAACCTTCCATAGCGGTTTTACTTATTCATCATTTAGCATAGCAAACCAAAAAGAAAGCAAACTAAAATCGTGGATTCCAATATCGGGCATCCATGGGAAAACAAAATTAAAGGGGGGTAAAAAATGGTGAAAAATAAGAATAAGCAACTTAAAAATAATAATGCTATGCCTAAAGCGGATGTAGAATTTGCTGGGGAGAGTGGACTTGCAAAGAAAGCATTAAAAGCACAAAAAAATCAAAACAAGTAACCAATAAAAATAAAGCTAAGGGGGACAGTAATTCTGTCCCTATTATCAGGATTCAATGTTTTTCTTATGAACTCATTTACAGGATGGAAGAGTTAAAGATTACTAGGGGGGAAAATCGATAATTATGGGTATTGAAATTAGGATAGGAAATGAAGATGAAATTGTTATTGCCCATCAACTGATGAAGGAAGCCTTTGAGGAGTATCGTTATCTTGATGTTCCTTCTAGTGCAGTTAATGAACCAATTGATATTCTTAGAAAGTCTTATCTAAATGGTACGGAGAGATTCATTTTATGTTTTTTAGACGAAGTCCCTGTTGGTTCTTTAAGATTTATGTTGCAAGACGATTCCATTTATTTTTCAAGGGTATCTGTTCCGCCATATGCAAGAAGGAAGGGCATTGCGAAGTCGATGTTAAAGTGGCTTGAATATTATGCAAATAAACAAGGAAAAACAAAGGCCGTATGTAAAGTAAGGGCGAGTTTAACTGATAATGTTCGTTTATATGAATCTATCGGATATGTTATTACTAAAGAAGAAATAGTTAAAAATCCAAATGGCTTTGAAGTAAAAACAGTTATAATGGAAAATTCAAATCTTTTAGTTAGAAGAGAGGGCTGAGTTTGAAGAAGTATTTGGTTTTTGTATATGGGACGTTAAGGAGGTATGAGCGGAATCACCATCTTCTTAAAAATGCTGAATGTTTGGCAGATAAATGTTGGACACAAGGTGACCTATTTGATTCTGGGAACGGATATCCATATTTAGTTTTGTCCAGCCAAGACTGGGTATTTGGTGAGCTATATCAAGTGAATGACGATGAACTTCAGGCTCTGGACCTGCTTGAAGAATACTATGGTCCAGGGGAAGACAATTATTATAATAGAATTGTGCAATCAGTACATACCGAAAGTGGAGACTTTGAGGCTTGTGTATATGTTCTTCCTGAAGGTCGACAGCAGCCAAATTTAGTGCAAATTAAAGAAGGTGACTGGTGTGTATATCGCCTGAAGCAATTGCGGTGAATTTCTTTTGATAAGCAGTCCTTTTGTAGGAATAGTCTGTGATTTCATTGCCCGTTAGGCAAGATAAAGAGATTCCCTGGTAAATGAAAAGATATTTCATTGCCCCAGAAGTCAAAAAAAGAGATTCAACGGTAAATGAAAGGGTGTTTCATTGCCCCAGATGCCGGAATAAAGAGTTCCACGGTAAATAAAAAGTCATTTCATTGCCCTAATTACAAAAAACAGAGCCCACCGGTAAATGAAAGACAGTTTCATTGCCCCAAAAACCAGTAAGGGACCTGGCCACGGTAAATCAAGTAAAACTGCCGAATAAAATTTCGGCAGTTTTATCGAAAAACCCCATGAATCGTATTCGTAAAATCGTTCCAAACACCGTCTCTATTTGTTCCGTTGCGTAAATCGTTCGTATAATTTGTCATTTGTCCAAAGAATGCAGTATCGTACGAAATATACACATTGTCAATGGAATGATCTGCATCACGTACTTGTCTTTCTATTTTTTTATCAAGAGGAGAGGCCGCTTTTTTATAATTGGTATTATCGCCGGATCCAATCGTCCGGCCTCCAAGCTTGGTACGATCTACATTATTTGTGCTGGTATCTCTCGTACCAGTCGTACCATCATTGGTGCCAATTACATCAGTTCCTGTATTGCCAGTATTATTTTTTAAACTGACCGCAACATAAGCATCATTATTCCGAAGAATGACATGGGCCTGGTCGACTTCATTTAGGCTTTCCACATTATTACTAGCGCGTGCTGATACGCGCAAGTTTTGATTAGAACCATTGTTAATATTGTTTGTTCCCAAATTGTTTCTGCTGTTGTTTAATGCTTTATCATTATTACAGCCAGTCAAACCTAAAAGGGCAGCAGCTATTACGACGGAAACCAAACTAATTTTCTTCAAGAAGTTCACTCCTTAAAATATCCTTTACTAATTAGTTTGAGCTATTCAGAGTGAACCATTCATGCATGGAGAATCATTTTCAAGAAATAAAGAAACCACAAACAAGATACAGAACAACAGCAATTACTCCTCCCAAAGCAGAAACCTTCAGTTTATAGCGCGCATAATCGATAAGAGGCATATCGAGAATCGATGCTGTCGTAATCGTCGTATCGCCTAATGGGGATGCTAAAGCGCCAAATGCACCACTGGCAAACACCGCACCGACTGTTAACGGAATGGAAGCATCGGTAGCCGAAGCCAAGGATATTCCTAATGGCATAAACAGCCCCCACGTTCCCCATGATGAACCAATAAAATATCCTGTAAGGGAACCTAGCAAAAAAATGGTTGCTGGAGTTAAAAAAGGTGGTAAAAAGGATCCTAATGTTGAACTGATAAAGGTGGAAAATCCAAGGTCATTGGCTGCAAGTGTCAAGGACCAGATCAATACAAGCATACTGATGGCTTCCATCATTTGATTACCGCCATCATAAAAATGGTACAAAATTTCATTTAAAGGAAGCCGTCTTAAGATATAGAAAGCAAAGGATAACACTAGAGTAATAAAGACGGCTAGAAGCATGACGAAGGTGGCATCAGCTTTCGAAAAGGCGTCGAAAACGGTTTTGGCCCCTTTAGAGGTTCCGTCTTTCCATAGAAGAAACAAGGAAAGTCCTAAAAGTAAAAAGACAGGAAAAATCAAATTCCATGGCTGTGATTGGACTAGAGATAATTCTCTTTTAATGCCCATCCGGTGAAATTCATGCTCTTCTTCCAATAGTTCCTGCTCATTATTTAAGCGTGTATCCTGTGATTTTCTAGAAGGAGACCAAAGGGTTTGAATGAGTCCAATGACAAGCATCGTAATCGCAAAAAAATCAAACAAAATACTCAGCAAAAAAATCTGATACGCTGATTGGCCGATGTGAAGTCCTCTAATACTGCCCTCAACTAACGAGACCATGAATCCCACAAAGGCCGTGGCAACGGGTAAAAGGACGATAACGGATTCTGTAGAAATATCCATGGTCAGTCCGACCTTTTGCTTCGGAATGTTTATTTTTTTCGCAAGAGCTTTGACGACTGGACCAATCATCATGATTCGAAACATTGGCATCATAAAGGTAAAAGGGAGGGTAAGCCAGATGAACCCGAGCAGGCCCCGCTCCGTTCTAATCTTTGTTCCCATCCATTCGGAAAAACCTTTAATCCCGCCGGAAATATTCATCATCCCTACGAGGCCGCCAAATAAATAAAGAAACACGATAATTTTCATGTTCGTCTCATTCGACAAGGTTGTCACGATATAGGTGACGGCCTGATGGGAACCTCCTAAAAAGTGGGCAGACACAAGGAAGGAACTAACAAGAAGGCCGACTACCAGACCAGGCAGGATGTTTTTTATCCAAATAGACATGCCAATGACAATCAGAAACGGTATCAAGGAAAACCAGGTATGTTCCAAATCTACTTCCTCCAGCAGTGGATCTTGTTTTACTCCTCTTTTATTATTTTCCGAAATTTAGTATTAAAACCAGAAATTTATGGAACGGAATGTAGGTAAAACGCACTAGAATAAATTCTCATATAATAGAAAGGTACTATTGTCCGGAAATATTTTGCATGATAAAATCTGAATATTATAAATTTTTGAATGAGGGGGTAGCCTTTTTTA
>NZ_JBALPP010000113.1:386-35892 GCF_036965425.1 Neobacillus drentensis | reverse complement strand
GCAATACTTAAATAGACGCCGCTCAATCACTTTTTTAAAAAGGGAGGGCGCCTGATCGAGATGTTTGTGGTTATTGGGAATGGATTATAGACAATTATTTTTGTAAGAATTAAATTTAAGAAAATAATGCGTTTGTTCCCGAAAATGAAGGAGGAAAGTGTCACGATTCGGGGGGTTATGTCTCTTCGTTTACTTAATTGGATAGTAATTTTGCTCTTAATCTTGACATTTCCTTATCCATTAAGGAAGAAGCTTTAGCAAGCTCTATGAGCTGCTTTTTAGCATCCTCAGGTATAGTCTCGCCTTGATATTTATAGTTTAGTTTATGTTCCGTGGATGCCCAAAAATCCATTGCGGATGTACGAATTTGTATTTCTGCAGGAACCCATAATATTTCCTTGGACAGGATAACTTGAGTTTCTACAATCAGGTGTAGACTTTTATATCCACTCATTTTTGCGTCCTGAATATAATCCTTTACGCGTATCATTCGAATGTCTTCACGTTGCTCAATATGCTCCTTCAGTATATACACGTCTTCAATAAAACTTGTAACGATTCTAACACCCGCAATATCTCTTATTTCATTCCTTACCGCTTCTTGTGTTAAGTGAATTTCTTTTTTTTGAATTTTCTCCACCAAAGATTTTATTGTTTTCATACGTATTTTCATATGTTCAATAGGGGAATAGCCATGTTGTATTTTCCATTCTAAGTCAATAATCTTGAAATCACTTTCTAATTCGTGTAATGCCATTTGGTAGGGCAGAAAGAATCCCCTCCAATTGTTTATTACTTTTTGAATAACCTCGATCTTAATCTTTTCTTTCAGAATGTCCACAACCCTCCAGTTATTATTCTGTTATCATAACACAGATGATTCGAAGTAAAAAAATATGTAAGGATAGGAGATTTTTTACTTTCTCTTGTTGTTTAGATCCTACGTCTGAACCCCCCAAACCCTCCAGGCACTGGCTTGGTGTGTATGCATAAGGAGAAGTTTCTTTTGTGTGGCCATATATTGGAACCGTATTAAAAAGAGATTATCAGTAGAATCCTTTAAGGATTTTTAGAAAGAAAGTACTAAAGGGTTTTAAGAAGTTTGGTATGTATTATTGTGGGCCCTTGGTCATATAAAACGTCCGATGGAAATTACATGGCAGTTGGATACGAAAAATCTCCTGAACAAAACGTTGATTTAGCTCTATGGAAATGGAATGATAGTGGAGATCAGGTATGGAAGAAAACGTATGGAGGTCCTTTAGCAGATTTTGGTCAGTCAATTGAAGCAACAAAAGATGGGGGCTATATCCTTCTTGGTCATACACATTCCTTTGCATCTGGTGATGAGTTCGATAGAGATATGTATTTAATAAAATTGAGTAGTGCGGTTAATAATTAATAGAATATGATCGAACGTCTCAGTGATGGGACGTTCGATTTTTTTATATTCGATACGTAATAGAAAAATCCTCTTACCAAAAAATTATTCCTAAAATATTTTTTAAAAATATTGAATTTTTAGTCATTTTTGAATATCATTATCTCAAAAATGACTAGGAGGTAAAAATGAATCTAAGCGAGAATGATACGATTCTATTAAAACACATTTTAGAGCATTCTTTTGATGAAATCTTTATTGCGGATGCAGCCGGAATGGTTTTATATACAAGCCAGACCACTGAACAAGTATTTGGCATTCCCCGCGAGCAAATCGTCAATCACAACCTTTTCGACCTTGAAAAACAAGGGCTTTTTTCACCTTCTGTCATTGCCAATGTGTTAAGAACCAAAAAGAAAGAAACACTCATTCAAGAAACCATCCGTAATCGAAAACTCATCATCTCCGGATACCCCATTTTTGATTCATCAGGCCTATTAATGGGCGCCATGAGTGTTTCAAGGGATATAACGGAATTCGAGTATTTAAAAAAGGAAAATGACCAGGTCGCAAAGGCATTACAGCTCTATCAAGAGGAAAATGAAAAACTACGAAAACAGGCTGCCAGCCCCTTCTTACATAGGAATGAAAAGATGGCAAAAGTTTTCGATATTGTTTCTAAAGTAGCCAATATAAACGTTACGGTCTTACTTGAAGGGGAATCAGGCGCAGGGAAAAACCATATTGCCCATACGATTCATCAAATGTCTTCAAGAAAAGCTGAGCCCTTTATTGAAATGAACTGCGGGGCGATACCTGAATCTTTATTTGAGTCAGAGCTTTTTGGATATGAGGAAGGGGCTTTTACCGGTTCTAAAAAGGGCGGGAAAAAGGGATATTTTGAATGCGCAGGAAAGGGAACCCTTTTTCTCGATGAAATCGGTGAACTGCCTATGAATCTTCAAGTGAAATTACTATCGGTTTTGCAAAATCACTCCTTTATGAGAGTTGGCGGAACGAAAGAAATAGAAGTGAACTGCCGAATTATTTGTGCCACCAATCAACATTTAGAAACGCTGATCAAAGAAAGGAGATTTAGAGAAGACCTATATTACCGAATTAATGTCGTCAAAATAGACATTCCTCCACTAAGGGAGCGAAGGGAAGAAATCATTCCACTTATTCACGAGATTACCGAGCAGCTGAATCGTAAATACGGTTTAGACAAATATTTTACCCCAACAATGGCCGCCTGGCTAAGCCAGCAGCAATGGCCAGGTAACGTCAGAGAGTTACGAAACTATATTGAAAAGCAGATTATCACTACTAGTGGTAATGAAATCGACCTCGAATCAGATGAGGATACAAACCAAAAATCCTCCATCAGTGCAAACCAAGAAATCCCTTTAGACGATTACATAGAAACACTGGAAAAGGAATATATCGTGCGGATGTATCAAAAATATCCCAGCAGCATTAAACTGGCCGAAAAATTGGGAATCAGCCAATCCACTGCGAATCGGAAAATCCAAAAATATGTTGGAACCAGGTAGTCAATTTTGACTCATGTACCAACCATATTCCTTTTCTATCAACACTGGCACGAAAATTGCAATCTCCATTAGTAAGAAATGTTAAAAGGAGGCAGTTTTATGTCAAATCAAGATGAAAAACAATTTTTAAATCTACCTTTTACGGGAATCTGTACGTTCGGAAAATATCCTGTCTGTCCAGATTTGGATCAATTAAATGCGGATGTAGCTGTTATTGGTGTTCCAAATGATATGGGCACCCAATGGAAGTCTGGAGCAAGAATGGGGCCAAGGGGGATACGTGAAGGTTCTACCCTATACAGCTTTGGCTTAAATGGTGCCTATGATATTGAAAAAGACATTATGTATTTGGGACCTAAATGGAAAGTGGTCGATTGTGGCGATGTGGACATGGTCCATGGCGATCTCATGCAATGTCATGAAAATACCGAAGCTGCCGTCCGAAAAATTGTCTCAAAAGGAGCCATGCCGGTTGTGTTAGGCGGCGATCACTCCATTACCATACCAGTGGGTAAAGCATTAGAGGAATTGGGACCATTTCACGTCATTCAAATCGATGCCCATTTGGACTGGGCGGATCATCGTTCAGGCCAGCGTTATGGTCACGGCAGCTGCATCCGTCGGTTATCAGAAATGGACCATGTTCAGAGGATTTTCCAATTTGGGATTCGGGGAATCAGCAGCAGTCTTAAGGAAGATGTCGATGCTGCCCGAGAATACGGCAGTGTGATTTTATCACCTAGGCAAATTAGAAAAATGGGAATCGAAAATGTCATCGAAATGCTTCCAGAGGGAGAAAAATACTATGTTACTTTAGATATTGACGGACTCGATCCATCCGTGGCACCGGCAACAGGCACACCTTCACCAGGCGGATTTTTGTATGATGAAGTAAATGAAATGCTAGAAGGAATTGCCAAAAGAGGGAAAGTGATTGGCTTTGATTTAGTAGAGGTAGCACCCCCATATGATCCGGCAGGCATGACAGGTCAAGTAGGTGCCCGGTTAGCATTAGATTTACTGAGCTTTGTTTTAAAAGAAAAAGAGAATGCTAAAGACCGCAATTTGCATAAGAATGAAGTTCACTCCTAGGATAAATCAAGAAAATAATTGATAACAGGGGGAAGGTCTATGAAAATTGAGACAAGAAGCATTGAGTATATTCCAGCAAACGAACGGCATGGAAAACCAAGAGGATTATTTTCCGTTTGGTTTGCCGCCAATATGCATATTACCACACTTGTAACGGGATCACTTTGTGTCACTTTTGGATTAAATCTTTTTTGGAGTGTAGTAGCTATTATTGTTGGTAATTTACTAGGAGCCATTTTCATGGCGTCCCATTCTGCTCAAGGACCTAAACTTGGTATTCCGCAAATGATTCAAAGCCGTGCCCAATTTGGTGTAATAGGCGCGGTAATTCCTTTAATTCTCGTTATTTTCATGTATTTAGGTTTTTTTGCCAGCAGCGGTCTGTTAGGGGCACAAGTATTGAGCAGTGCCTTAAACCTAAATTTAACTTTAAGTATCATTATTCTGAATGTCATCACCTTTATCGTGACAATGGTTGGACATGATCTTATTCATAAAATACAAAAGTATTTAACATGGGTGTTTTTCCTCGTCTTCATTGCAGCTACGGTAATCGTCTTTAAACTGCCAGTGCCGGCAGGAAGCTGGTCTCCAGCCGGGTTTAATCTGCCCATTTTTATGTTAAGTGTTAGTGTGGTTGCCACTTGGCAGATTTCCTATGCGCCATATGTCGCGGACTACTCCAGGTATTTGCCGATTGATACCAATTATTCGAAAACCTTTTGGTATACGTATGCGGGGACCATTCTAGGCACTGTTTGGATGATGGTTTTAGGAGTCTTACTAACTACGGCCATTCCGAATTTCCTTAGTAATTCTGGTACGAACCTCGCGAACCAGTTTGGCAGTTTCTCCATCATTATGTTTGTTGTGATCATCTTAGGTCAACTTTCCATCAATGCATTTAATTTATACGGTGCCTTTATGTCAACGGTAACCACGGTGGAGCCTTTTTCAAAAATTAAAGTGACGCCAAAGGTAAGGATGTTTTTTGTGGCTGGAATCGCAGTGGTCGGTACTTTGCTCTCAATTTTAGGACAGGGAAATTTCTTATCTAATTTTATCGACTTTATTTTATTTATTAGTTACTTCTTAATCCCATGGACAGCGATAAACCTCATTGATTTTTATGTTGTCCGCCACGGGGAGTATAGTATTAAAGATATCTTTGATCTGAATGGTAAGTACGGAAAAATTAACAAAATTACCTCTATTTCTTATATCGTTTCTGTAATAGCTGAAGTCCCTTTCATGAATACTTCTCTTTATGTAGGACCAGGAGCTAAAGCAATGGGAGGAGCAGATGTTGCCTGGATTTTAGGATTGGTCGTTCCGTCGGTGCTTTACTATGTCTTGATGAAACGTAAATTAAAATCCGAGGAGACTATTGAGGCACCAATCCCATTTGAAGATGAACAACTTCACAAAATTTAAGAGTTAATTTTTCAAGGATAGAAAATGGGTATAGAACGATTCCCATTTCTATCCTTTTTCATGGAGGTTGAATACACCAATACGGAGGAATGACGATGAGCAAGAATTTTGAACTACCGAATCCCAGTACGATGCCCAGATTTTCGGGAATCCGAACGTTTATGCGATTACCCTATCAACAGGAAATCGACAAAAAAGATTTTGTCATCCTCGGTGCACCCTTTGATACTTCTGCGACTTACCGCTCTGGTGCGCGATTTGGCCCGGAGGCCATTCGCCGCAGCTCTGTCCTGCTAAGACCGGCAAATGTCTTCCATCAAATTCGTCCTGTTGATTTTTTGGAGGGGGTGGATGGAGGAGATGTCATGGTGATTCCCGGCAACACGGGTCAAAGCCATCAATACATTACGGAGCATGTCAAAGCGTGGACGATGGAGGGTGCGGTTCCGATTGTGCTTGGCGGGGATCACTCGATTTCTTTACCGGAATTAAGGGCACTTGCCAGTGTTCACGGTCCATTATCCCTTATTCATTTTGATGCCCACGGGGATACATGGGACGAGTATTGGGGAGAAAAGTATACACACGGGACGCCTTTTCGCCGAGCGTTTGAAGAAGGGATCATCGATCCGTCCCGTTCGATTCAAATTGGGATGCGCGGCACCGTCTATGATCCTAACGATATCAACGAAGCGCGGGAACTTGGGTTTGAAGTCATTACGGCCGACGAAATGCGGGTTATCGGGCTCGATGAAACGATGAAGCGCGCTCGCGAAAGAGTTGGAAACAACAAGGTTTTTCTCACCTTTGACATTGACTTTCTCGACCCCGTCTATGCACCCGGAACCGGCACTCCAGAAATCGCTGGATTTACGAGCGCAGAAGCCCAGCAGATGCTGCGCCAGCTCTCAGGAATAAACTTTATTGGATTTGATCTGGTAGAAGTGCTCCCTGCACTCGACCCCACCGAAGTAACAGCCTTAACCGCCGCAACCGTCGTCTTTGAATTTTTAAGTTTATTAGCGGTTGCGAGAAGGGAACAAACTCAATAATAGTAAAAACGGATGCCATCTTAACATGGCATCCGTTTTTACATTACAATGCTATTATTTCTGATTTTCCTGTAAGACATTGCTTACTCGATATATTTTCCTTGGCCGTCCTTTAGCGCTGGGAGCCTCGTCCCCAATAATTTCAGCAATTCCTTGTTCAACCAAACCGGTTAGAATTCGACGGGCGTTTCTTGGAGTCATTTTTAGCCATTCCGCAATCTGTGAAGTCGTGATGGAACCATTACCTATTCTTTTTTGAACCGATAAAATTTTGTTAAACGTTGTAATCGTGATTCCGCTGTGTTTAAGTTTCTCACTTATTTCCTTGTTTTCCGTCCGGTATTGGTAGGTGATCGATTCTTGCTCTTTTAATGGGCCTTCAATATTTCCATTATCATCAACGAGGAAAGCACAAAAAGAGTCATAGTTTTGGGCATGATGGATGGCAAGACGTGCATTCTCTTCAGCAGATAGGGCTGTGTCACCGTAACCAATCCCAATATTAGACGGCATGTCTGTAATTAACGCTAATTTTTCCAGAAGAGAACTAATCGATTGCTCCGTTTCTTCCACCGAACCTCGGGTGGAAAAAATAACAAAGATACCCGTTCCCACTGAGACAAACGAACCTGAAATCGATTCAGCAAAGTTTATAACGGCAGCCTGAATTTCTAAATGTAATCGGTGTAAATCATACGTCACCATGTTATGAACATCTTTTTTTTCTATTCCTTCAACCTTTACGAGTATGGCGGCAATCTGTGATTGTTTAAAGTGCAGTGTTTCCCACTGTTGAACGGCTGATGATAATGTTTCGCGTATGTTGCTTCTTGTTGGAGTCACTCTATAAGCGGGAATGTTCTCCTTACGCAATTGATCATAAATGGCCCGTAAACATGTGACACAAAGATCCACTTTCCCCGTTCGATAAAGCTGCTGATGAAAGGATAGTAGATTGCTAACAGGTGTTTCATTCGTATACTCATGTACATGAATTTGATTGCTAGGAATTCCAAGATCTCGAAAGGTTTCATAAACATCTCGTTTTGCTAGCATATCAATACTGGCCGTCTCCACGTTCTTCTTATCGTTGTATCCGATTTCAACTAATGTCTTGGTTAAACTTGCACCATCTAATTTAAATAGATAATAAGGTTGCTTAACGCCGCTCTTTAGATATGAATTATAAAGAGCAGGCCCTGTCAGGATCCAAAAGTCTACTAAATGTTGATTATTTCGGATAATCTCTGCTGCTTCCTCGGTATCCCGATAGATGAAGGGAACAGGCTGGAGCCGGTCACTAAATTCAGTAGCAATTTCAGAAGTAAGACGGATATAGTCATCTGGTCCGATAAATCCAGCTCTTGGTTTCAAAGTATCCCCCCAAAAATGTTGTTTCCTTGTAACTATAATTTACTATTTTTGAATAATCTTCTTCAACTATAAGTTTATCTCATCTTTCAAAAATTTCCAATATAAACATATTGAATATTGTGAAAATTCTGTTGACAACCGTTCTTTTCCGCTGTATAGTCACATTAAAGGAATACATTAAGAATAATTCCGTTAATATAAAAAGGAGGAATGTTTATCACATGGATTCAACTAAGGAACCTCGAAATACTGTCTCTACAGTGGAACAAAATCAATATAAGCATGTCATCGGACACTTTACGACCGGTGTCTCGATTATTACCGTAACGAATAACGGAATCGATTTTGGGATTACAGCCAGCGCCGTCAGCTCCGTTTCCGTTGAACCTCCCATGCTGCTTGTTTGTGTCAATAAAAATACGGGAACCTGTCATGCGATATCAGAATCGAAATCCTTTACAGTCAACATTTTGATGGAGGATCAGAAAGATTTAGCCCTGCAATTTGCTAAGGCCAACACGGATAAATTTAAGACTGCAGACTTTTCGTATGGTGAGCTCGGAAATCCTGTCTTTAACCAAGCATTGGCTTATCTTGAATGCCGTGTGGTGGAAGAAGTGACGGGAGGAACACATTCCGTTTTTATGGCGGAAGTACAAACCGCTCAAGCAGCCTCAGGGGAACCATTGGTTTACTATCGCGGAAAGTTTGGTCAATTTATAGAAAATAAGTGATAAATTTGGGGGAGGAAATTTAATGGCATTAATGACAGGTAAACAGTACCGTGAATCACTGAATGATGGCAGGGAGGTCTATATTGATGGTGAAAAGGTTCGAAATGTAGCCGAACATCCATCCTTTAAGCCGATTATTGATGTAAAGGCGAGAATGTATGATATGGCGCTTGAAGCCAAATATGCCGATACCTTAACCGCAAGACTTCCTGATGGGGAAATCGTATCCCGTGCTTACAAAGCCCCTGAAACAAAAGAAGACTTAGCTGCCATTCGCAAGCATGTCGAAACCGTACTCGATGATCTTAACGGAGTCGTTTACCGGGTGGGGGACGAAACGATTGGGGAAATGTGGTCCCTATTTGACGCCCAGGATAAATTAAATGAAATCGATCCAACTTATGCAAAAAATATAAAGTATCATATTGACCGAGTGGCAAGGGAAGACTTGTTCCATGTTTCAGCCAATACGGACCCGAAAGGCGATCGAAGCAAACTGTTCAGTGGAAAAGACGGTGGAACACTGCTACATGTTGTCGAGGAAAATGATAAAGGGATTGTCGTTAAAGGGGCAAAATTTGAGACGGCCGCCGCTTATGCACACCAAGCCTTCGTCAAACCGACGATTTTGGACTGGAATGCCGGATCTGAGAAAATGGCCCCATTTGCCTGCGGATTCATCTGCGATATGGGCTCGCCGGGACTTAAACATATTTGCCGAACCTCTCTTGGTAAAGAACGAAATGCAGAAGATTACCCGATTGCGACAAAATTTGAAGAAATTGATACCTTACTCATTTTTGATAACGTCTTAATCCCTTGGGAAAATGTCCTTTTCCATCGCTCCTTAGAATCTGCCGCCTATATCCGTTCTACTCTTCATCGCTATTCTGCCTTTAATTACACCCTTAGAATGCTCCGCCGGGCCGACTATTTAATCGGAGCCGCTTTATTAAATGTCGAACAAACCGGTTTAACTCATCTGCAGGCCGTAAAAGAAAAAATTTCTCAATTAATCAACTACCGTGAGGGAATCAATGCACATTTAACCGCAGCTGTTGCGGAAGCGGAAAGAAGCCCGGGCGGATTAATGATGCCAAACCAATCCCTTCTTTATACCGGCCGTGTGTTCGCACTTGCGAATTTCCCAGCCATGGCCCATTTAACAAGAGAACTTGTCGGCGGCCAATTAGCAGTAACGCCGGATTCGGCAACGATGGCAGATCCGGAAATCAAGCAATATTTCGATGAATATTATGCTGTTGGCGAGTGGACGCCTGAGGACCGTGGGAAATTGCTCTATTTTGCAAGAGACTTATTAAATTCCTCCTACGCAGGTCATCGAACCACGTTTGAATTATTTGCCCAAAGTCCGCCATTTGCGCAACAAATGGCCGTGTTTAATAACTTTGATCTGGAACCACAGCGTGAATTGGTTCGAAAGGCAGCAGGGATCAACCAGTCCGTTCGTATTTCCAGCCGCTAATTCCTTAAGCTAGAAAGGAGTTATTCCATTGGAAATTCATACACCTGGTTCGCTAAAGCTTCCATCGTCTGTGCTTACCATCGGTGCATTTGATGGGGTGCACCGCGGCCATCAGGCTTTGATTTTAAAAACAAAAGAACAGGCTGAGGCTCATGGAGTTCCATGTGTGGTCTATACCTTCGATCCACCGCCGAAGGTCCATTTCAAAAAAGGCCAATGGATCACCTCACTGGATGAAAAGCTGAACCGCTTAAAGGCACTTGGCGTGGATCATGTTATCGTGGGGCAATTTAATGAAGCATTCATGAACAAAACGGGTTCTGACTTTATTGAAGAACTGCAATTCATCCATCCCGTTGAAATATGGGAAGGCCCTTGTTTTCAATTTGGAAAAGGTCGTATGGGCACCATTGAAGATTTAAAAACCCATTTTCATGTCGGTGTGTTACAGCCGCTGCAATGTGAACAGGGTGAAATCATTTCATCCACACGTATTCGTTCCCTTCTAAAGCAAGGAAATTTTTCGTTGGCGAAAAGTCTTCTTGGCGATATCCGTTACATTTCCTATTTGGAAGAAAGAAACTTCGTGGGAACAGCCTGGAAAGTAAATTAGTAGAGTAAGTGAAAATCCGGAGCAGCAATATTGGTGTGATGCCATTCGTTGCTCTCTTTTTTATGAAGCAGGAAGAAAGTGAGGGCATAAAGGGTTGAAAATAAATCTTAGCAGGTTACAGAACGACATTGAAAGATATGCAGCATATGGGAAAAATGAACACGGAGGAGTCACGAGACCTAGTTTCTCTTCTGAGGATCATCAAGTCCGAAAATTGTTTATAGAAGAGTTAAAGGAATTGGACCTACAGGTAACGATTGATGGTGCCGCCAATATTTGGGGCAAATATGAAGGTACCGGCAAAAGGAAAGGCAGTATTGTCATTGGCTCCCACTTGGATTCCGTTCCTAATGGGGGTAAATATGATGGGCCGCTGGGTGTCCTAACGGCAAAAGAAATCATCACAACATTAAGAGAACATCAGATCAAACTGAATCATGATCTTGAAATTGTTTCCTTTACGGCAGAGGAATCAAACGATTTCCATTTATCAACCTTTGGCAGCCGCGCTTTTGTTGGGAAACTAAAACCTGAAAACTTACAAGAAACCCGTAACTCTAAAAGAGCTCTCCTTCAGGATGAACTGAAGAAAGTGGGAGGGGGACTTGATCAATTCTCCAAGATGGAGTCGATGCAAAAAGAGAAAAAAGCATTTATTGAAATCCATATTGAGCAGGGGCAGCGGTTAGAAAATGCCAATATTTCTATGGCGATTATTGATAGAGTCGTAGGGACGTTTCGTAGTTTCGTTACCGTCATTGGGGAAGCCAATCACTCTGGAACCACGATGATGAACAACCGAAAAGACGCTCTCACCGCAGCAGCTGAAATGATTCTTGAGGTAGAAAGGGTTTGCGCATCAAAAGGAAATATAGTTTGTACAGTGGGAAAATTAACAGTCACACCAAATGCGGCCAATATTATTCCTGGCCAAATTGACTTTATTTTAGAAGTAAGAGCCGAAACGAAGGAAGCCATACAGAACGCGGTGAACACCATCAATCAGGTATGGCGGGAGATTGCCGATAAAAGAGAGGTAGTCATCCAGCAAGAAGTCTTTCTTGATCAAAAACCTGTTGTGTTAGATGAAGACCTTGTAGCGATTCTTGAAAACACTGCCAGGGAAATGAATGAGCCTTATTTGAGGTTGCCAAGTATGGCTGTCCATGATGCTGCCCATATGGCAAGTGTCACCAAATCGGTTATGGTTTTCGTGAAAAGTATTGGCGGGAAAAGTCATTGCCCAGAAGAGTATAGTGAACCTTACGATATTGAAAAAGCCGCCAATTTAGTGTTGCAGGGCATTGTTCAGTTGGATCGCACGCTGTCTGAAACGGAGCTTAGTGTTTAATCCTATTATACACCTTTTTAATAACAGCCTTTAGAAAGAGAATGATCTTTTATAAAATATTGAATTTTTAGAAAATTAAATTGACATTAACACCATGGACCTGTTATTTTTAATTAAAGAATAATTAAAGAAAATATCCGTAAATAAAACAACATATGCTCCCTAGAATCTGCCGCCTATTTCCTTTCAACTCTTCAAAGCATCAGGAATTAACCCCAAAACTACCATATCATCGATCACCCTGTCATTGATTTTGCCAATATAGGTTTTTATATTTACAAATTTCTATATAAGTAATATGAAAAAAAGGGGGACTAAAGTTGGTGCATTCCAAAAAATTATTTGTTAAAAAGATGGTAATGTTTATGGTATTAGCCTTCTTATTGGTAGGGTGTTCAGCAAAAAATTCTTCTACTGGTTCTAGTAACTCCGCAAGCGGTGACACATTACGAGTGGGTCTTCAAGCACCCATGACCGGTGATAATGCCCAATATGGACAGGATATGAAGAATGGAGTGGAGCTCGCTTTTAAAAAGATTAATAGTGAGGGCAGGATCAATGGGAAAAAGCTTGAGTTAATCGTAGGGGACGATAAAGCGACTCCATCTGAAGCAGTTGCCGTGGTCAATAAAATGATTAATAACGATGGTGTAAAGGCTATTATTGGAGGATATAATTCCTCGCCGACGTTGGCTTCTCAAGAAGTATCCGGACCGGCAAAAGTGCTTCATTTAAACATGGGGGCCAGCCCTGATTTGTCCAAAACAAAGAATCCATACCTTTTCCGTGTCATTTTAACGGGTTCCGTATACGTTCCTGCCGTCATGAATTATATGGCAAAAGAAAAAAATGTGAAGAAAATTGCCGCGATATTCGAAAATACGGACTATGGTATTACGATGTATGATGCTGCCAAGCAATCCACTAAAGATCTCGGGGTAGATTTTATCACTGCTGAAAAATATAACCCAGGCGATAAAAACTTTTCGGCTCAATTATCCAAGATTAAAACTCTAAAACCGGATGCCGTGATGGTAGTAGGCTTGTACAATGAGGTCGCCTTGATCGAACAGCAGGCCAAGCAGGCTGGGTTAAATGTCCAGTTCTTCTCCCCAGATGATTCGATGTATTCAGAGCAGCTGATCAAATTGGGTGGAGATGCGGTAGAGAATCATATTTTTGCCTCCATGATTGATTTAAATGCCAATACTCCTCAAATGAAAGAGTTTAAAGCTTTAGCTGAAAAGAATAATGTTCCTGCCCAGGCGAATACAGCCATTGCTTTTGACGCAGCCATGGCGATTGCCAAGGCATTAGAAAAAGGCGGAGGAAACGCCGATAAAGACCGTGATGCCCTAGCAAACATTGATATTTCAGGAATCACAGGTCCGATTAAATTTGATAAAAACGGGGATCGTTCCAACACACCAATGATCATGCAAGTTCAAAACGGTTCCTTTAAAGTGATTAAAGATTCAGAATAGGGGGATAATTTGTGTTCGTAGATCAATTAATCAATGGAATTGTCCTCGGCAGCATTTATGCGTTAATGGCAATTGGTTACACAATGGTGTGGAATGTGCTGCGCTTTATCAACTTTGCACATGGTGAAGTCTATATGGGAGGGGCATTCGTGTCCCTTTATCTTCTATTATTAGATACTCCAATCTGGTTAGCATATCTCGGTGGAGTATGTGCAGGAGCTTTTCTCGGCTATTTAATGGAGAAAGTCGTTTACATGAGGATGCGAAAGGCGCCCAAGTTAAATTTGCTGATTGCAGCCATTGGGATTTCGATTGTTCTCCAAAACGTTGCTCAATATATTTGGGGGGCAACACCTGAGAGATTGAACTCACCATTCCTTTCTAAGAATTTTACGGTAGGTGATATGGAGATTAATCAGCACTACGTTTTTATCATTATCCTTACCATTCTTGTCATGATCGTATTAGAGTTATTCATGAATAGAACGCTGATGGGAAAGGCTGTTCAAGCAGCCTCACAAGATATCAATGCAACACAATTAATGGGAATTAACGCAAATAAGATTATTTCGATCACTTTTGCCATCGGATCAGCTGCCGGTGCCCTAGCAGGAATACTAGTAGGACCTGTTTTCCTGGTTTATCCAACGATGGGTGTATTTGCAGGTCTGAAAGGATTTACTGCTTCCGTTATGGGGGGAATGGGGAATATACCGGGTGCCATGATTGCCGGGTTATTATTAGGTCTCATTGAGAGCTTTGCTGCTGGTTTTATTTCCTCTGGCTATAGAGATGCTGTCGCGATGGTCATCTTATTATTTATTTTACTTGTTCGTCCTCAAGGAATCTTTGGCAAGATCATTCAGCAGAAAGTGTAAGGGAGGAGAAGAGATGATACAAACCAATAAAACAGTTTACCGGAAGTTCCTGTTGATTCTTGGAGTGATCGCCTTATTTTTCCTCCCCCTTGCCGTTACCAATCCATACGTGATGTATGTTATTAATCTCATTTTAATCTATACCCTGCTAGCCTTAGGTCTAGATTTAATTGTTGGTTACACGGGTCAAGTCTCGGTTGGACACGGGGCATTTTTCGGAATTGGCGCCTATGTGGCCGCCATATTGTCTAAAAACCTTGGATTTTCCTTTTGGGTAAATCTGCCGTTATCGATCATCGTAACCGCGTTAATCGGGTTTATCATTGGCTTTATTGGGTTGAAACTGATTGAAGAATACTTGGTCATGGCGACACTGGCATTCGGAACGATTATCTGGCTTGTCTTTTTAAACTGGACGGATTTAACTGGCGGACCTATGGGGATTGCAGGTATAGCTTCTCCGCCTCCGATCAAAATCGGCACCTTTGAATTTGTGTTTTTTCAATACCAGGACTATTACCCCTTATTATTACTCTTTGTTTTTCTTGGTATTTTGGTCACAAGGTTAATCATTCGTTCTGGATTTGGGCGTGCCTGTACGGCCATTCGCGATGATGAACTTGCGGCTCAATCGATGGGAATACCTGTTTTTAAAACAAAGGTCATGATGTTTACGATTTCAGCTGCTTTCTGTGGGGCTGCCGGTGCCTTATACGCTCATTTCCTTCGTGTCGTTAGTCCGGAAACCTTTACGTTTTCGATGTCCGTCACCATTCTAACGATGGTCATGATTGGCGGCCAAGGATCGATTGCTGGGGCGGTGATTGGAGCATCCATCCTGACTGTTTCCTCGGAGGTCTTGCGGGAAACTCCTGAATTGAGAATGATCATTTACGGGTTTCTGATTGTTGTCATGATTATGTTTTTCCCTAAGGGAATGATGGGGTTATTCCAGTTAGTCAAAAGACGTCTTCAGAAAAGAACGCTTCAAGCTGCCGAAACCACTCCAGAGAAAGAGGGATTAAGTTATGAGCATTGATCTCCCTAATGATTCCGCAATATTAACCGTCCAAAATCTTTCTAAATCTTTTGGAGGCGTTAAAGCCGTTAACAATCTATCCTTTTCTGTTTTACAAAACAATATTCATGCGATTATTGGTCCAAACGGAGCAGGGAAAAGTACGTTGTTCAACCTTATTACGGGAGTGATTAAACCAGATATGGGGAATGTACAGTTCTTAAATCAGGACATTACCTCATTGAGACCAGATAAAATTGCCCAGCATGGGGTATCACGAACGTTCCAAAATATTCGATTATTTCCAGATATGACTGTGTTTGAAACGGTGTTAATAGGAACCTATCAATTTACAGGCGGAAATCTTCTACCTGCTCTTTTCCGGACCAAAACCTTTCGGAACAAAGAATCAGAGGCGAAAGAACGGATTGAAGAAACCCTGAAATTCGTGGGATTATGGGACGTTCGAAACGAGTACGCTGCCCAACTATCGTATGGAAATCAAAGACGTGTCGAAATTGCTAGAGCATTAGCCACGAATCCACATCTGTTATTACTTGATGAACCTACGGCCGGAATGAACCAGAAGGAAACAAAAGAGCTTATGAATCTATTTTCAGAGGTGAATCATCAGGGGATTACCATCTTAATCATTGCTCATGATATGCATCTGGTAAATTCCTTATCTAACCAAATTACGGTGATAAATTTTGGAGAAAAGCTAGCAGAAGGTCCTCCTGAATTGATTCAAAATCATCCAGCCGTATTGGAAGCCTATATGGGGAGGGCTGAAGCGCATGCTTAATGTTCAAAATCTAAGTACCTATTACGGGCAAATATGTGCTTTAGACAATGTTAGTTTAAGGGTGGAAGAAAGGGAAGCCGTTTCCGTTATCGGTGCGAATGGTGCTGGTAAAAGCACACTATTGAAAACGATTATCGGAGAGATCCGTCCCAAAAATGGAGATATTCAATTATCAGGCAAATCGATTGTTAAAGAAAAAACTTTTAAACTAGTAAGCCGAGGTATGTCTCTAGTTCCAGAAGGAAGACATGTATTTCCATTACTCTCCGTTTGGGATAACTTACTATTAGGCGGTTATACGCTGCCAACTAAATATCGCCAGCAGCGGGCGGAAGAAGTAACAGAACCCTTTCCAATTTTAAGAGAAAGAAAGGATCAATTAGCAGGCCTTCTTTCTGGGGGTGAACAACAAATGCTAGCAATAGCCAGGGCGATGATGACAAGTCCAAAGCTATTATTATTAGATGAACCGTCCATGGGTCTTTCTCCCAAACTAGTTTTTGAGGTTTATGATAAAATCACCGAACTGCATCAGCAGGGAACGACGATCCTTTTAGTCGATCAAAATGCGGAAATGGCGATAGATTTTTGCAGCCGTGGCTATGTTTTAATGGCAGGGCGTTTAGCCGGACAAGGAACAAAAAGCGAGTTAAAAGAAAGTGAAATCGTACAGCGGTCCTATCTTGGATCTGCCTAGATTCAGATATATTCCTATAAAAACTTACCTTTAAGGGAGGAAATATTATTATGTCAGTTCATGGTGAAACAAAAAAAGTGGAAATTCAAAGAATTCGAAAGTTCAAAACGGACCAGTTTTATCCGAAAAACATGGGAAAACCAGAACATCACATTGCGAATGAGTTTAGCATGGCTGTTCGAGCCGGAAATCGCATTTTCTTGAGAGGGCAGACAGGATTTGATTTGGATGGAAATTTTCACGGCGTTGGCGATGTGGCAGCACAGGCGGAAATGGCATGTGCATGTGTTAAGCAGCTAATTGAAGAGGCAGGCGGCACGATTCAGGATATTTGTAAAATAACTGTTTATCTCATGAATCGTGAAGATCGAAGCAAAGTCTACCCGGTGATTGCCAAACATTTTAAGGATGTTTATCCGTGCAGTACTGGTTTGCTCGTAAGTGGATTTGCCATGCCTGAGATGTTAATGGAAATTGATGTAGAGGCCGTAATTAGTGAATAAATCATGAAAAATTACGACAAGGAGGAGAAAAATGACATTTTCGGTAGCAGGACGCTGTTCATCCACAGGCGCATTAGGAGTCATTGTTACGTCCAGTAGTCCATCCGTTGGGGCAAGATGTCCCTGGGTTAAAACAGAAGTTGGTGCTATTTTAACCCAAAACGTTACTGATCCAAGATTAGCAGGCATCGGTTTTACTGTGTTGGAAAACGGATTTGATGCAGAGTCCACGATCCGATCGATGAAGGAAGCTTCCCCGTTTCCAGAATACAGGCAGCTAGCCGTTGTCGATTCTAAAGGAAACTCTGCTGCTTTCACAGGTACTAAGGCTTTAGGTGTACACGGAGAATTTTGTGCAAAAAATGTTGCCAGTATCGGGAATCTTCTCAGTAATCCTGCGATTCCGGAAGCCATGGGCCAGGTGTTTTTACAAACGGAAGGTCTGCCCTTGGCGGAAAGGTTAATTTTGGCGATTGAAAAAGGCTTTCAAATGGGTGGGGAGCTGGATCAGGAGCATTCCATCGGTCTTCTGGTCTACACGGATGAGCCATTTGCCTATGTTGACTTACGAGTGGACTATAGTGAACAACCGCTTGAGGATTTAAAGAAGCTTTGGGAAATATACAGTCCACAGGCAGACGACTACAAAGTTAGGGCGATTGTTCCTGAGTTGGCTCCATCTTATGGCGTTATCGGGGATGAATAACCTTTAATACGAATTAGATATAACCGGGTTATCACGATATCTGTTTCAAATAATTAGGACCCTGCTAATCTTGAATTAGCGGGGTTTCTTATGCCATTTTATTTTCCCTTATTTTTTTTCGTTTTCAATAAGGCCATAAGTAGTGCAAGGTAGATCGTTACGTGCTCGTACCTTCCAATCTAAATACATATAATTTTAAAGAAGATATGTATCAATTAAGTCACCTTCAAAGGTGACTTTTTATTTATGTAACATAATACACGTTTTGTTACCAAACTGATAATGGTCACTAATGAACGATTGAAGATTTAGGGCTTTTATCTTTGTATTTCTTTTTTATAAGAGCCACTAACAAAAGAAAAAGCGGAAGTATGATTTGAATAAAGGGAAAATAAAAAGAACCAGCCGTCGTAAAGAATTGCCCCATCTGTTGAAAATTTGGAGCTACCCATATACTGAATATAACTTGAAGAAATCCTATTGGAAGTACAAACGATTTGTAATCAGACACATCCAGCCACTGAGCTACCCCAAGTACAAGCGCGTAATAAATAAGCGAAAACTTAACAAACATACCAGTAATCCAAACTGCTATGACAATCGATTCAACATGCTCGAAAAAATCAGCAAGGCTGATATACCTAAAAACATTCATTACTGGATATAACAATTCCGTGGTAGACCCGCCAAATACAAAAATGGTAGTCAAATTTGTAATCACCATGGTCAGTGTGATAGCCATTACGGAAATCATCCCCCATTTTCCTCCCTTTTCATCCTTCAAAAAGGGCAGTAAAAAAGACATGTAAATAAAATCACCAAACCATTCAATTGGAAAAAAAGCACCTTTTAAAGAGGGTATAATCCCATTTCCCATGACAGGAAGCATGTTACGTGGTTCCATATCAGGAAGAACCATCAACCCCATCAGCAGAAGAGGAAACATGAACAATGGAAGAAAAACCAATGCCGAGCGGGCAATCACTTCCACTCCTCCTTTTACAGCAAATGCACTAACTAGTGTCATACCAACAATCACCAATATGATTGGGGTTTTTGGAAGGACGGAGGTAATGATGAACTCGGCATATTCCCGTATAACGAAACCGCTGTTATGAAGGAAAAAAAACAAGTAGTAAATCCCGAGTGTTTTCCCAATTAAACGCCCAAAAATATTCTCACTGTACTGAATAATATTCTTTCCGGGAAAATGCTTGTGCAATTGAAGAAAAACAAGTACTATCAGTAAGCCAATAGGACAGGCCCATATCGGGGCTATCCAAAGATCCTGCTTTGCATAGGTTGCTGTAATAGAAGGAACTGTAAGAACTGCTGTAGCTAGGATTCCAGGATACATCATCACGCCCATCTGAAAAGCAGAAATTTTCCCTTTTTCAATCATTTTCTTTTCTCCTTTTTATAGTGTTCTTTATAAAAGAAATCCAGATGTCACGCTGTGCAAACTTGCCCGTCATAGCTGGAACAACAAGTATAGCGTCATGTAGAAAATCTTTTACATCGATAATATTCTTTATACGTTATGGATTAGTAGGAACAGGCTGTCTTTTATTCCTCATCTTTTTCTTTATGATTGCAAACAGAAGGAGCAACATCGGAATGAATGTCATTATAGATGGTATATAAAAAGGGGAGATTGACCTTAAAAACCGGCCCAATTCTTGCCCATTGGCTGCTGCCCAAATACAAACCAGACATACAAGAAAACCAATCGGAAACACAATCGGCCGGTAGTCGGACAAATTTAACCATTGGGCTGTTCCCAGAACAAGTACATAATAAAACACCGAAATTTTGATGAACGCTCCCATCACCCAAATAATGACCACGACTGCTTCAAGATGTTCAAAAAAAGTCGCAACACTAATGTATCGGAAAGCATTAAGCACTGGAAAGGCATAACTTGTTACTGATTCACCATATAAGAGAAGGCAAACGATATTGATAATAACTAAATGTAATATAATAACAATCACTGAGATTATTCCCCATTTTCCCCCTTTTTCACAATCCGTTAAAAAGGGAAGAAACATTGAGATAAGGGAGACTTCGCTAAACCAACCTTGCGGTATTACAGCACCCAGGATTGAGGGCATCATACCATGCTCCATGATTGGAACGATATTCTCTAGTTTTAAGTCAGGAATAAGTAAAATAAACAGTAACGGAGTAGCCATAAATATTGGAACAAACACTTGAGCAGCTCTTCCCAACACTTCCAAACCACTGAGTACTGTAAAAGCACAGACCAAAATCATCCCCCCCATGACTACGATCATCGGGGTTCTCGGCAAAAAAGCAGCAATAATGAAATCCGCATATTCCCTGGTTATAATGCCACTTGAATGCAATAAAAAGAACAGATAGATAAGCCCAATGATTTTTCCTGGAATCCGTCCGATAATATCCCCACTGTACTGAATAATCGATTTTTCTGGAAAGTGCTTATGCAATTGATACACGATAAACAAACTAAAAAATCCAACGAGTGAACCGAAAATTGGCGAAATCCACATATCACGTCCCGCGACCCTGGCGGTAACGGATGGAACCACAAGAACAGCAGTTGCTGTGACTGTGGGTATTATCATAAGAGCCATCTGAAAGGCAGAAATTTTTCCTTTCTCAATCATGCTGTTTTCTCCTTTTTAACATCCCATGATCTTACTATTACTCAATCAACTTACCAAGCGGTTTAAAAAGTTTTTCAATCATCTGTGTAGGCCCTGGCATGTCTGGAAAGAACACAAGGAGGATGGCAAGCAGCCATCCCATCGCCGTTAAGGTTACAAAGGCCGCTTTTTCCTTTTTTTGATTTTGCTTCATTTTTGGCCATTCAAATAATATGAGGAGTACCACACCTACTGTTATTGCAAACACAGTCCATATCATTTCTTTTCTACCTCATTTTCTGGAACACCCGCTGGTGTAGTAGTCAATCCTGGTCGGCGTATACGCGTTTTAATAGCTATTTTTACGTCTACCTGCGGAAGGACCTTATCCCAATGATCTTTGACTTTCTCCCATTCTTTTGGGTATTTACGGTGAAACGCATCTGCAAAACCAAACGCATCTACATTCATCGCGTTCTTTACTTTTATAAGGGGTAGGTTCAATCGTTGTTTGATGTCTTTTTCTAACTCCTTTTCTATCCTCTTTGTAATGTCAGTGCTCATTATGTCTAAATGGCTCCCATTTTGCACAATTGTTCCTTCTGATGTGATCTTTGCTAAGATTTTCCACTTTCCATTCTTGATTGTAGGGATGAGCTTTGTCTTTTCACGTATGGGATCTAACGATATCGTTTCTCCTTTTTTGGGGTTTACCGTTACCGCAGTTACTTCGACTTCATTTCGTAACCACAGCAGTCCTCTAGTTACTTTGGTATCAATTTGACCGACCATTTTATCTTTCTTGAAAATAGCAGTCCCGATTATATTAGCAATCGTTTCTTGTTTGTTTTCAGACAATGTCGGTAATGTTTTAATCAATGGCAGGAGAGCCGTACCCGTATCACCTTTTAACATCTGTTCAAAATCTTTCACGGTAATGCTCATACCAATATGCATCTCAGAAAGCTTTCGAAGTGCTTGTCCCACATATAGCTCTAAAGGTGGCTGTAATTCAAGAATATTGGCTGCTTTGCCTACACTAACAAACAAATCGGCACGTTCTCGAGGTTCTGGATGGCGAAGCCAAAAGTCAATTTGTTTATGTAAGCCTCCTGCTTTAGCAAGCTTTGTCCCGATAATATACACTTTACAATGCCCCCAAAAGATTTTACGCGGAAATTCTGTCTGGAGCTTTGAAGCAGCATCAGCCATATTTTCTCCAATCGCAGATCTTACCAAGACGGTGGGGCCTCCTCCGCCACCGCCCGCTCCCTGCTGCCCGCCGCTCACAGCCCGAGGAATCAAAACTTGAATGGTAAGCTTGATGTTTTCCCCTTTTTCTTTGTCAATGGCAGCCCCCAATACCAGTGCCGTGTCATTCACTTCCCGTCTGTCCCAGCAACCGGTAAGCAGGAAACTAGCCGAAAACAAGAGAAGAACGAGGAATAATTTTGTCATGCTTTGAGACAAAAAGTGGTTCATCTTTACACACATCCTTCTCGTTTTTTCTTCACACTACGATTCGTCTCCTTTTCCCGGATTCGGTTTTTGCCCGGGGGCTTGTCGATATGGATTGTATTCACCAGTTAAATGGGGGCGTTTATTCATCCCCCACCATGGAGCTCGAATCAAGGAATCTTTCAATTCATTCTTCTTCATAGGAGCGATTGGTGAAAGGTATGGTTCCCCAAACGAACGCAACCCGCATAAATGGACGACGATTAATATCACCCCAAGCATTATCCCAAGCAACCCGAGCGAACCGGCAAGCAACATAATCGGAAAGCGTAGCATTCGTAAAGCAATCCCTTGTGTATAGTGCGGCACCATAAAGGACGAAACTCCTGTAATCGCAACAAAGATAACCATTGGAGCGGATACTAATCCGGCTTGAACGGCAGCTTGACCGACGATTAAAGCGCCAACAATACTAACAGCAGCCCCGACCTGTTTCGGAAGCCGAACCCCTGCTTCACGCAGCGCTTCAAATGTTATCTCCATCATTAATGCTTCCACAAGTGCCGGAAAGGGGACAGTTTCCCGTGAAGAAAACATACTGATCAGCAAGGCTGTCGGCACCATCTCCTGATGGTAGGTTAGAACCGCAACATATAGAGATGGCAAAAGAAGAGACATCAACATAAACACAAAACGCAACAAGCGGATAGCTGAGCTGATCAGGAAACGCTGATAATAGTCTTCTGTCGACTGCAGTAAGGAAAAAAAGCTAATCGGAGCAATTAAGACAAAGGGAGTACCGTCTACTAAAATCACCACACGCCCCTCCAGGAGATTAGCAGCGGCTACATCCGGTCTCTCTGTATTGATAAGCTGAGGAAAAGGTGAATAGGGATTGTCTTCAATCAGTTCCTCGATATAGCCACTTTCCAATACACTGTCTATGTCGATGCGCTGTAACCGGTTTTCGACTTCCTCAATGAGGGTTTGATCTGCAAGTCCTTTCATGTAAGCAATTACAACATGAGTATCCGTATATCGCCCAATCTTCCTCGATTTCATTTTGAGGTCAGGGCTTTTGATTTTACGTCTAAGTAGGGAGGTATTGACGTGCAATGCTTCCACAAAACCTTCCCGCGGCCCACGTACGACACTCTCTGCCTGTGGTTCTTCAATCGATCGTTTTTCCCATTTGCACAACCCCAAAGCAAGTCCGACCATTTCTTGTTCTACTAAAAGAACGGGAAACCCGACAGATATATACTCTATGCACTCTGTAACCGTTTTGACTTCTTTCATTTTTGAAATATGAATCTTTTTCTCTAACAATTCACGTGGACGAACCTTGCCTTCTGTTACTGACGCAAGTGGGGCGAGTACATTATCATCAACTTCTTCAAGATTAGATAAGCCCTCAATAAATATAAGAACGGCTCTTGTTTGTCCACCAATCAAAAATGTCCGAAAGACTACATCCATGCAATCCTGATAAATGGAGTGAAAAACGTGCAAGTTTTCATCCAGATTAGAAGAAAGCAAACCTTTTTGCCCGGTAATCTCTTTTTGTGTATTGAGTTGTATATGCTCATGGAACCTTTTTCGGTTTTTTCGAAACAACATGGACGCGCCTTCCTTTTGTTCAAGGTTGTATGGAAAATCGTGGTGAATTTATTTTGTGATTTATCTAGTGAATCTATCCTGTTTAATTGGAAAATTATCCAACCATTTCAATATAACGTTTAATTTATGCTTGCTTTTGTACAAGTGGAAAACAATATGTATCTATAAACCACTCAGACTCATTTATTTTGTCTAAAGGTAGAGGTCTAGCTATTTCAGGTAGGGTTTGGTGATTTGTATAAAAAACATTATTTAGTAAAAAATACAAACGTAAAAATTTCCTATTTTAGACTATCTAAAGGGGAAATAATATGGAAAGCAAGAGTCTCTAGTTGAACAAGAGGGATCTCAAGACAATAAATAATAAGGTCGTAAGGTTATTACAATTACACTGAAGAGGAAAAATAAACATAAGACAATTGGAGAATAAAGGGGATAAATAGATAATGATCGAAAAAGGGAAAATCTCAGCTCTTCAGATGGGTATGATATTATACATTATCGTATTGGCCACATCTATTTTGTCCCTTCCAGCAGTTGCAGGAAAAGACGCAAAACAAGATCTTTGGCTATCACCGATATGGGCGTCGATTATTGGTTTTTTAGTGGTGTTTATTCTCTTGAAACTGAATACTTATTATCCTAAGCAAAACATTGTTCAGTATAGCGAACATTTAATTGGAAAGCTTGCAAGCAAGATTCTTGGTTATATTTTTTTGTTTTTCCATCTGTTTTTGAATGGAATTGTCTTACGTGAGTATGCTGAGTTTATTGCAAACTTCCTTCCCAAGACTCCACTACTAGTGGTAATAGTTAGTCTGGTTTTAGTCTGCGCGTCTGTAGCATATGGAGGACTAGAATTGTTAGCACGTGTGACACAAACTTTTTTTCCATTATTTATTTTTCCCCTCCTGATAATGGGGATTCTTCTTTTACCCGATATGAAAGTCCAAAATATACTTCCAATTATGGGAAATGGTATTTTACCATCTTTACAAGGTGCGATTCCAATTCAATCATGGCTAGGTGACTTTATATATATTAGTTTTTTTCTTCCATTTTTGAAAAATCCAGAAAAGGGACGGAAATGGGGCTTAATTTCTGTTGTAACAGTTGTGCTAACGATGGTGTTTACAAATTTAATTACGATTTTTATAATGGATGATACTATTAAAGAACAGATATATCCAGTAATGAATGTTGCTAGGTATATCAGTCTCTTTCAATTTTTTGAGCATCTTGAATCGATTGTAATGGCTATATGGGTTACTGGAATATTTATAAAAATTTCAGCCATTTATTATGTGCTCGTACTTGGGGCAGCTCAGTGCTTAGACGTAAAAGATTATAAGCCATTTGTCCTCCCATTTGGTTTTCTACAAATAATATTTGGTTTTTGGGTAGCAACTAGTTATCAGCAACTAGTTTCTTTTTTATCTAAAAGTGGAATTTTTTACTTTTTTTCTTTTGAAGTTGTACTCCCTCTGTTTCTTTTACTTATTGCATTTATAAAAAACATAAAAATAAAAAGAACGAATCCAGCCAATATCCAATAACATGCATTATGCTAAATTAGCAACTATACGAATGGTCAAATAAGCAAATCTCAAACCTTATAAAGAATTCCAGGTACTTCGAAATTAAAGAAGCTGAACAATATAATTGGCTTAGGAAAATGAAGGAACTAGGTGAAGTTCTAAAAGCTTTTACTAAATAATTTTTATGATTTACATAAAAAAAGGGGGAGGGGAAGCAAAGTTAATGGTTCAGCTTCCTTATAGTTAAATTTTGATCTTCCGCAATCAGGCTCATTTCTTGAATAAGAAGGCGACTTTTTGTATTGTTCTGGATTCTGGAACAACACTTATTAGGGATTGGAGTTATATTAAGATGAAGAAGAGATTATGAAGGATTACACTTAAACTATCGGGTGCTAGAGTTTAAGAAAGGATTGCTGGAGCGATCCTTTTTTTCTTGTGGTACGAACGGGGCGGTTTAGTAGAAGAAGGAATTAGAATTTTATGGTAAAATATATGTTTAGATGGTTACAATACGCGCTAAGGAGGATTTGGAATGAACAGAACGGAATCGTTACTTCAAAACTGGGACTTTTGCTACGATAAAGAAGATTGGTATCCGCCGCTCGCTGACGCACTCAAAGCGCTTACGGCGGAGCAAGCAGATTGGCGACCGGCTGGCGAGCATGCGAACACGATTTGGGAGACAGTTGAGCATTTGATTTTTTACAAGGAACGGTTGCTGAAAAGAATTACCGGTGAGGAATCGCAGTATCCGGAAGGGTTGACGAATGACGATACGTTCGCAGTCGCTTCGAAAACGGAGAGCGATTGGAAAGCCACGCAAAATAGGCTAAAAAGCGTCCATATTGGCATCCGTAAGCGTATTGCGAATTTAAACGTTGACCAATTGCAAGCTCTTGTTACTAATCGTCCATTAGACGAGTGGCTGAACAGCCTCATTCTCCATGACGCTTATCATACGGGCCAAATTATCCTGATACGCAAGTTGCAAGGCTCTTGGCCATCGCGCCGCACTTTTGAATAGGGCAAAAAATTGCACTGCAGTTCGAGAACGTGGGGCCATATATATCACGAATTACATCCAATATTTGTCGAGGTATTATCAGACGGCTATATAATGGTCGGAGCTTCTGAAACATTCTCAACAAAAGGTTACTTTCTTGATGAAGCAGAAGGATTTTGGAAACAAGATACGGATTTATTTGTTGTTAAGGTAGGGAAAGACGGTAGAACGGAATGGTATCGCCCACTAGGAAGTGAATCCTTACATGAATGGGGCATTGATATTATTCAAACAAAAGATGGGGGCTATATCATTTTTGGTCATACACACTCCTTTGCATCTGGTGATGAGTTCGTTAGAGATATGTATTTAATAAAATTGAGTAGTGCGGTTAATAATTAATCGAATATGAGCGAACGTCTCAGGTATGGGACGTCCGCTTTTTTGGGGATTACTTTGAAGTAAAATGCCAATAAAGTCAAGCAGACAGCACCTTCCTCTGGTCCATAGTTTGATTCAAAGGCATCTAACAAAGGAGGTCAAAGGGCATCCATAGAGTTGCCCTTTTTGTTTTCTCTTTTTTCATTTTTTCGTGTTCAATATGGCTGCGTAGTTTGCCGCCTTTTCGGGTGAAGCAGTAAGTGATTTTTCATAACCCTTTTGGAAGCTGCTTTTGTACGCTCTCACAAACCTTTGACCGAGTATTCGCTCGGCCGCCTGTACTGCATTCATTTCCGGATGGGCATGAAGGTAGGCGTTGAATTTCTCCTCAGAGGAAAAAAAGAGGGACACCTGGCGGAGAAGTCCTATTTTCATGAGGGGGCGAGCGATCTCCTTCTTGTTGTCTAAACTCAGCTGGGATGGTGGTACCTGCTGCCAAGCTCGGGAGATCCTAAAATTGTGCCGGTCTTCAAGCCCCGAACGGATACCTTCATAAAAGCCTTCTTTCATACCCATCCTGACGGGATCCGGAGGCGGCTGGCCGTCAGTGTGAAGGGCACCTGTGAAAAGGTAGCCGGCAAAGAAGAAAAAGACCATAAGTTTCCGTATCACAGCTTTTTCCTCCTTTCTGTTTTTTTCGTTTCTATAGTGTAACCAATCATTTTCTTCATATGTAGTAAAGAAGTTGGAAATCTATCTGGGAAGCTTAACTTTTTTTCAAAAAGGAGGAAGTTAGTTGCAAAAACAAATTATGAAAATTGGCTCTTGTTACAATAGGCCGAGTATTTTATTGTTAAAAAATGAAGACTAGCAATCAAAGATTTAATAAATTGCAGCAAGATAAGATTTTCAAGCGCTTGTTGATAGGAAGGGTAAAGATACATGCTATATATTTGGGATATTGAGAAAATCATTATAAATACACTACAAGAGCTAAAACTAAAATTAAATGTTGAATTCAGCGATAAACTCAAAGCACCGATGAGTTATAACGTTTCGACCAATACGATTAAGTTTAACTACATCCAAATTAACGGCTATAACGCTAAAATCAACTTTAAAGTTAGAGAAACAGATGAAAACTTTGCGAAAATTATTCTTTACCATCAGATTGGTTATTACTTAGAATTCAGGAAAAATCCACGAGTTTTAAAGACTCTCTATTATGGCAAAGAAGAAGAAAAGAAGCAGCTTTTAGCAGAAGTCGAAGAGAACGCGTGGGAACATGGAAGAACACTCGTTCCAGTACACCTGTTAAAAGCCTATGATCAAGTACGTGAATTGGATAAACTTTTGTTAAAGTTGTGAATCGATGATTCTATATTTTTCATTGGCCGAAAATATACAAGTTTTTTCAGAAGGAAGAGGAAGTTATTAAACTTGTTAGCAATTTGAAACTTTATCCTTCGGGTATTGACAAAGAAATTTAAAAGTAATATTATTATCTCATATTCAAGATATTTTAATTTGAGATTTTAATAGGGGGTGTACTAAATGGAGAGGAAATGCTCAAATATCTAAAGCTATTCATGGACATTGGTGAACACATTGTAAAAAGTAAAGAATAAAGTTTAAAAGTGCATTTTTTTTAAAGCGATATCTCGAATTCAAGATAAATATTTGGAAGTTTATGATGATAAATAGTGGTTTACCACCATTGTTGGAACAATATTGAAAAGAGATAGAAGAAAAGTTAAGACCCTTAATTTTAAAATAAATCCAGGAGGGATATATAATGAACCATCTAAAAGGAATACACCATGTAACAGCTATTACTAGCAGTGCAGAAAAGAACTATGAATTTTTCACCAATGTTTTAGGTATGCGTTTAGTTAAAAAAACGGTCAATCAAGATGATATTCAAACCTATCATCTATTCTTTGCAGATGATAAAGGAAGCGCAGGCACAGACATGACTTTCTTCGATTTCCCAGGCATTCCGAAAGGCGTACATGGTACTAACGAGATTTCAAAGACATCTTTCCGTGTACCGAGTGATGAAGCATTAAGCTATTGGGTAAAGCGTTTTGATCGTTTAGAAGTCAAACATACTGGAATCAAAGAGCAATTTGGCACGAAAACCCTTTCTTTCATTGATTTTGACGATCAGCAATATCAATTGATTTCAGATGAATTCAATAAAGGGGTAGAATCCGGCACACCATGGCAAAAAGGTCCAATTCCACTTGAATATGCCATTACTGGTTTAGGACCTGTTTTTATCCGTATTGCGAACTTTGATTATTTTAAAGAAATGATGGAAAAAGTTCTATTATTTAAAGAGACAGATCAAGAAGGATCATTCCATTTATTTGAAGTGGGGGAAGGCGGGAATGGTGCTTCGGTCATTGTAGAATATAATGCCATTCTTCCTGAAGCTCGACAAGGTTTTGGAACAGTTCACCATGCGGCATTCCGTGTAGAGGATCGCTCTGTTTTAGAAGAATGGATTGAACGGATGAGTAGTTTTGGATTCCATACATCCGGTTATGTAAATCGTCACTTTTTTGAGTCCTTATACGCAAGAGTGGCACCGCAAATTTTATTCGAGTTTGCTACAGAGGGTCCTGGTTTTATGGGAGATGAACCTTATGAAACGCTTGGGGAAAAATTATCTTTACCTCCATTTTTAGAGCCTAAACGTACAGAAATAGAAAAATTAGTTCGGCCAATTGATACAGTGAGAAGTACAAAGGAATTTATCAAAGAATAAAAAGAACCATTTTTAAACGAAACAGATATTATTATTCAAATAGAACCTTGCGTAGGTTCTATTTTTTTTGTTCATACACAGTATTTTTGATTTCAATTTTTCTTGTCGTTCCGAAAGAAATAGGGTGCAAAATGAACGTTATGTAACCATTTTCTTGTCGTTGTACAATTAGGTGCCACGGGACGCCGATTGGTGTAAAGACCAGTCGGCGTTTTTATGGTTCATACTTCACCAAAAGCATTTCAAAACAAAAACCCTGACAAGTTCATATTTTGTTTCATAAAATATATGGTAGAAAAATTAATACGTTAGAACAGTTTCTTGAATTCAAGAGACGCTGGGATAACAGTGAGTTAAATGAACAATTGACGTTAGATATATTTTAATACTTTAATCTCAAAAATATAAACTGCGTAAAATATAAATTTGACGCAGTTTATATCATGAAGTAAAATACTGAAGGAGGTGTTATTATGGTTAATCAGGCAAAACAAGAAAAATTTAAAAAACTTCAAGCCTTGCTCCAAGAATTGCCGTGGTATGTTGAAGAGTACATAAATCATAAATTACGAAATCTTTCGACCGCATCCCTGTATAATTACTGCCATGATTACAAAATCTTTTTTAATTGGATGCTTAGTGAAGGTCTATTTGAAGGTAGCATTGAAGATATTCCGTTAGATCGCCTAGAACGATTGACTGTGATAGAGATTGACGGATTTCTTAACTTTTTGCACTTCCAATTAAATAATAAAGAACTGACCGTAAATCGTAAATTATCCGCATTAAAATCCTTGTTCAACTACCTTCAAAATATTGCTGAGACATCGGAGTTAAAACCTTATATTAATCGGAATATCATGGCGAAAATTGATTTTAATGAAGTTAAAGAAAGCATGGAAACGAAAGCTACGAAAATGGAAGGAAAGATTCTACTTGGTGATGAATACGAGAAATTCCGCTTATTTATTGCCAATGATTATGGTGAAATGAACAAAGAAAACAAGAGATTATCCTACTTTTATCAATTAAATAAAGAACGTGATACTGCAATTGTATCGTTAATACTAGGATCTGGACTTCGCCTTTCAGAGCTGGTCGGAATTGATTTAGACGATATTGATTATAACAAGTATTGTGTACGAGTTATCCGAAAAGGAAATAAAGAACAATTCGTTTATTTTAGCCAAGTAGCTATGGCTGACCTCCAAGAATATTTAGCAGTCAGAACTGCCAAATACAATGTTGATAAAAATGAAAAATCATTATTTGTTAGTGGACCAACTGGTCCTAAAGTAAAATCACGAAGATTAAAAGTTAGAGCCGTTGAAAATCTTATTGAAAAATATGCTGCTGCATTTGGCAAACCGTCATTATCCGTACATAAGCTGCGTCATTCATTTGCAACCAGATATCATGCTGAAATAAATGATGTGCCAAAGTTAAGACGCCAGTTAGGCCATTCATCGATTCAAACGACGATGATCTATACGCACATTAAGAATGATGATTTAAAGATTGCGGTTGATAAAATGGATATGCCGAAGGAACAAATAGAATAATAGCTGCCATTGTTGTGGCAGTTTTTTTGATAAATCAGTTTACATAATATAATTATGTACTGATTTTCCCTTTTAATTCCAATTTGTTACCTTCTTTCCAACGAATAACTTTTATATAAAAACAGATGATATTAAAGGCTTCCTTCATAGCATTGGAGCAAGCTAATAACAAATGTACATAATGAAAGGAGGCACTATCACTATGACAAATCGCAATAATAATCGAAAGCAGCCGCACACGGGTGGGAGCGACACCGAATTTGGATCCGAGTCAGGCCTAAGTAAAAAAGCACAGAAAAATGCAGCAAGAGAGAACAAAAAAAACCAATAATTTAAAAAGGGTAACCTATTACATTTTTTTAGGGTTACCCTTTTTAAATGTGATTTTTTAGGATAAAACTGAATTTTCCCTATTCATTAATTCCATCTCTTGAAGAGTTGGATCGATTGTTTTATGATTGCCAACCAGCATTAAATGCTCTTCAGGGTTCGATGAGACCATAATCACACCATTCTTAATTACGGAATTGCTTCCTATGACGGCATTTTCGATCCATACATTTTCTTCTACAATCGTACCTGGTAAAATGACAGAGTTTTTTATCGAAGCACCCTTTGCTATCTTTACTCCGCTAAAGATTACAGACTTTTCAATGGTCCCTGACAGTTCACAGCCCTCGCTTAATATACTGTGGTACACCTTGGCACTTTCGGCTAAATATAATGGCGGAACATTTTTCTCAACAGTATGGATTTTCCACTCCGAGTTTTGCATAAAAATATTTTTTTCCTTATTTAAAAGGTCTAGGTTGGCTTGCCAATAACTATGGACAGTACCTACATCCTTCCAATAATTATTAAATTGGTAAACATACATCTGCAATCCATCGGTCAGCATCGTTGGAATTATATCCTTGCCAAAATCCCTATAAGAGAATTCTTTTTTCTCATCCTGAATCAAATATTCCTTTAAAATCGGCCATTCGATTCCTGAATTTTTACAATTACTCAAACTAAAATCAATGATCCGGTATTTTCCGCCAAAATGGTACTGCTGGTTTAACGATATTATTTGTAAGCTGCTCTAATCTCGTCCCCCTTCCTCCTGCCAATAGCATTGCAATCCACTTTTTCTTATCCATTTCCCTCCACCTCATATTTTTTCATTTTCTCTATACTTCTATTATCTCCGAATTTTTCCATCATCTCGGAAAACTTGTTACAGCATTGTGAATATTGACAGATTTTTCATCGACACATTTGGTGTCCGAAACACTAGAATTGACTAATAATGTCGGATTTTTTTGTATAACTGCTCTTTGACAAACACTCTAAATAATAAAAAAATAATATTTTATAATAACATTAAAAACCCCAGTCGCTTGCGGAACTGGGGCTGTTTATTTTATATATACCACTACTTACCCATAATAAAATCTATACCAATAATGACAATGGACATGACAAAAAATAAAGAATTCACTACTAATCCAATGGGTTCATATACTTCATACTGAAATTGGTCTGGTTCTTGATCGTCCATTATTGTCACCTCCAATCCATACAATGTTGTAAAAACATTATATGAAGATGATAATATTTTCGTATAGGACAACCATATAATTCTTTTTAAAAATCCCAAATAATTTTTAATACCCTCGTTTACAATCAACTTTATTAGGTAAAGGCTTATTTTCTTCCAGATTTTTTAACGTTTCAAGAAAACATACGACACCCTCCTCTGGTGTGGTAACCGCCGAGATATGAGGTGTGACATAAACCCTTGGATGATTCCATAAAGGGTTATCCTTCGGGAGCGGCTCTTGTGGGAAAACATCAAGAACTGCGAAGCTGACATGGTTATCATCTATTGCTTTAAGGAGCGCCTCCTCACTAATTGATGCCCCTCTCCCTACATTTATAAAACCCGCATTTGACAATTGTTTAAAAATAGGTTCATTAAAGAATGAGGCCGTTTGTTCTGTCAAAGGTAGAGTATTGATGATATAATTCATCTCTTTAAGGTGTGAAAGATGTGAATCAACTGTTAGGACCTCTTTGAAATCTTCTTTAGCTCTTCCACTTAAGGAAACGCCATAAACTTCCATACCTAATCCAGATAATATCCTCGCTGTTGTCTGCCCAATTTCTCCAGTTCCATAGATTATGACTTTTTGTTTATTTAATAATTTCGGTGTCTTCGGCAGCCAGTTTTTTTGCTGCTTTAATACTCGAAATTCTTCGTGAAACTGCAAATCTTTTAGAATATAGCTTAAACAATATTCAGCAATCCTTTGCCCGAATGAACAAATCGTCCTTGTTAACAATACCTCTTCATTCCAGTCCTTTTGAAATAAAAAGCGGTCGACCCCCGCCCCAAGGGAATGAACCCATTTTACATGACTGTAATCATAATCGGATTTTAAATTAAAAGTTACCAAAGCATCCGCCCAGCCTATATCGTTCTGTAACATCTCTTCTTCGGATTTAAAACGAAAATTATTATGTAGTTTTTCTTTTTCTATTAACGCCTTCAGCTCTATAAACATTGGGCTGACGACTAGTATATTGTTTATGTTCATTTTCGCACCTCTCTTTTTTTGTATTGTAGCATTAATTTCTGTAAAACTTTACAATCTACTTGCCGATTAATCTGGTATAGTAATTTTAAAAACAGTAGAAAGGAACATATGGAACTATGAAATGTTTATCCATCGACCTAGACGGAACTTTGTTAAATTCTGAGCAGGAAATATCTGAAGATAATATTAAAGCCTTAAACGAACTACAAGATCTTGGACATTGCCTCATTTTGAACACAGGCAGAGCTTACGCAGACGTGATCAAATTAAAAGCAATACAAAAAATGGAGGTTCCCATTTTTTGTATTAATGGCTCAAATTTATATTCCAGCAAACGTGAATTGCTTTTTGAAGCAACTATTTCAATTTCTGAATATAAAGAAATATTCTCGCTAATACAAAATATTGGTGTGGGCATTCTTGTCTATACCAATTACGGCGGCTTTCCTTCCACATTGCCTCCCTTACATGGTAAAACGAAAACAGAACTTGATATTCTTTTTCAAGAATTCAATTATGATGAAATCTTTGAAAAAGATAATTTAAAAATCTATAAAGTTATCGCTTTAACACACTTTGATCAATTGGAAAAAGTAGAAGAGGTAAGAAAAGCCTTAACCGGAAAATTTGATATATCAATGGCCTCGTCTTTTCCTAATAATGTCGAAATAACCTCAAGTGAAGCACATAAAGGAAAAGCACTGTTGCGATACCAAAAATTGATGAATCTTTCATTTGATGAAATTATTGCGTTTGGAGACGGAGGCAATGACCTCGCTCAATTTGAAGTCGCTGGCACATCGGTTGCGATGGGAAACGCCCCGCTTCATGTTCAGCAAAAAGCAGATATTGTCACAAAGACAAATGATGAAGATGGCTTTGCCTATGCTGTTCGCCATCTACTAAAAATAATGGACGCTACTGAAATCACTTCGTCTAAATAATAATGAAAAGCCTTCACTTATTATGGCAGTGAAGGCTTTAATTTGGCTAGCATTCTTCCACTGTTGCAATATAGGGTAAATTCCGATACATTTGCGCATAATCTATACCATAGCCAACAATGAATTCATCGGGAATGACAAAGCCGACATAATCTACTGGCAAATCAACTCTTCTCCGTTCGGGCTTGTCTAACAGAGTACAAATCTTGATTTGTTTTGGCTTATGTGTTTTCAAATGGTCTCTGAGGAAATTTAATGTCAGTCCGCTATCAATAATATCCTCCACAACCACAACATTCTGGTTCGTGATATTTGCGTCCAGATCCTTCAAAAGTCTTACCTTTCCTGTGGTTTCCGTCTCATCTCCGTAACTTGAAACCGAGATAAAATCGACCTTAACATTCCCCTTCAATTCTCGGATCAGATCCGCAGCGAAAACAAACGAACCTTTTAGAACAATGATTAAGACTAACGGTTCATGGTTAAAATCTGCTTCAATTTCCTCAGCAAGTTTCTTTACTCTTTTTTTAATGTCTGTTTCCGATATCATCGTGTCTTTTATTTTGTATGCCACAATACAGCACTTCCTTCTCAATGATCTACTTTCCCTAATTTCACTTAGAGAATAACTCTTCTCTTTGATAATATAAATAATTATTAAAATGAAACATTTCTACCTTAACCTTAATGTCCGTTAAGGAGTTTTTATCCAAATAAAAACCGTCATGTTTTTCTAAAGCTGAAAATTTTTTCGGCCGTTTTCTGTACCATTTTTCACCTACATTCAATAGATCTGTCTTATTCTCAACTCCATCCAAATAAAGGGTTACCACTTTTCTTTTTATTTCATC
>NZ_JBALPP010000113.1:0-331 GCF_036965425.1 Neobacillus drentensis | reverse complement strand
AAATTTACTCGGTCAACTTTTTCCAGCAAATCTCCTTTTATAGATAATTCAATAGAAAACTTGGGGGAGGGTGTTCCTTTCTCGAATTTCACCTTCATTTTTGGAGCTTCCAGTTTAACTGCCGCCAAAAGCTTCCCATTTTCATTAATATTCTCTTCTAGTGAAATCTTCTTTTCTGTCAGCCAACTCATTAAGAGCGCGTCATTAAAACTAAGATTATTTATAAATTTTTGCTTTTGAAAAATGGCAAGTCCATTATAAAATAAAACAGGGTATTTTTTTCCTGCCTTCCAGCTTTTTTTGTCAATTTTTACAATTGGAATTTTCGACA